>NZ_CP132343.1:2628571-3285714 GCF_040529065.1 Xanthomonas sacchari | reverse complement strand
CGCAAGAACGGCGATGCGTTCGCGATCGAGATCAGCCTCGGTTCGATGTGGATCGACGGCGAATGCCTGCTGGTCGGCGTCATCGCCGACATCACCGACCGGCATCGCCAGCGCCAGGCGCTGACCCGCGCGCACGACCAACTGGCGATGGCGGCCGACACCGCCGAACTCGGCATCTGGACCTGGACCCCGGGCGACGACGCGCTGGAATGCAACGAGCGCATGTACGAGCTGTACGAGTGGCCTGCAGCGCTGCGCGAACGCGGCCTGCGCTATGCCGACTGGCGGGTGAAGGTGCATCCCGACGACCTCGCGATGACCGAGGCCAGCCTGCAATCGGCGGTGGCGCACGGGACGGTCTACGACCCGGTGTTCCGCGTGCGGCGCAGCGACGGCGGCCTGCGGCATATCCAGGCCGGCGCGCACACCGAACGCGATGCGCAGGGCCGGGTCACTCGGGTCATCGGCATCAACCGCGACATCAGCGCGCAACTGCAGGCCGAGCAGGAACTGCGCCAGGCCAAGGCGCGCGCCGACGAGGCCAGCCAGGCCAAGTCCTCATTCCTGGCCAACATGAGCCACGAGATCCGCACGCCGATGAACGCGGTGCTGGGCATGCTGCAGCTGCTGCAGCGCACCGCGCTGGACGCACGCCAGGACGATTACGTGGGCAAGGCGCAGAAGGCCGGCAAGTCGCTGCTGAGCCTGCTCAACGACATCCTCGACTACTCCAAGATCGAGGCCGGCAAGCTGCAGCTGGACCTGCATCCGTTCCGCATCGAGGAACTGCTGCGCGACCTGGCGGTGGTGCTGGCGGGCAATCACCAGCGGCCGGAAGTGGAGATCGTCTACCAGCTCGATCGCGGCATCCCCGACCGGGTGATCGGCGACGCGCTGCGCCTGCAGCAGGTGCTGATCAACCTGGCCGGCAACGCGCTCAAGTTCACCGAGCACGGGCATGTGCGCTTGCGCGTGGAACTGCTGCAACGGCAGGCGCAGGCGGTGACCCTGCGGATGATCGTGGAGGACACCGGCATCGGCATCAGCGCCGAGCAGCAGCAGCGCATCTTCCACAGCTTCACCCAGGCCGAGGCCTCGATCAGCCGCCGCTTCGGCGGTAGCGGCCTGGGCCTGGTGATCAGCCGGCGCCTGATCGGCATGATGGGCGGCGAGCTGCAGGTGCACAGCGTGCTCGGCGAGGGCAGCCGGTTCTGGTTCGACCTGCCGCTGGCGCTGGACGCGAACGCCGAGGCGGGTACTGGATGCGGCTGCGCGCGCCCGCGGCATGTGCTCGTCGTCGATGACAGCGCGCTGGTGCGCGAGGTGCTGATCGATGCGTTGGGCGCATGCGGCTGGCGGGTGGACGGCGTCGCCAGCGGCGAGGAGGCCGTGGCGCTTGCGCTCGCGGCGGAGCGCAAGGGCGCACGCTACGACGCCGTGTTGATGGACTGGCGCCTGCCCGGCATCGACGGCGTCACCGCGGCGGCGCAACTGCGCGCGATGTGCGCCGTGCCGCCGCTAGTGCTGATGCTGACCGCCTACCAGAGCGAACTGCTGGGCCAGACGCAGGGCCACGTGTCGCCGCCGTTCGCCGATCACCTGGTCAAGCCGGTGACGCCGTGCCAGGTGATCGAAGCGCTGGAGCGGGCCTGGAACGGCGGCGCCAGGATCGCCGCGCCAGCGACGGTGCCGCAGCGTGTGGCGCGCCTGCCCGGGCTGCGCGTGCTGGTGGTCGAGGACAATGCGCTGAACCGGCAGGTGGCCGAGGAACTGCTGTGCGCGGAGGGCGCGCAGGTGGCGCTGGCCGAGGACGGCCTGTCCGGTGTGCAGTGCGTGCGCGAGAGCGGCCAGGTCTTCGACGTGGTGGTGATGGACATGCAGATGCCGCGCGTGGACGGCCTGGAGGCGACCCGGCGCATCCGCGCCGACGCGCGTTTCGCGCGGTTGCCGATCCTGGCGATGACCGCCAACGCCGCGCAGGACGACGTCGACGCCTGCCTAGCGGCGGGCATGGACGCGCATATCGGCAAGCCGATCGATCTGGAACAGATGGTGGAAGCACTGCTGCGCCTGAGTGGACGTGCCGCTGCGCCGGCAGCGCCGGCCCCGCAGCCGGCGCCGCCTGCACCGGCGGCGCTCGATGCGATCCTGGCCCGGTTCGGCAACAACGCCGGCCTGTTCGTGCGCATGCTCGACGCTTTCGCCGAAGAGCACCACACGCTGCTGCAGCGGGTCGACGAGGCGTTGCGGCAGGGCGATGCCCGTGCCAGCGCCGATGCCGCACATGCCTTGAAAGGCAGCGCGGCGACGCTGGGTGCCGCCAACCTGGCGCAGGCCGCCGCCGCGTTGGAGCAGGATGCACGCGGCGGGCAGCTGCCCGACGCGGCGGCGACCTTGGCGGCGCTGCATGCGGTGGCCGCACAGGATCTGGACGCGCTGCGCGCCGCGGCCGCGCCGCTGCGCACGCCCACGCCCACGCCGCCTGCCGCGACGGACGCCATGAGCGAAGCGCCCCTGCAGCCGTGGTTGCGTGCGCTGGAACCGCTGCTGCGTCAGTCCGACCTGGCCGCGTTGACCCTGCTGGCCCAGGCACCGCCGGCCATCGCCGGTGCCCAGGCCGGCGACGCGCTGCGGCTGCGCGAGCAGGTGCAGGCGCTGCGTTTCGACGACGCCCTCGTCACCCTGAACACCCTGTTGGAGACCGCTTCCCCATGAGCGATTTCGCTGCCTACCGACGCCTCGCCCCGCAGGGACGGCGCCCGCGTGTGCTGATCGTGGACGACCAGCCGATCAACATCCACGCGCTGCACGAACTGCTGCGCGACGCCTGCGAGGTCAGCATGGCGCTGGATGGCGCGCGTGCCCTGGCCTTGTGCCAGCAGCAGCCGCCGGACCTGGTGCTGCTGGACGTGATGATGCCGGAACTGGACGGCCTGCAGGTCTGCCGCCGGCTCAAGGCCGACCCGGTGACGGCGGACATTCCGGTGGTGTTCGTCACCGGGCAGGATGCGCCGGAGGACGAGGTCGCCGCGCTGGAGGCCGGGGGCGCCGATTTCATCAGCAAGCCGGTGCAGCCGGTGGTGGTGCGGGCGCGGGTGCAGAACCATCTGATCATGAAGCTGCAGAGCGACCTGTTGCGCGAGGTCGCGCTGCTGGATGGGCTGACCGAGGTGGCCAATCGCCGCCGGTTCGACGAGGCCCTGGGCACGCACTGGCAGGCCTGCCTGCGCGAAGGCAAGCCCTGCGGCGTGCTGATGATCGACGTGGACTACTTCAAGCGCTACAACGACCACTACGGCCATCAACTCGGCGACGGCTGCCTGCGCGCCGTCGCCCAGGCGCTGGCCGGCTGCGTTTTGCGCCCGCACGATCTGCTGGCCCGCTACGGCGGCGAGGAATTCGTGGCGCTGCTGCCGGGCAGCGAGGCCGAGGGCGTGCGCGAGGTGGCGCAGCGCATGCTGCACGGGGTGGAAGCATTGCAACTGGCGCATGCGGCCTCGCCGCTGGGGCCATGCGTGAGCATCAGCCTGGGCGGTGCGGTGGCGCTGCCCCAGGCCGAGACCAGCGCCGCACAGTTGCTGGCGCAGGCCGATGCACAGCTGTATCTGGCCAAGCAGGGCGGACGCGCGCGGGCCAGCGTGGCGTGAGGCGCCTCGCTGGCGATCGTTGCCGGCGCAACCAAGCGCGTCGCAGCTTCGCCGATCTGCCAGAATCGGCCGATTGCCTGTCGATGTCGCCTCCATGACCGTTGCCGCGTCTCCCGTTCCGCCCGTCAATTCGCCGCGTCGCGTGCTGCTGGCCAGCCTGGTCGGCACCACCATCGAGTTCTTCGACTTCTACATCTACGCCACCGCCGCGGTGCTGGTGTTCCCCAAGCTGTTCTTCCCCGAAGGCGATGCCGATGCGGCGCAGCTGCAGTCGCTGGCGACCTTCGCCGTGGCCTTCGTCGCGCGGCCGCTGGGGTCGGCGCTGTTCGGCCATTTCGGCGACCGGGTCGGGCGCAAGGCCACCCTGGTGGCGGCGCTGCTGACCATGGGCCTGTCCACCGTGCTGATCGGCCTGCTGCCCAGTTACGGGCGCATCGGCCTGTGGGCGCCGGCGCTGCTGGTGCTGTGCCGCTTCGGCCAGGGCCTGGGCCTGGGCGGCGAGTGGGGCGGGGCGGTGCTGCTGGCCACCGAGAACGCGCCCCCGGGCAAGCGCGCCTGGTACGGCATGTTCCCGCAGTTGGGCGCGCCGCTCGGCTTCCTGCTGTGTTCGGGCATCTTCCTGCTGCTGGGCGCGCTGCTGGACGAGGCGCAGTTCCTGCACTGGGGCTGGCGCATCCCGTTCGTCGCCAGCGCCCTGTTGGTGATCACCGGGCTGTGGGTGCGCCTGCGCATCCACGAGACCCCGGACTTCCAGCGCGCCCTGGACCGCAACGAGCGCGTGCGCCTGCCGATGCAGACGGTGCTGTCGCAGCATGTCGGCGCGACGCTGCTGGGCACGTTCGCGGTGCTGGCGACCTTCGTGCTGTTCTACCTGATGACGGTGTTCGCGCTGGGCTACGGCACCGCTACGCTGCACTACAGCCGCGAGCAGTTCCTGCTGCTGCAGATGGTCGGCATCCTGTTCTTCGCCGCCGGCATTCCCTTGTCGGCCTGGTATGGCGACCGCCGCGGCACGCGCCCGGCGATGCTGGTGGCCACCGTCGCGATCGTCGCGTTCGGGCTGCTGTTCGCGCCGCTGTTCCAGGCCGGGCAGCCCTGGCAGGTGCTGGGCTTCCTGGCGCTGGGCTTCTTCTTCATGGGCCTGACCTACGGCCCCTGCGGCACGCTGCTGGCCGAACTGTTTCCGGTGCCGGTGCGCTACACCGGCGCCTCGCTGGCGTTCAATCTGGCCGGCATCCTCGGTGCGGCGCCGGCGCCGTATGTCGCGGTGTGGCTGGCCAAGCAGTACGGCCTGCCCTGGGTGGGCTACTACCTCAGCGCGGCGGCGCTGCTGACCTTGCTGGCGCTGCTGGCGATCAGGCGGCCGCGTCGCTGAGCGCCGACTCCGGCGGCGGCGCGCATTCGACCCGGTTGCGGCCGCCGGCCTTGGCCAGGTAGAGATACTTGTCGGCCTCGGTCAGCAGCGGATGCAGGGTCTGGCGCTGCGGGCCGCTGCTGCTGACGCCGATGCTGATGGTCAGGCGCAGGGTCTGCGTGCCCACCGGGATCTTGAGGTCGGCGATGCGCGCGCGCAGGGTCTCGAAGTAGTCGGCGGCCGTGGTCGCGTCCAGGCCCGGCACCAGCATGCAGAATTCCTCGCCGCCGAAGCGCGCCACCATGTCCTGCGGGCGCGCGTGCGCGGCCAGGGTCGCGGCGACCGCGCGCAGCGCCTCGTCGCCGGCCTCGTGACCGCAGGTGTCGTTGATGTGCTTGAAGTGGTCGATGTCGAGCATCGCCACGCTGACCGGTTCCTGCCGCGCCAGCCACTGCGGCAGCGCGCGCTGGCTCTGTTCGAGGAAGTGCCGGCGGTTGGGCAGGCTGGTGAGGAAATCGCGCGTGGCCAGGTCCTGCAGCGTGCCGATCAGCTCCAGCTGGTCCACGTTCTGCGAGACCCGGCAGAAGAACTCCTCGCGCGAGAAGGGCTTGCGCAGGAAGTCGTTGGCGCCGTTCTTGAGGAAGCGCGGCACCAGCGAGGGGTCGTTGTTGCCGGACAGGCCGATCACCGCCAGCATGTCGCGTGCGCGCAAGGTGCGCAGCCGGCGGGTGAATTCCACGCCTTCCATGCCCGGCATCTCCTGGTCCACCACGGCCAGGCGGATCGACGGATTGGCCTCGATCGCGCGCAGCCCGGCGGCGCCGTCGGCGGCCTCGACCACGCGGTAGCCGTACATCTTCAGCAGCGAGGCGGCGTAGGCGCGCGCCGACGGCGAGTCGTCCACCACCAGCGCGGTGATGGCGCGGTTGCGCGCCAGCCGTTGCACCAGCCAGGCCAGGTAATCGATGCTGTCCGGCGCATTCTTCAGCACGAAGTCGATGATCTGCTGGGTCAGGATGCGCTTGCGCAGGCTTTCGTCGTAGACCCCGCTGACCACCACCGTGGGCAGGCCGCGCGCGACGAAGAAGTCCACCACGGCGTCGCGGTCGCCATCGGCCAGCACCAGCCCGGTCAGCGCCAGGAACCAGGAGCCGCCGTCGTCCAGCGCGGCGGCCGCCTCGGCCAGGGTGGAGACCACCACGACCGGCAGTTCGACCCGTTGCGCGATCGCCGCGCGCAGCAGGTCGGTGAAGGTTCGCGAGTTTTCCACCAGCAGGATGCGCTGCTGTGCGGGGCTGCCGTCGGGGGCGATCGGGGCGATCGACAACGGGTGCGACATGCGTGCCTCGCGGGCGGCAATCCAGGGGTGGAACCCGGTTAGCGGCCGCGCGCGCGCAAACTTGAGGGTGGCGCGACGGCTACCACAGCGCGTCGCGCAGCTTGTACCAGGACATCGCCGCCACCAGCAGCGGCGTGCGCAGCAGGCGGCCGCCGGGGAAGGGCGCGTGCGGAATCCGCGCGAACACGTCCAGCCGCTGCGCCTGTCCGCCGATCGCCGCGGCGATGACCGCGCCGGCCAGGCCGGTGGCGGCCACGCCGTGGCCGGAGAAGCCCTGCGCGAAGTACACGTTCGGGGTCAGCCGGCCCCAGTGCGGGGCGCGGTTGCGGGTGATGTCGACGTAGCCGCCCCATACCGACTCCATCTCGACCTGGCGCAGTTGCGGAAATACCCGGCGCATGCGCCGGGTCATCACCCCGCGCAGGCCGGGCGGCGGCAGCGACGAATAGCTGGCGCGGCCGCCGAACAGCAGCCGGTGATCGCGGCTGAGGCGGAAGTAGTCCAGTGCCCAGTTGACGTCGGCCACCGCCATGTCGTTGCCGATCAGCTCGCGGGCCAGCGCCTTGCCCAGCGGCGCACTGGCGCCGATGTAGGTGCCGACCGGCATGATCCGCGATTCCAGCTCCGGGGCGATGCCGCGCAGCCAGGCATTGCCGGCGAGGATGGCGAACTCGCCCTCGACCTCGCCATGCGCGCTGCGCAGGATCGGCCGCGCGCCGCGCACCAGTTGCGTGACCGGCGTCTGCTCGTGGATGCGTACGCCGGCCGCCAGCGCCGCCCGCGCCAGGCCGCGCGCGTACTCCAGCGGATGCAGGTGGCCGCTGGCGGCGTCGTACATCGCCCCCAGATAGCGCGGGCTGCGCAACTGCGACTGCAGCTGCGCGCGGTCCCACCATTGCAGCGGATAGTCGTAGCGCTGCGCCATCTCGATGATGCCGGCGCGCAACGCGCGTTCCTGCCGCGGCTTGATCGCCACGTGCGCATGCCCGTCGCGCCAGTCGCAGGCGATGCCGTGGCGGGCGATGCGGCTGCGCAGCAGGTGCATGCCGTCGCGCGAGAAATCGAACAGCAGCCGCGCATCGTCCTGGCCGAGCAGGGCTTCGAGGGTGTGCTGCTCGCAGCCGTAGCCGACGATGGCCTGCCCGCCGTTGCGCCCGGACGCCCCCCAGCCGACCCGCTGCGCCTCCAGCACCACCACCCGATACCCGGCCTCGGCCAGAGCCAATGCCGCACTCAGCCCGGTGTAGCCCGCGCCGAGGATGCACACGTCGGCGCGTACCTTGCCTCGTAATGGTTCCTGTTTCGGGAACGGTGCGGCGCTGTCGAGGTACCAGGACGCGCCGGGAATGGCGACTCGGGAACGGGGAATGGGAGAAGCTCCGGTCATGGCGGCGAACCGTTGTGACGACCCAGGCACACCACGCGCCGGGCTGCAGGCGCATTCGCGGTGCCTGCTTTCGATTCCCGATTCACCATTCCCGATTCCCAGCCTTCAAACCGTGCGCAAATACCAGCGATAGTCCACATCGCTGACCTGCGCCTGGAAGTCCAGCAGCTCGCGGCGCTTCTGCTGGCCGTAGATATGCCGGAAGCGCGTGCCGAAGGCGGTGGCGGCGAAGTCGCTATCCAGGAAACGGGCGATCGCGCCGCGCCAGTCCGGCTCGCGTGCGGCGTGTTGCGCGTAGGCGTTGCCCTGCGTCGGCGGGCCCGGATCGAGACCCTGCGCCAGGCCGTGCTCGATGCCGGCGAGTACCGCCGCGGCGACCAGGTAGGGATTGGCGTCGGCGCCGGCGATGCGGTGTTCGATGCGGGTGTTGGCCGGGTCGCTGTGCGGCACCCGCATCGCCACCGTGCGGTTGTTGAAGCCCCAACTGTCGTTGAGCGGCACGAAGGCGTTGGCGACGAAGCGCCGGTAGCTGTTGGCGTGCGGGGCGAACAGCAGCAGGCAGTCCTCGGCGCTGTGCTGCAGCCCGCCGATGGCATGGCGCAAGGGCGTGGCCGGCGCCTGCGGAGTGCAGGCGAACACGTTGTCGCCGGCACCGTCCAGCAGGCTCACGTGCAGGTGCAGGCCGCTGCCGGACTGCGCGGCGAACGGCTTGGCCATGAAGCTGGCGAGCAGGCCCTGCTGCTGCGCGATCGCCTTGATCGCGCGCTTGAGCAGCACTGCATCGTCGCAGGCGGCCAGCGCATCGGCGCGATGCTTGAGGTTGATCTCGAACTGGCCCGGCGCGTATTCGGCGACCGCGGTGTCGGCCGGGATGCCCTGCGCGCGGCAGGCCTGCGCGACCGCGTCGGTGAAGCCGCGCTGGTCGTCCAGTTCCTGCATGTAATACACCTGGGTGCTGTCGCTGCGCAGCCCGCTGTGGGCGTGCAGCGGCGGCTGCGGGCGGCCGTGCGCATCGGCGTGCGGGTCGAACAGGTAGAACTCCAGTTCCACCGCGATCACCGGCGTCAGCCCGCGTGCCTGCAGCCGCGCCAGCACCTGCGCCAGCACTTGGCGCGGGGCGAAGTCGAGCGCGCCGCCGGCGCCGTCCTGCATCGTCAGCAGCAACTGCGCCGACGGCACTGGCGCCCATGGCACCGGCCGCAGGCTGCCCGGCACCGGAAAGCACAGCCGGTCCTCGTCGCCGATGTCGTAGCCGAGCCCGGTTTCCTCGACGGTGTTGCCGGTGATGTCGGTGGCGATCAGCGACATCGGCAGGCACACCCCGTCGCGGTAGACCTTGTCCAACGCATCGCGGGCGATGCGCTTGCCGCGCAGCAGGCCGTTGCAGTCCGGCAGCAGCAGGTCGATCTGCTCGCAGCCGGCGATGCGCTGCAGGGTCTGGGCGTCGTCCGGGGGCAGCAGCGGAACATCGTGCATGCGGGTCATCGCGGCGGACTGCGGGAGTGCTTCGAGCTTAGCAGAGCGCCATGGCGTCAAGAATACTCAACAGCCGCAGGGCGCGCTGTGCCAACGGTCGGCCGCACTGTCGTCATGCTGCGGCAAGATTTCACGACCTTGCGTGCGCAATGTGGGCGCGGCGCATGCAGTCTGTGCCGCGTTCCGCAGTGCGTCGTGTTGTAAAAATAAAACGCCCGCGGTAACTTGCGACGACGCCACACGAGTTCTTCGCATGGCCGTATCGCCCCTGGTCGGCGTACCGACCGACCGCAAGCTCATCGGCCAGCATCCGTTCCTGGCCGCGGGCGAGAAGTATCTGCGCGCCGCCGTCGATGGTGCGGGGGTGACCCCGGTGCTGCTGCCGTCGCTGCAGCCGCCGGTCGACGCCCGCGCGTGGTTGACCCGGCTCGATGGCCTGCTGCTGACCGGCGCGGTCAGCAACATCGAACCGCATCATTACAGCGACGAGCCGAGCTGGCTCGGCAACCTGCACGACCCGGCGCGCGACGCCAACACGCTGGACCTGATTCCGCAGGCGATCTCGCTGGGCCTGCCGATCCTGGCGATCTGCCGCGGCTTCCAGGAGATCAACGTCGCCCTCGGCGGTACCCTGCACCAGAAGGTGCATGCGCAGCCGGGGCTGTCCGATCATCGAGAGGATCCGCAGGCGCCGCTGGAGGCGCAATACGCGCCGGCGCACGAGGTGACGCTGAGCCACGGCGGCTGGCTGGAGGAGATCGCCGGCCGCGACCGGGTGCGGGTCAACTCGCTGCACGGGCAGGGTGTGGCCCGGCTCGGCGGCGACCTGATCGTCGAGGCGCTGGCGCCGGATGGGTTGATCGAGGCCTTCCGCGGCATCGGCCCCGGCTTCCTGCTCGGCGTGCAATGGCATCCGGAGTGGCGGGTGCTCGACGACGCGTTCTATCTCGGCATCTTCCAATCCTTCGGCGACGCCTGTCGCCACTATGCGGCCACCCGCAGGCACTGAGTCCCATGGCCAGTCGACCCCGATCGCGCAAGCACACGCCGGAGCAGCAGGAAAGCTCGCTGCGGCGCTGGCTCAAGGAACGCCACATCACCGAGGTCGAATGCCTGGTGCCGGACATCACCGGCAACGCCCGCGGCAAGATCATTCCTGCCGCCAAGTTCTCGCACGACTACGGCACGCGGCTGCCCGAGGGCATATTCGCCACCACCGTCACTGGCGATTATCCGGACGACTATTACGACCTGACCTCGCCGTCGGATTCGGACATGCAACTGCGCCCGGACCCGGACACGGTGCGCATGGTGCCGTGGGCCGCCGACCCAACTGCGCAGGTGATCCACGATTGCTACACCAAGGAAGGCAAGCCGCACGAACTGGCGCCGCGCAACGTGCTGCGCGGGGTGCTGGCGGCGTATGCGGCGATCGGCTGCAAGCCGGTGGTGGCGCCGGAGCTGGAGTTCTTCCTGGTGCAGAAGAACACCGATCCGGACTTCCCGCTGCTGCCGCCGGCCGGCCGCTCCGGGCGGCCGGAGACGGCGCGGCAGTCGTACTCGATCGATGCGGTCAACGAGTTCGACCCGATCCTGGACCTGATGTACGACTATTGCGACGCGATGGAATTGGACGTGGACACGCTGATCCACGAATCCGGCGCGGCGCAGCTGGAGGTCAACTTCACTCACGACGACGCGCTGTCGCGTGCCGACCAGGTATTCCTGTTCAAGCGCACCATGCGCGAGGCGGCGCTGCGCCACGGCGTCTACGCCACCTTTTTGGCCAAGCCGATGGAGAACGAGCCGGGCAGTGCGATGCACATCCACCAGAGCCTGGTGGACAAGCACGGCAAGAACGTCTTCAGCGGCCGCCGCGCCGGCGAGTACAGCCGCACCTTCGCCCATTACCTGGCGGGCCTGCAGAAGTACGTGCCGATGGCGATGGCGTTCTTCGCGCCCAATGTCAATTCCTACCGGCGGCTGATGTTCGGCGAGGTGTCGCCGAGCAACGTGCTGTGGGGCTTCGACAACCGCACCTGCGGCCTGCGCGTGCCGATCGACACGATCGAGAACATGCGCGTGGAGAGCCGCTTCGCCGGCTCCGATGCCAATCCCTATCTGGCGATGGCGGCGACGCTGGCCTGCGGCCTGCTCGGAATCCGCGAGAAGCTCGAGCCAACCGAGCCGACTACCGGCAGCGGCAAGGAGATGGGCTATCAGTTGCCGCGCTCGCTGGGCGAGGCGCTGGACGAGTTGGAGCGGTGCGGGCCGTTGCAGGAGTTGCTGGGGCCGCGTTTCGTGCGGGCGTACATTTCGGTCAAGCGCAAGGAATACGAGACGTTCTTCCGGGTGATCAGTTCGTGGGAGCGGGAGTTTTTGTTGTTGAACGTGTGAGTTCCTGGTGCCTTTCGTGGCTCGCGTGATGCCTACGCTCTGCAGCAAATTCGATCTTGCCGTTGCTGTTGCCGTTGCTTTTGCTGTTGCTTCGGTTGTTGCTTTTGACTTACCGGGTTCCCTTCCGAAGCGGCGGCCATCGCGGGGAAACACCCGAAGGGCGGCGTACATGGATGTACGCCGTCCGCGGCAGGGGCAGGATGCCCCTTCCGCGGATCCCCGTGATGGACGCGGACCCGGAGCGCGCAGCGCGGAGGGCGCGAAGGCAGGGCGCGCTTTCTTTTGGTTACCTTTTCTTTGCGCGAGCAAAGAAAAGTAACTCGCCCGCAAGGGCGAAAGCCTTTAAAGCTTTTGCTGTTGCTATTGCTGTTGATTGAAATTTTTCTGTCGGACGAGAAGATCTGTAGGAGCGGCTTCAGCCGCGACAGACACAATTGGCTCTCGCTGTCGCGGCTGAAGCCGCTCCTACGATTCAGCGGCCACCGCCGTAGCAGCAAGTGCAAGAGCAAAGCTTTCGCCTAGCGGCGAGTCACTTTTCTTTGCTTGTGCAAAGAAAAGTAACCAAAAGAAAGCACACCCTGCCTCGCGCCCTCCGCGCTAACGCGCTCCGGGTCCGCGTCCATGCCGGGGGATTCGCGGAAGGGGCATCCTGCCCCTGCCGCGAACGGCGCACATCCATGTGCGCCGCCCCTTCGGGGTTTTTCCCCGGCACGGCCGCCGCTTCGGAAGGGAACCCGGCAAGTCAAAAGCGCCGGCAACAGCAAGAACAACAGCAACAGCAACAGAACGAGCAAGAGCAAAGCTTGGCCGCGTTTGCGGCCTTGGTAACAACATTGGAGTGGACATGGACCCGATCGACACGCGCGCCCTGCAGGACCTGGATGCCGCGCACCACCTGCACCCGTTCAACGACAACGCCGCCCTGGCGCAGAAAGGCACCCGCATCCTCACCCGCGGCCACGGCGCCTATGTCTGGGATGCAGACGGCAACCAGTTGCTGGATGCCTTCGCCGGCCTGTGGTGCGTCAACGTCGGTTACGGGCGCAAGGAACTCGGCCAGGCCGCCGCGCGGCAGATGGAACAGCTGGCGTACTACAACAGCTTCTTCCAGTGCACCACCGAGCCCACCATCTGCCTGGCCGCCAAGCTCGCCGAACTGGCGCCGGGCGACCTCGACCATGCCTTCTTCACCAACTCCGGCTCCGAGGCCAACGACACCATCCTGCGCCTGGTGCGACACTTCTGGGCCGTGCAGGACCAGCCGCAGAAGAGCATCTTCATCGGTCGCCACGACGGCTACCACGGCACCACCATGGCCGGCGCCAGCCTCGGCGGGATGAAGGGCATGCACCGCCAGGGCGGTCTGCCGATCCCCGACATCCACCACATCGATCCGCCGTACTGGTTCGGCGACGGCGGCGACATGGACCCGGAGGAATACGGGCTGCTGGCCGCGTGCAGGCTGGAGCACAAGATCCTGGAATTGGGGCCGGAGCGGGTCGCTGCGTTCATCGGCGAGCCGATCATGGGCGCGATCGGCGTGTACATCCCGCCGCGCAGCTACTGGCCGGAGATCGAACGCATCTGCCGCCGCTACAACGTGCTGCTGGTCGCCGACGAGGTGATCTGTGGCTTCGGCCGCACCGGCGAATGGTTTGGGTCGCAACACTTCGGCTTCCAGCCGGACGTGATGACCATCGCCAAGGGCATCACCTCCGGCTACATCCCGCTCGGGGCGGCGATGTTCGGCACGCGCGTGGCCACGGTGCTGAAGGAGCAGGGCGGCGAACTGGCGCACGGTTGCACCTATTCCGGCCACCCGGTGTGCGCGGCGGTGGCGCTGGAAAATCTGCGCCTGCTGCAGGACGAGGGCATCGTCGAACGCGCACGCAGCGAGATCGCGCCGTACCTGGCGCAGCGCTGGGCCGAGCTGGGCGAGCATCGGTTGGTCGGCGAGGCGCGCATCGTCGGCATGATCGGGGCGCTGGAACTGGTGCCGGACAAGCCGCACCGGCACTACTTCCCCGAGCGCGGCAAGGTCGGTGCGCTGTGCCGCGACCATGCGCTGCGCCGCGGCCTGATCCTGCGCGCCACCCACGACGCGATGCTGCTGTCGCCGCCGCTGATCCTCAGCCGCGCCCAGGTCGACGAACTGTTCGACAAGGCCTGGCGGGCGCTGGAGGACACCGCGCAGGCGCTGGGCAAATAGCCCGGCGCTGGGTAGTCTGGACCGTCCCCCCGGATCGGCGCGCGGCGCCGATCCTTCCCCCTCTTGCCCATGGACCCGCGGAGACCTGCCATGACCTTGCGACTGCTCACTCTTTCCCTGGCCACGGCGTTGCTCGCCGGCTGCGGCGGTTCCGGCGGCGACGCGGACAAGGCGGGGCAGGGCGAGGCGAAGGTGCTCAACGTGTACAACTACTCGGACTACATCGCCGAGAACACGATTCCCGACTTCGAAAAGCAGACCGGCATCAAGGTCACCTATGACGTCTTCGACAGCGACGAGATGGTGGAGACCAAACTGCTGGCCGGCGGCAGCGGCTACGACGTGGTGGTGCCAACGCTGAACTTCTTCGGCCGGCAGATCCAGGCCGGGGTGTTCCTGCCGCTGGACAAGAGCAAGATCCCGAACCTGGCCAATCTCGATCCGCAGATCATGCAGCGCATCGCGCAGCAGGATCCAGGCAACAAATACGGCGTGCCGTACATGGTCGGCACCACCGGCATCGGCTACAACGTGGACAAGGTCAAGGCCGCGTTCGGCAGCACCGACATCGCCAACAGCTGGGACCTGGTGTTCAAGCCGGAGAACCTGTCCAAGCTCAAGGACTGCGGCGTGACCCTGCTGGATACGCCCTCGGACCTGATCCCGATCGCGCTGCATTACCTGGGCGAGGATCCGCACAGCACCGATCCGGCCAAGATCGAGCAGGCCGCGGCGCTGATCAAGCGCATCCGCCCCTACGTGCAGAACTTCCACTCCTCGCAGTACGTGACCTCGCTGGCCAACGGCAGCACCTGCCTGGCGGTGGGCTGGTCCGGCGACATCATCCAGGCCCGCGACCGCGCCGAGGAAGCCAAGAACGGCGTGCACGTGGCCTACTCGATTCCCAAGGAAGGCGCGCCGCAGTGGTTCGACATGCTGGCCATCCCCAAGGACGCCAAGCACCCGGACAACGCCTACGCGTTCATCAACTACCTGCTGACGCCGAAGGTGGCCGCGGCCAATACCGACTTCATCCACTACGCCAACCCGGTGCCGCAGGCGACCCCGCTGGTGGACGCGGCCATCCGCAACGACGCGACCATCTATCCGCCGCCGGAAGTGGCCGCGAAGATGTTCACCTACTCGATCAACCCACCCGAGGTGGACAAGCTGTACACCCGCCTGTGGACGGAGATCAAGACCGGCCGCTGAGCCGCTGGTCTTTGCTGTCCCGGGCGATGCGGTGTCGTTGATCCGGGTGGGGCAGCACGACACGCTTGCCCGAGTCGGCCACGCCAAGTGCAAGCGGCTGTTGTGGGAGGGACTTCAGTCCCGACGCGATGCTGCCTGGCACGCATCGCGTCTTCGCCCGTTGCGGCTGAAGCCGCTCCTTCCCCTTTTGCCGGTGCACGCAGGTACCGCGCCGGCACGCTCTCCCGGTCGAGATCGGAGCGGGCAACACCCTCTCCCGTAGGAGCGGCTTCAGCCGCGACAGGCCTTCCCGATAGCGCCCTTCGCGCGACCGAAGGGCGCCTCCGCGCATGGCGCCCCATCGGGCTGAGCGACCGGCAAATCGCTCCCTCGACGCAAGCGGCCGGGTCTGGCGCCGCACAGCATCCGCACTCGCAGAGACGCCGCAGCGCCACCGCCACGCGATGCTCACACACTCTGTACTCGCCGGTACAAATAATGCGCCGGCGGGCGTACGCTACCGTTTGGTGGCGTCGCCGTCCCGACCCGGCGACGTTCTTCCTCTCCCCAGGAATCAGCGACTTGAGCAACCACGACCCAGACTCCTCGCAGGCGCCGCGGCAGGCCGCCGCGCCCGACGCCCACGCCGACCAGGGCCAGGCCGGCAAGCGCCGGGACGACGCGCGCGGCGACGACACCGGCAAGGCCGACACCCCGTCGCCGCTGAAGAACCCCAAGGTCAAATGGACCCTGCTGCTGATCGGCCTGCTGGTGGTGATCGGCCTGGTGGTGTGGCTGATCTACTACCTCACCACCGGCCGCTACCTGCAGGAGACCAACAACGCCTACCTGCAGGCCGACACGGTGGCGGTGGCCCCACGGGTCAATGGCTATGTCACCGCGGTGTACGTGCGCGACAACCAGACAGTGACCGCCGGGCAGCCGCTGCTGGAGATCGACCCGCGCACCTACCGCGCCACCCTGGAGCAGGCGCAGGCCGCCATCGCGGTGCGCCAGGCCGACATCGCCGCCGCCGAGGCCGGGCTGCAGGCGCAGCGCGCCAGCCTGCTGCAGGCGCGCACCCAGGTGACCGCGGCCGCCGCCAGCCTGCGCTTTGCCCAGGGCGAGGCCAAGCGCTTCGGGCCGTTGGCCGCGTCCGGTGCCGACACCCACGAACACTACGAAAGCATCCTCCACGACCGCGACCGCGCGCAGGCGCAGTTCGACGCGGCCAAGGCCCAGGTTGTCGCCGCCGAGAGCCAGGTGCAGGGCACCAGCGCCCAGCTCGACCAGGCGCGGGCCGCGCTGGTGCAGGCGCAGGCCGACGCCGCGCAGGCGGAGGTGGCGGTGGAGGATACCCGCCTGACCGCGCGCATCGCCGGTCGCATCGGTGACAAGACCGTGCAGGTCGGCCAGTTCGTCGCCGCCGGCACCCGGCTGATGAGCGTGGTGCCGGTGGAGGCGCTGTACCTGAGCGCCAACTTCAAGGAAACCCAGGTCGGGCTGATGCGGCCGGGGCAGCCGGCGCGGATCGAGGTCGATGCGCTGTCCGGGGTGGAACTGGATGGCGTGGTCGAGAGCATCGCCCCGGGCACCGGGTCGCAGTTCGCGCTGCTGCCGCCGGAGAACGCCACCGGCAACTTCACCAAGGTGGTGCAGCGGGTGCCGGTGCGGGTCCGCCTCAAGGCCGGCGCCGAGGCGCGCAAGGTCCTGGTGCCGGGCATGTCGGTCACGGTGACCGTCGACACGCGCAGCGCCAAGGACGCCAAGGAGCGCGTGGAGGAAGAAGACGCGCAGGGCCAGGATGCGGTCGCCCCGCGCGGGCGCACCCCGTGAGCGAAGCGGCCGCGGCGGCCGGCGCCCAGGCGCCGCAAAAGGCCGACACCGGCGCGTGGCTGGCGGTGGCCGCCGGCACCATCGGCTCGTTCATGGCGACGCTGGACATCTCCATCGTCAACGCCGCGTTGCCGACCATCCAGGGCGAGGTCGGCGCCAGCGGCACCGAGGGCACCTGGATCTCGACCTCTTACCTGGTCGCCGAGATCGTGATGATCCCGCTCACCGGCTGGTTCGTGCGCACCCTGGGGCTGCGCAACTTCCTGCTGATCTGCGCGCTGTTGTTCACCTTCTTCTCGGTGGTGTGCGGGCTGTCCAACAGCCTGACCATGATGATCCTCGGCCGGGTCGGCCAGGGCTTCGCCGGCGGCGCGCTGATCCCCACCGCGCTGACCATCGTCGCCACGCGCCTGCCGCCGGCGCAGCAGACCCTGGGCACGGCGCTGTTCGGCATGACCGTGATCCTCGGCCCGGTGATCGGCCCGTTGCTGGGCGGCTGGCTCACCGAGAACGTGAGCTGGCACTACGCGTTCTTCCTCAACGTGCCGGTCTGCGCCGGCCTGGTGGCGCTGCTGCTGCTCGGGCTGCCGCACGAGCGCATGTACCTGCGCGGGCTGCTCGACGCCGACTGGCTCGGCATCTTCGGCCTGACCGCGGGGCTGGGCGCCTTGACCGTGGTGCTGGAGGAAGGCCAGCGCGAGCGCTGGTTCGAGTCCACCGAGATCGTGCTGCTGAGCGTGGTGTCGCTGGTCGGCTTCATCGCCCTGGTGGGCTCGCAGTTCCTCAGCCGGCAGCCGGTGATCCGCCTGTCGATCCTGCTGCAGCGCAGTTTCGGCGCGGTGTTCGTGATGGTGATGGCGGTGGGCATGATCCTGTTCGGGGTCATGTACATGATCCCGCAGTTCCTGGCGGTGATCTCCGGCTACAACACCGAGCAGTCCGGCTACGTGGTGCTGCTGTCGGGTATCCCCACGGTGTTGCTGATGCCGATGATGCCCAAGCTGCTGACCACGGTGGACGTGCGCGTGCTGGTGCTGGGCGGGTTGAGCTGCTTCGCCGCGGCCTGTTTCGTCAACATGCATCTGACCGCCGAGTCGGTCGGCATGCATTTCGTCGTAGGGCAACTGCTGCAGGGCTGCGGGCTGGCGCTGGCGATGATGTCGCTCAACCAGGCGGCGATCTCCTCGGTGCCGCCGGACCTGGCCGGCGACGCCTCGGGCCTGTTCAACGCCGCGCGCAACATGGGCGGCTCGATCGGGCTGGCGCTGATCTCCACCTTCCAGGAGCGGCGCATGGTGTTCCATACGCAGATGCTCGGCAGCGGCACCACCGCCAATTCGCCGCTGGCGCAGGACTACCTGCACGGCATCGCCGCGCAACTGCAGTCGGCCTCCGGCGCCGGCGCGGCGATGCAGTCGCTGGCCCAGCTGGCGCGGCTGGTGCAACAGCAGGCGCTGGTGATGACCTACAACGACCTGTTCTGGATCTTCGGGGTGATCGTGGTGTGCACGATCCCGCTGGCGTTCCTGCTCAAGCCGCTGCCCAAGGGCGGCGCTCCGCTCGCGATGCATTGAGGATTCCATGGCCCTGCGTTTCTCCCGCGTTCTCGTCGCCGCCGCGCTGCCCTCACTGCTGTCGGCCTGCATGCTCGGCCCGGACTACGTGAAGCCGCCGTCGGTGGCCGAGGCGGCGCTGGCGCAGCCGCGGTTGCACCGCGCCGATGCCACGGCGGCCGCCGCCGGGGTGGTGCCGGCACCGCCGCCGCAGCGCTGGTGGGACACCCTGCACGACCCGCAGTTGAGCATGCTGGTCGATCAGGCGCTGCAGCACAGCCCCAACCTGCGGGTGGCGCAGGCGCGCCTGCGCGCCTCGCGCGCGCTGGTCGACCAGCGCCACGCCGAGCAGTTGCCCAGCGTCGGCGCCAACGCGGCCTACCTCAACGCGCGCGCGCCGGATGCGCTGACCGACCGCCTGGGCAGCATCGCCGCCGGCACCGGCCAGCCGGTGGAGATCGATCCGCGCATGCAGCTCTACAGCGTCGGCATCGACGCCAGCTGGGAGCTGGATTTCTTCGGCCGCCGCCGCCGCGCCAGCGAAGGCGCACTGGCCGACGCCCAGGCCGACGAGGCCGACCTGGCCGACACGCAGGTGCAGATCGCCGCCGAAGTGGGGCAGGCCTACCTGGGCTACCGCAGCACCCGTGCACGCATGGCCATCGCCCAGCGCAACCTGGAGGCCGCGCGGCAGACCCTGCAACTGACCCGCCAGCGCCGCGAGCGCGGCGCCGATGCCGACCTGCAGGTGGAACGCGCGCAGGCGCAGCTGCAGCAGCAGGAAGCGGTGTTGCCGGACCTGCAGGCGCAGGCGCAGGTGGCGCTGGACCAACTGGCGCTGATGATCGGCCGCGAGCCGGGCGCGCTCGACGCCGAGCTGGCCGCGGACCGGCCGTTGCCGACGCTGCCGGCGACGGTGCCGGTGGACGATGCCGGCGCGCTGATCCGCCGGCGCCCGGACGTGCGCCGCGCCGAACGTCAGCTGGCCTCGTCCTCGGCGAAGATCGGCGAAGCGCTGAGCGCGTATTTCCCGCAAGTGCGGCTGCTCGGCAACATCGGCATGGCCGCGACCTCGCCGGGTGATCTCGGTCGCGATGCGCTCAACAGCGTGGTGGCGCCGTTCCTGCAATGGTCGATCTTCGATTTCGGCGGCACCCGCGCCAAGGTCGAGCAGGCCCGCGCCGGCAATGAAGCGCGGCTGGCGGCGTATGAGGGCACGGTGCTGGCCGCGTTGCAGGACGCCAACGGCGCACTGGCGCGGTTCGGCGCCGCGCGCCAGCAGGCGTTGGCGGCGGACAAGGCCGCCGCCTCGGCGGATCGCTCGGCCGCGCTGCTGCAGCAACGCTATGCCGCCGGCGCCTCGTCGCTGATCGATGCGCTGGACGTGCAGCGCCAGCAGGCCTCGGCCCAGGACAGCGCGCTGCAGGCGCACACCCAGGTGCTGCTGCGCTACGTGGCCCTGCAGAAGAGCCTGGGCCTTGGCTGGGCGGCACCTCCGCCACCGGCGTCCGCGCCAGCGCCAGCTACGGCGCAGTAAGCGCGCGCCGCTTTGACGAATCCCCAATCCCCACTCCCGAATCCCACGCCGTCACAGCTACACTGACGATCACCGCGCCACGGTCGCCGCCGCATCGGCGCTGCGCACGACGGCGTGCTTCATGGGGAATCACCGATGGCGTTGAGCGACGCGAGAACCGACCATCTGCCGGCGCCGCCGCCGGCCAAGGGCGCCGGCTATGTGTCCATCGCCGGGCTGCGCAAGGAGTTCGACGGCTTCGTTGCGCTGGACGACATCGACCTGGACATCGGCCAGGGCGAGATCTTCGCGCTGCTCGGTGGTTCCGGCAGCGGCAAGTCCACGCTGCTGCGCTGCCTGGGCGGGTTCGAGCAGCCCAGCCGCGGGCGCATCGTGCTCGACGGCCAGCCGCTGGATGGGCTGCCGCCGTACCAGCGTCCGCTCAACATGATGTTCCAGTCCTACGCGCTGTTCCCGCACATGAGCGTGGAGCAGAACATCGCCTTCGGGCTGAAGCAGGACGGGCTGTCGCGCAGCGCCATCGCCAGCCGCGTCGGCGAGATGCTGGAACTGGTACGGCTGGGCACGCTCGGCAAGCGCAAGCCGCACCAGCTCTCCGGCGGCCAGCAGCAGCGCGTGGCGCTGGCGCGCTCGCTGGCCAAGCGGCCCAAGCTGCTGCTGCTGGACGAGCCGATGGGTGCGCTGGACAAGAAGCTGCGCTCGCAGATGCAGCTGGAGCTGGTCTCCATCATCGAGACCTCGGGGGTGACCTGCGTGATGGTCACCCACGACCAGGAGGAGGCGATGACCATGGCCACGCGCATCGCGCTGATGGAGCAGGGCCGCATCCGCCAGGTCGGCACGCCGGGCGACATCTACGAGTCGCCGAACAGCCGTTTCGTCGCCGAGTTCATCGGCTCGGTGAACATGTTCGAGGGCCGCATCGGCGAGGACCATCCCGACCACGTGACCGTGCTCTGCCCGCAGTTCCCGGTGCCGATCTACATCAGCCACGGCATCACCGGCGTGGAAGGGCAGGAGGTGGCGTTCGCGGTGCGCCCGGAAAAGGTCTGGATCACCAAGGGCGAACCGGAGCAGACCTACAACAAGGCGCGCGGCACCATCGAGGACATCGCCTATTTCGGCAGCCACTCGATCTTCCACGTGCGCCTGCCCAGCGGTATCCGCGTGCAGTCCAACTTCGCCAACCAGAAACGCTGGGACAGCGAAGGCATGACCTGGGGCGACACGGTGTGGGTGTCGTGGGACGACAACGACGGCGTGGTACTGACCGCATGAGCGCGCCCGTCGTGCCGGTGCCGCCCGAGCCGACGCCGCGGCGGCGTCTGCCGCAACGCGTGCGCCTGCGCTCGCTGCCGGCCATGCGCTGGCTGGTGATCGCCGCGCCTTACCTGTGGCTGCTGCTGTTCTTCGCGATCCCGTTCCTGATCGTGCTGCGCATCTCCTTCGCCGAGCAGGCGATCCGCAGCCCGCCGTACAGCGCACTGCTGGAGTTCCGCGACGGCGTGCTGACGCTGAAGCTGACCCTGCAGAACTACCTGGCGCTGCTGCGCGACCATCAGTACATCGAGGCCTACTGGGGCTCGATCAAGATCGCCGGCATCTCTACCGTGCTGACCCTGCTGATCGGCTACCCGATGGCCTACGCGATCGCGCGGCTGTCGCCGTCGGCGCGCAACATCGCGATGATGCTGGTGGTGCTGCCGTCGTGGACCTCGTTCCTGA
Source organism: Xanthomonas sacchari (assembly GCF_040529065.1). NCBI lineage: Bacteria > Pseudomonadati > Pseudomonadota > Gammaproteobacteria > Lysobacterales > Lysobacteraceae > Xanthomonas > Xanthomonas sacchari. Next base: position 3,264,063 of record NZ_CP132343.1, on the reverse strand, counting down.
TCCGCGTCTACGCCTGGATCGGCATCCTCGACAGCAACGGCGTACTCAACCGCGCGCTGCTGGCGCTGGGCGTTATCGATGCGCCGCTGCACATCCTGTACACCCCGGTCGCCGCCTACATCGGCATCGTCTACTGCTACCTGCCGTTCATGGTGTTGCCGCTGTACGCGACCCTGGTCAAGCTCGACCAGCGCCTGCTCGAGGCCGCCTACGATCTCGGCGCGCCGCCGTGGAAGGCGTTCCTGACCGTGACCCTGCCGCTGTCGCGGCCGGGCATCGTCGCCGGGTGCATGCTGGTGATGATCCCGGCGGTGGGCGAGTTCGTGATCCCGGAGATGCTCGGCGGCCCGGACACACTGATGATCGGCCGCGTGCTGTGGGGCGAGTTCTTCAACAACCGCGACTGGCCGACCGCCTCGGCGGTGGCGATCGCGATGCTGGCATTGCTGATGGTGCCGATCCTGATCTTCAATCGCTACCAGCAGCGCCAGCTCGAAGGTGGGCAGGCATGAGCGGCGCGCGCGGCGGCATGGGCGCGGTGCTGCGCTGGGCGGTGCTGGGCGCCGGCTTCGCCTTCCTGTACCTGCCGATCCTGCTGCTGATGGTGTATTCGTTCAACGCTTCCAAGCTGGCGACGGTGTGGGCCGGCTTCTCCACCAAGTGGTACGGCGAGCTGCTGCGCGACCGGCAGATCCTGCAGGCAGCGTGGATCAGCCTGAAGGTGGCGTTCTGGACCGCCACCGCGTCGATGGTGATCGGCACGCTGGCGGCGATGGCGATGACCCGCTTCCGCCGCTTTCCCAGCAAGAGCCTGTTCGGCGCCTTGGTGACCGCGCCGCTGGTGATGCCGGAAGTGATCATCGGCCTGTCGATCATGATGATGCTGGTGTCGATGGGCGGCGTGCTCGGCATCCCGCCCAAGGGCGTGATGGCGATCTGGGCGGCGCACGTCACCTTCACCCTGTCCTTCGTCACCGTGGTGGTGTCCTCGCGCCTGCAGGAGCTGGACCGCTCGCTGGAAGAGGCGGCGATGGACCTGGGCGCCAACCGGCTGAAGGTGTTCTTCCTGATCACCGTGCCGATCATCGCGCCGGCGCTGGTGTCGGGCTGGCTGCTGGCGTTCACCCTGTCGCTGGACGACGTGGTGATCGCCAACTTCGTCGCCGGCCCGGATTCGACCACGCTGCCAATGACCGTGTTCTCCTCGGTGCGTATGGGCCTGAAGCCCAAGATCAACGCCCTGGCCACGCTGATGGTGCTGGCGGTCTCGATCGCCGCGTTCGTCGGCTGGTGGCTGATGGCGCGCAGCGAGAAGCGCCGCCAGCGCGATATCCAGCTTGCCCAGCAGCAGGTTGGTTAAAGCGTGCTGCTTTGCTCCACGTAGGAGCGGCTTCAGCCGCGACCGGGACCTTCCGATAACGCCCCGTCGCGGCTGATCCCGAAAAGGGGACAAGAGCCTCTCCTACGGAAATGGCGGAACACTGTGAGCCATCGCACGCGGCGCCATCGCCACGTCGCGGCAACGTCCACGGCGCTAGGCTGACCGGACATTTTTCCAGGAGTCCGCGCGATGCCTTACGACACCGTCAATCCGGCCAATGGCCAGGTCGAATACAGCCTCGAGCTGATGGATGCCGCCGCCGTCGAACAGCGCCTGGCCGCCGCGGCGCAGGCATTCCCCGGCTGGGCGGCGACCCCGCTGGAACAGCGCGGCGCGCTGCTGCGCAAGGCCGGCGCGCAATTGCGCGAACAGCGCGACGCGATCCAGCGGGTGATGACCGCGGAAATGGGCAAGCTGCGCAAGGAGGCCCTGGCCGAACTCGACAAGTGCGCCGCCGCCTGCGACTACTACGCCGAGCACGCGGCCGAGTACCTGCGCGAACAACCGGTGGCCACCGATGCGCAGCGCAGCTACGTGCGTTACGAGCCGCTGGGCTGCGTGCTGGCGGTGATGCCGTGGAACTTCCCGATCTGGCAGGTGTTCCGCTTCCTGGCGCCGGCGCTGATGGCCGGCAACGTCGCCCTGCTCAAGCACGCCAGCAACGTGCCGCGTTGCGCCGACGCGATCCGCAAGGTGCTGGCCGACGCCGGCGTGCCGGACGGGGTGTTCGACGTGCTGCACATCGACAACGACCAGGCCGCCGAGGTACTGCGCGATGCGCGCGTGGCCGCGGTCACCCTGACCGGCAGCGAGCGCGCCGGCCGCTCCATCGCCGCCAATGCCGGTGGGCAACTGAAGAAGTGCGTGATGGAGTTGGGCGGCAGCGACGCCTTCGTGGTGCTGGACGACGCCGACCTCGATACCACCGTCGCTGCGGCGGTGAAGTCGCGCTTCGACAACGCCGGGCAGACCTGCATCGCGGCCAAGCGCTTCGTGGTGGTGGAGGCGATCGCCGATGAGTTCGTGCGCCGGTTCGTGGCCGCCGCGGCCGAACGCCGCCTGGGCGATCCGCAGGACGAGGCGACCACGCTGGCGCCGATGGCGCGGCAGGATCTGCGCGATGAACTGCACAAGCAGGTGCAGGCCAGCATCGCCAAGGGCGCAAAGCCGCTGCTCGGTTGCGAGCCCGAGCGCGGCAGCCACGCCGGCTATCCGGCCTCGATCCTCGACCAGGTGGCGCCGGGCATGCCGGCCTACGACGAGGAACTGTTCGGCCCGGTCGCGGCGATCCTGCGCGTGGCCGACGAAGCCGAAGCCGTGCGCGTGGCCAACGACACCACCTTCGGCCTCGGCGGCAGCGTCTGGACCGCCGACCGCGCCCGCGGCGAACGCGTGGCTTGCCAACTGCAATGCGGCGCCGCCTTCGTCAACGCCATCGTCAAGAGCGACGTGCGCCTGCCGTTCGGCGGCATCAAGCGCTCCGGCTTCGGCCGCGAACTGGCCGAGCATGGCATCCATGAGTTCATGAACATCAAGTCGGTGTATGTGGCTTGAGTTGGGAATCGGGAATGGAGAATTGGGAATGGGAGAAGCGGCGGGGCCTGATGGCGCCGTCTGTCACGGATGATTGCTGCACGCCTAACGATGCAGCGTTACATCATGCCTGCGGCGCGCCGCCCATTCCCGATTCCCGTTTCTCCATTCTCGCCGCCGCTGCGCGGCGGCTCACAACCACCTCGCCCGCTTGAACGCCACATACAGCGCCACGCACACCGCGGCCACGCCGCCGACCATCAGCGGGTAGGCCCAGGGCCATTCCAGTTCCGGCATCTGCTTGAAATTCATGCCGTACCAGCTGGTGATCAGAGTCGGGGCGGCGAGTAGGGCGGCCCAGGCGCCGAGGCGCTTGACCGTTTCGCCCTGGGCCAGAGTGACCAGCGACAGGTTCACGCTCAGTGCGGTGCCGAGCATCTCGCGCAGGGTGTCGATGGCGTCGTTGGTGCGCACCGCATGGTCGAGCACGTCGCGCACGTACAGCCGCACTTCCTCGGCGATCAGCGGGCCGGGGTGGCGCTTGAGGTGCGCCAGCACGTCCTGCAGCGGCGCCACCGCCAGGCGCATCTGGTTGAGTTCGCGCTTGAGTTCGTACAAGCGGATCGCGGTGTCGCGGCGGTACGACTCGGCGAAGATGTCGGCCTCCAGCCGTTCCAGGCTCTGCCGGAAGGCATCGAGGATCGGCTGGTAGTTGTCCACCACGTAGTCCAGCACCGCGTACAGCGCGTACGACGGGCCCAGTTTCATCAGCGAGGCCTCGCGTTCCAGCCGCTCGCGCACCGGCGCGTAGGGCAGCGAGGCGCCATGGCGCACGGTCAGCAGGAAGCGCTCGCCGAGGAAGGCGTGGGTCTCGCCGTAGACGATGCGCTCGTCGATCACCTGCGCGGTATGCACCGCCAGGAACAGCGAGTTGCCGAAGGCCTCGACCTTGGGCCGCTGGTGCGCCTTGCGGGTGTCCTCGATCGCCAGTTCGTGCAGCTGGAATTCCTCCTTGAGCTGCTGCAGCACCGCGTCGCCGGGCTCGTACATGCCGACCCAGACGAAGCCGTCGTCGTGGCCGGCCAGCACGTCGCTGATCTGTTCCAGGGCGATATCGTGGCGGCGGCCGTGGCCGTCGTAATGCACGCAGTTGATGACGCAGGCGGGATTGGCGGTCGCGGAGGCCATGGCGGGAGCGGGTTCGGCGGAGACGCGCGGGGCGAGTGGCGTCGACGGTATCAGCGCTGCGGGCGAGGGCGGGTGAGCGCCCAGGCCAGCGCCGCGTGCACCGGCAGCAGCAGCGCGATCCATTGCAGGTTGAACTGCGGCTGCAGCATCGACAGCCAGTGGATCAGCAGCGCGGCGCCTGCCAGCGCCACCACCAGCCACAGCAGCACGTCGAACCAGCGCCCCGGGCGGCGCCCGCGCAGCAGTGCCACGCCCCCGACCAACAGCGGCAGGCACAGCGGATCCAGCAGCAACAGGTTGCGGTTGCCCCAGGCGGCGCGATGCTCGCTGAAGCCCCACAGATAGAGCAGGACCGCGCCGCCCAGCGCGCACAGCAGCCAGAACGGCAGCGCCAGCGCGGCCAGCCAGCGCGGGCGGCGGCCCAGCGCCAGCACGCCCGCTGCCGCGGCCAGCCCGACCAGCAGCCACGGCCACCAGTGCCGCAGCTGTTCCGGTGGCTCCGGCGGCAGCCGCTGCGGCAGCAACTGCTGGCGCGCCTGCACCAACGGGCGGCCTTCGCTGTTGCGCACCTCGTTCAGGCTCTCGGCCAGGCGCATCGGTACGAAGGCCTCTTCCCAGCGCGACAGCGGCTTGTCGGCGTACGGGCCCAGGCCCAGGTCGAAGCCCAGCCACATCCACGGCGCCGGCGAGGCCAGGCGCACCGATTCGCTGCGGTAGGTGTTGCCGCGCGAGCGGCCGGACAGCTGCGCGTGCAGCGCCCCGCCCATGGCCCGGTCCAGCGCATCGCGGACCATCGTGGCGCAGTTGGCGGTGTAGTAGTCGTAGCGGTAGCGGGCGTTCTCCGGGCGGGCGCGCCAGGCCAGCGCCTGCTGCAGCGCGCGTGCCTGCGCCGGGGCCAGGTCCAGCCACTGGATGTCGACGCCGCGGCCGGCCTCGCGGTACTGCTCCAGGTCCTCCTGCAGCGGCAGCGCGACCAGGTAGTAGCGCATGTCGCCGGTGGCGAAGCGGCCGACGAAGCCCGGTTCGCTGGGGTCGAAGAAGCCGAAGTTGTACGAGGTGGCCTGGCCGCTGCGCGGATCCAGCACCACGATGGCGTCGTGGCCGAAGCGCTCGAAGAACACTTCGCCGGGCTGCATCGTGGCCACGCCGATGCGCGGCGCCGGGTCGCTGGCGTCGGCTGGCGATCCTGTCGGTGCGGGCGGGGCGGCCAGCGGCGGCGGGGCCGCCGGATCCGCGGACGGGGTCTGCGCAAAGGCCAACCCGGCCCACAGCGCCAACAGCAATCCCAGCCAGTACGCCGCGCGCGTGCGCGGCACGGTGCGCGCGCTCAAGCGCCGTCCTGCTCGGCGGGTGGCAGGATGGTGACGTGGAACGCCTGCACCCGGCGCGCGTCGGCCTTCGCCACACGGAACGCGAACCGCCCCAGGGTCAGTTCCTCGCCGGTCTCGGGCAGGTGGCCGATCGCCTCGGTGACCAGCCCGCCGACGGTGTCGTAGTCGTCGTCCGGGAAGTCGGCGCCGAAGCGCTCGTTGAAATCCTCGATCGGGGTCAGCGCATCCACCACGTACTGGCCGTCGGCCTGCGCGGCGATCAGCGAGGCCTCGTCCTCGGCATCGTCGTGCTCGTCGTCGATGTCGCCGACGATCTGCTCCAGCACGTCCTCGATGGTCACCAGCCCGGCCACGCCGCCGTACTCGTCGACCACGATCGCCATGTGGTTGCGCGAGAGGCGGAACTCCTTGAGCAGCACGTTGAGCTTCTTCGACTCGGGAATCAGCACCGCCGGGCGCAGCAGTTCGCGCACCGTGCCCGGGCCGTGGTCGGCGACCACGCCGCGCAGCAGGTCCTTGGCCAGCAGGATGCCGAGGATGTCGTCCTTGTTCTCGCCGTGCACCGGGAAGCGCGAGTGGCCGGATTCGACCACCTGCTTCATCAGGTCGAGGAAGCGCGACTCCACCGGCAGCGACACCATCTGCGCGCGCGAGACCATCACGTCGCCGACGGTGAGTTCGGAGACCGACAGCGCGCCCTCCATCATGCGCAGCGTATCGGCGGCGATCAGGCCGTCGTGCTGCGCGTCGCGCAGCACCTCGACCAGATCGTCGCGGGTGTGCGGGTCGCCGGAGAACACCGAGGTCAGGCGTTCCAGCCAGCCGCGGCGCTTTTCGTGGGGTTCGGGGGAGGAGCTACTCGGTCCGTCTTCAGACATGTTCTGTGGTCAGGCGCCCGGTCGAACGGGCGGTAGCCGCAAGTCTAGCAGGGCGGTCGCGACAGCATCGCGACGCCGGCGGCGCGTGCCGGCAAGCCCGCCGGCGCGGGTTCAGCCGCCCTTGGGCGGCGTGTGCAGCGCGTCCGGCGCCGGGGGCGCGCCCGGCTCCTCGGGCAGGTCCAGGCTGTAGCTGCAGCCGGCCAGGGTCTTGCCGGGGTGCGATTTCACCGTGGACACGCTGAGGATGATCGACTCGATCATCGGCTCGCCGGTCTTGGGGTCGTGCACGTCGCGGCTGAGCACCTCGCGGCCGAACATGGCCTTCTCCGGCGTATCCACCGCCGCTTCCAGGTTCAGGCGCTTGGCCAGCGGCCGCGGGTCGGGCAGGTCCAGGATCGCCATCACGCTGGTGCCTGAGAAGGCGATCTGCTCGCTGCTGTAGCCGAACACCTGGATCGGCCGGACCAATGCGTACTCGGTCATGAACGGGTTGGACTGCGGCAGCGGCCGCCAGCCGTGCGCCACCGCCTTCAGCGGATCGGCCAGCAGCGGCGCCAGCGCGGCGAAATTGGCCTCATGCTGGCGGCATTCCAGCAGCGCCGGCAGGTCGATGGCCGGATCGGCGGTTGCGGCAGGCGCCGCAGTCGGTGGCGCGGCAGGCGCGGCGACGGCAGCGGGAACGGCGCAGGCGAGCGCGAGCAGGACGAGCGAGGGACGGATCAACGCACGGAACCTCGAAGCAGAACGGGGCTGCGGCGATCGCCGCGCGGCCACGTTACCGCCGGGGCTCGCGCTTGACCAGCGCGGGGCGGTGGGGAACACACTAAGCCCCTCTCCCCCCGGGAGAGGGGTTGGGGTGAGGGTCGGTCGCGGTAGCGGGCGTGGGATCTCGGATCAACGCTCGCCGGCGTAGGGGTCGGAGACGCCGAGGTCGGCCAGGATCTCGCGCTCCAGCTGCTCCATCGCCTCGGCTTCCTTGTCGTCCTCGTGGTCCCAGCCGAGCAGGTGCAGCACGCCGTGCACGGTCAGGTGCGCGTAGTGCGCGTTGAGCGGCTTGTCCTGTTCGGCGGCTTCGCGCGCCACCACCGGCGCGCAGATCACCAGGTCGCCGAGCAGCGGCAGCTTCACGCCCTTCGGCAGCCCCTCCGGCAGTTCGGCCGGGAAGCTGAGCACGTTGGTGGCGTAGTCCTTGCCGCGGTAGTGCTGGTTGAGGGCGCGGCCTTCGCGGTCGTCGACCAGGCGGATCGCCAGGTCGGCCTCGCGGATGCGGCCCTTCAGCGCCGCGGCGACCCATTTGCGGAAGCTCGTCGCCGCCGGCAACCCGGCACGGGGCAGGGCGTAGCTGACGCCGACATCGAGGCGGACGGGACCTTTGGTCATGGCGGAACGGCCGGGTGCAGCGGTGGGGTGGACAGTATCGCGCTAACGCACGCTCAGGGCGACGCCCAGTCGCCGGCGTCGTAGGCGATCTCGATCACAGGGGCGTTGCCTGCCGTGCGATCGATGCCGGCGTCCGCGGCGGATTTGCTGCAGTTGAAGCCTTGGTAGAGGGTGCTCTGGCGAACGAGCTGCAATGCCATCTGGTCCGGCTTGCCGTTCGGGTCGATCTGGAGGGTCGGGGTCGCGCAGCCGCCGACATTGGTCACCTGAATGGCGGGCACGAGCGTGCGCGCTGCCTGGTCGGCGAGGGTATCGAAGGCATCCGGTCCGATGTCCTGCGCAGCGGCCGACACGCGCACCTTGAAGTAGTAGAGCTGTTTGTAGAACAGATAGCCGTTGGAGCGGGCCGGTGCATCCTCTGGGTCGAGGCGCAGTTCCATCCGCAGCTTTTCTCCGGGCACCCGTTGAGCCTCTGCGATCGCCGCGACCAGCGCCTTGTCCATGGCGCTGGCGGCCTTCGGCGCCGGTTCGACGACGATGCCCAGCTCGAATCGTTGCGTGCCCAGTTCGTGCAGTTCCGCGTAGGTGCCGCTGGAGACCGCTGCGGCCAGATCGGCGCGGAAGCCCGCCATGCCGTCGGCGATGGCACGCGCCGACTCCTTTTGCCCGGCGGGATAGACGAACACGTTGATGGTCAGTTCCGGATGGCCTTTCAGCACGTAGAGGAAGCCGGCACCGGCGGCCTTGGCGGCCGGGTCGTACTTGCTGCTGCGCAGGCTGAAGTCGTCCACCGTGTCGGGAGCGACCACGTAGCTGGTTTCGACGAAGGGCCGCGCCGGCGTTGCCGCGGGCGGCGTGGCCGCGGCGGCAGCCGCTGGCGCGGCGCAAGCGGCCAGGATCGGCCAGAGCAGACAGGCGAACGACGACGATCGCTGGAACATGGCACCTCCCCGTGCACGGCAGCAGCATCGCAGTGTACGTCGCTCACTGCCGTGTGGTGCGTGCGATTGCTACGAAGCGCCGCGACAGGCGCGCAGCAGCAGGCTCAGGTCACGCATGCGACCAGGAACAGCAGCGGGGTTTTTTCGTCGTCGACGCGGTAGGCCAGGCTGCCCATCGGGCCTCGCTGGCACTGCGGATTGTCGCGCCGGATTTCCACCGTGGCGGCGAAGCGCCCCGACGCGGGCAGCCACACCGCGGCCTGGCCGTGTTCGAGCAGTTGGCCGACGAGGTAGAAGCTGTCCGCTGGCACCTTTGCGTAGGCCAGCGCATTGCAGCCGAAGCGGTCGCGCGTCACGCCGGCGCCTTCGGCCGCATCCAGCAACGCCTGCGCCCGGGTGCCGGCGATCCAGGCCAGGCGTTGCGCTTCGTTGCCGCGCGGCGCAGTCGGCGAAGTGCGGGCGATCGCCGCGGCGCGCTCAAGCACATCGCGCGGCAGGCCGATGCTGGCGGTGTCCTGCACGATCGACAGGCAGGGCGGGGTCAGCGATTGCGCCAGGGCGCTGCGCTGCGGCGCCGGATCCGGCGCTTGCGTTGTGTCGGGCGTCTGGCCGCCGGCACTGCCGGCCACGCCGAGCAGCGTTGCCAGCACGGCGGGCACGACGCGGATCACGCGGTGGGGCCGCTGGCGCGGTCGACGACGTCGCGTTTCTCGTAGGCGTTGACGATGCGCGCCACCAGCGGATGCCGGACCACGTCGCGCGCCTCGAAGAAGGTGAAGCTGACCCCGTCCACCTCGTGCAGCACCTCGATGGCATCGCGCAGGCCGGACTTGACGTGCTTGGGCAGGTCGATCTGGGTCAGGTCGCCGGTGACCACCGCGGTGCTGCCGAAGCCGAGGCGGGTCAGGAACATCTTCATCTGCTCGATGGTGGTGTTCTGCGCCTCGTCCAGGATCACGTAGGCGTCGTTGAGGGTGCGTCCGCGCATGTACGCCAGCGGCGCGATCTCGATGACGTTCTTCTCCAGCAGCTTGACGACCTTCTCCACGCCGAGCATCTCGTACAGCGCGTCGTACAGCGGGCGCAGATAGGGGTCGACCTTCTGGCTGAGATCGCCGGGCAGAAAGCCCAGCTTCTCGCCGGCCTCCACCGCCGGGCGCACCAGGATCAGCCGCTGCACCCGCGATTCGTTCAGCGCTTCCACTGCGCTGGCCACGGCCAGGAAGGTCTTGCCGGTGCCGGCCGGGCCGATGCCGAAGTTGATGTCGTGGGTGGCGATCTGGTGCAGGTACTTGGCCTGGTTGGCGCCGCGGCCGCGTACGGTGCCGCGCTTGACCTTGATCGCAACCTCCTGCGGCTGGTAGGCGCGCTGCGCCACCTGGTCGACGTTGGACTGGTTGAGCCGCAGGTGGATTTCCTGGTCGTCGAAGGCGACGTGGTTGGCCTCGGCGTACAGCGCCTGCAGCAGGCGCTCGGCCGCCGCCACCGCCGGCTCCGGCCCGGTCACCCGGTACACGTTGCCGCGGTTGGAGATCTCCACGCCCAGGCGCAGTTCGATCTGCCGCAGGTGCGCATCGAACGGGCCGGCCAGGTTGGCCAGGCGCTCGGTGTCGGCGGGATCCAGGGTGAAGTCGCGTTGCGCAGGGGTGGTCATGGCGGGCGCGCGCCGCCAGCGGCGACGTCGAAAAAAAGAGGGGCGCAAAGGGTAGCGCGCAGCGCGTAGCCGAGCCAGTGAAGGGGGCGCGGCGGCGGCGTGGGCGTGTGCACGCCGAAGTCGCCGCCGCGCAGCTCGGGGGGGCAGCGCCGAGCACCGCCCCGCCACTTGTGCGGTCACCGCGGCTGCAGGGATGGCAACGTTGTCCACAATGGATGTGGATCGATTGTCCAAAAGCCTGTGGACAACTGCGTGGACGCCTTGCCCGGCAAGGCGCGACCCTGTGGTGGCGAAAAAAATCGCACCTGCCGGCCAGCGCCGGGAGTTCCGCCGCTTGTCCTCCGGGAATCGGCTGCGGCGCGCCTATCGATGTCCACCGCCGCCGCGCGCGTCGCGGGCCTGCATCCACGCGTCCGCGATCGCCCGTGCGCCGGCAAGGTCGTCCACCACCAGCACCAGTTGACCGTGGTGATCGCTGTACTGCACGGCGATGTCGATGCCGGCGTCGCCGAGCAGGCCGGTCAGCAAGCCCAGTTGGCCCGGCGTGTCCTGGTCCAGGCGCAGCAGTACGGCGGGGCGCTCGGCGGCCACGCGCATCCCGTGCGCCTGCAGTGCGTCGCGCACCGGCGCAGCGGCATCGAACAGGAAGTGCGCGACCGCGCGGCCGCCCACCCGCCACGCGCCGCCACCTTCGATGCTGATGCCGGCCGCGCCCAGCGCCTTGGCCATCGCCGCCAGTGCGCCGGGGCGATCGTCGAGATGGATCTCCACGTCCTTCATCGCAGCGCCTCCGCCGTCGCCTCGCCGTGCACGATCGTCGCCTCGCAGCGCACCGCCACCGCGCAGCTGTTGGCGATGAAGCACTGCGCGTGCGCCTGTGCGTGCAGCGCGTGCGCGCGGGCCGCATCGCTGTCCGCGGCAATGGTCACCCGCGGCGCCAGCGCCACCTCGCGGAAGCGCCCGCCGCGGCCGGGATGCAGCTCCAGCCAACCTTGCGCTTGATCGTGGTAGGCCAGGACCCGGATGCCGGCATGCGCGCACAGCGCCAGGTAGGTGAGCATGTGGCAGGCGGCGAGGGCGCCGACGAACAGGTCTTCCGGGTTGTGCAGCGCCGGGTCGCCGCGGAACGCCGGATCGGCGCTGCCCGTCAGCGCCGCTTTGCCGGGGACCTGCAGCGTGTAGTCGCGGCCGTAGCCGGCGTAGTCGGCGGTGCCGTTGCCGCGGTTGCCGGTCCAATGCAACTGCGAAGCGTAATGGTGCAGCGTGTCGGCCATGTGCCTGCCTCGTGTGGGAAGCGGGCACGGTAGGCGCCAGCGCGGCGTCATGCTTCGTCTAGAATCGAAGCATGAGCGAAGCCACACCGCTGTCCCGTGTCGCCTTCCTGCTGGGCGACGCCGCGCGCAGCCGCATGCTGGCGGCGTTGATGAGCGGACAGGCGCGCACCGCCACGGAACTGGCCCTGGACGGCGGCGTGGCGCCGTCCACCGCCAGCCAACATCTGACGCAACTGGTCGAGGCCGGCCTGCTCGCGGTGGTGCGCCAAGGCCGGCACCGCTATTTCCGCCTCGCCGATGCGCAGGTTGCCGCGGCAGTCGAGGCGATGATGGGGCTCGTGCCGCCGCAGACCCGGCGGGTCGGCCCGGCGGATTCAGGCCTGCGCCGGGCGCGGGTGTGCTACGACCACCTCGCCGGCGAACTGGCGATCCGCTGGCGCCAGCAGATGGAGGCGCGCGGGCACCTGCTGTGCACTGACGGCATGGCGCTGAGCGCGTCCGGCACGGCCTGGTGTACGGCGATCGGCATCGACGTGGCGGCGCTGCGTGCGTCGCGCCGGCCGGTGTGCCGGCCGTGCCTGGACTGGAGCGAGCGCCAAGACCATGTCGCCGGTGCGCTGGGCAGCGCCTTGCTCCGGTATCTGCTCGACACCGGCCTGGCCCGGCGCGTGCCGGATTCGCGGGTGGTGCAGATCGGCCCGCGTGGCGAGCGCTTCCTCAGCGCGCTCGACTAGCGCGCGCCCGGCGCCGCTCAGGCCGCGGCGTCGTCCTCGGCCAGGTGCAGGCGGCCGCGCAGCGAATTGCTCAGCGCCTCGGTGATCGTCACGTCGACGAACTGGCCGATCAGGCGCGGGTGGCCGGGGAAGTTCACCGAGCGCATGTTCTCGGTCTTGCCGGTCAGCTCGGCCGGGTTCTTCTTCGACGGGCCTTCCACCAGCACGGTCTGCACGCTGCCGATCATCCCTTGCGAGATCGTCTGCGCATGCGCATTGATGTGCGCCTGCAGCCGCGCCAGCCGCGCGTGCTTGACCGCCTCGGGGGTGTCGTCTTCCAGGTCGGCGGCGGGCGTGCCCGGGCGCCGCGAATAGATGAAGGAGAAGCTCTGGTCGAAGCCCACGTCCTCGATCAGCTTCATGGTCTTGTCGAAGTCGGCGTCGCTCTCGCCGGGGAAGCCAACGATGAAGTCCGAGCTGATCGAGATGTCCGGACGCACCGCGCGCAGCTTGCGGATCTTCTGCTTGAACTCCAGCGCGGTGTAGCCGCGCTTCATCGCGCTGAGGATGCGGTCGCTGCCGGCCTGCACCGGCAGGTGCAGGTAGTTGGCCAGCTGCGGCACGTCGCGGTAGGCCTCGACCAGCGAGTCGCTGAATTCCAGCGGATGCGAGGTGGTGAAGCGGATGCGGCCGATGCCCTCGATCTGCGCGATGCTGCGGATCAGCAGGCCCAGGTCCGCGTGCTGCGTCTCCTCGCCGGCCTCGGCGTCGGCATAGGGGCCACGGTAGGCGTTGACGTTCTGGCCGAGCAGGTTGATCTCGCGCACGCCCTGCGCGGCCAGTTGCGCCACTTCCACCAGCACGTCCTCGAACGGCCGGCTGATCTCCTCGCCGCGGGTGTAGGGCACCACGCAGAACGAGCAGTACTTGGAGCAGCCTTCCATGATCGACACGAAGGCCGACGGGCCTTCGGCACGCGGTTCCGGCAGGCGGTCAAACTTCTCGACCTCCGGGAAGCTGATGTCCACCTGCGACTTGCCCGATTCGCGCCGCGCACGGATCAGCTCCGGCAGCCGGTGCAGGGTCTGCGGGCCGAACACCAGGTCCACGTAGGGCGCGCGCTTGACGATGGCTTCGCCTTCCTGCGAGGCGACGCAGCCGCCGACGCCGATGATCACCGGCTTGCCGCCGGCCTTCAGCGCCTTCCAGCGGCCGAGCTGGCTGAACACCTTTTCCTGCGCCTTCTCGCGGATCGAGCAGGTGTTGACCAGGACCACGTCCGCTTCTTCGGGGTTGTCGGTCAGCTCCAGGCCTTCGGACGCGGCGAGTACGTCGGCCATCTTGGCCGAGTCGTACTCGTTCATCTGGCAACCGTGGGTCTTGATGTACAGCTTGCCGCGCACCGGCGCGGGTGCGGCGGCGGTGCCGGCAGAGGGCAGGGGATGCAGGACGGTCCCGGGCATGGCGCTTAATCCAGGCGGGTGGAAAGGAAGCCGGCTAGTCTACCCCTGCCGGCGCGCGGGCGCAGGTCCAAGCGTGGCCGACAAAACTACTGCGCAGCCGCCAGGCGGGCGCGGACGGTGCTCGGAATCCTCATGTACCACTCGTACACTGCGGTTCCTCCGCGCCGTCCGCACCCACCTGGCGACTGCTCGCGACGTTTTTTCAGCCACGCTTAGCTCGCTGCGGCATCCACCGCCAGCGCGCGCTGCACAGCCGGCCGCGCGGCCATGCGCGCGGCGTAGGCGCGGGTCGGCGCCGGCGAATCGAGCAGGCCGAACTGCAGCATCCAGCCCAGCGCGCTGCCCCACAGCACGTCGGCGGCGCTGCAACGCGCGCCGAGCAGGTAGTCGCCGCGCGCCAGTTGCGCGTCCACCACCGCCAGCACGGTATCGCAGTCGGCATAGGGCGACATCGCCCGCGGCGGCGGTTCGCGCTTGAGCGCGCGGTCGACCAGCGCCGGTTCGAAGCAGGCGCCGTAGAACGCCAGCCAGCGCAGGTAGGGGCCGCGCAGCGGGTCGCCGATCGGCGGCGCCAGCCCGGCTTCGGGATACAGGTCGGCCAGGTAGGGGTAGATCGCGCCCTGTTCGGTCACCACCGCGCCGGCGTGCACGATCGCCGGCACCTTGCCCATCGGGTTGATCGCCAGGTAGTCCGGCGCCAGTTGCGCCTGCCGGTCGAAGTCGATGCGCTGGATGGCGTAGTCGGCGCCCAACTCCTCGAGCAGGATCAGCACGCCGCGCGAGCGCGAACGCGGGTTGTGGAACAGGGTGATGTGGCGGTCGCTGGTCATGGGCGGCTCCTGGCTGGTCGGTGCGAACACCCTAGACCCCATTGCGGACAGATCCTGTCCGCAATAGCGTGCAGCGATGTCATCGCCCGCTGCCCGCCTGTTGCGCCTGATCGCCCTGCTGCAGACCCGCCGGCTGTGGTCCGGCGCCGAGTTGGCCGAGCGGCTCGGCGTGGACCGGCGCAGCCTGCGCCGCGACGTGGAGCGGCTGCGCGCGCTGGGCTACGCCGTGGAGGCTGCGGCCGGGGTCGGCGGCGGCTACCGGCTGGCCGCCGGCGCGCAGATGCTGCCGCTGCTGTTCGAGGAGGACGAGGCGGTGGCGGTCGCGGTGGCGCTGCGCGCGGCCTGCGCCAGCATGGCCGGCCTGGAGGACACCGCGGTGCGGGTGCTGGCCAAGCTCGAACCGCTGCTGCCGGCGCGGGTGCACCAGCGCGCCGACGCCTTGCAGGGGGCGACCCTGGCGCTGAGCCAGGACCCGCTGCGGCCGGACACGCGGGTGCTGATCGGTGTCGCCAGCGCCTGCCGCGACCGTCGGCTGCTGGGGTTCGCCTATCGCGATCACGGCGGCCGCGCCAGCCAGCGCCTGGTCGAGCCGCTGCGCCTGGTCAACGCCGGCCGCCGCTGGTACCTGCTGGCCTGGGACCGTGACCGCGGCGACTGGCGCACCTTCCGCGCCGAGCGCATCGTGCCGCCCCTGCAGCTCGGCGCGGCGGTGGCATTGCGCCTGCCGCCGCAGGACGCAGCGGCCATGGTCGATGCGGCGATCCGCTACAGCCCGCAGGCGCTGGGCTACGCGCTCAGCGTGCGGCTGCGCGGTAGTGCCGCGGAGCTGGGGGCGCGCATTCCATTGTGGTGCGGCACCCTGCAGGACGAGGCCGATGGCCACTGCCGGCTGTCGCTGCTGGCCGACGCGGTGCCGTGGCTGGCGGCGCAGCTGCTGACCATCGGCGTGCCGTTCGCCGGGCTGCAGGCCGAACCCGACGTGCTGGCGGCGCTGCGCAGGACCCTGAACGCGTTGCTGGAGCAGCTTCAGGCGCCGGTGCCCGAGGAATAGGCACCTGGGCCCGCCGGCGACCATGCCTTGCGGCGGTGCAGAGATGGCGCGCACTTGGCAAGCGCCGGGGAAGTTGGGACACTCGCCGCCATGAAGGGGATGCTGTGGCTCCTGGGGCTGGGATTCGCCACGTTGACGGCTGCGCCGGCCAGCGCCGGCACCCTGTACAAGTGCACTGGCAGCGACGGCGTGCCCAGCTACGGCAGCAAGCGCGTGTCCGGCGCCAGTTGCAGCGTGATCGGCCGCTACACCCCCGACCGCCGCGCCGCGCGTGCCACTCCGGCGCCTGCGCCGGCCAAAGCCAGTGTCGAGCGCTCGAGCCGCGGCGTCATCGCCACTGCCGGCACGGTGGCGCCGGCCACCCTGATCAGCGCCACGGTCGCCGCGCCGGCCACGATTACCGCCAACGCCGTGCCCAACCAGGTCGCCCCGGTATCGCCCGTCAGCAATGGCGCGCCGCGGCGCCTGGTCAGTGGCCAGCTGTATTCGTACATGAAGGACGGCGTGCGCCATTACACCAGCGCGCGCCCGACCCAGGTCGCCAATCTCGGTGCGGTGCGCACGATCCGCTACAGCTTCATGGAGACCTGCTACGCCTGCGCCAATCCCGGGGTCAACTTCGGTGCGGTACGCCTGAACACCACCGCCTACCAGAGCGAGATCGCCGCGGCCGCGCGCGAGTACGGCGTCGACGAGGCGGTGGTGCGCGCCATCATCCATGCCGAGTCCGCCTACAACCCGATGGCACTCAGCCGCGCCGGTGCGCAGGGGCTGATGCAGTTGATGCCGCCGACCGCACGCCGCTTCGGCGTCAACGATTCGTTTGATGCAGCGCAAAACATTCGCGGTGGCGTGCAGTACCTGGCGTGGCTGCTGAAGCGCTTCAACGGCAACCTCAGCCTGGCCGCGGCCGGCTACAACGCCGGCGAGGGCGCGGTAGACAAACACGGCGGGATCCCGCCGTACAGCGAAACCCAACGCTACGTGCAACGGGTGGGCGTGCTCGCCGAGCGCTATCGCGGCGTGCTGGCGACCGCGCATTGAGCCGTCGCCGCGGCCCGGCAGGAGGCGTCGCGCGTCCATTGTCGTCGCGTTAAGGGTTCCGCTACACTGCAGTGGATTCAGTGCGGCTCGACCCCCACCGAGCTGCTGGCAGCCTCACGCTACCCAATCACAGATCGGAGTGCCGGATGGCCAACGATGGGGTCAACGATTCTGTAAACGCAGGACGCCGCCGCTTTCTCACCGCCACTACGTCCGTCGTGGGCGCGGTCGGTGCGGGGTTCGTGGCGGTTCCGTTCATCAAGTCCTGGAATCCGAGCGCAAAGGCCAAGCTGGCCGGCGCGCCGGTCACCGCCGACATCAGCGCCCTGCAGGAAGGCCAACGCCTGATCCTGGAGTGGCGCGGCCAGCCGATCTGGATCGTCAAGCGCTCCAAGGCGATGCTCGATGCGTTGCCGTCGCTGGATAGCCGGCTCAAGGATCCGGAGTCCACCAACAAGGACCAGCAGCCGGACTACGTGCTGAAGAACCCGGAGTACCGCTCGATCAAGCCCGACGTCTCGGTGCTGGTCGGCCTGTGCACGCACCTGGGCTGCTCGCCGGAAATGGTCGCCGAGATCCGCCCCGAACCCTACGACCCCGACTGGAAGGGCGGCTATTTCTGCCCCTGCCACAAGTCGCGCTTCGACATGTCCGGCCGCGTGTTCCAGGGCGTGCCGGCGCCGATCAACCTGCTGGTGCCGCCGCACCACTACCAGGACGACAACACGCTGGTGATCGGCGTGGACCCGAGCGCGTCCGCGAAGGGAGGGGCGTAAGTCATGGCCGACAACATCCTCACCCGCACCGCGGGCAACGTGTTCGACTGGGTCAACGAGCGCGCCCCCGGGCTGATGCCGTTCTACCGCAAGCACGTCACCGAGTACTACGCGCCGAAGAACTTCAACCTCTGGTACTACTTCGGCTCGCTGGCGATGGTGGTGCTGGTCAACCAGATCGTCACCGGCATCTTCCTGACGATGCACTACAAGACCAGCGCGGCCGAGGCGTTCAACTCGGTCGAGTACATCATGCGCGACGTCGAGTGGGGCTGGCTGATCCGCTACATGCACTCCACCGGCGCCTCGCTGTTCTTCATCGTGGTGTACCTGCACATGTTCCGCGGGCTGATGTACGGCAGCTACAAGAAGCCGCGCGAGCTGGTGTGGATCCTGGGCATGCTGATCTACCTGGTGCTGATGGCCGAAGCCTTCATGGGCTACGTGCTGCCCTGGGGGCAGATGTCGTTCTGGGGCGCCAAGGTGATCATCTCGCTGTTCGGTGCGATCCCGGTGATCGGCAACGGCCTGACCGAGTGGATCATGGGCGACTACCTGCCGTCCGACGCCACCCTCAACCGCTTCTTCGCCCTGCACGTGATCGCGCTGCCGCTGGTGCTGCTGTTGCTGGTGGTGTTGCACCTGGGCGCGCTGCACGAGGTCGGTTCCAACAATCCCGACGGCGTGGAGATCAAGAAGGGGCCCAAGGGCAACCGCTGGAACCCGAACAAGCCGGCCGACGGCATTCCGTTCCATCCGTACTACACGGTCAAGGACCTGGTCGGCGTCGGCTTCCTGCTGATGATCGGCGCCTTCATCATCTTCTTCGCGCCCGGCTTCGGCGGCCTGTTTCTGGAGCACGACAACTTCACCGAGGCCAACCGCCTGGTGACGCCGGAGCACATCAAGCCGGTCTGGTACTACACCCCGTACTACGCGATGTTGCGGGTGGTGCCGAACAAGCTTGGCGGCGTGCTGGTGATGTTCTCGGCGATCGCGATCCTGTTCCTGGTGCCGTGGCTGGACCGCGCCAAGGTCAAGTCGATCCGCTACCGCGGCTGGATCTCGCGGGTGATGCTGGGGATTCTTGCGGTGTGCTTCGTCTGGCTCGGCGTGATCGGTTCCGGTCCCGGCACCGAGATCATCGAGACCTACATCGGTCGCGTGCTGACCGTGCTGTATTTCGCCTTCTTCCTGACGATGCCGATATGGACTTCGCTGGATCGAACCAAGCCGGTGCCGGAGCGGGTGAGCAGCCATGACTAAGCGCCTGATCGCCGTGCTCGCCGGCTTTGCGTCGGCCTTGCTGCTGTCCGCCTCGGCCATGGCCGCCGAGGGTGCCGCCACCCTGCAGGCCGGCAACGACCTGGGCGACCGCGCCTCGCTGCAACGCGGCGCCAAGCTGTTCATGAACTACTGTTCCGGCTGCCATTCGCTGAAGTACCTGCGCTACCAGCGCATGGCCGAGGATCTGGGCCTGAGCGAGGACGAGGTGATGCACAACCTCAACTTCACCGGCGCCAAGATCGGCGAACACATCGAGACGGCGATGCCGCACGATGCGGCGACCAAGTGGTTCGGCAAGGCGCCGCCGGACCTGAGCCTGATCGCCCGCGTGCGCGGCACCGACTGGGTCTACACCTACCTCAAGTCCTTCTATCTCGACCAGTCGCGGCCGCTGGGCTGGAACAACAAGCTGTTCGCCAACGCCTCCATGCCCAATCCGCTGTGGGATCTGCAGGGCCTGCAGCAGCCGGTGTACGGCAAGGCCGAGCAGCCGGGCGTGGACAAGCCGGTGGAGCGGCTGCAACTGGCCACGCCGGGCAAGCAGAGCCCGGCCGAGTTCGACCAGACGGTGCGCGACATCAGCAATTTCCTCGAGTACGCCAGCGAACCGGCGGCGCTGAAGCGGCAGAACCTGGGCGTGTGGGTGGTGCTGTTCCTGGCGCTGCTGACCTTCCTGGCCTATCTGCTCAAGAAGGAATACTGGAAGGACGTGCATTGAGCGGCGGCCGTTCCGGCCGCATCCCGGCTGCACCGTTGCTGAGCCGATCCCCTGTTCATCCTATTGGCTTTTGTGAGCGAGGGTTGCACACTCAGGGGCCGTGACGACCGTCCGCAATGTGCGGGCGGCGTCGATGCGGCCGGCGGATTCCGGCCGTCGGAGAGCCTTGAATGGCGGCGAGTTTGCGCATGCGAAATACCTTGACGTTGTTTTCCTCCACGGATGATGTCCTGTGCCACCGCGTCCGCCTGGTGCTCGCGGCCAAGGGCGTGACCTACGATTTCGTGGCGGTGGATCCGCAGAATCCGCCGGAAGACCTGATCGACCTGAATCCCTACCACTCAGTGCCGACGCTGGTGGAGCGCGAGCTGGTGCTGTACGCCGCCTCGGTGGTCAGCGAGTACCTGGACGAACGTTATCCGCATCCGCCGCTGATGCCGGTCGACCCGCTCTCTCGCGCGCGCCTGCGCCTGGCGATGCTGCGCATCGAGCACGACTGGGTGCCGCAGGTGCAGGCGATCCAGCTTGGCAACAAGGCCCAGGCCGAGGCCGGGCGCAAGCGCCTAAAGGAACTGCTGACCGCCTCGGTGCCGCTGTTCAAGGCCAGCAAGTTCTTCCTCAATCCGGAGATGAGCCTGGCCGATTGCGCGATGGCGCCGATCATCTGGCGCCTGCAGGCGCTGGATATCCCGCTGCCGAAGGACGGCAAGGCGATCGAGGATTACGGCAACCGCATCTTCCGCAATCCCGGTTTCATCCGCAGCCTGACCGACCAGGAAAAGAAACTGCGCGACCTGCCGGCATGATGCCGTGCGTCGCGCCGTCCCCGCTGTGTTCCGAGCTGTACCGGCGTTGCGCGCCGGCACGTAGAATGGGCGCATGACCGAAGACACTTCCCGCATGACCAGCCATCGTCCGTACCTGTTGCGGGCGCTGGTGGAATGGATCAACGACAACGGCATGACCCCGCACATCCTGGTGGATGCGGGCCTGCCCGGCGTGCAGGTGCCGCCGAGCGCGGTCAAGGACGGGCGGGTGGTGCTGAACATCGCCGAGCGCGCCGTGGTGCGCCTGCAGATCGACAACGACGGGGTCAGCTTCACCGCCCGCTTCGGCGGCGTCAGCTACCCGGTGCAGGTGCCGATGTCCGCGGTGCTGGCCGTGTATGCGCGCGAAACCGGGCAGGGCATGGCGCTGCCGGACGACATCCACGGCGCCAGCGAGCCGCCGGGCGACGACACCCCGCCACCGCCGCGGCCGGGCGGTTCCGACGACGCCGGCAAGCGTCCGCGCCTGCGCGTGGTCAAGTAAGTCAGGAGGCGTGGCCTCTGTGGCCGCGCTGCGCCCAGCCAAGCGTTGGCGTTCGCGATGTGCGGACATCGCACGCACCGCGTTCTGCCGTAGGAGCGGCTTTAGCCGCGACGGGCATTACTGGTAATGCCCGTCGCGGCTAAAGCCGCTCCTACGACGGGCGGATAGATCCCGGCAGTTGCCGTCCATTCGAGATGGCATGCGAAGCAGTTTCCCACTCACCTTGTCAGTCGCCACGAGGCCGCGTGCCATCGATGCGCAGCCGTGGTGCCTTGGCTCATTCGCGCTGCGCGCGCGCTTCCTGCAGGCTGCTCACGCTGGCCACCGACGGCCCGCTGAAGGCGATCAGCTGGTCGCCGAGCAGCACCAGGCGGCCGCTGTGGCGGTCGCTGCCGTCGTAGGAATAATCGAAGCGAAAGCTGCGTTCGAAGCCGAGCCAGCCGTTGGGCAGGCGCCGCAGGCGCAGGCCGGTGCCGTGCACGCTCTGGTCCAGCCACTGCACGTCGGCAGCCTTGCAGGCATTGCGGCCGAGGATTTCGGCGCGTTCGGCGGCGGCGCGCGAGGCGTTCCAGAACGCGAACACCGCCGCGCCGGCGATCATCAACAGGATCAGGCTGGGCATGGCGCCACTGTAGCGAGGCGCCGGTGGGTGGGCAATCTGGTGTGGGGCCGGGATTGGGGATTCGGGATTGGGGATTGGCAGGTGGGTCGGCGGCTGTTGGGGCGGTGTACTGCCGGACGATGCCGCGTGGTCGCGCGCCTGCTGATGGCTTTGGGTGCTGAGCCGAAGTGCTGTAACAGCCACCATTCTCCTGCGCATCGCTCGCACATTGTCTTGATTGCACGATGTGCCTACCAGCAGGAATCTTTTGGGCCAACCTTGCGGTGAGACGCACGCGTTTCGGCTAGGACTGCTGTTCGGTCTTGGGCGTGTCTTTGCCGGAAGGGGTGGCGGGTTGTGGCGGAGCAGGTGCTGCGGCGGGTGCCGGTGGCGGGGCCGGCGGGTTCGGCGCGGTGGGCGGTGCTGGCGGGACGGCGGGCGTGCCCGGTGTCGCGCTTGCTGGCGTCGCGGGCGGCGGCGTGATCGGCATGGAGGCAGGCACGGTGGGCGGGACGGGCGGCAATAGCTGCGCCTGCGGTTGCAGCTTCAGCAGGGCCGACCAGTCCTGGCGGTTGACGTCGCACAGCTCCTCATGGCCGGGCGTGCATTCGAGGGCGGCGCCTTCGTCGTTCTGCTCCTGCGCCAGCGGCGCGTCCAGTTGCAGGCGTCCGCTGCGGTCCAGCTTCAGCTTGCGCATGGTCACCGCGTTGAACACGTTGCCGCCGATCAGGTACAGGGTCTGGTCGCCGCCGACGTTGGCCGCGACCACGATGTCGCAATGCGATTCCCACGGCAGCGGGCGGCCGCGCGCCAGCGCCTCGCGCAGGCCGGCGGCGCCGACCGGCTGCCGGCGTCCGCGCAGGAAGCACAACAGGTCGCCGGGGGCGGGTTTTTCCTGCTGCGGGTCGGCGTAGCGGTAGGGCAGGCCGTCGGCGCCGGCCTGGTAGGCGGCGCGGATGTAGTCGATATGGCGGATCGAGGTGCGGAAGCCGGCCACGCCGGCGCGCACCATCACGTAGGACACGAAGGCCGCCGACCACGGATTGTCGACGATGAAGGCGCGGCAGTCGTTCTCGCGGTAGCGCGATCCGTCCAATTGCTGGCAGCTCACGGCGCCGTCGATTTGCCCCATCGCGCCCAGTGTGCCGCTGTCGCGCCAGTAGGCGGCGACGCGCTGCCAGGCTTCGATGCCGTCGTCGGCAAGGTCGGCGCGTTCGGCTTCGGTGACGCGCAGGCCGGCCAGGCGGCCGTCGCGATCGATGAACGGGCGCCACCACAGCCGGTGTTCGTTGCAGGCGGTGCGCACGATCGCCACCGCTGCCGGGGTCAGGCCGAAACGCGGCGGCAGATCGCAGACTTCCGCGGCCGCGGCGCGGCCGGCGGGAAACAGGGCGGCGGCACACAGCAGCGCGAACCAGGGGCGGAACATCGGCGAACTCGGCGGGGAGAGGAACGCGCAGCGTCGCAGAGCGGCGTCGGCGGTGCCGTGAAGTGTAGGGAGTCTGTTCGGCGATGGGTCGATCGCGTGTGCCGCGTCGGCCTGACACCCGTGCATGTGGCGCGCCGCGCCGTTTCGCGGCCTGATTGGCGGGCTGCTGGCGCGATCCCGCGGCGGCTGGAGGCGTCGACGTCGGTATCGCGGCGCGCTGCGAGGGTGCGCGTTGCTGGCCTGGGAGGTGCCGCAGCGGCGGCTCCCAGGCCAGGTGCCGGTCGTTACTGCGGCGGCGTTCCAAGTTTCAGCGACAGATCCACGGCCTGCACATGCTTGGTGAGTGCACCGATGGAGATGCAGTCGACGCCGTCCTGCGCGATCGCGCGCACCGCCTCCAGGTCGACGCCGCCGGAGACTTCCAGCGGAATCGCACGGTTGAACGGTGCGGCTGCGGCGATCGCCACCGCGGCGCGGCGCTGTTCCGCGGTGAAGTCGTCGATCAGGATGCGGTCGCAGCCGGCCTGCAGCGCTTCGCGCAACTGCTCCAGGGTTTCCACCTCCACCACCAGCGGCAGCGCCGGCCACTGCGCGCGCGCGGCGGCCACCGCCGCGGGCAGCGAGCCGGCGGCGTGGATGTGGTTTTCCTTCAGCATCACCGTGTCGTACAGACCGATGCGGTGGTTGTCGCCGCCGCCGCAGCGCACCGCGTACTTCTGCGCCAGGCGCAGGCCGGGCAGGGTCTTGCGCGTGTCCAGGATGCGCGCGCCGGTGCCGGCGACCGCGGCCACGTAGGCGGCGGTGGCGGTGGCGGTGGCCGACAGGGTCTGCAGGAAGTTCAGCGAGGCGCGTTCGGCGCTGACCAGGGCGCGGCTGCGCCCGTGCAGCAAGGCCAGCACGGTGCCGGCGGCCACGCGCTGGCCTTCGGCCACCTGCCAGTCGATCCGAACCTGCGGGTCCAGCGCCTGGTGGCAGGCGTCGAACCAGGGCCGGCCGGCGATCACCGCGTCCTGCTTGCAAAGCAGGTAGGCGCGGTCGGCGCGGTCGGGCAACAGCGCCGCTGTGACGTCGCCGCTGCCGAGGTCCTCGGCCAGCGCACGCGCCACATCGGCGGCGATCAGGTCAGCGGCGGGCGCCTGCGGCGGCGCCGTGTCGCGGCTCATTTGGCCGGGAAGTCGGCGAGCTGGGCGGTGCCGATGGCTTCTTCGGCCAGCAGCACCGGGATGCCGTCGTCGACGCGGAACACCTGCTTGCGGTCGCGGGTGATCAGGGCTTCGCGCAGCGGTTGCGCCTGCGCACTGCCGTCGGCGCGCTGCACGCCGCCGGCGGCGATGGCGCGGTTCAACGCCTCCAGGCCGCGCGCCTCCAGCAGCGCCAGCGGTTGGCGGGTGTCGGGCGAGCACAGCAGGTCGAGCAGTTTGCGGTCCATCCGGTCTTCGTCTTGCGTGGAAGACGGCTAGAATACGTCTTTAAGGCAGGGGACGGCCATGACCTCCAAGCAAACCGCGCCGCTCGTCGGCATCGTGATGGGTTCCCGCTCCGACTGGGAGACCATGCAGCATGCGGCGCAGAAACTCGATGCGCTGGGCGTGCCCTATGAAGTGAAGGTGGTGTCGGCGCACCGCACCCCCGATGTGTTGTTCTCCTATGCCGAGCAAGCGGCTGGGCGCGGCCTGCGTGCGATCGTGGCCGGTGCCGGCGGCGCTGCGCACCTGCCGGGCATGCTCGCGGCCAAGACTGCGGTACCGGTGCTGGGCGTGCCGGTGCAGTCCAAGGCGCTCAACGGCATGGACTCGCTGCTGTCGATCGTGCAGATGCCGGCCGGCATTCCGGTGGCCACCTTCGCGATCGGCAATGCCGGCGCGGCCAACGCCGCGCTGTTCGCCGCGGCGATGCTGGCCCACGACCACGCCGAGATCGGCACCGCACTGGGCGACTTCCGCCAGCGCCAGACCGACGACGTGATGGCCAAGGACGATCCGCGCCAATGACCACCGTCGGCATCCTGGGAGCGGGGCAGTTGGCACGCATGATGGCCGTGGCCGGCGTGCCGCTGGGCCTGCGCTTCGCGCTGCTGGATCCGGCCGCCGATGCCTGCGCCGGGCAGATCGCGCCGCTGCGGGTCGGCGACTATGCCGACGAGACCGCGCTGGCCGCGTTTGCGGACGCGGTCGACGTGGCGACCTTCGATTTCGAGAACGTGCCCGCGGCCAGCGCCGGTTGGCTGGCCGGGCAGGTGCCGGTGTTCCCGAGCCCGGATGCGCTGGCCGTGGCGCAGGACCGCCTGGCCGAAAAGACCCTGTTCCGCGAGCTCGGCATCCCGGTGCCGGCCTTCGCCGCGATCGAGACGCGCGCCGATCTGGACGCGGCGCTGGCGCAGGTGGGCACGCCCTGCATCCTCAAGACCCGCCGGCTCGGCTACGACGGCAAGGGCCAGTTTCGCATTGCCTCCGCCGCCGATGCCGATGCGGCCTGGGACGCGCTGGGCGCGCAGGCGGCCAGCGTGGGCCTGATCGCCGAGGCGTTCGTGCCGTTCCAGCGCGAAGTCAGCGTGGTGGCGGTGCGCGGCCGCGACGGCGAGTTCCGCACCTGGCCGCTGACCGAGAACTGGCATGTGCACGGCGTGCTGTCGGCCAGTCTGGCGCCGGCGCAGGCCGATGCCGCGCTGGAGCAGGTGGCCGTGGCGCATGCGCGTGCCCTGGCCGAGCGGCTGCAGTACGTCGGCGTGTTCGCGCTGGAACTGTTCTGCCGCGACGGCGAACTGCTGGCCAACGAGATGGCCCCGCGCGTGCACAACTCCGGCCATTGGACCATCGAAGGCGCGGAGACCTCGCAGTTCGAGAACCACCTGCGCGCGGTGCTGGGGCTGCCGCTGGGCTCCACGCGCATGCGTGGCCATGCCTGCATGCTCAACTGGATCGGCGCGATGCCCGACGCCGCAGCGGTCCTGGCGCAGCCCGGCGGGCATTGGCACGACTACGGCAAGGAGCCGCGCGAAGGCCGCAAGGTCGGCCACGCCACCCTGCGCGAGGACACGCCTGAGGCGCTGGCGCAGGCCCTGCAGACCGTGGGCGCGCAGTTGCAGCGCGAGACCCAGGTCGCCCCGGTGATCGCCGCCCTGCGCGGCGAGCGCTGAACCAGCAGCACGCGGCCCAGGCGACGCCTGGGCCAGGCAGCGGCGGCCGCCGCTCCTGCGACTCCCCAATCCCGACTCCCCAATCCCCGCTCACCGCAGATTGGACGCCGCGAACTCCCAGTTGACCAGCTTCCAGAACGCCTGCAGATAGCGCGCGCGGTCGCCGGGATGGTCGGTGTAGTAGGCGTGTTCCCAGACGTCGCAGGCCAGCAGCGGCGTGTCGTCGCCGGTCAGCGGGGTGCCGGCGTTGGCGGTGCTGACCACGGCCAGGCTGCCGTCCGGACGCTGCACCAGCCAGATCCAGCCGGAGCCGAACAGCGCCAGCGCCATGCGCTCGAACTCGGCCTTGAACCGGGCCACGTCGCCGAAGCTCTTGGCCAGGCGCTCGCCGAGCGCGCCGCCGGGTTCGCCGCCGCCGCGCGGGCGCAGGCCGCGCCAGTAGAACGCGTGGTTCCAGACCTCGGCCGCCTCCTGGAACAGGCTGCCCTGGGCGCGCCGCAGCAGGTCCGGCAGCGCCAGCTCGGCCAGGTCGCTGCCGGCCAGGCGCGCATTGAGCCGTTCCACCAGGGCGCGCTCATGGGCGTGGTGCTGTTCCACCGCGGCGGCGGACAGATGCGGGGCCAGCGACGCGGCGGCGTAAGGCAGGGGAGCGAGTTCGATGGGCATGGATCCTCGGGAGGTTTCGGGTGCGTGTCGCGGTACTGCCGCGCGCAGGGCTTACACTATGCGGCTACGCGAGAGTCTAGCCGACCGCCAAGGTCGTTCTTTCGCCCCAGCAGGAGAGAACCCGCATGCAGGTGATGGAGCGCATCCAGGCCGACGTCGAACGCCATCCCATCGTGTTGTTCATGAAGGGCACGCCGCAGTACCCGATGTGCGGCTTTTCCAGCCGCGCGTTGCAGGCGCTGCTGGCTGCCGGCGCCGACCGCCTGCACACGGTCAACGTGCTCGACGAGCCGGAGATCCGGGCCAATTTGCCGCGCTATTCGAACTGGCCGACGTTCCCGCAGCTGTTCATCCATGGCGAGCTGATCGGCGGCTGCGACATCACCATGGAGCTGTTCGAGTCCGGCGAACTGCAGCGCATCGTCACCGAGGCCTACCAGTCGTGAGTGCGCCTGCGTCGCCGCAGGCCGGCGCGCTGGCGCAGCGGGTGATCCTGGTCAGCGGCGCCGCCGGCGGGCTTGGCAGCGCCGCGGCGCTGGCCTGCGCCCAGGCCGGGGCCACCGTGGTCCTGCTCGGACACAAGCCGCCGCGCCTGAACCGGGTCTACGACGCGATCGCCGCGGTGGGTGCCGCGCCGCTGCTGTATCCGCTGGACCTACTCGGCGCCACCCCGCCGGACTACGCGACCCTGGCCGAGCGCCTGCAGGGCGAGCTCGGGCGCCTGGACGGGCTGCTGCATTGCGCGGCGGACTTCGCCGGGCTGACCCCGTTCGAGCATGCCGATCCGGCGCAGTTCGCGCGCGCCCTCCACGTCAACCTGACCGCGGCGGCCTGGCTGACCCAGGCCTGCCTGCCGTTGCTGCGGCAGGCCGAGGATGCCGCGATCGTGTTCGCGGTGGACGATCCGGCGCGGGTCGGCCAGGCCTACTGGGGCGGCTACGGCGCGGCCCAGCACGGCCGCCGCGGCCTGCTGGCGAGCCTGCACGGCGAGCTGGCGGCCTCGCGCGTGCGCGTGGCCGGGCTGCAGCCGGGCCCGATGCGTACCGCCTTGCGCGCCCGCGCCTACACCCATCAAGAAGACCGCGACGCGGTCGACCCGGCGCGCTACGCCGGGGCCTGCGTCGAACTGCTGTCGCCCGCCGGCGCCGCGCACCGCGGCGCGATCTGGAATCCCCTGGCATGACCATCCTGTCGGCAGCGCTACTGCTGTTCCTGATCCTCGACCCGCTGGGCAACATCCCGGTGTTCCTCAGCGTGCTCAAGCCGCTGCCGGCGCGGCGCCAGCGCATCGTGCTGGCGCGCGAACTGTTGATCGCGCTGGGCGTGCTGATGGGCTTCCTGTGGGGCGGCAAGTACGCCCTGGAAGTGATGCACCTGCGCCAGGAATCGGTGGCGATCGCCGGCGGCATCGTGCTGTTCCTGATCGGCATCCGCATGATCTTCCCGCGCCCGGAAGGGCTGATGGGCGAGATTCCCGACGGCGAACCCTTCATCGTGCCGCTGGCCATCCCGCTGGTGGCCGGCCCCTCCGGCATGGCCGCGGTGATGCTGATGGGCAGCAACGAGCCGACCCGGCTGGGCGAATGGAGCCTGGCGCTGATCCTGGCCTGGCTGGGGACCTCGGCGCTGCTGTTCTCGGGCACGCTGCTGTACAAGCTACTCGGCATGCGCGTGCTGACCGCGGTCGAGCGGCTGATGGGCATGTTGCTGGTGGCGATCTCGGTGCAGATGTTCCTGGACGGGATCAGCGCCTACCTGAAGCTGCCGATCGCCGGCTGAGCGGGCGCGCCCGCCGCCGCGCGTCTCCGCTCGCTGACGCGTCTTGCCTGTCGCCGTGCGTCAGCGCTGCGACGTACCGCGCGTCTGCGGCAGTCCGATGACATGCGCGGCGCTTTTTTGTGCCCGCGCGTGTCGGGGCGTGGCGGCACATTAAGTTCTCGTCAACGCCCTGGGCATATGCGGGCGAAATAGCCTGCTTACCCTGGCGCCTTCCGATGCGGTAGGGGACGGTGCGCCAAGGGCGCGCCGGGTCGCCTGCCGTCTCTGCCGCTCCCCGCTTGGTCCCAGAGGCGCTTGCCCGATGACGTTCCGTTCCACACCGCGTGTTTCCCCTCTTTCCCTTGCGCTGGCCACGGCGTTCGCGGCCCATTCCGCCTTCGCCCAGGACGCCGGCAGCGAGTCGGCGCAGCGGGTCACCGCCTCCAGCACGTCCAATACCACCGCCGCGTACGAGACCAAGCGCGTGCAGCAACTGGACAAGGTCAACGTCAGCGCCGACAAGAGCAGCTACGTCCTCGGCGGCGGCAACATGACCGTGCAGACCGCCAGCAAGGCGATCTCCACGGTGACCCGCGAGGCGATCGCGCAGGCGTCCGGCGGCAGCAACTTCACCCAGATGATCGATGCGATCCCGGGCGTGGACGCCTCCACCAGCGACGTGACCGGCCTCAACAACGGCAACTACAGCCTGCGCGGTTTCGATTCCTCGGCGATCGGCATCACCGTCAACGGCGCCCCGGTGACAGACAGCGGCAGCTATTCGGTGTATGCCACCGAATACGGCGATGCCGAGAACTACAACGACATCACCGTCACCCAGGGCACGCCGAACGTGGACCAGCCGGAGATGGGCGCCACCGGCGGCCAGATCGCCTGGTCGACCATCGATCCCAGCCATGCGTTCGGGGTGGATTTCAACCAGAGCTTCGGCAGCAACGACTACCGGCGCACCTTCGTGCGGGTCAACACCGGCGATACCGGTCCGCTGCGCTCGTGGGTGTCGTATTCGACCAACAGCGCGGACAAGTGGAAGGGCAATGGCGACATGTCGGTCGCAAAGATCGACGGCAAGAGCGTGTGGGACATCAGCCCCGGCAACTCGATCAGCGCCTCGTTCCAGTACAACCGGCAGTCCAACTACTCCTACAACACCGCCAGCAAGGCGCAGCTGGCCAGCGACTACGCCTACGACTACAACGACACCTGGGGCGGTGGCACCACCTCCGCCGACCAGTCCTACTGGAAGCTGCGGCGCAATCCCTACAGGAGCCTGCTGGTCAGCCTGGATGGCGAGTTCACCCTCGGCGACACCCTGCGTCTGTCGGTGGTGCCCTACGTGTGGTGGGGCGAGGGCGGCGGTTCCAGCGCCGCGTCGGTGTATCCGTCCACCAGCAGCAGCAACGTCTATGGCTACGCCAGCGGCGTGAGCGGCAGCCGCGACGTCGACTACACCTACTCCTACTCCGCGACGGTGCGCCCGGGCGTGGTCGCCAAGTTCTTCCAGGACATCGGGATGGACCACAACCTGGTCTACGGCCTGTGGTACGACCGCTCGCGCAAGAGCCAGAACAGCAGCATCGTCAAGACCGATCAAAGCACCGGGCAGCCGTGCGATGTGTGGGCCGAGAGCGAGGGCTGCTTCCTGACCTATGCCGACGGCCAGGTGCAGCAGAGCTACCGCACCTACACGGTGACCGACGTGCAGAAGTACTTCATCCAGGACAACTGGACCCCCGCCGACGACTGGGCGGTCAACTACGGCGTGTCCTGGATCCATGCCACGCGCAAGGGCCACAACTACCAATGGCCCGACAGCACCAAGGAGATCGGCGTGGACTTCGACAGCAGCTACAGCAAGCTGCTGCCGGCGTTCGGCATCAAGTACGCGCCGGACAGCCGCTCCCAGTTCTACTACGGCGTCGCCAAGACCTTCCGCGTGCCGGCCACCAACTCGATCTCGATCAACCTGTCGGCGGCGCAGGAGATCCCGCAACCGGAATCGGCCTGGACCAACGACCTGGGCTGGCGCTACTACGGCGACCGCTTCTCGCTGTCGGCGATGCTGTACCAGAGCAACTACCGCAACAAGCAGATGTCCAGCTACGACCAGGCCACCGCGCTGACCACCTACATCTCGATCGGCAAGGTACGCATGCGCGGCTTCAACGGCGAGGCCAGCTACAACATCACCGACAACCTCAAGCTGTACGGCTCCTACACCTATACCCAGGCCAGGATCCTGAGCGACAGCCTGGCGGTGGGCACGTCCAAGGGCATCTACGACTATGCGGTCGGTGGCAAGCAACTGGCCAATACGCCGAAGAACCTGGCCAATCTGCGCCTGAGCTACACCATCGGCGATTTCTGGGTCGCGCTGAAGGGCCGTTACTCCGGTCCGCGCTACGGCGACTACATGAACACCGAACGGGTGGGGGGCTACACCACCTTCGGCGCCGACGCCGGCTATACCTTCGCCGACTGGGGCTGGCTGAAGAAGCCGTCGATCAAGCTCAACCTCTACAACCTGACCGACAAGCAGGCCGTCACCTGGGTCAGCACCAGCCAGGTGCTGGCGGCGTCCGGCGCCAGCGACTACCCGGACGTGGCGGCTACCGGCACGCCGTACTACTCCGTGCTGGAGCCGCGTGCGTTCGCGGTGACCGTCGGCGCCTCGTTCTGAGGCACTGCCAGCCCGCACCCGGGCTGGACCAGGCAAGACGCAAACGGCCGGGGCCATTGCCCCGGCCGTTTGCGTTTGCGGGCATGCGACGTCGGGGAACGTCGCCGGCCTGATCATGGGCGTGTGGATCCCGGGCCGGCATGCCGTCGGCCGCCCGGCGCCGGTTCGGCGGAATCCAGGGTGCCTCCTCAGGGCCAGGGCCACGGGGAGCAGGGTCTGGCGCCGGGCGCCGCCCGAGGACCGGATCGCGCCGGCCTCCCGAAACTGCCTGGTCGGTGGCCGAGCGGGGCGGGGGGGTATGGCACGCGGAAGCAGGGTGGGGCTGACGCCACCGCGCCGCCGACGCCTGGGGAGTTGGAGAGTGGGGGCCGCTCCGGTCACCGCGCTGCTGGCGTCGCGGCGCCACGCTCGGCCCAGCTGCCGCGCGCGGCGGCCTGGCGGGCGGCAAGCCCGTGCGCCTGTGCCAGGGCATGACCGGATGCGGTCAAAAAACTGGGATCCATGGCAAGTCATGTCCATTTGTGCCCGGTTGTCACGTTTCGGCAACAAATTGGCCCTATGGTGTTAAACTCATGTTAACCCTTGCGGGGAATCGGCAAGGGTGACCAGCCCCCATCCCGCGGCCGCGCGCCCGTACTCGCGCGGCACTGCCATGCGCATTTCGTCAAACTCCATCGAGGCTATTGCAATGATTCAACCCCGTCTGCGGATGTCCAAGCTCACCCTGGGCCTCGTTGCGGCGCTGGCCGCGGCGCCGGTGTTCGCCCAGAGCACCTCCGCCGGTGTCGGCGGCGTGGTGACCCATGGCGGCCAGCCGGTCGCCGGCGCCGAGGTGACCATCACCCACGTCGAGTCGGGCACGGTCAGCCGCGCCACCACCGACGCCGCCGGTCGCTACAACGCGCGCGGCCTGCGCGTCGGCGGTCCGTACAGCATCACCATCACCAAGTCGGGCGACGGCACCAAGACCGAAGATGGCGTGTACCTGAGCGTCAACCAGAACGCCACCATCAATGCCGACCTGACCGGCGACATGGCCGCGCCGACCACCCTGGAGACGGTCAATGCCGTCGCCGTGGCCACCGGCTCGGAAGTGTTCAGCGCCACCAAGACGGGCTCGGGCACCAACATCGGTCGCGAGCAGATCGAAGCGCTGCCGTCGATCAACGGCAACATCCAGGACTACATGCGCCTGGATCCGCGCGTGGCCTTCGTCGATCGCGCCTCGGGCACGATCAGCGCCGGCGGCCTGAATCCGCGCTACAACTCGATCAACATCGACGGCGTTTCGGCCAGCGACACCTTCGGCCTGGAAGGCAACAACATGACCACCCGGCGTCAGCCGGTGTCGATGGAAGCCATCGAAGCTATCGACGTCAACCTGTCCAACTACGACGTCAGCATCGCCAGCGCCGCCGGCGCCACCGTCAATGCGGTGACCAAGTCCGGTACCAACGAGTTCCACGGCTCGGTGTACGGCAGCTATCGCGATGGCGACTGGTTCGGCGACAACCCGGACGGCACCAAGTTCAACGGCTTCACCAAGGAGAAGACCTACGGCGCGACCTTCGGCGGCCCGATCGTCAAGGACAAGCTGTTCTTCTTCGCCAACTACGAGAAGTTCCAGCAGGATGCGCCGGGTGTCGACCTCGGCAGCACCGCGCTGGGCAAGGCCAACGCCAAGTACGGCATGGCCGACGTGACCCGCGCCCAGCAGATCGCCAAGAACTACGGCTTCGATGCCGGCGGCCTGGACAGCGACGGCAACACCGACCTGAAGGAATACGCGCTCAAGCTCGACTGGAACATCAGCGACAACCACCGCGCCAGCTTGCGCTACAGCAAGCTCGACCAGAGCAAGCTGCGCATCAACGGCGCCGGCAGCTCCAGCCAGGCCTCGCTGAGCTCGTACTGGTACCAGCACGAGAAGTCGGTCGAGAGCTATGTCGGCCAGCTGTTCAGCGACTGGTCCGAGAACTTCTCCACCGAGTTCAAGGTGTCCTACCGCGACTACTCTGCAATCCGCGTGGTGCCGACCAATGCGCCGAGCATCGCCGTGTACTTCGACGGCTCGGTCGCCAACCCGACCGGCGACGTGCTGTTCCTGGGCACCGAGACCAACTCGCAGGGCAACATCCTCACCACCAAGACCTGGAACTACTACGGTGCGGGCACCCTGACCCTGGACAACCACAACCTGAAGTTCGGCGTCGACTACAGCACCAACGACATCTACAACCTGTACGGCCGCAACAGCTGGGGCGTGTACACCTTCTTCGGCCTGGACAACTTCGCCAGCGGCCGCTGGAGCTCGTACCAGCTCAACCAGGAGCGTAGCCCGGGTTCGATCGCGGCCGACTACAAGAACAGCAACCTCGGCCTGTTCGTGCAGGACACCTGGTACGTCAACAACAACCTGACCCTGACCCTGGGCCTGCGTGGCGACCGTCCGCAGGTGAGCCCGGATCCGACCTACAACGCTGCGGCACAAGCCTACTTCGGCTACGACAATAGCAAGATCTTCGAGAGCGACTTCCTGATCCAGCCGCGTTTCGGCTTCAACTACACCTTCGACACCGACCGTCCGACCCAGCTGCGCGGTGGCGTCGGCCTGTTCCAGGGCGATGCGCCGCAGGTGTGGATCGGCAACAGCTACTCCAACACCGGCTTCAACTACAACGCCTACAGCTTCACCGCCTACAACCCGGCCCTGCCGTTCAGCGCCAACAAGGACACCCAGCCGATTCCGACCACGCCGGGTTCGGCGACCCAGGGCGTGAGCTTCGTCGGCAACGACTTCAAGCTGCCGTCGCTGTACAAGGCCAACCTCGCCCTGGATCACGAACTGCCGTGGTACGGCATCGTCGCCTCGGCCGAGTTGCTGGTGACCAAGGTCAAGGATGGCCTGTACTACAAGAGCCTGAACATCGGTCGCGTCAACAGCCCGGGCCAGGATCCGAGCCCGGCCTACTATGGTCCGGACGGCCGCGCGCTGTACTGGAACCCGGCCCGCACCGGCCGCCCGTGGGCGACCAGCGACAACCGCTACAACCGCAACAGCGCGTACAGCGACGTCTACCTGATCGACAACACCGACAAGGGCAAGACCCAGCAGTTCACCGTGTCGCTGTCCAAGCCGTTCAGCGAAGGCGGCGACTGGTCCTGGACCCTGGGCTACACCTATACCCACGCCACCGAAGTCGGCCCGCTGACCAGCTCCACCGCCAGCTCGGGCTGGGGCTACCAGTACGCCTTCAACGCCAACTCGGAAACCGAGAACCGCTCGCGCTACGAGATCAAGGACCGGATCTCCGGTTCGCTTGACTGGAAGCACATGTTCTTCGGCGACTACGAGACCCGCGTGGGCCTGGTCTACGAAGGTCGCAGCGGCCGTCCGTACAGCTACGTGTTCAACGGCGACGCCAACGGCGACGGTCGCAGCACCAACGACCTGTTCTACGTGCCGAAGGGTCCGGGCGACGTGCTGTTCGGCACGCTGAGCAGCACCGGTGCGTTCACCGCCAACCCGGCGCTGCAGCAGCAGTTCTTCGACTGGCTGGCCAAGAACCCGCAGCTGGCCAAGTACGCCGGCAGCTACGCCCCGGCCAACGGCTTCCGTTCCGGCTGGATCAACACCTTCGACGTGCGCATCACCCAGCAGCTGCCGGGCTTCTACAAGGGCCACAAGTCCGAGATCTGGCTGGATATCCAGAACGTGGGCAACCTGCTGAACAAGAAGTGGGGCCGGATCGAAGACTACGGCTTCTATGCCGATGCCCGCGTCGCCAACCTGCAGGGCATCTATCAGGGCAAGTACGTGTACAACACCCTGTACACCGACCAGCCGACGGCCGCCAATGCCGACGCCGACGGCTTCAACATCGGTGTGTCGCAGTGGTCCATGCAGCTGGGCTTCCGCTATCAGTTCTGATCGCGGCGCAAGCTGAAGCGTTGGAAACGGCCGGGGCGACCCGGCCGTTTTCTTTTTGCGGGGGCTGACGTTAAAGTCGCCGGCTGACGACACCGACAAGACATCCGATATGACGACCAGCAATACGGCGGCGCGCGCGCTGCCGGTAGTGGATGCGCGGATCTACCCGCGTGGCGGCCTGGACATCCTCTCGCGCGTGGAAGTGGCGCGCCTGCGCGATGCGTCCAGCGGCGGCCTGCACGAGCTGCTGCGGCGCTGCGCGCTGGCGGTGCTGACCAGCGGCAGCGCCTCGGACGATCCGCGTGCGGCGCGCGACCTGTATCCCGACTTCGACATCCAGGTGGTGCAGCGCGACCGCGGCGTGCGCATCGATCTGCTCAATGCGCCGGCGATGGCCTTCGTCGACGGCGAGATCATCAACGGCGTGGCCGAACTGCTGTTCGCCGTGGTCCGCGACCTGGCCTACATGGCCATCGAGCTCGGCCCGGAGTCGACCACCGACCTGCAGTCCAGCGAAGGCATCACCAACGCCGTGTTCGGCCAGTTGCGCAACGCGCGCATCCTGCAGCCGAACGATCCCAAGCTGGTGGTGTGCTGGGGTGGCCACTCGATCTCGCGCGACGAGTACCTGTACACCAAGCAGGTCGGCTACGAGCTGGGCCTGCGCGGGCTGGACATCTGCACCGGCTGCGGCCCGGGCGCGATGAAGGGGCCGATGAAGGGCGCCACCATCGCCCACGCCAAGCAGCGCAAGCACGACAACCGCTACATCGGCGTGACCGAGCCGGGCATCATCGCCGCCGAATCGCCGAACCCGATCGTCAACCACCTGGTGATCATGCCGGACATCGAGAAGCGCCTGGAGGCCTTCGTCCGCATCGGCCACGGCATCATCGTGTTCCCGGGCGGCGTCGGCACCGCCGAAGAGATCCTGTACCTGCTCGGCATCCTGCTGCGCGAGGAGAACCGCGATCTGCCGTTCCCGCTGATCCTCACCGGCCCGACCATCGCTGCGCCGTATTTCGAGCAGATCGACCGCTTCCTGCGCCTGACCCTGGGCGAGGTGGCGACCTCGCGCTACGAGATCGTGGTCGGCGACCCAGTGGCGGTGGCGCGCAAGATGGCGGCTGGCATCCAGGAGGTGCGCGCGCACCGCAAGGAGCAGAAGGACGCGTTCTACTTCAACTGGTCGGTGGACATCCCGCTGGAGTACCAGCGTCCGTTCGAGCCGACCCACGAGGCGATGGCCGCGTTGGATCTGCACCATGGCCGCCCGCCGCACGCGCTGGCGGCGGACCTGCGCCGCGCCTTCTCCGGCATCGTCGCCGGCAACGTCAAGGAAGACGGCATGCGCCGTATCGAGCAGCACGGCCCGTTCGAGATCCATGGCGATGCGGACATGATGCAGGCCCTGGACGAACTGCTGCGCGCCTTCGTCGAACAGCGCCGCATGAAGATCTCCGGCGAGTACCGGCCCTGCTACCGGGTCATGGCCTGAGCCCGATCCGGATCGTCGCGACGAACCAGGCGCCATCGCTGTCGGTGTGCAGCGAGGCGCCTTCCAGGTTTTCCAGGCGCGTACGCAGCGCCGACAGCCCCACGCGGTGACCGCGGCCGATGTGCGGCGACAGACCGGTCCCGGGGACCGTGTTGCGCACCCGGATCTCCAGGGCGCCGGCGCGCTCGCCGATGGCGATGCCGATCTCGCCGCCCTCGGTGCTGCATTCGATGCCGTGGTGGACCGCGTTTTCCAGCAGCGGTTGCAGCGACAGCCGCGGAATCCGCACGGATACCGGTGTTTCGGGCACGTCCCAGTGCACGCGCAGGCGCGGCCCGAAGCGGATCGCCTCGATGTCCAGGTAACGCCGGGCCAGGTCGATCTCGTCCTGCAGGTCGACCAGGTCCGGCGCCGCCAGTGCGGCGCGGAACAGGTCCGACAGATCCATCAGCAACTGTTCCACCTGCTGCGGTTGCCGGTGCACCAGCATCACCGCGGTGTTGAGCGTGTTGAACAGGAAATGCGGCTGCACGCGCGCGGTCAGCGCGTCGATCTCGGCTTGCTTGGCGCGCTCGACCAGTTGCTTGATGCGCACATGATTGTGCAGCGCGGCCATGCCGAGCAGGCCGATCAGCAAGGCGATGCCGGACAGCTGCAGCGACAGCGCCAGCCACGCACGGCTGGAGAGCTGCCAGTAGTCCCCGAAGGCATAGAGAATCACGCCGCTGATCAGCCAGGTCAGCGCCTGCATCAGGCCCAGGGTGGCCACGGTGATGGACAAGAAGCCGCGTCCGGCCAGTGCCCGGCGCAGCAGCAACAGGCTGGCCAGGGTCAGCAGTGCGACCCACTGGATGCCCAGCGACGCCAGGCCGAAGTAGACCCAGCGGCTCCCGGCCATGCCCGCGCCCGGGACCGGGGTCAAGGCCAGGATGGCGGCGATGCATTCGCCGGCCATCACGATCCAGATCAGGGTCGAGGGTTGCTTGAGGACCTGCAACTGGTCGTTGGAGTAGGCGGAGGCAGGCATCGGGGCGGAAGGCGGGTGGGGCAGGGCCGAGGTGCATCATGCCGGCTGGGGGCGGGTCGCGCACGGTCCGTCCACGCCTCCATATCCGCCATCCGTCGGCAATGGCTGGCGCGGGGGGCAGTCCGGCCGCTAGCGTGGCGATCGGGAGAATCTGGGGAAGACGATGGCGGTTCCTTGCGTGCGTGGCCCTGCCAAGCGGATGCAGCGTGGTTTCACGCTGGTGGAATTGATGGTCACGGTTGCCGTGCTGGCCATCATCATGGCGCTCGCGGTGCCAAGCTTCACCGGCCTGATCCGCAGCAGCCGCCTGACCGGTGCCGCCAACGAGCTGGTCGCTTCGGTGCAACTGGCGCGCTCGGAAGCAGTGCGCCTGAACGGCGGCGTCAGCCTGTGCCGCAGCGACGACGGCGCGACCTGCGCCAGCGGCGGCAACTGGACGCGCTACCTGACCGTCACCCGCGACGGCACCGTGCTGCGCACCACCACCCTGCGGACCGGCCTGCTCGTCACCAGCAATACCCTGGACGCCATGGGCGACAAACTGACCTTCGGCGCAGACGGCATCGCGCGCAACAACAGCGGCACGCCCGTGACGGGGGGCATCGTGGTCTGCATGGCGGTCACCAACCCATCCAACAACGTCCGCAGCGTCAACCTGATGGGCGGCAGCCGCAGCCAGGTCACGTCGACGTCCGACGGCGGCAAATGCACCACCACCGGCTAGGCCGGTTCCGGCAAGCGGAGACAGCATGAAGCGGTACGACAGTGGCAGACACATGGCAGGCATCACCCTGATCGAGGTCATGATCTCGGTGCTGATCCTGGGGGTGGGCATGCTCGGGGTGGCGGCGATGCAGACCACCGCGCTGCGCAACAACCAGAGCGCGCTGCAGCGCAGCCAGATCGTCATGCAGACCTATACGATCCTCGATGCGATGCGTGCCAACCGCAACGCGGCGATGCTGGGGGCCTACAACACCACCGGCATGCTGTGCACGGCGCCGGCAGCGGGCGACCTGGTCGCGTCCGACAAGGCGATGTGGCTCACCGGCCTGAAGAATGCGATCGGCGGCGACCCGGCCTCGACCTGCGGCTCCATCGCCTGCAACGACGGCAGTTGCACCATCGCCGTGCAATGGGACGACAGTCGCGGACTGAACGTCGGTGCGAACGGCAACACCAGCGGCAGCACGACCCAGACCCTGAGCACGACGGCCCAGCTGTGAACACATCCATCACGCTTGCGCCGTCCCGGCGCCAATCCGGCTTCAACCTGATCGAGCTGATGATCTCGATGCTGCTCGGCCTGCTCGTGGTCGGCGCGGCGATCGGAATCTTCCTATCCAACCGCCAGACCTATACGGCGACCGAAGGCTTGAGCCGGATCCAGGAAGCCGCCCGCACCGGCTTCGAGATGATGGCCCAGGATATCCGCGAGGCCGGCGGCAACCCCTGCGATTCCGGACTGCCGGTGGCGAACGTGCTGAACAATCCCACCGCGACCTGGTGGACGAACTGGGCGCTGCCGCTGACCGGCTACGAGAACAGCAATCCGTCCAATCTCACCGTCACCGCGGGTACCGACGCGATCCAGATCCTCTCCGCCGGCACCGGCGGCGCGACCGTGACCGCGCACAATGCCGCGACCCAGACCCTGACGCTCAACGCCGCCGCCCCCGACCTGCACAGCAACGCGATCATGCTGCTGTGCGACCGCCAGCAACTGGCGGTGCTGCAGATGAACAGCGTGTCCGGTACCAGCGCCAGCTATTCGAGCGGTGGCCTCAATGCCTGCAACCGGCTCGGGCGCCTGCCGGGCGTGTGCGTCGCCGGCTCGAACAACTATACCTACGAGATCAACTCCATCCTGACCGAGGTGCGGGCCGTGCGCTGGTACATCGCACCCAGCAGTGGCGGAGCGGCGGGCGCCACGTCCCTGTATCAGGAAGTGATCGCGCCCGGCGGCACGAGCCAGAAGAACGAAATCGCCGATGGCGTCACCGGCCTGCAGTTCAAGTACCTGTCCACCGGCGGCACCGCCTATGTCGATGCCAACGCCGTGGCCAACTGGGCCAATGTGATCGCGGTGCAGGTCAGCATGACCGTCAGCTCCACGACCGTGGCCGGCGCGGGCAAGCCGCCGGTGACGCGGACCTTCAGCACGATCGTGAGCATCAGGAACCGGAACCCGTGAACACGTCTCCGTCGCCCCGCCGGCAAGCCGGCATCTCGCTCATCGTCGTCCTGCTGCTGTTGCTGGTGATGACCCTGCTGGGTCTGGCCGTGCTGCGCGGGACGCTGCTGCAGGAGCGCATGTCCTCCAACATGTATGACCGCAGCCTGGGCTTCCAGGCCGCCGAAGGCGCCTTGCGCGATGCGGAGAAGGTCATCCAGAACGCCGCCGCCGGCGGCAACACGGTCGGCTTCAACTGTTCGTCGGGCCTCATCGTCTGTCCTGCGGTGCCCAGCAACACCTACACCGGCAACGCGTCGTCCGGCTGTGCGCTCGGCACCCAGGAATGCTGGGTGAACGGAACGGTGACGCCGACCGGCCAGGCAGTGCCTGCGCAGTATTACATCCAGTATCTCGGCCAGCGCACCAGCGAGGATCAACTGGGCCTGGGCTCGAGCATCAATCAGAACCAGTACGGCGGTACCGGCGGCACGTCCCTGGAAAAATACTACCGGGTCATCGCGCGCAGCGGCGATCCATCCGCGACCAATGGCCGCGCCATCGTCGTGCTGCAGACCAACGTGACCGTCAAGTAAGGAGCCCTCTATGACCAGTCGAGCGAAGAAGACGACGTACCGGGATTGGCTCCTTGCAGTAGTGGCCGGCCTGTTCATCGGTACCATCGGCGGTGCCGGCGCAGATGTGGACGTCTCGCAATCGCCGCTATATGTCGGCAGCGACGTGCCGGGCAACCTGGCGTTCGTGCCGTCGGTGGAATTCCCCACGGTGATCAGCAAGGCGAATTTGTCCGATACCTATTCGGCGTCGAGCAAGTTCGTCGGCTATTTCGATTCCAAGAAGTGCTACAAGTACCACTACAGCGACACCGAAAGCGATCGCTACTTCTATCCGGTCAGCCTGCTTGGCAACAGTCCGAGCAGCTACGTCTGTAGTGGCGCGGGCGTGTGGGCGGGCAACTTCCTCAACTGGGCCGCGACCCAGACCATCGACCCGTTCCGCTCGGCATTGACCGGCGGCTATCGTGTGCGCGACACGACGACCGAGACGATTCTCGAGAAGGCGATCGCCGATCGCGATGCAACCAGCAATTTCCCTCGGCGCTACATCAGTAACAACGCCACGCTCATCGCCGGCGGTACCGCCGCGAGCTGGCAGAATTTCGGCATGCGCATCGATGGCCTGGGCGCACCGGCGGTCGGGCGCGGCCACACGATGAACTTCGCTGCGTACAATCTTCAGAATGCTTCGACGGATGCGATTCCCTACGATCCGAGCAAGCATTCGCTGGATGGCAGCTATCTCAAGCCTGACGGCTCTCCCTGCAACACGCCGTTTAACATCGGCTGCGTGCGCGACACGACCTTGACGTTCCAGGTCGCGATCCGCGTCAAGGTGTGCGATGCCAGCCTGGGCACCGCATATCTGGAGGACAACTGCGTCGCCTACCCCAGCGGCTACTACAAGCCCGAAGGCCTGATTCAGCAGTATTCCAAGCGGATCCGCTACAGCATTTTCGGCTACAAGAACGTCGACATCCAACAGGGCGCCGGCGCCGACAGCGGCATCCTGCGCGCCAAGCAAAAGTTCGTCGGGCCTTACACCTACAATCCCGATGAGGGCCGGCTGGCCAATACTGCCAGCGAATGGGACCCGCAGACCGGTGTCATCTACCAGAATCCGGATACTGCCGATGCGGCGGCGACCTCTGCGGTGATCGGAAGCGATCCCAATTATCAGATCGTCAACAGCGGCGTCATCAACTACCTCAACAAGTTCGGACAGCTCAAGACCGGCAAGAACGTCAAGTCGTACGACGACGTCAGCGAGCTGTACTACGCCGCGATCCGTTACTTCAAGCACCAGGGCAACATCGCCGCCTATTCGGCGCTGAGCGGAAGCGCGCAGACGAGGTATCAGCAGGCCGACGGTTTCCCGGTCATCACCAATTGGAACGACCCGATCTCCTACCAGTGCCAGGTCAATGTGATCCTGGGGATCGGCGATACCAATACGCACTACGACAAGAACCTGCCGGGCAATACCAGCAATCTCAATGGCGAGCCGACCAAGCCGCAGGAAGTGACGAGTGACGCGTCGGTCGACGTGCTGGCGCGCATGCGCCAGATCTGGCAGAAGGAGGGCTTCAACGCAACCGATGCGGCGAACCGGGCGACTGCCAGTTCGTTCAATGGCAACGGCAATTCCGCCTATATCGCGGCACTCGCCTACGACGCGCACACCAAGGATCTGCGTCCGGACACCGCCAGCGACGGCTTGCCTGGCAAGCAGACCCTGTCCACGCATTGGGTCGACGTGGTGGAGTATGGCGATTACAAGTCGCCGAACACCAATCAATACTGGCTGACTGCGAAGTACGGTGGTTTCCGGGTGCCGGAAGGCTACGATCCGGAGACGAACATCGGTGCGTTGGCAGACTCCACCTGGTGGGATGGAAGCTCCTACGTCAACGGCAATACCAGCTACAAGAAGCCGGACAACTACTACATCGCCGCCGACGCGGAAAAGATGGTGGCCAGCCTGCGCCAGGCGTTCGAGCGCATCCTGGAGGAGATGAAGGGATCTGCGGCGTCGCTGGCCAGCAACACGACCAAGCTCGAAGCTGGTGCGCGGACCTACCAATCCGTGTTCTACAGCGGAAGCTGGCGTGGCGATGTGGTGGCGTACGACGTCGACCAGACCACCGGCGCACTGACGCAGGCGTGGAGTGCGAACGGGCAGTTCCCGGTCTGGAGCAACCGCACGATCAAGTTCGTCAACTCGGGCGGGACGCTGGATAATTTCGCATACGGCAAGCTCGCCGGGACGCCGCTATCGTCTGCCACGCA
This sequence comes from Xanthomonas sacchari, assembly GCF_040529065.1. Classification (NCBI taxonomy): domain Bacteria; kingdom Pseudomonadati; phylum Pseudomonadota; class Gammaproteobacteria; order Lysobacterales; family Lysobacteraceae; genus Xanthomonas; species Xanthomonas sacchari. The sequence goes on along the minus strand of NZ_CP132343.1, from coordinate 3,221,523 downwards.
GAACCAGATCAACTACCTGCGTGGCGATCGTTCGCAGGAAAAGGCCAACGGCGGTACGCTGCGCACCCGCACCGGCATCATGGGCGACATCGTCAATTCGCAGCCTGTGTACGTCGGTTCGCCGAATCCGCGCCTCTACACGACGGCGACGTTCACCGGTGCAAGCGCCTATGCCACCTTTGCAGCGAGCAACGCGCAGCGTGCACCGATGCTGTATGTCGGCGCCAATGACGGCATGCTGCATGCGTTCGACGCGACGACGGGTGCGGAAAAGTTCGCCTTCGTGCCGAAGGCGGCGATGACCGGCTTGCTCGACTACACCGATCCCAACTATCAGCACCGGTACTACGTGGACGGCGAACTCACCGTCTCGGATGTCTACATCGGCGGCAGTTGGCGGTCCGTGCTGGTCGGAACGATGGGGCGTGGTGGCACGGGCATGTTCGCCCTCGATGTCACCGATCCCAACAACATCTCCCTGCTGTGGGACAAGACCTCTACGGATGTTACCCAACTGGGCAACAATCTCGGCAAACCGATCATCGGGCAACTCGCCGACGGTCAGTGGTACGCGATGCTTGGCAATGGTCCCAACAGCACCAGTGATTCCGCTTACCTCATCCTGGTCAATATCTCTGGCGGAGCCACCACGCAGATTGCCGCGGGAACTGGTACCAGTAATGGCCTGTCGGGCGTGCTGGCTTGGTCATCCAACAACAATTTCATCGTCGATCGACTGTATGCCGGCGACCTTGCAGGCAATCTGTGGGCGTTCGACATGTCCGGCGTCCGCAGTACCGCGCGCAGGCTGTTCTCCGCCAGCTATGCGTCCAAGGCGCAGCCGATCACCGCGGCGCCCACGGCGGCGAAGGACCCGTCGACAGGCTTGACCTGGGTGTTCTTCGGCACCGGCAAGTACCTGTCCAGCGGCGATCTGGGCAACAAGGACGTGCAGAGCTGGTACGGCCTGATCGATCGCGGCAGCACCATTCCCTCGACGCGCGCCACGCTGGGCAAGGTCAATATCCTGCAGGAGGGCACGGTCAACGGGTACGCGGTTCGGGTCATCGACGACAAGCCGAGCGCAGGGCAGGACGGGTGGTACATGGACCTGGTGTCGCCGCCCGGGACGACGCCGCAGGGCGAGCGCATGGTGGTCTCCAACTTCTTCCAGGGTACTGCGCTGATCGGCACCACGCGCATTCCGGATTCGGGCGATGTCTGCAGCCCCAGCGGCAAGGGCTTCGTGATGGCGATCAATCCATTCACCGGCGGACGGCTGGCGCAGTCCTTCTTCGATCTGGACGGTAGCGGTGGCTCGAGCACCGGCGATACCCTCAATGGGGTGCCGGTCTCCGGCATCGGCCTGAACAGCAGTCCCAATAATCCGATCTTCATCGGCAACCAGATGCAGATCGCACTGGACAACGCGAGTACGATCACGCTCGGTACCAACAGCAGCGCGCTCAGCATGAAGCGCGTGTCCTGGCGCGAACTCCTGAGGAACAATTGATGCGATCCCTGTCCTTCCCGGCCCGCCGGCAGCGTGGTTTCACCCTCATCGAGCTGATGATCGTGGTGGCGATCGTGGGTGTTCTCGCCGGCATCGCATTTGCCAGCTATCAGTCCTATGTCGTCAAGTCGCGTCGCTCCGCCGCCTCCGTGTGCCTCCAGCAAGGTGCCCAGCTGATCGAGCGCTACTACACGGCCAACATGACGTATGTGGGCGTGAACAAGCCGCAATGCGCAACCGATGCCGTGCAGTTCTACACCGTCGACTTCACCGGAACTCCCACTGCCAACGCGTTCAAGTTGACTGCGACGCCTACCGGCCCCCAATTGGCCAAGGACACCCAGTGCGGCGCGCTCAGCATCGACCAGAAGGGCGCGCGCACCACATCCACCGGCGCAGGCGAGGGCACGTGCTGGTGAGGTCGGGGGAATAGGGCGCAGCGACAGTCGGAAAAGCGCGCTCTTCACCCCTTGCGATTGTCATGGGGGCTCTATACAATGCGCCTCCCCGCCCGAATAGCTCAGCCGGTTAGAGCACTTGACTGTTAATCAGGGGGTCGTTGGTTCGAGTCCAACTTCGGGCGCCAAATCCGCAAAGGCCGCGAGCAATCGCGGCCTTTGCTTTTGCGCGTCAGTCCGGTGCCCGGCAGGGCATCGGTTCGGTCGCTTTTCGCGTGCGGATGCGTCCGGTGTTGTTCACCACCACCGCTGCGCGTAGCCGGCCGCGCTCGCAGATATTGACGGTCAGATTGCTGCCGGCGCTGCGTCCATCGGGCAGGAAGCGGATCGAGGGGCGGCCTTGGTTGGAGCGCAGCACCAGTTTGCCGGCGCCCGGCGCGCTGCCTTCGCTGAGGATGCTGTCCGGCGCGATCGGCTGGCCTTGCCGTTCCGGGTCGCGGAACACCAGCCAGCCCTGGCTCCAGTCGCTGTCGCCGCGGCAACTGCTGGCCCCGTTGGACGGGCAGGCGCTGACCGGGACGCCGGAACTGATGGCGCTGCTGCGCGCCAGGGCGAAGTGCGCGCTCAACTGGTGGGTCGCCGCCGTCAGGCGTTGGCTCGCCAGCAGCTCGCGGAACGCCGGCAGGCCGATGCCGGCGACCAGACAGAGCACCGCCATCACGATCATGGCCTCGAGCAATGTGTAGCCTTTGATTGCAGCGTTCCGCATGTCCGTCGTCTCCCGGTGCGAGGTCGCCAGTCTCGCGGCGGGACGGCAGGGCTTGAATGAGGGGGTTGTGCGTTCCCATGTAGGAAATCTCCCCGGCGCGGGGTCAGCCCCGTTCCCCACCTTGAGGCTTGTGCATGTCCGACCGTTTCCAACTCGTATCGCCGTATTCGCCGGCCGGCGACCAGCCGCAGGCGATCGAGAAGCTGGTGGCCGGCTTCGAGGCTGGCCTGGCCAAGCAGACCCTGCTCGGCGTGACCGGGTCGGGAAAGACTTACACCATCGCCAACGTGGTCCAGGCGATCCAGAAGCCGACCCTGGTCATGGCGCCGAACAAGACCCTGGCCGCGCAGCTGTACGGCGAGTTCAAAGCGTTTTTCCCCAACAACGCGGTCGAGTACTTCGTCAGCTACTACGACTACTACCAGCCCGAGGCCTACGTGCCGTCTTCGGACACCTTCATCGAGAAGGACAGTTCGATCAACGAGCACATCGAGCAGATGCGTTTGGCTGCCACCAAGACCCTGCTGTCGCGGCGCGATGCGCTGGTGGTGGCCACGGTCTCGGCGATCTACGGCCTCGGCGCGCCGGAGGACTACCTGTCGCTGCGGCTGATCCTGTCGATCGGCGAGCACGTGGAGCAGCGCCAGCTGATCCGCCACCTCACCGACCTGCAGTACACCCGCAACGAGTACGAGCTGCACCGCGGCAGCTTCCGCGTGCGCGGCGAGGTCATCGACGTGTTCCCGGCCGAATCCGACAGCGAGGCGCTGCGCATCGAGCTGTTCGATGGCGACGTGGAGCAACTGACCCTGTTCGATCCACTGACCGGCGAAACCCTGCGCAAACTGCAGCGCTACACCATCTACCCCAAGACCCACTACGCCACCACGCGCGAGCGCACCCTTAGCGCAGTGGACACGATCAAGCTGGAGCTGAAGGACCGGCTCGAGCAGCTGTACGCGCAGAACAAGCTGGTCGAGGCGCAGCGGCTGGCGCAGCGCACCCAGTTCGACCTGGAGATGATGGCCGAGGTCGGCTTCTGCAACGGCATCGAGAACTACTCGCGGCATCTCACCGGCAAGGCGCCGGGCGAGCCGCCGCCGACCCTGTTCGACTACCTGCCGCCGGATGCATTGCTGGTCGTGGACGAGTCGCACGTCACCGTGCCGCAGATCGGCGCGATGTACAAAGGCGACCGTTCGCGCAAGGAGACCCTGGTGGAATTCGGTTTCCGGCTGCCGTCGGCGCTGGACAACCGGCCGCTGCGCTTCGAGGAATGGGAGGCGCGCTCGCCACGCAGCATCTATGTCTCGGCCACGCCGGGCCCCTACGAATTGCGCGAATCGGCCGGAGAAATCACCGAGCTGGTGGTGCGCCCGACCGGCCTGATCGACCCGGAGGTGGAGATCCGCCCGGTCGCGACTCAGGTCGACGACCTGCTGTCGGAGATCAACCTGCGTGTGGCCGATGGCGACCGCGTCCTGGTCACCACGCTGACCAAGCGCATGGCCGAGAACCTCACCGAATACCTCGGCGAGCACGGGGTGAAGGTGCGCTACCTGCACTCGGACATCGACACGGTCGAACGCGTGGAGATCATCCGCGACCTGCGCCTGGGCAAGTTCGACGTCCTGGTCGGCATCAACCTGCTGCGCGAAGGCCTGGATATGCCGGAGGTCTCGCTGGTCGCGATCCTCGACGCCGACAAGGAGGGCTTCCTGCGCTCCACCGGCTCGCTGATCCAGACCATCGGTCGTGCCGCGCGCAACCTGCGCGGCAAGGCCATCCTCTATGCTGACAAGATGACGCGTTCGATGCAGGCCGCGATCGACGAGACCGGGCGCCGCCGCGAGAAGCAGGTGGAGTACAACCTGGAGCATGGGATCGTGCCGAAGTCGGTGGCGCGTCCGATCGTGGACATCCTGGAGGGCGCGCGCGACGACGTGGCTGAGGCCAAGTCGGGCAAGGGCAAAGGCAAGGGCAAGGCGCGTCGGGTCGCGGAAGAGCCGGCCGACTACCGGGCGCTGGCGCCAGCGGAGGTCGCCGCGCGGCTCAAGGCCCTGGAGCAGGAGATGTACCAGCATGCGCGCGACCTGGAGTTCGAGGACGCGGCGCGGGTTCGCGACCAGATCAAGAAGCTGCGCGACGCCAGCCTGGTTGGCTAGGCCGGCCGCCGTGGGGTGATCACACGGTGGGTATTGTTCTTGTCCGCCAGGTGGGCTAAGATTCGCGCCCCTGCAGCGGTGCGCCGCGGCAGAGAAGGGCGGTTAGCTCAGCGGTAGAGCACTACCTTGACATGGTAGGGGTCACAGGTTCGAACCCTGTACCGCCCACCACTCGAAACCAAGCGTCCCAGCGGTTTCGGTGGATCGATCAACAGCGCGAACATCCTCGACTGACCCCGAACTGACCCCAAGGGGGCGCAGTCGGGGCACGTCGAGTGGAAGCTCTTCCGCGATCGCCTGCGGCGCCTTGCGTGCTTCGCCGAGGTAGGCCTGGTTGAGCTTGGCGTAGGCGTCCGTCGTCCTGCCGGCGTGGTGCCCAAGCAGGCCCGCACCTCCCACCCATGAGCGCCGCGCTGGCGCAGCCAGGTGGCCACGGTGTGGCGAATGGTCTTCGGGACGAACCAGGCCGGCAGCAGCGCCGCGCGCCGCAGCTTGCGCCAAGTCGTCGAGGCCACCGGCCGCTGGTGCCAGTGGACGAAGTAGGCCGACGGCTTCGACCGGTCCGGTGCAGGGTAGCGCTCAACGTCGGTAGCGACCGGCTCCGGTTACAGTTCTTTAGCGCTGCCGCCGACGGGGTGCGGTACGTCGAAGCGTGGGCGACGAAATGGGTTGACCAGCTTCGGGAATTTTACGGCGAAGGCCGTGGTCTGTTGTTTCGACCTTGACGAAAAACACAAGCGTCGCCCGGTCGTCACACAGTGTTCGCCTCCTCGTTCTAGCTTTGGGTGTACGTTAAGGCGATTGTAGGGTGGGTGGTAGCGGAAGAATGCGGCAGGATGCGTTAGCGCAGTTCGTCCTTTCAGATCCTCGTCAGCATGCCGATATGCATCGTAAGGCAACGCAATGAACCTTTTCGTTCATATCGTAACTTGTTGTTTCTTTTGATTTAGGCCGCCGTTTTGGCGCCGTTTCAGCTTTTCCTGGCGGATTAGGGAATTTACCTACTAGAAATCACAGTAAGTCTGTTGCACCATCCGCCCGGGCGTAGGGTACCGAACCTACTGAACTGAAACACGGCGGCGCCGTAGGGTAGCTTGGCAAGGAAGAACCGATGAGTGATGGATCGCGTGGGGTGGAGCCTTCTCTGCCAGAGTTGCTGTCCCAGATCTGGGCCCGGGTAGTAGTTCAGGTCAACAAGTTGATTGCTGCCCATGAGCGGTTTGGGTTTGTGAAGTTCAGTGAGGTGCTGAACCCCAGTCTTCCAGATGTGCTTCAAGGCTTTGAGTTCATAGATTTTGCCCTCATCCAACTGGTTGATAGTGGGTTGTTGGAATACGACGAGACGCGCAACGCCCTTAACTCGCGCCAGTGCATCCTCAAGATGAGGCAGCTTGCAGCCGCGCTTGAAAGCAATGAGCACGCTGAGGCCGAAAGAATCATGGTGGAACTGCGTCAGCAGTCACAATTTTGAAGCAAATGTATGGAGAAGGTCATGAACAGCACTAGCCTGAACTTTGATTTGCTCGCTCTAGCAAGTCCGAAGAGCCGGGCAGATCTGATCGCGTTGGCCAACGAAGCCATAGCGGAGTTGCGCAGAATCGACGACCATCTCGATTCGGCGTTTGCTGGCTGCGAGGAGCTTTCGCCAGCCTGACCTCCGGTTCTGCGAACGAAAGAAGGCCCTTCGGGGCCTTTTTTTGTGCCCGCGTGACGGCGACCGGCTTCCCTTCACGAGGCGCTGTTCCCGCGCCCGGGCTTGCTTTAGCATCCGAGCGGACGATCAGGCGAGGAGGCCAGGCGCATGGTGGAATACCATCATACGGTGCAAGTCAAAGGACGCTACCAGCTCGTGGCGTTGACCCGGGAGCCGGAATACAGCCCGGCCAACGTGGTCGGCTATGCGGTCACCACCGACGGCGGCGCCCGCATGGATCCGCACGACATGTCCTGGGACGAGGCACGGGTCTTCCTGGACAGCCTGGTCGAGCGCGATCGGGACGCGGTCAGTGCGGAAAAGAAGCCTTCGCGGAACAGGCCGAGCACGCGGCAGCGCCGCTGAAACGCAATACCCCCATCCTAGGCCGTGGCGCCGCCCGCACAGGCTGGCGGGCGAGGCGAGCCGCAGTTACGGGGTGCCGGTGCCATCGTGGTCATGGCTGCCTGGCGATGCCGCCCTTCAACGACGAGCCGTTCCGGCCGAGTCTGCGCCAGGCACTCCCGCTCGCCTCGCAGACTGTCGACACGGGGCGTCTCAAAATACGGAACTCGCTCTAGAATATTTGCCAGGATGGATCAGGGAGGATAGGGCTTGTCGAATCGTAAACTCGTTGCGGCGGCGCTCGTCGTCGTGCTCACGGCCGTCTGCGGCTATTTCCTGTCCGGCTACCTGGTCCTGCTGCTGTTGAAGCTGGACACGCGGATGTTCGGGCCTGGCACCTACTACCAGTACGTCCACGCCATCGGCTTGCCGGAGGTGGCTCCCTACGTCGGCAAGATCAAATGGGCCGGCTACCTCGGCTTCGGCTTGCCCGGCCTGGTGGCCCTGCTGATCCTGGTGCTGATGTTCAAGCCGGCCAAGCGCAGCCTGCACGGCGACGCACGCTTTGCCGGTGCGGCCGACCTGTCCAAGCACGGGCTGTTCAAGACCAGCGGCGACGGCATCGTGGTGGGCAAGTTCCGCGGCAAGCTGGTGCGCCTCAGCGGCCAGCAGTTCGTGATCCTGGCGGCCCCGACCCGGTCGGGCAAGGGCGTCGGCGTGGTCATTCCGAACCTGCTCGAGTACCAGGAATCGGTGGTGGTCCTGGACATCAAGCAGGAGAACTTCGACCTGACCAGCGGCTGGCGCGCCAGCCAGGGCCAGGAAGTGTTCCTGTTCAATCCCTTCGCCGAGGACCGCCGCACCCACCGCTGGAACCCGCTCAGCTACGTCTCCGACGACCCGGCGTTCCGCGTGTCGGACCTGATGAGCATCGCCGCCATGCTGTACCCGGACGGTTCGGACGACCAGAAGTTCTGGGTCAGCCAGGCGCGCAACGCGTTCATGGCGTTCTCGCTGTATTTGTTCGAGAACTGGGACGACGAGCGCAACATAGGCTTCCCCGGCGGTCTCGGCACGCCGACGCTGGGCGCGATCTACCGCCTGTCTTCCGGCGACGGCACCGACCTGAAGAAGTACCTGAAGTCGCTGTCGGAGCGGCGCTTCCTCAGCGGCAATGCCAAGTCGGCGTTCTCCAACCTGCTGTCGCAGGCGGACGAGACCTTCGCCTCGATCATGGGCACGCTCAAGGAGCCGCTCAACGCCTGGATCAACCCGGTGCTGGATGCGGCCACCAGCGACAACGACTTCCTGCTCACCGATCTGCGCAAGAAGAAGATGACCATCTACATCGGCATCCAGCCCAACAAGCTGGCCGAAAGCCGCCTGATCATCAACCTGTTCTTCAGCCAGATCATCAACCTCAACACCAAGGAACTGCCCAAGAGCAATCCGGCGCTGAAGTACCAGTGCCTGCTGCTGATGGACGAGTTCACCGCCATCGGCAAGGTCGACATCATCGCCTCGGCAGTGTCATATATGGCTGGCTACAATGTCCGCCTTCTGCCGATCATCCAGAGCATGGCCCAGCTCGATGCCACCTATGGCAAGGACATCTCGCGGACCATCATCACGAATCATGCACTGCAGATTCTCTACGCTCCGCGCGAGCAGCAGGATGCCAACGACTACTCCGAGATGCTCGGCTACACCACCTTCCGTAAGAAGAACGTCACGCGCGGCAAGGACGTGACCCGGAGCGTGTCGGAGGAGAAGCGGGCGCTGATGCTGCCGCAGGAGTTGAAGGCGATGGGCAACGATCAAGAGGTGTTCTTGTACGAGGGCATTCCGCACCCGGTGAAGTGCGACAAGATCAAGTACTACAAGGATCGCCACTTCACCGCGCGACTGCGGCCCAAAGTCGACATTCCGACGCTCTCGATTTAAAAGTGTGACGAAAAACACCTATTTTTTGGGCGTATTTATCATTTGAACGTTTTTTTGCCAAATGCTTGACGTGAGCATGCCCCTCCGGCACATTCTCGCGAGTATGGCGATGCGTTGGTAACAGAAACAGGTACAGGAACAGGGGCGTGAGCCGAACAGGCGCACGTAAGGGGTGACATGGAAGGTTTGTCGTCAAATTCCGTTTTCTTCGGCGCCGATCGCGCGGCCTCGGGAGCATCCCGTTGCCTGCCGCGGATCCGTGTCCGTGTCGTTCCCGGCAGCTTCCTTCTTGCGACGCCTGTGTCGCGTCGTTGCGTCGAATTCCGCCATCCAGCAGTGGGCCGCCTGCGCGCCGCCCGCTCTCTACACGTTTCCGTAATTCAGAGGCTCGCGTGAAAAGAACGCATATGTTTCGGCTGATCGCTACGTTGAGTGCCGTCGCGCTGTTGAGCGCCTGTGCAACCAGGCCCGCGCCCGACTTTCGCGGCAAATGGAAGCCGGTCAACCGTTTTTCCGAGTCGACCATGGAGATCCCGCTGTACTCGTCGTACGTGTACCAGGCGATTCCGATGGACGGCACGCTGAAGACGATGCTCGAGCGCTGGGCCAAGGATTCGAACATGCAGCTGTCCTACGGCATCCAGTCCGACTACACGCTGTATGCGCCGGTCGCAAAGATCAACACCACCAGCATCCAGCAGGCAGTCGCCGAGCTGAGCGTGGTCTATGCACAGGAAGGTCTGAGCGTGACCGCTGCGGGCAATCGCATCCTGGTGCAGCCGTCGTCGTCGGTGAGCGGTACGCCGGCGACCAGCGACAGCGCGAAGTGACGTCACCGCCGGTGCGCACGCTGCGCGCCGGCAGCCATATTACGAACCTGGTGAAGTCTGATGTTCGGTAAAAAGCAGGCCGAAAGCGAAAACGTCAACAAAGCGGTCGCGAAGGCGGTCAACTACGAGATCAGCATTGCGGATCTGGCGCGCCGCAGCGAGCGCCGCGCATGGTGGGTCGCCTTCGGTGCGATCATCATGTGTCTGCTGCTGGGCGGCGGGTATTACTACATGCTGCCGCTGAAGGAAAAGGTGCCGTATCTGGTGATGGCGGATGCGTACACCGGCAATTCCACGGTGTCGGTGCTGCGCAACAGCGGCGATGTGCAGAGTGTCACCAACAGCGAGGCGCTGGCCAAGAGCAACGTGGCGCGCTTCATCACCGCGCGTGAGTCCTACGATTCGGAGATGATGGGGCTCAACGACTGGAATACCGTGTTCTCGATGGCGCCGCGGAACTCCGCGGTGGGCGCGGAGTATTTCAATCTGCACGCGCCGAACAATCCCTCGGCTCCGTATTACACCTACGGCAAGGCGCGTTCGATTCGGGTCAAGATCCTCAGCATCAACCTGCTGGGCGGCGGCGGCAAACCGTATACCGGTGCGAACGTGCGTTTCCAGCGCAGCATCTACGACAAGAAGACGGGGCAATCCACCTTTCTCGACAACAAGTTCGCCATCCTCGGCTTCAAGTACAACAGCAATCTGGCCATGGAAGACGATCTGCGGGTGCAGAATCCGCTGGGCTTCCTGGTGACCGATTACCGGGTCGACAACGACTACTCGGCGATGCCGGTTCCGCCGTCGCCCGCTGTGCAGGCACCTGCAACCGGCGCGGTACAGCAGCCGGCCGCCGCACAGATGCCGGCCGCTGCGGGACAGGCACCCATGCCGCAGCAGATGCCTGGTCAGCAGACGATGCCCGGTGCGAACGGCACGATGCCGGTTCCGCAGCAGGAGCCGATGGCCAATCCGGGGAGCGCGCCCGTCTATCCGGGGGCGCAGCCCGCTGCGGCCCCTCCTGCACCCAACGTTGCACCTCAGCACAATGGTAATGGAGCGAACGTTCGATGAGTTTCCTGACGAAAACCGGTTCGGCGCATATTGCGTTGCTGGCTCTGGGCCTGTTCGCGCCGATCGCGTCGGCCCAGGTGGTCCAGCAGTACGAGTACGAGCCTGACAAGATCTATCAGGTGCGTACCGGCCTGGGCATCACCACCCAGATCGAGCTGAGCCCGAACGAGAAGATCCTCGATTACAGCACCGGTTTCACCAGTGGCTGGGAACTCAGCCGTCGCGAGAACGTCTTCTATCTGAAGCCGAAGAACGTCGACGTCGACACCAACATGATGATTCGCACCGCGACCCATTCCTACATACTGGAATTGAAGGTGGTGGCCACGGATTGGCAGCGGCTGGAGCAGGCCAAGCAGGCCGGCGTGCAGTACAAGGTCACCTTCACCTATCCGAAGGACACCAGCTTTGCCGCGGCCAGCGAAGAGGTGAAGGACGAGTCGCAGCTCGATACACGGCTGACCAAGGACCGCCATTACTACTTCGATTACGACTATTCCACGCGCTCCAAGCAGATGTGGATCGTGCCGAGCAGCGTCTACGACGATGGCAAGTTCACCTACATCAAAATGGATCTGACGCGTTTCCCGACAGGCAATTTCCCGGCCGTGTTCGGCCGCGAGAAGGAGAGCGACGAGGATTTCCTGGTCAATACCACCGTCGAGGGCAACACCCTGATTGTCCACGGGACCTATCCCTTCCTGGTCATCCGCCACGGCAAGAATGTTGTCGGCTTGCGTAGGAACAAGCAAAAGTGAACTCGAATCTACCTCCGTCTGACGAAAACTACGGCCGCGATAACGGCCAGCCGCGCAATCCGCAAGCGGACGACGCGCCGCGCGAGAATCCCTATTTCGCTCGCCAGCAGCAGACCGCCGACCCGGATCTGGATGCCAACGAGCCGGTGCTGCGCTCCAGCGACCTGAAGAAGCTCAATCGCAAGGCGCTGGTGTTCCTGGCCGGTATCGCCGCGCTGCTGATCGTGGCGATCTTCTGGCTGGTGAGCGGCAGCAGCACGCCCGAGCCGGCGCCGAAGCCGCGCCAGGAGGCAGTGGTGGCGCCTGCGCTGCCGCAGACCGCGGCGGCGCCGCCGGTGCAGCCGGCCGAGCCGGTGCAGCTGGCCGAGCAGCCGAGCCTGCCGCCGTTGCCGCCCATGCCCACCGATACCGACGCGCAGATGCAGTCGGCACCGCGACAGGAGCGTGGGCCGTCCTTGCTGGAGCGGCGCATGGCTGGCCTGCAGCAACAGGACGCCGGCGGCCAGGGTCTTGGCGGCATGATGCCGGGACAGGAGCAGGGCGGTGCGCCGATGCAGCAGGAGCAGGAGACCTCTGCCAAGCCGATCGCCAACCCGGACGGTCTGCTGGTGCGTGGCACCTATATCCGCTGTGTGCTGGAGACGCGGATCATCACCGATTTCCCCGGCTTCACCTCCTGCATCATCACCGAGCCGGTGTACTCCATCAACGGCCGCCGCCTGTTGCTGCCGAAGGGATCGAAGATCCTCGGCCAGTACGGTCCCGCGGAACCGACCGGCCCGCGCATGCAGGTGGTCTGGGACCGCATCACCACGCCGACCGGCATCGATGTGACCCTGGTCGGTCCCGGCGTCGACAACCTCGGCAGCGCCGGCCACCCGGGCCAATACAGTGCGCATTGGGCGAGCCGCATCTCGTCCGCGCTGATGATCAGCTTGCTCAGCGACGCCTTCAAGTGGGCGGCGGCCGAGCATGGCCCGAAGACCACGACGACCGGCCTCAATTCCGGCATCGTCACCGAGCAGCCGTACGAGAGCAACACGGCGCAGTCCATCCAGCGTCTGGCCGACCAGGCCCTGGATCGTCGCCGTCCCGCCACCGTGACCATCAACCAGGGCACCATCGTGAATGTCTACGTCGCCAAGGACGTCGACTTCACGGCCGTGTTGCCGCGTTGACCGAGATCGAGACAGCGACGTGACGTTCGACGACTCTCCGACCGCGCAGATCTCCACGGACTTCCTGGATTACCAGTATTCGGTGCTGGGCATCCTGGATTATCTGAACTCGCCGGAAGTGACGGAAATCTGCATCAACCGTCCCGGCGAGCTGTACCTGGAGACCCTGCGCGGCTGGCAGCGGATGGACATCCCGTCGCTGACCTTCGATCGCGCCCGGCAGTTCTGTACGGCAGTGGTCAACGAGAGCAATACCGGTCAGCGCATCACTGATGCCGATCCGGTGGTGTCGCTGACCTTTCCCACCGGGCAGCGCGCGCAGTTCGTGATTCCGCCGGCCTGCGATGCCGGCAAGGTGTCGATCACCATCCGTCTGCCGTCCAAGCACACCAAGACCCTGGAGCAGTACAAGGAAGATGGCTTCTTCCAGGAGATTCTGGAGGTGCAGTCGGGGCTCAGCGAGCAGGACCTCGAGTTGCTGGAGTTGCGGCGGCAGCGCGATTACGCTGAATTCTTCAAGAAGGCGGTGCTGTTCAAGAAGAACGTCGTCGTCGCCGGCGCCACCGGCAGCGGCAAGACCACCTTCATGAAGTCGCTGGTGAATCACATCCCGCACGAAGAGCGGCTGGTGACGATCGAGGACGCGCGCGAACTCTTCATCAGCCAGCCCAATTCCGTGCATTTGCTCTACTCCAAAGGTGGACAAAGCACGAGCAACGTCACCGCGAAGAGTTGCATGGAAGCGTGCCTGCGCATGAAGCCCGACCGCATCATCCTTGCGGAGTTGCGCGGCGACGAGTCGTTCTACTTCATTCGCAACTGCGCCTCCGGTCATCCTGGTTCCATCACCAGCTGCCATGCTGGCAGCATCGGCCAGACCTGGGACCAGCTGGCGTTGATGGTCAAGGCCTCGGCCGAAGGCTCAGGCCTGGAATTCGCCGTCATCAAGCGGTTGCTGATGATGACCATCGACATCGTTGTCCATATCAAATCGCATGCGGGCCGGCGCTATATCACAGGTATCGATTTCGATCCGGAGCGCACGCATTCGGGTGGAGGGTGAATATGTTCATTGAGGTGATAAGGCGAAAATCCGCCGATTGACTTTGAATTTTTCTTCCAACACGATTGATTTGCGACACTGCGGCGTTCCGGGCGATTGCCATGACGCCGATGCATAGGGAGTAACCACGGCATGTTGCCAGGCATGGAATTACTCAGCTGTCCCGAAATGGCGGTTCCGGCTGAGGTCATGCAGCACGTTGTGCGCGTCGAGTCGTCGCACAACCCGTTCGCGATCGGCGTGGTCGGCGGTCGCCTGGTGCGCCAGCCGCAGAACCTGTCCGAAGCGGTGGCCACCGCGCGGATGCTGGAAGAGAAGGGCTACAACTTTTCCCTCGGCCTGGGGCAGGTCAATCGCTACAACCTGATCAAGTACGGCCTGGATACCTACGAAAAGGCCTTCAAGACCTGTCCCAACCTGCAGGCCGCGTCGAAGATCCTGGCCGAGTGCTACAGCCGCTCGGGCGGCAACTGGGGCAAGTCGTTCAGTTGCTACTACTCCGGCAACTTCGAGACCGGGTACCGCCACGGCTACGTGCAGAAGGTCTACGCGTCGATCAACCAGGGCAGGGCGCTGGCCGCGTCCACGGCTGGTGCGATTCCGGTGATCCCGGCCGGAGGCGTGCGTCGTGCGGTCAACGACTCGGTGAAGGCCGCGGCGGTGCGCGAAGTCGATTCGATCGTGTCGCGGCGCATCGACTCGGCGGCCGATCGACTCGCCAACGGGCTCGCTGCGCAAGCCCAGCCATCGATGCGTCCCCAGGCCGCCGTCGCGGCGCCGGGGCAGCAGACGGCTGGCGCAGTGGCGGCCGCGGCGGCGCAGCCGACAGCGGCAGACGCTGATCTCTACGTAATACGACCTACAGGCGCCGGCAAAGGAGTGGCGGTTCCTGCAGGTGGCGGGGCGCCCCCAGCTCCGCACGTTGCCGCACACGCGCCCCAGGCCGTGGCGGGAGCGGCCGTTCCTGGCTCAAGTACGCCGCCGCCGACGTCTGGCGACGGGGCCTTCGTATTCTAGCCAGATGCAGTAGCGCGGCCATGCAAGTGGCTTTTTGATCACCCCCTGTTTTCCAGTCAAGGAGATACCCACGATGTTCAAGAACAATCAGATGAAGTCGAACGCCAAGGTCATCGGCACGGCGGCGTTGCAGGCGGCGGTGTTCACCGTGGCCCTGCTCGCGTCCAGCTTCGCGATGGCGCAGGACTATGCCGGTGCCGATACCAAGGTCTGCAACTTCCTCGGCAAGACCAACAACATCCTGAACATGGCATCCATCGTGGTGGTGACGATCGCGGTCGTCTTCGCCGGTTACCAGATCGCATTCGCGCACAAGCGCGTTTCCGAAGTGGCGCCGGTGCTGCTGGGTGGCGTGCTGATCGGCGCGGCCGGCCAGTTGGCCAAGATGCTGATCGGCGATACCGGCCAGAAGGAGTGCACGGCCACCGCCGCGATCCAGATGATCCAGCACGTTCTGCACTATGCATAAGAACGTACTTTTCCGGGGCTGCACCCGACCGGCGATGTTTTTCGGGGTGCCTTACATCCCGTTCTTCATCGGCGCGGGCGGCGGCTTCCTGATGGGTATCTATTTCGATATGTGGCTGCTGCTGCTCATTCCCGTCATCGTCTTCGTCATGCAGCAGATGACCAAGCGGGACGAGATGATCTTCCGCATGCTCGGCTTGCGCTGGATGATGAGGATGCGCGTGCGCAACCTGCAGCGCTATTCCGGCATGTGGGTGTTCTCGCCGAATGAGTACAGGAAAGAGGTGCCGGGCGCCAAGCGCTAGCTTGGAACTGCGCGCCGTGTCTCAACCCCATGCACGACGCCTGTGTCGTGCATGGGGTTGTTCGGTTTTTCATGTCGACTCGCCGGCAATGCTGGTGTGAGCGAGGTCGGCGGTTCCCGGTGCATGTGCGCCGGGCCTTGGCAAGACGAAACGGATTCTGAGTCACTTCATTATGTTCATCCCCGATACTTCGATCAGCGAGTTCATCTCCATCTCCACACATGTGGCGCCGTCCGTGCTGAAGACGACGGGAGGGGATTTCATGCTGGTCTGGCACCTGGGCGGGCTTCCGTTCGTGGGCCGCGAAGAGTGGGAGATCGAACACCGGCACAACACCTTCAACCGCATGCTGCAGACGCTGCGCGCTCCGGACTTCGCCAACGTGGCGTTCTGGGTGCACGACGTGCGTCGCCGCCGCCGCATCAAGAACACCGGCAAGTTCAAGCAGGCGTTCAACCAGGAGTTGTCGGACCAGTACTACGGTGCCCTGTCCTCGCAGAAGATCATGCAGAACGAGCTGTATCTGACCATGATCTACCGTCCGGTGGTGACGGGTAAGCGGCTCATGGACAAGTCGTCGAGCATTCCCCAGTTGCAATCCGAGCAGGACCAGGCGATTGCCAAAGTCATCGAACTGGCAGGCAACGTCGAAGCCGTACTGAAGGACTACTCGCCCTACCGGCTGAGCATGTATGAGGCCAGCAACGGCGTGGTGTTCTCCGAGGCGCTGGAGTTCTTCGGTTATCTGATCAACCGCATCGACGAGCCAGTGCCGGTGCTGCAGGCGCCGGTGCCCGCCTATCTGCCGGTCAGCAAGCATATGTTCGCCAACAAGACCGGCGACTTCGTGATCAAGACCCCGGAGGGCGTCAATCATTTCGGCGCCATTCTGAACATCAAGGAATACACCGACGGGACCTATCCGGGCATCCTCAATGGTTTGAAGTATCTCGACTTCGAGTATGTGGTGACCCACTCCTTCAGCCCGATGGGACGGCACGACGCGCTGAAGGTGCTTGATCGCACCAAGGGCATGATGGTGTCCTCCGGCGACAAGGCGGTCAGCCAGATCCACGAGCTCGACCTGGCGATGGATCAGCTGTCGTCGGGTAATTTCGTGTTGGGCGAGTACCACTTCACCATCGCGGTCTATGCGGATACGCAGGAGAAGCTTGCGCAGCAGATCGCGACCACCCGTGCGGAACTGTCCAATGCCGGTTTCGTCTCGACCAAGGAGGATCTGGCGGTCGCGTCCTCCTTCTACGCCCAACTGCCGGGCAATTGGCGTTACCGCACGCGTATCGCCAATGTCAGCTCACTGAACTTCCTCGGCCTGTCGCCGCTGCACAATTTCGCCCAGGGCAAGCGCGAGAACAATCCGTGGGGCGAGTGCGTCACCACCTTGCAGACCACCAACGGCCAGCCGTATTACTTCAATTTCCACGCGACGCATCCGGCGGAAAACTCGCTCGGCGAGAAGGCGATCGCCAATACCATGGTGATCGGCAAGTCCGGTACCGGTAAGACTGCGTTGATCAACTTCCTGCTCAGCCAAGTGCAGAAGTTCGATCCGATTCCCACCATTTTCTTCTTCGACAAGGACCGCGGCGCCGAGATCTTCGTGCGTGCCTGCGGCGGCAACTATCTGGCGCTGGAGAACGGCAAGCCCACCGGCTTTAACCCGTTCCAGTGCGAGCGCACCGAGGCGAACGTGCAGTTCCTGGCCGACCTGATCAAGGTCCTGGCCGGCAAGATCGAATACACCTCGCGCGAGGAGGAGGACATCTTCCGCGGTGTGGAAGGCATGCTCGATACGCCCATGCACCTGCGCAGCATGACCAACTTCCGCAAGAGCCTGCCCAACATGGGCGACGACGGCCTGTACGCGCGCATGCGCAAGTGGACCGCCGGCAACTCGCATGGCTGGGTGTTCGACAACCCGGTCGACACGATCGATCTGGAGAAGGCGAGTATCATCGGCTTCGACTACACCGACGTCATCGACAACCCGGAAGTGCGCGTTCCGGTCATCAACTACCTGCTGCATCGATTGGAAGCCTTGATCGACGGCCGGCCGCTCATCTACGTGATGGACGAGTTCTGGAAGATCCTCGATGGCAAGGGCGGCCTGAAGGAATTCGCCAAGAACAAGCAGAAGACCATCCGTAAGCAGAACGGCCTGGGCATCTTTGCCACCCAGAGCCCGGAGGATGCACTGGCTAGCGACATTTCCGCCGCCTTGGTCGAACAGACTGCGACCATGATCCTGCTGCCCAATCCAAATGCCAGCAAGGAAGACTATATGGACGGCCTCAAGCTCACCGAGGCCGAATACCAGGTCGTGGTCAGCCTGGACGAGCGCTCGCGCTGTTTCTTGGTCAAGCAGGGCCACGGCTCGTCGGTGTGCCAGCTCAATCTGCGCGGCATGGACGATGCCCTGTCGGTGATCTCGGCGTCGACCGACAATATCGAAATCATGCATCAGGTGCTGGAGCGCAAGGCCAAGGAACACGGCATCGCGCCGGACGATCTGACGCCAGAACAATGGTTGAACGAGTTCTATGCAAGGCGCAAAGGGTCCGGTAAATCGGGGCCGGCGAAGTCGGTGTCTTCGGATAATCGGGGGGCGGCGGCGGTCAGCTGACTGTCTCGCCTGGGTCACGCATGGGAATGCTGCTACGAGATCTATGTTGAGGTGTGTATGGACAAGATGACGAAAGCCTTCAGTCGTGTTCGCGTCGTTGGTGCAATTGTGCTGCTCATGCTGTTGCCAGCGACTGCTTTTGCGCAGTGGGAAGTGATCGACAATAAGCAAATTGACGAGAACAAACAGAATACAAAGACGCTGGATGAGAAGCTGGACAAGATCCGCGGCGACAATGAGATCGGCAAGGCCGAGAAAGAGAAGTCCAGCGGCGACGAGGTCGACAAGCCGAAGGAGAAGCTGGTCAAGGTTGACGACAACTACGGCGTCTCCGACTGTGCAGCCAAGACCTCGGGAACGCCCGTGTCGCAGGAACAGCAGCAGACCTGCGAACTGATCCAGCGCACGCGCAACTCGCAGTTCAATTACATGGTGGCGATGTACGACATCACCGAGAAGCGGCTGCAGCGTCTGCGCGACCTGGAACAACAGCGGGCGAAAATCGACACGAACCAGATCGGCTTGCTGGAAGACAATACCAACAAGCTGATCGCGTTGCGGGCGCTGATGGACATCGATCGCCAGCAGACCGAAGCGGCGATGTTCGCCTATGAGAAGCGGCTGTCCTACCTGACCCAGGTGCAGTCCGCTGGTGCCTGGGCGGCGATGCGCGGCAAGAAGGCGCCATCGGCGACCGATACCGGCAGCAGTGGCAGCCTGTTCGACGGCTTCTCCGGGTTGAGCGACTTTGCGAGCAAGATCGCTGCAGGCGCCGCGATGGGCGTCGCCCTGGAGGCGGTCAAGTCGTCCAGTCCCAAGAATCTCGAGCGTCTGAGCATCGCGAAGTAAGACCCACGTGTCGCCGCTTCCGTCCGATCGGAGCGGCGACACCTGCTAAAGCTCAGTGATGAGCGTGCGCGTTATGGAGCAGTCATGGATTTTTTGCAGAACTACGCCAATTACCAGTTCTTCATCCTCATCAACAATTTCTTGCGGGATGAGATCGACTACTTTCAGTGGGCCTTGTTGATCCGCATGTCGTGGTGGGTGACGGTGACGGCGATGAGCGCGCTGACGCTGTGGATCCTGCTCAAGGGGTACCGCGTCGCCACCGGGCAATCGCGTGAATCGGCGATGGAGCTGGTGGTGAGTTCGCTGCGCTCGGCGCTCATCATTGGTGTGGCCATGAGCATGGTGTCCGCTGCCAGGCCTGGGGCCACCACGGGCGATCAGCAGATGAACGGCCTGTATTGGCGGCTCACGGACGGACTCAGCAGCGCCATCGTGGAGACTGTGACCGGCGACTCGGAGAGCGCCTATCAGGCGATCGACAAGAACCTGGCGTTGATGCAGATCGCGATGACGAGCATCGATCAGATCGATACGGCGAGCAATCCCCAGCTGGAAGACGAAAAAAGCCGCGCGCGTTGGTTCACCGGCTTGGGCATGGCAGGCCCTGGCGTAGTGGGCGGATCGTTGTTGCTGCTGAACAAGCTGGCGATGGCGCTGTTCGTCGGCTTTGGGCCGTTGTTCATTCTGTGTCTGCTATTTGATGCCACCAAGTCCTTGTTCCAGAAGTGGCTGATGTATGGAATCGGGACGGTCTTCTCGCTGGCCGTGCTGAGCTTCACGGTCGGTCTGGCGACGAAGGTGGTGGCGGCGGTCGCAGCCGGGTTCCTGGCCAAGTGGGCGCTTCCCGGCGGCTCGACCGAGGGTGTCAGCAGCATGGCATTGCAGCAAGGAGGAATCGGCTTGGTCTTGAGCACGCTGATCATCACGGCCCCGCCGATGGCGGCCTCGTTCTTCCAGGGCACGCTGGGTCAGTTCTCGCCGTACTCGGGCTTTGGCGCGGTTGGCAAGGATCCGGCGTCTGGTAGGCCTTACTCGCCAACTTCGCCTGGATACAGCCCATCTTCAAGGACGGCGCCGGATGACTACAATCCTTCTTCTCACTCCACAAATACGCATGGCAATAGGCAGCCGAATTTTGCTTCCGATTCTGGATCTCAAATGGGTGATGGAAGGTTGAGAAATTCCGGCTTGAGTTGATCAACTCTTGAGTGGCGCATGTTGAAATATATTATTTCATTTTTTTTGTGTCTCCTCTGTGCGGGAGCGATAGCGCAAACGGCTTGCCCTACCGGCGTTACTGCCGGTAGTGCCCAATGCCTACCTGATTCTGATTCGTCCAGTGGTGCTGCGCGTCCTACAGGTGAGTGGATTAAGACCTGGGGTGCGATCGCAACTGCGTCCAATGGAGATATCGGGAGCAGCACTGGGAAGTTTTCTGAGCAGGAAGCTGAGGAGAATGCTCTCAGGTTGTGCAGCAATCTGGGTAATTCGGATTGCAAAATTATGATAACTTATAAAAATCAATGTGTGGCAGTTGTAAAGGCCGCTGAGGGTCGTACTGGCGGGAAGGTGGTTACCGGGGGGGGCGAAGAGAAAGCTAAGAGTGAGGCTCTGAGGCAGTGCAAGAAGTCTTCCGGTGCTGAGTGTTCCGTGGTGGGAGTGGATTGCTCTAAGCCTTATTTTAAAAAGTATTGAGGGGTTATTCCCTTTTTCTTGGTTGAATAATTCGTAATATTTCCTGATGTTTTGATGGATATGTTTTCTCGAAAATCTATGTTATTTGCTAGATATAAAGGCCTCTATTAGTAGCTTTCTGGTGCTACGTTCTTTGCTGAATACGTATGCAGGCATGACGCATATTCCTGCATCAACGCTACTCTAACGCAGCGTTTCGCGTGCCCGTCGCACGCGCGATCTCTGCCCGAAGGGGGGCGTTGCATGTCTCAGGCTCCATGGTGGCGCGGTGCCGTCATCTATCAGATCTATCCGCGTAGCTTCCTCGACGCCAATGGCGACGGTATCGGCGATTTGCCCGGCATCGTGCGCAAGCTGGACTACATCGCGGCCTTGGGCGTGGACGCGATCTGGATCTCGCCGTTCTTCAAGTCGCCGATGGCCGATTTCGGCTACGACATCGCCGACTACCGCGAGGTCGATCCGCTGTTCGGCAGCATGGTCGACTTCGATGCGCTGCTGGCCAAGGCGCATGCGCTGGGCCTGAAGGTGATGATCGACCAGGTGCTCAGCCATACCTCGGTGGAGCACGACTGGTTCAAGGAGAGCCGGCAGAGCCGCGACAATCCCAAGGCCGATTGGTACGTGTGGGCCGACGCCCGCGAGGATGGGACTCCGCCGAACAACTGGCTGTCGATCTTCGGCGGTGTGGCGTGGCAGTGGGAGCCGCGCCGCGGACAGTACTACCTGCACAACTTCCTGGCCTCGCAGCCGGATCTGAACTTCCACAATCCGCAGGTGCAGCAGGCGACGCTGGACAATGTGGAGTTCTGGCTGGCGCGCGGCGTCGACGGCTTCCGCCTGGATGCGATCAATTTCTGCTTCCACGATCCCCAGCTGCGCGACAACCCGCCCAAGCCGCCGGAAAAGCGCGTCGGCCGCGGCTTCAGCCCGGACAATCCGTACGCGTTCCAATACCACTACTACAACAACACGCAGGCGGAGAACCTGCCGTTCCTGCAGAAGCTGCGCAGCCTGCTCGATCGCTATCCGGGCACGGTGAGCCTGGGCGAAATCTCGTCGGAGGATTCGCTGGCGACCACGGCCGAATATACCCGGGCTGGGCACCTGCACATGGGCTACAGCTTCGAACTGCTGACCGACGATTTCAGCGCCGCCTACATCCGCGAGACGGTCTCGCGCCTGGAAGCGGCGATGACCGAGGGCTGGCCGTGCTGGGCGATCTCCAATCACGACGTGCAGCGCGCGGTGACGCGATGGGGGCAGGGCGCGGAGACGCCGGCCTTCGCGCGGCTGCTGATCGCGATGCTGTGTTCGCTCCGTGGTTCGGTGTGTCTCTACCAGGGCGAAGAGCTGGGTCTGGGCGAGGCGGAGGTGCCGTTCGAGGCGCTGCAGGATCCCTATGGCATCGCATTCTGGCCGAACTTCAAGGGCCGCGACGGATGCCGGACGCCGCTGCCGTGGGAGGCCGGCGAGCACGCCGGTTTCAGCACTGGTATGCCGTGGCTACCGGTCTCGCCGGCGCATCGCACGCAATCGGTGGCGGCGCAGGAGGCAGACCCGGATTCGGTCCTGCTTGCGATCCGCCAGTTCCTGGCCTGGCGCAAGCGCCATCCCGCGCTGCGCGAGGGCGACATCTCTTTCCACGAAACAGCCGAGCCGGTATTGATGTTCGAGCGTCGCCACGCCACGCAAACCTTGCTGCTGGCGTTCAACCTGTCCGCCGAGGCCGTCGACGTGGCCATGCCCGAGGGGCGTTGGCAGGCGGTGCAGGTCCCGGGTGTGGTGCCTGGCGCCGTCGGTGAGCGCTTGCGCTTGCCTGGCTATGCGATGGTGTGCCTGCAGGGCGCGTGAGCGCGCAGGGCGACGGCTTTGCCGAGCCGCCGTTGATGCATCTGCGGCACAGCAAGCATGCCGTTGGGTGAAGAGACAATCCGGCGACGCATTGCGCTGGATTGGTCAGCGTGCTGGTGGTGGCGACGCCTGTGCCCGATCAAACAGCGCTCGTCCGGCATGCCACGTCCTGTTGGTGGCGTCCGCCAGTCGCCACGAGAGCGTGGCAGTTAGCCGGCTGCGGTCAGAGCCAATCCACAGACTGCGTTGCTGGCCCGCACGATAAACGGTCTCGTCATGCCACGTTGCCGACGCTGCGTTACTGCCACGAAGCTCCAAGGGACGTGTGCTGCACTGTCGGTCATCGCCAGGAAATCGCCAAGCGCGCGCGTCGCCAGGCCAATGCGGTTCCCTCCAGCAGCGCCAGTGGCGCATCTGCCGCCTCTTGGCTGCAAGCCATGCATCGGCGCTGATGTCCCTATCTGATCGGCGGCCTTAGCGCCGCTTTTTTCCGGCGCCGATGGCCCGGAGGACGACCAGCGTCGGTGATTCGGATCGTCGATCGGGCGTGTGGAGATGGAACTGTCCCACCTTCGCGAAGCGTAGCGGCGATTTCCTGCAAACCACGCATCTTCCGTCTGCTTCGCAAAGCAGACCGCTATCGCAATGCGATCGCAATTCCGCTTCGCCGCTCGATATCCGGGTGCTCGGCAGCACCACAGCCGGCAATCGCCCAAAGAAAACGCCCGCCGGGTGTGCGCCGGCGGGCGTCGTCTGCGTGCTCTACGCCGGGCTCAGAACTTGTAGTTCACGCCGAGCATGTAGGTGCGTCCCCATTCGACGTACTCCAGCGGGCGATCCTTGGTGCCGGCGTAGGTGCGGTAGGGCGAGTTGGTCAGGTTGCTCGCCTGCAGCAGCAGGCTCAGTCCGGCCAGGGTGCTGCCGTCGGCGAAGGTGTAGCTGACCTGGGCATCGGTGACGTTCTCGCCGACCACGTAGCGCAGCGTGCGGTTGCCGTTGAAGTTGCCGATCTCGCCGATGAAGTCCGAGCGCCGCCGCTGGCTGACGCGCGCCTCGAAGCCGTTGCGCTCGTAGTAGGCGGTGAAGTTGTACACGCGCTTGGACAGGCCGGGCAGGTCGATCGGCGCCGAGCCCACGCTGGAGGCGCTTTCGGGATCGACGATCTTGATGTCGCTGTCGTTGAACGTGGCGCTGGCCTGGATGCCGAAGCCGCGCAGGCTGTCGGTGAACATGTCCAGCGGCAGCGAGGCGGTTAGCTCGAGCCCGCGCAGGGTGCCGCCCTTGCCGTTCTGCGGCGAGGAGAAGGTGCCCGTTGTCTGCACCGGCACGGTCATGTTGGGCGGGCGCACGTAGCTGGCGAGCAGGGCGGAGAAGTCGTAATCGTCGCGCGATTGCGTGTAGATGTAGCTCTTCAGGTCCTTGTAGAACACCGCCGCGGCGACATAGGCCTTCTCGCCGAAGTACTTTTCGTACGACAGGTCCAGCGCGTTGGCGCGCCACGGGTCGAGCAGGGGATTGCCGCCGCTGCCGCCGGGCTTGCCGGTAGAGGTGTCCACGCCGAAGTCCAGGCCGGCGCGCATCTGGTCCACGCGCGGCCGCGCCACCTGCTTGGCCGCGGCGAAGCGCAGGGTCTGCTGGTGCGGGAACAGGAAGGCCAGGTTGAGGCTCGGCAGCCAGTCGTTGTAGGTCTTGCCGGCGTCGATCGGCAGCACGTTCTGGCCGGCCGGACGGGACTGGTCGAAGTAGCTGGACTGCGAGCTCTGATCGGCATGCTGCAGCTGTACGCCGATGTTGCCGCGCACGCCGACCTCGCCGATGTCGGTGTTGATGTTGGCGCGGAGCCAGGCCGTGGTGATCTTCTCCTGCACGGTCCACGACTTCGGAATCAGGTAGTCCAGGTTGGTGACCGGATTGAAGGTCATGTAGCGCGAGACCGCCGCCGGCACGTTCCAGGCCGGGATGGTACCGATGCCGGCGAAGCCGAGGTTGACCGGGTCGTACTGCAGATCGCTGGCGATGCTGGTGTCGCCCTGCGCGCCGAGCAGGATGTTGCCTTCGGCCTGGGTCTTCTGCTTGCGCCGGTCGGCGTAGTTGACGCCCACGTCGATGTCCGAGAACCAGGTCAGCGCCTGCGGTGCCGGCAGCGTCGCTGCCAGGCGGCCGCCCTTCAGCCTGTCCTCGACCTCCGGCACCTTGCCGTAGCCGGAGCCGTAGATGGTGTTGGTCAGGAACAGGTTGTTCGGGTCGGAGTAGTCGCGGCCGGGGGTGATCTGCGAGAAGCCGTTGGGCTTGATCACCAGGCCGACCGTGTCCAGCTGCGGCATCGGCACCAGCTGCAGGTTGTTCTCCAGGTTCAGCTCCTTGCGGGTGGCCTTGGAGTAGTTCAGGTCGGCCATCAGGCGCACGCTGCCGAGGTTGAACTCGTTGTTCCAGCCGAATGCGTCGATCTTGTCCTTGCGCTTGTTGTACATGCCGCGCACCAGCGGGTACACGCCGCTGGCGGTGCCGCCGGTGAAGCTGCCGCTGGCGTCGACCTGCGGGTTGGTGATCAGCAGGCCGGGCGTGTAGCCGCCGTTGTAGTTGCTGAGATTGACCTCGAACTGGTTGGCGGTGTCGATCTGCTCGGCTTCGGTATGGAACGCGTCGAAGGTGCTGGTCCAGGCGTTGGACGGGCGGAACTGCACGGTCGCCATCACGCCGTCGCGCTTGTTGTTGCCGGTGCGGCGCAGCGCCTTGATGCCGTCGGAGAAGTAGGTGCCCGGGGCCACGCCGGGGCGGCTGCCGTTGTCGGTGTTCTGCGTGGTCCACGGCTCGTACAGGCCGACCTGGTTCTCCTGGATGGGCATGTCGCTGTGGGCATAGCCGATCGAGAAGCCCAGGGTGTTGTCCAGGAACTGGTCGATGTAGCTGGCGCTGAAGCGGTTGCCGAAGGCGTCGACGTTGGCGGCCTTGCCGAGCGAGCTCTTCTGCAGGCGGCCGCTGACGGCGATCACCCGGTCCGGAAAGCTCAGCGGACGCACGGTCTGCATGTCGATGGTGCCGGACAGGCCCTGTCCGACCAGGCCGGCGTCGGGCGTCTTGTACACAGTCACGCCGTTGACCAGTTCCGACGGGTACTGGTCGAACTCGACGCTGCGGTTGTCGCCGGTGCTGACCACTTCGCGGCCGTTGAGCAGGGTGGTGGCGAAGTCGGGCGACAGGCCGCGCACGCTGATCACCTGGGCGCGGCCGGCGACGCGCTGCGCGGCCAGGCCGGGCAGGCGGCCGAGTGATTCGGCGATGCTCACGTCCGGCAGCTTGCCGATGTCTTCGGCCGAGATCGCTTCGACGATGGACGTCGAATCCTGCTTGATCGCGATGGCGTTCTCGATGCCGCGGCGGATGCCGGTGACCTGGACCTTGTCCAGTTCGGTGACCGGATCGTTGGATGTGGTGGCGGTGGTCTCGGACTGCGCCGCAGCCAGCATCGGCGTCATCGCGACGGCCAGCGCCAGCGTCAGCGCGTTGCGCTTGTGGTTCAACATTTTCCCCTCCCAGGCAATGTTGTCTTGCGAATATCTGAACCGGCGAGGCGGCCGGATGTGCGTGTCGCGCAGCCGCAGGGCGGTGTCGCGATTGCGCTGTATGGTAGACACGCGGCTTCGTCGCGAACGCCCGCTGCATACGTATTCACTGGCCTGCATCGCATTGGAAGCGCTTTCAGGATCGCAATGTCGTGCATGCAGCGGTATGCCGGTGCGACTGTGAACATCTGCGTCGATGTCGACGAGGTCGTCCATCGCGAACGCTCGGTGCTGCCCGCCAGGACGAGGTCGTTCCGCACAGGGCTACGCGCTCTCTGCCGCGCTGCCGCGACCCGGCGCAGTCACGGGTTCGTCCCATGCGAATGCCGTGCGCCGTGGCGCTGTCCTCGGCGCAGTGATCAGGCACCGAGCGTCTTCATCGCGGGGGTGCGCCGCTGGCGTCGAGCCAGCGGCATGGCGGCGCAGCGACGCCTCAACGCGTCAATGCGACGCAGCCGAGCCCGCCGAGGCCGGCACCGGGTCCAGCGGCACGAAACGGATCGCCTGACCGCCGCCAGGTGCCAGCTTCAGCAGCAACTGATCGCGGCTGGTGACCTCGCGCTGTTCGCGGACGAAGTCGAACGGGTTGTGCTGGTAGTCGGCGGCATCGCCGTCGCGGTAGATTTCGGCGCGGTAGCGCACGCCCGGTTCGAGGAAGCCCAGCGCGATCGGCAGCACGCGGCCGTGTTCGTCGGTGATGCTGCCCAGGAACCAGTCGCGGCTGTGGCGGTCCTTGCGCACGATGGTCACGTACTCGCCGATCTCGCCGTCGAGCACGCGGCTGTCGTCCCAGTCCACCGCCACGTCCTCGATGAAGCGGAAGGCGTCGCGGTGCTGCAGGTAGTGCTCGGGCAGGTCGGCCGCCATCTGGATCGGGCTGTACAGGGTCACGTACAGCGCCAGTTGCCGCGCCAGCGTGCTCGGAATCGGGCGTCCGCCGCGGCCCTTCAGGCTGAGGATGCCGGGGGTGTAGTCCATTGGCCCGGCCAGCATCCGTGTGAACACCAGGTTCACTTCGTGCTCCGGCGGGTTCGGCGGCTCGCCCCAGGCGTTGTACTCCATGCCGCGCGCGCCTTCGCGCGAGAGCCAGTTCGGGTAGGTGCGGCGCAGGCCGGTGTCCTTGATCGGTTCGTGGGCATTGACCGACAGGTGGCGCCTGGCCGCTTCCTGCACCACCTTGAGATGGTGGCGGGCCATGAACTGGCCGTCGTGCCATTCGCGCCACAGCGGGCCGCCGGCGGGATTGCGCCGGTCCACCTGGCCATCGTCGCAGACGTAGCCGGTCTTGAAGGTGTCCACGCCCAGCCGCGCGTACAGGCCCAGCGCCGCATCGAGCTGGTCTTCGTAGTGCTCCACCGCGCAGCCGGTCTCGTGGTGGCCGATCAGGTGCACACCCTTTTTCGCCGCGTAGGCGCTCAGGGCTTCGATGTCGAAGTCCGCGGTGGCGTGGGTGAAGTCGAAGTCGTCGCCGTGGCCGACCCAGTTGCCGTCCCAGCCGGGGTTCCAGCCTTCGACCAGCACGCCACGGAAGCCGTGCGCTGCGGCGAAGTCGATGTAGCGGCGGGTGTTGGCGGTGGTGGCGGCATGCCTGGGGCCGCGCGCCCAGATTTCCTGGTTCAGGTGCATCGACCACCACACGCCAATGTACTTGGCCGGGTGCACCCAGCTCACGTTGCCGAGGGCATTGGGTTCGTTGAGATTGAGGATCAGGTTGGAATCGACCAGGCCGCTGGCGGTGTCGCTGATCTGCAGCGTGCGCCACGGCGTGTCGAAGGGCAGGGACCGGCGTACCTTCCAGCCTTCTGCCGACGGCGATAGTTGCGCATGCAGGCGCTGGGCTTCGCCGCGGCGCAGCCACATCCCGGCGTAGTCGACCAGGGCCGCCTCGTGGATGGCCAGGTGCAGGCCGTCCTGGCTGCGCAGGGTGAACGGCGTGTGCGCCAGCGGCACCTCGCGCAGCGGCGTGCGTCGGTACAGGTATTCGTAGTGGATGGGTGCGCCGGCGGGAATCCACCAGGCGGTCGCATCGGGGACGATGTCGAACTCGGTGAGCTCTTCGTCGATGACGGCCTCCTGCATGCCGGGCTGCTGCGGAAAGCTGTAACGGAAGCCGAGCCCGTCGTCGTAGACCCGGAACACCACCGCGAAGCGACGCTGGCGGCCGCCGCGCTCGCCCAGGTCCACGCGCAGCTCGTTGTAGTGGTTGCGCACGTAGCGGCGCTCGCCCCACGGCTGTTCCCAGGTCTCGTCGACGTCGCGGCTGTGCTGGTCCAGCACCGCCAGGTCGCGATCCAGGGCGCCGTCGCGCAACTGAAAGCCCAGCCGCGATTCGCCGATCACCGTCTCGCCCAGCCGCTGCACGCGATAGCTGGGGCGGCCGTCGTCCAACTGCAGGGAGACGCGCAGGATCTTGCCCGGCGAATCCACGCTGGCCACCGTCTGCGGCGCGGCGTGCAGGCATGGCGCAACGCACCACAACACGCTCGCCAGCAACGACGGCACACGCAGGCGCGACAGGACCTCAAACAGCGGCATATCCCCTCCCAGGGCGACCGTGGCAGCGCATCGACTATAGCGAGGCGGTCCGCGGCCGCCGTGGCGCATGCGATGAATACGTATGCAACTGCACGCGTTGCGGTGCCGCCCGTCTACCATGTCCGCAGCGCCCCGCGATGCGGAGGCGGCGACTGCAGCGCCGGCGTGCCGGCCTGCGCTTCCACCATGCAGGCAAAGAGGGAGGGAGGTCGATCGGTGCGAGCCGGTCTGCCGCTTCGATGCTGAAGATGATTTGCTTGGCCGCCACCTTGGGTGCCGCGGCGTCGGCGTCTGCTGGACAGACGTCATTGCAATGGCGTGGCCAGACCGCGCAGGCCGAGGCCACGGCCGACGGCGGTTTCGTGCTGCACGCGGCGCAGGGCACGCGCACGGTGCCGGCACAGCCGCTGCGTAGCGAAACCGACAGTCCGTTGTTCGACGCGCTGTTCGCGCTGGCGCAGCAGGAGCTGCACGACGACCAGGTGCAGGCGATCCGCGACCCGGCGTTCGATCACGGCAAGCCGTTGCCGTGCGATTGCTACCAGACCGGCGAGCGCTGGCCCTACGTGTGGACCCGCGATGTCAGCTATGCCGCGGACCTGGCCCTGGCGCGGCTGGATCCGCAGCGCACGCGCCGCTCGCTGCGCTTTAAGCTGTCGCCGATGCGCGGCACCGACGCGCTGCCGGAGCTGTTCGTGGCGCAGGACACCGGCTCCGGCGGCAGTTGGCCGGTGAGCAGCGACCGCGTGGTGTGGTTCCTGGCCGCGCGCCACCTGCTGGACGATCCGGTCTTTGCCGCCGATACCCGCGCCGCGCTCACGGCCACGCTGGCGCAGGATCGCGCGTTCGCGTTCGACCCGCGCATCGGCCTGTACCGCGGCGAGACCTCGTTCCTGGACTGGCGCGAACAGACCTATCCGGCCTGGACGCGCGAGGATGTCGGCTTCATCGCCAGTTCCTTCGCGCTGTCCACCAACGTGCTGCATTACCAGGCGCTGCGCCTGGGCGAGCATCTGGCCCGGGAGCAGGGCGACACGCAGGCGGCCGCGCGCTATGCCGGCTGGGCCGACGCGCTGCGCCAGGCCATCGCGCAGCGGTTCTGGCGCGAGGACCGCGGCACCTACGTCAGCTACATCGGCACCGCCGAGCATCCGGTGCGCTACGAACGCTACGACCTGTTGGGCCTGTCGCTGGCGGTGCTGGCCGACGTGCTGCCGCCCGCGCGCGCGCGTCAGGCGCTGGCGCGCTATCCGGTGGTGGAGGCGGGCAGCCCGGTGGTGTGGCCGCAGCAGCGCGACGTGCCGATCTACCATAACCGGGCGATCTGGCCATTCGTCAGCGCCTACGCGCTGCGTGCGGCCCGGCACACCGACGACAGCGCGCGCATCGACCTGGAAGTGCGCTCGCTGCTGCGCGGCGCCGCGCTGGCCGGCTCGAACATGGAGAACTACGAGTTCCTGAGCCAGGCTGTGCATGTCGACGACGGTCCGCTGAGCGGCCCGGTGGTCAATTCGCCGCGGCAGCTGTGGTCGGTGGCCGGCTATCTGGCGATGGTGATCGAGGGCGTGTTCGGCGTGGAGGACGACGGCCGCGTGCTGCCCAAGCTGCCGACCAGCCTGGTGCCGCTGTTGTTCGGCGAGCGCCAGGAAATCGCGTTGCAGCTGAAGGACCGCCGCATCGTGCTGCGCCGCCCGGCGCAACTGCAGGGCGACCTGCTGGTCGCCGGCAAGACCAGTAGCCAGGACAGCACCACCACCGTCGACCTGGTGGCGCGCCACAGCGGCAGCGCACCCTTGCAGATGCTGGCGGCGGAAGACGCCTTCGCGCCGCTGGCACCGCCGGCACCGCAGGTGCGGCGCGAAGCGCAAGGCTGGCGGGTGCAGGCGGCTACGGACACGGTGCTGTACGTCGATGGGCAGGCGCACACGGGGCACGCCGACGGCGCGCTGTTGCCGCTGGCCGAGCGTGTGCAGTGCCTGAGCCTGACCCGGCAATTGGGGCGCTGGGAATCCCTGCATAGCCCCACCGTTTGCGTCGGCGACGTTGCGCGCGTGGACGGTGCCGACGACTGGAGCTGGACCGCGCCGCACGATGGCGCCTACCGGCTGAGCGTGCGCTACGTCAATGCGCATGGTCCGATCAACACCGGCGTCACCGCCGCGGTCAGACGCCTGCAGGTGCAGTGCGGCGCCGCGCCAGCACAGTCGAAACCGCTGGTGATGCCGCACAGCGTCGGCGAGCAGACCTCCACGGCGGCGCTGTTCGTGCTGCAGGCCGGGCAACGTTGCGTCGCGCGCTTGCTGCCAGCGGCGAACATGAGCGCACTGCAGCACTTCGCGCGCTACACCGGCGGCCAGGGCGGCGCCGATGGCGTGGTCAATGCCGCCGATGTCGCCGCGCTGCTGATCGCGCCGGCCGGCCCGATCGAGGACCGCCCATGAGCGCCGTGCCACGCGCCAAGCCGGCGCTGTCGTTCTGGCAGATCTGGAACATGTGCTTCGGCTTCCTCGGCATCCAGTTCGGCTTCGCGCTGCAGAACGCCAATGCCAGTCGCATCTTCCAGACCCTGGGTGCCGACATGGAGCAGGTGCCGGGACTGTGGATCGCCGCACCGCTGACCGGCCTGATCGTGCAGCCGATCGTCGGCTACCTGTCCGACCGCACCTGGAACCGCTTCGGCCGGCGTCGCCCGTACTTCATGGTCGGCGCGCTGTTCGCCACGTTGGCCCTGCTGGTGATGCCGAACTCGCCGGCGCTGTGGGTGGCGGCCGGCACGCTGTGGGTGCTGGACGCCTCGATCAACATCTCGATGGAGCCGTTCCGCGCCTTCGTCGGCGACCAGTTGCCGACGCGCCAGCGCGCCGCCGGCTATGCGATGCAGAGCTTCTTCATCGGCGTTGGCGCCGTGGTGGCGAGCATGCTGCCGTGGCTGCTGGCGCACTGGGGCGTCAGCAATACCGCCGCCCCCGGCGAGGTGCCGGCGACGGTGCGCTACGCGTTCTATCTCGGCGGTGTGGTGCTGTTCCTGTCCATCGGCTGGACCGTGCTGCGTACCCGCGAATATCCGCCCGAAGCCCTGCACGGCTTCGACGGCGCCACACCGGCCGCCACGGCGGCGCAGCCGCGCCGTGCCGATGGCGCCGCCGCGTTGTGGTGCGCGGTGGGCATCGCCGGGGCGGCGGCGATCGCCTTCAGCGGCGGCGACCGCATGCTGTACGTGCTGGCCGGCCTGTGCCTCGGCTACGGCCTGCTGCAGGGTGTGGCGCCGCGCCTGCGCCGCGGATACATGCTGGCGGCGATCGTCTGCGATCTGCAGACCATGCCGCAGGCGATGCGGCGCCTGGCCTGGGTGCAGTTCTTCTCCTGGTTCGCGCTGTTCGCGATGTGGATCTACACCACCGCCGCGGTCACCCAGACCCACTACGGCACCCACGACGCGACCTCGGCGGCCTACAACGACGGGGCAAACTGGGTCGGCGTGCTGTTCGCCGCCTACAACGGCTTCGCCGCACTGGCCGCGATCGCGATCCCGCTGCTGGTGCGCGCCTGCGGGCTGCGCATGAGCCACCTGCTCAACCTGTGCCTGGGCGCGGCCGGCCTGCTGTCGTTCCTGTGGATCCGCGATCCGCAGTGGCTGCTGCTGTCGATGGTCGGCGTGGGCTTCGCCTGGGCCTCGATCCTGTCGCTGCCCTACGCCTTGCTGTCGGACAGCGTGCCGGCGGCGAAGATGGGCGTGTACATGGGCATCTTCAATTTCTTCATCGTGATCCCGCAGTTGGTCGCGGTCAGCGTGCTGGGCTTCGTGCTCACGCACTGGCTCGGCGGCCGGCCGCTGTACGCGCTGGCGATCGGCGGCGGCAGCCTGCTGGTGGCGGCGCTGTGCGTGCTGTGGGTGCCGTCGGATTCGGGAGCGAACGCATGATCGATCGGATGTCGCTGTTGGCGCTGGCTCTGCTGGGGGCCTGCGCCGCGTCGGCGCAGGCCCAGGCGCCTGCGCAGGAGGAGTTCTACGGCACGCTGGAGCCGTTCGCCAGCGAGGCGGTGTACTTCGTGGTCACCGACCGCTTCGTCAACGGCGATCCGGGCAACGATCACCGCGACCAGGGCGGCGCGCACCGCACCTTCGATATCCCGATCCCGGCGCCGCCGGGCGAGAGTGACAACATCGGCTACCTCGGCGGCGACTTCAAGGGCGTGGTCGACAACGCCGGCTACATCCGCGACCTGGGCTTTGGCGCGGTGTGGATCACCCCGATCGTCGACAACCCGGACGAGGCCTTCACCGGCGGCAAGCCGATCACCTGGGGCAGCTCGCTGAGCGACCGCGGCAAGACCGGCTACCACGGCTACTGGGGTGTGAACTTCTACAAGCTCGACGAACACCTGCCGAGCCCCGGTCTGGATTTCGCCGGCTTCACCCAGGCGATGCACGCGCAGCAGCTGAAGGTGGTGCTGGACATCGTCGGCAACCACGGCTCGCCGGCCTGGACCATGCCCAAGCGGCAGCCGATGTTCGGCCAGGTGTTCGATCGCGACGGCAAGCTCATCGCCGACCACCAGAACCTGCCGCCGTCCAGGCTGGACCCGGCGCACAACCCGCTGCACGCGTTCTACAACACCGGCGGTAACCTGGCGCAGCTGTCGGATTTCAACGAGCGCAACCCGGCGGTGATGGAGTACCTGGTCGGCGCCTATTCGCAGTGGCTGGGGCAGGGCGCCGATGCGTTCCGCATCGACACCATCGGCTGGATGCCGGACAGCTTCTGGCATGAGTTCGTGCGCCGCATCCGCGCGCAGCGCCCGGGCATGTTCATGTTCGGCGAGGACTTCGACTACAACGCGCACAAGATCGCCGGCCACACCTGGGCCAGCAACGCCGGCGTCAGTGTGCTGGATTTCCCGCTCAAGCAAGCACTGGCGGCGACCTTCGGCCACGCCCAGCGCGGCTACGAGACGCTGCAGCCGGCGCTGTACCTGGAGCGCGGCCCGTACGCCAATCCGTACGAGCTGATGACCTTCTACGACAACCACGACATGGCGCGGCTGGACGCCAGCGACGCCGGCTTCATCGACGCGCACAACTGGCTGTTCACCGCGCGCGGCATCCCGGTGATCTACTACGGCTCGGAGACCGGCTTCATGCGCGGGCGCGCCGAGCATGCCGGCAATCGCAACTACTTCGGCCAGGAGAGGGTGAACGCGGCGCCCAGCAGCCCGATCTTCGCGCCGCTGCGGCGCATCGCCACGCTGCGCCAGCGCAGCCCGGCGCTGCAGCGCGGCCTGCAGCTCAACCTGCAGCTGTCCGGCGACGAGGCGGTGTTCTACCGGGTGTTCCAGCATGCGGGTACAACCCAGACCGCGCTGGTGCTGCTGAACAAGAGCGACGCGCCGCGCACGCTGGAAGTGCGCCGCTACCTGCAGCCCGGCACCTGGCACGACGGCTTCGATGGCAGCGCCACCGAGGTGACCGAGGCGCTGCGCGCCGAGGTGCCGGCACACGGCGTGCGCGTGTTCCTGTCCGATGCGCCGATCGTGCGCCCGGACCTGCGCGCGCGGCTGCGCTGGCTGATGGCGGCCAAGGACGGGGCCGCGCCGACGCCGTGAACGCGGCGCTGCCGGTCGGCGTCAGCGCGCCGGCCGTCGGCGCGTCGGCGCCCGAGCAGGGGTCAGTTGCGCAGCAGCGACGAGCCGCGCAGCGCCAGCGTCACCGGCAGGGTGCGGCTGCTCACCGGCTGCCCGGCGATCTGCGCCAGCAGGGTGTCCACCAGCACCGCGCCGGCCAGCTTGGTGTCCTGCTGCACCGTCGACAACGCCGGATCGACGCTGGCGGCCACCGGAATATCGTCGAAGCCGGCCAGGGCCACGTCCTCGGGCACGCGCAGGCCGTGCTCGCGCAAGGCCTTCAGCGCGCCGATGGCGATCAGGTCGCTGGCGGCGAACAGCGCATCGAAGCGTTCGCCGCGGCCGAGCAGGGCCAGCGCGGCCTCGTAGCCGGACTGCTCGGTGGTGATCGCATCGACCTGCAGCGCCGGCGTGGCCTCGGCGCCGGCCGCGCGCAGCGCCTGCAGGTGGCCGCGGTAGCGTTCCAGGAACTCGGGGTAATGGTTGGAGGCGTCGCCGAGGAAGGCGATGCGGCGGCGGCCCTGCGCCAGCAGGTGCGCGGTGATGTCGTGGCCGCCCTGGAAGTTGTCGCTGCCGATCGACACCCCCGGCTGCCCGGGCAGCACCGCGCCCCAGCGCACGAAATGCGTGCCCTGGTCGACCAGGTGCTGCAGCCGCTGCTGCGCCTGCAGGTAGTCGCCATAGCCGAGCAGGATCAGCCCGTCGGCCTTCTGGCTGTCGCCATAGTCGGCGCGCCAGTTGTCCGACAACTGCTGGAACGACACCAGCAGGTCGTAGCCATGGCGGGCGCAGGCGCGGGTGATCGACCCCAGCATCGAGTGGAAGAACGGGTTGATCAGCGAGTCGTCGGTGGTCGGGTCTTCGAAGAACAGCAGCGCCAGGGTCCCGGCGTTGCGCAGGCGCAGGCTGGAGGCGTGCTTGTCGACTTTGTAGTTCAGCTCGCGCGCGATCGCCAGGATCTTGCGCCGGGTCTGCTCGTTGACCGCCGGGCTGCCGCGCAGCGCGCGCGAGACGGTGGGTTGCGACACGCCTGCCAGGTAGGCGATGTCCAGCGATGTGGCCTTGCCTTTGATGACGGCGCGTCCGGTGCGGAGAAAACGTCGGCGAAGCATGCCATGGCGGCCGCTGTAGCTCTTGCTGCGGCGCAGCGAAGGCGAGAGAGTGGCGGCGTGACCTGTCCTCTTCCTCTTGTCCCCAACATCGTTGTGTCTCCAATATCGGTCAATACCGATGTTTACCGTTTTGGTAAAGATTGGTTTACCATCTTGCCCCACCACAAGATCCGGACATGGGTGGCCCGCGGCAACGCCGGCCGAGCGTGCGACATGAGCACTACCACCGCCCTCGCTTGAGTTCCCGCCCAAGGCTGTCCGAGCAGGCGCCCTTGTGGCGCCTTCTTTCTGTCCCGCACCCAGGCTGGCCTGCCGCCGAGGTGGCGCGGACGTCATCCCCCAGTTTCCCTTTCCGCCGACTCCCATGATCACGATCACGCTCCCCGACGGCAGCCGCCGCGAATTCGAACATCCCGTCAGCCCCATGGACGTGGCCCAGTCCATCGGCCCCGGCCTGGCCAAGGCGACCATCGCCGGCCAGGTCGACGGCCGCCTGGTCGACGCCTGCGACCTCATCGACCACGACGCCAGCCTGCGCCTGATCACCGCCAAGGACGCCGAGGGCGTGGAGATCATCCGCCACTCCTGCGCGCACCTGGTCGGCCACGCGGTCAAGCAGCTGTATCCCGAGGTCAAGATGGTGATCGGCCCGGTCATCGCCGAGGGCTTCTACTACGACATCTACAGCGAGCGCCCGTTCACCCCCGAGGACATGGCGGCGATCGAGAAGCGCATGCAGGAGCTGATCGCGCAGGACTACGACGTGATCAAGAAGGTCACCCCGCGCGCCGAGGTGATCGAGTTGTTCAAGCAGCGCGGCGAGGACTACAAGCTGCGGCTGATCGAGGACATGCCCGAGGACGTCACCGCGATGGGCCTGTACTACCACCAGGAATACGTGGACATGTGTCGCGGCCCGCACGTGCCGAACACGCGCTTCCTCAAGGCCTTCAAGCTGACCCGCATCTCCGGCGCCTACTGGCGCGGCGACGCCAAGAACGAACAGCTGCAGCGCATCTACGGCACCGCCTGGGCCGACAAGAAGCAGCTTGAGGCCTACATCCTGCGCATGGAGGAGGCCGACAAGCGCGACCACCGCAAGATCGGCAAGCAGCAGGACCTGTTCCACCTGCAGGAAGAGGGCCCGGGCCTGGTGTTCTGGCACCCCAAGGGCTGGTCGATCTGGCAGGTGGTCGAGCAGTACATGCGCAAGGTCTACCGCGACAGCGGCTACGGCGAGGTGCGCTGCCCGCAGATCCTGGACGTGTCGCTGTGGCAGAAGTCCGGTCACTGGGACAATTACCAGGACAACATGTTCTTCACCGAGTCGGAGAAGCGCACCTACGCGGTCAAGCCGATGAACTGCCCCGGCCACGTGCAGGTGTTCAACCAGGGCCTGCACAGCTACCGCGACCTGCCGATCCGCTACGGCGAGTTCGGCGCCTGCCACCGCAACGAGCCGTCCGGCGCGCTGCACGGCATCCTGCGCGTGCGCGGCTTCACCCAGGACGATGGCCACATCTTCTGCACCGAGCAGCAGATCGAGGCCGAGGTCACCGCCTTCCACCAACAGGCGCTGAAGGTGTACGGCGACTTCGGCTTCGACGACATCCAGATCAAGATCGCCTTGCGCCCGGAAAAGCGCCTCGGCGACGACGCCACCTGGGACAAGGCCGA
Organism: Xanthomonas sacchari; assembly: GCF_040529065.1. Lineage (NCBI taxonomy): Bacteria > Pseudomonadati > Pseudomonadota > Gammaproteobacteria > Lysobacterales > Lysobacteraceae > Xanthomonas > Xanthomonas sacchari. The sequence goes on along the minus strand of NZ_CP132343.1, from coordinate 3,184,449 downwards.
GGCCGCGCTGCGCGCCGCGCTCGGCGCCTGCGGCGTGGAGTGGCAGGAGCTGCCGGGCGAGGGCGCCTTCTACGGCCCGAAGATCGAGTACCACCTCAAGGACGCGATCGGCCGCACCTGGCAGCTCGGCACCATGCAGGTGGATTTCATGATGCCCGGCCGCCTCGGCGCCGAGTACGTGGACGAGCACAGCCAGAAGAAGCATCCGGTCATGCTGCACCGGGCCATCGTCGGCTCGATGGAGCGCTTCATCGGCATCCTGATCGAGCACCACGCCGGGATGTTCCCGGCCTGGCTGGCGCCGGTGCAGGCCGTGGTCATGAACATCACGGACGCGCAGGCAGACTATGTAGACAACGTGCGGAAACTCCTTGCAAATCAAGGCTTCCGCATCGAGGCCGATTTGCGGAACGAAAAAATCGGTTATAAGATTCGCGAACACACGCTGCAGCGGGTGCCGTACCTGTTGGTCGCGGGCGACCGCGAGACGGAGAACGGCGCGATTGCGGTCCGTACGCGGTCGGGGGAGGATCTGGGCACCATGTCGGTCGCCGCCTTCGCCGACCGGCTGCGCGCCGAGCAGTTGGCGTGACACCACCCTGGCGCGGACGGAGCCTCCGTCCGCGCCAGTCCGATTCCCCTGGGAGATTGCAACATCAGTACCCCTGACAACAAACAGAATCGCAAGAACCAAGAGATCCGCGTGCCGCGCGTGCGCGTGATCGGCGCAGACGGCGAGATGGTCGGCGTGTTGAGCCGCGACGAAGCGCTGGCGATGGCCGAGGAAGACGGCCTGGATCTGGTCGAGATCCAGCCGCAGGCCGATCCGCCGGTCTGCAAGATCATGGACTTCGGCAAGTTCAAGTTCGAGCAGCAGAAGAAGGCCAACGAAGCCAAGAAGAAGACCAAGCAGGTCGAGATCAAGGAAATCAAGTTCCGTCCGGTCACGGACGAAGGCGATTACCAGATCAAGCTGCGCAACATGCGCCGCTTCATCGAGGAAGGCGACAAGGTCAAGGTCAACATCCGCTTCCGCGGTCGCGAGATGAGCCATCAGGAGCTCGGTCGCGAAATGGCCGCGCGGATCGAGGCCGATCTGGGCGAGGACATCGTCATCGAATCGCGTCCGCGCCTGGAAGGCCGGCAGATGGTGATGATGATCGCGCCGAAGAAGCGCTGACCCAGTCCAGGATCGCGCCCCGCCCCGTGCGGGCGCGCGGCCGCACGGGCGCCAACGGCGCCCTCTGTCATGGTCATCCCGGCTTTTTTGCCCCGGCGCAGACTGCGTGGGGATGCCGTGCGCGCCGTTTTCGATTCCCCATTCCCCATTCTCGATTCCCGGCGCGCCAATGCGCGCCCACCGAACCGCATGATTTGCAAGGCATTCCAAGCCCTGGCATAATGCGCGGCCCAGTTCATCGGGTTTGCCGCTCCGGCGGCAATAGGACCCGCCCGGATCCTCAGTGGATCAAGGGCTTACAAGCAGGTAAGGGCACGGACGGAAAGTGTGGCGCAGCCACCGCCCTGACCAGTGACAAAACACCATCAAGGACATTGCAATGCCCAAGATCAAGACCAACCGGGCGGCGGCCAAGCGTTTCCGCAAGACCGCCTCCGGCAAGTACAAGGCCGGCCACGCCAACCGTAGCCACATCCTCACCAAGAAAGCGACCAAGCGGAAGCGCAACCTGCGGCAGACGAACCACGTCCGTGCCGAGGACGCAGGCCGTCTGGACCGTATGCTTCCCTACCTCTGAGGACTGAACCATGGCTCGAGTCAAGCGTGGCGTCCAGGCGCGCCGTCGTCACAAGAAAGTTCTGAACCTCGCCAAGGGCTACTACAACGCCCGTCGCAAGGTTTTCCGCGTCGCCAAGCAGGCGGTGATCAAGGCGCAGCAGTACGCCTACATCGGCCGCAAGCAGAAGAAGCGCAATTTCCGTTCGCTGTGGATCACCCGCATCAATGCGGCGGCCCGCATCAACGGCATGAGCTACAGCCGTTTCATGAACGGCCTGCTCAAGGCCGGCATCACCCTCGACCGCAAGGTGCTGGCGGACATCGCCGTGCACGACGCGCAGGGCTTTGCCGCCCTGGCGGAGAAGGCGAAGGGCGCGCTGGCGGCATAAGTTTGCGAGTCCCTGCAGAAACCCGCGCGTCCACGTGCGGGGTTTCGGCGGGAGCCATCGCAGGCATGCAGGGGAAGGGCGCAAGTCCTTCCCCTTTTGCGTTTTTGGGGCGTCCCGATGCGGGGTGCCTGCCGGGTAGGTGAGGTCCCGCATCGGTGGGACACGGTGGCCACGGTTCGGCCGGAGCAGTGAGGCGCGAGTGCAATGAGTGAGATCGATTCCCTGAGCGGGCAGGCGCTGGCGGACATCGCCGCGGCGCAGAGTCCGGAGGCGCTGGAGCAATTGCGGGTCGCGCTGCTCGGCAAGAGCGGCAGCATCACCGCCCAGCTCAAGCAGCTCGGCGCGCTGGCGCCGGAGCAGCGCAAGCTGGCCGGCGAGGCGATCAACCGGGCGCGCGACACGGTGTCCGCCGCGCTGGCCGAGCGCCGCACGCTGCTGGAAACCGCGGCGCTGGACGCGCGCCTGGCCGCCGAGCGCATCGACGTGACCCTGCCGGGCCGGCGCGGCGAACGCGGCGGGCTGCATCCGGTCACCCGCACCCTGGAGCGCATCACCGAGATCTTCGCGCGGCTGGGCTACGAACTGTCCGACGGCCCCGAGATCGAGGACGACTGGCACAACTTCGAGGCGTTGAATTTCCCGCCGCACCATCCGGCGCGGGCGATGCACGACACCTTCTATTTCGGCGACGGCCGCCTGCTGCGCACCCACACCTCGGGCGTGCAGGTGCGCTACATGGGTGAGCATGCGCCGCCGCTGCGCATGATCGCCGCCGGCAAGGTCTACCGCAGCGACAGCGACCAGACCCATTCGCCGATGTTCCATCAGGTCGAAGGCCTGCTGGTCGACGAGCACGCGACCTTCGCCGACCTCAAGGGCACCCTGGCCGAGTTCGTGCGCGCGTTCTTCGAGCGCGATTTCCAGATGCGCTTCCGTCCCAGCTACTTCCCCTTCGTCGAGCCCGGCGCCGAGGTCGACATCGCCTGGCAGCAGCCCGACGGCAGCACCCGCTGGCTGGAAGTGCTCGGCTGCGGCATGGTCCACCCGAACGTGCTGCGCAACGTCGGCATCGACCCCGAGCGCTACACCGGCTTCGCCTTCGGCATGGGCGTGGAGCGTTTCGCGATGCTGCGCTACGGCGTCAACGACCTGCGCGCCTTCTTCGAGAACGACGTGCGGTTCCTGCGGCAGTTTGCTTGAGGGCGGGGATTCGGGAGTGGGGATTGGGGATTCGTTGAAGCGAGTTCCCCTCCAATCTTCCGGTCCCACGCGTATCCGCTCCTGCGAATCCCCAATCCCGAATCCCCAATCCCGGCTCTCCAATGAAATTCAGCGAAAACTGGCTGCGTAGCCACGTTCCGACCCAGGCCTCGCGTGAGCAGCTCACCGCGACCCTGACTGCCATCGGCCTGGAGGTCGAGGAGGTCGTGCCGCTCGGCGACGGCCTGCAGCAGGTGGTGGTGGCGCGGATCGTCGAGGCCGCGCCGCATCCCGAGGCCGACCGGTTGCAGGTGTGCCGGGTCGATGCCGGGCAGGGCGAGCTGCTGCAGATCGTCTGCGGTGCGCCGAACGCGCGCGCCGGGCTGGTCGCGCCGCTGGCGCTGGTCGGCGCGCAGGTCGGCGGCATCGCGATCAAGCCGGCCAAGCTGCGTGGGGTCGCGTCCAACGGCATGCTGTGCTCGGCCAAGGAACTGGGGCTGGACAGCGATGCGTCGGGCCTGTTCGAACTGCCCGACGATGCGCCTGTCGGCCAGGCGCTGACCGAGTACCTGGGGCTGCCCGACGCCAGCATCGAGATCAAGCTCACCCCCAACCGCGCCGATTGCTTCGGCGTGCGCGGCATCGCCTACGACGTGGCCGCGGCCTGCGGCAGCGACGTGCTGCCGTTGGCGGTGACGCCGGCGGCGGTGAGCAGCGAGCGCACGCTGGCGGTGACGCTGGACGCGGGCGCCGACGCGCCGCGCTACTGCGGCCGCGTGGTCGAGGATCTGGATCCGGCGGCGAAGACGCCGCTGTGGATGGCCGAACGCCTGCGCCGCAGCGGCGTGCGCCCGGTGTCGCTGCTGGTGGACATCACCCAGTACGTGATGCTGGAACTGGGCCAGCCGATGCATGCCTTCGACCTGGACACCTTGCAGGGCCCGGTCGGCGTGCGCCATGCGCGCGACGGCGAGACCCTGACCCTGCTCGATGGCCGCGAGGCGGCGCTGGATCCGGCCTTCCTGCTGGTCACCGACGCCGATCGGCCGGTGGCGCTGGCCGGGCTGATGGGTGGCCACGCGACCCGCGTCACCGAGACCACCCGCCACGTGTTCCTGGAGGCCGCGCATTTCGCCCCGGCGGCGATCATGGGCCGCGGTCGCAAGCTCGGCCTGCACACCGATGCCGGCCACCGTTTCGAGCGCGGCGTGGACCCGGCGCTGCCGCGGCAGGCGCTGGAACTGGCCACGCGGCTGGTGCTGGAGCTGGCCGGTGGCCGCGCCGGCCCGGTGGTCGAGGCCGCCCTGCCCGAATTCCTGCCGGCGCCTGCGCCGATCGCGCTGCGCCGCGCGCGCATCCTGCGCGTGCTCGGCATCGAGATCGCCGACGCCGACGTGGAGCGCATCCTGCGCGCGCTGGGCATGGAGGTGACTGCATCGGCCGATGGCTGGCAGGTCACCGCACCCAGCCGCCGCTTCGACATCGCCATCGAAGAGGACCTGATCGAGGAACTGGCGCGCATCCACGGCTACGACCGCCTGCCGACCACCTTGCCCGGTGGCGCCACGCGCATCGCCATGGACAGCGAGACCCAGCTGGACGAGCGCAGCGTGCGCCGGCAGTTGCTGGCGCGCGAGCTGCTGGAAACCATCAACTACGCCTTCGTCGACGCCGCGCTGCTGGACCAGTGGGGCCTGCACGACGGGCGCGTGGCCCTGGCCAATCCGCTCAGTGCCGAACTGGCGGTGATGCGTCCGTCGCTGCTGCCGGGGCTGGTCGCGGCGCTGGGCCGCAATGCCGCGCGCCAGGCCGGGCGCGTGCGCCTGTTCGAACTGGGCAAGGTGTTCGCCACGGCGGCGGAAGCCGGTGCCGCGCCGACCGAGACCCAGCGGGTGGCGGCGGCGGTGTGCGGCGATGCCGACGCCCTGCAGTGGGGTCTGCCGGCGCGCAAGGTCGATTTCCACGACCTCAAGGGCGATCTGGAGGCCCTGGCTGCGGCGTCCGGCGCACGCCTGGACTATCGGCCGGCGACGCACCCGTTCGCGCATCCGGCCCGATCGGCCGACGTCTATCGCGACGAGGCGCGGATCGGCTGGATCGGGCAACTGCATCCGCGGCTGCTGCAGGCGATGCAGATCGACGTCGATGTGCTGGCGTTCGAGCTGGACCTGGCGCCGCTGGCCGCGCGTGCCTTGCCGCGCGCCGCCGAGCTGTCGCGGTTCCCGTCGGTGCGCCGCGACCTGGCCTTCGTGGTGCCTGACGCGGTGAGTTGGGCGGCGCTGGCGCGCAGCGTGCGCGCGGCGGTGGGGCCCTTGCTGCGCGAGGTCGTGCTGTTCGACCGCTACGTCGGCGCGGGGGTCGAGGCTGGTTGCAAGAGTCTCGCTATGGGCTTGATTTTGCAGGACAACACGCGCACTCTGACAGACCGCGACGTGGAGGCGGTGGTCGCCGATGCGGTGGCCGCGCTGGCGCGGGAACACGACGCGCGGATGCGTGGTTGAGAAGCACAGGGGATAGCAGGGCAATGGCGTTGACCAAAGCGGAAATGGCCGAGCGGTTGTTCGACGAAGTCGGGCTGAACAAGCGCGAGGCCAAGGAATTCGTCGATGCGTTCTTCGACGTGCTGCGCGACGCGCTCGAGCAGGGGCGGCAGGTGAAGCTGTCCGGTTTCGGCAACTTCGACCTGCGCCGCAAGAACCAACGGCCCGGCCGCAATCCCAAGACCGGCGAAGAGATCCCGATTTCGGCGCGGACGGTGGTGACCTTCCGTCCCGGACAGAAGCTCAAGGAGCGAGTGGAGGCATATGCTGGACCCGGGCAGTAACCGCGAACTTCCGCCGATTCCGGCCAAGCGCTACTTCACCATCGGTGAGGTCAGCGAGCTGTGCGACGTCAAGCCGCACGTGCTGCGCTACTGGGAGACCGAGTTCCCCAGCTTGGAACCGGTCAAGCGGCGCGGCAATCGCCGTTACTACCAGCGCCACGACGTGCTGATGGTGCGACAGATCCGCAGCCTGCTGTACGAACAGGGCTACACCATCGGCGGTGCGCGGCTGCGCCTGGAAGGCGAGGGCGCCCGCCAGGAATCGGCGCTGAGCAACCAGATCATCAAGCAGGTGCGGCAGGAGTTGGAAGAAGTCCTGCAGCTGCTGCGGCGTTGAACCAGGGCGGCCACCGCCGCTAGGAATGCCAGCGGCAAACCCGCTATAATCGCCAACTCGCCGCGAGGCGGGTCCGCCATGACGGCGGAGACGCAACACATCGGGGTATAGCGCAGCCTGGTAGCGCACTAGTCTGGGGGACTAGTGGTCGTCGGTTCGAATCCGGCTACCCCGACCATCTTTCGAAGGCCCATGTCTGCGACATGGGCCTTTTTGTTTGGCCAGGCTGGGCTGCCGGCCTCCACGCGCCGGTAGACGGGCACGGCCCCCCGAGGCGAGCGCCGCTCATGGCAGCGGTGCCGAAGCCGACGATCCGTAACATTCGTTTGGGGCCGAACGCATTGCCGTAGACAAAATTCGCAGGAATGCGCCATGGCTGCGCGCCGGCGCCGCCGCGTCAGATCGGAAAGCCGCGCCAGAACTGGGAGCGATGCAGCGTCAATGCGTTGACATTGATCACGTTAACATTGCGTCGATGGAACGTTTACCGGCCCTTGCTACGCTGAATCGTCGGACATGTAGTTGAACCCTCCTGTTACTGCGTCAAAAAAATGTCGGGTAACGCCTTGGTGACGGCAGATGGCTGTGCCATAGTGCGTTGCAACACGAAGCTTCGCTGTTGGCCAGGGCCGTTCGTCCCGGGCAGGAATTGACACCGTAATCATCCTCTGGCCGGGACGGAGCCCTGGCCGGTTGGACGAGTGCGGCGCTTCGAAAACCATTCGACAGAGGGCATCAGCATCGCGCATGGGTAAACTTTCCGTGACCTTCCACTGGGCGCTGGCCCTATTCTGCCTGGGGCTGCTGTCTGCATGCAGCAGTGGGCCGGCGATGCGTACCGACCTGCCGGCGGGCGATCCGCTTGCCGCTTCAATGGGCAAGCCGGAATACCTGCTCGGCCCGGGCGACCTGCTGACGGTCAAGGTGTTCCAGGTCGACGACCTGGAGCGCCAGGTGCGGGTCGACAACGAGGGCCGCATCTCGCTGCCGCTGATCGGCGACGTCAAGGCCGCCGGCTCCAGCGTCAATGCGCTGCAGAAGGAGATCGCCGACCGCTACCGCAACGGCTATCTGCAGAACCCGCAGGTGTCGGTGCTGGTCGACGAGTTCACCGGCAACCGGGTCACGGTCACCGGCGCGGTCAGCGAGCCGGGCATCTATCCCATCCAGGGCTCCGCGCTGACCCTGCAGCAGGCGCTGTCGCTGGGCAAGGGCGTCAGCGACGTGGCCAGCCGCGGCAACGTGGTGGTGTTCCGGACCGTCGGCGGGCAGAAGATGCTGGCCCGTTTCGATCTGCGCGAGATTCAGAAGGGCGCCGCGCCGGACCCGGCGATCTACGGTGGCGACATCGTGGTGGTGTACCGCTCCGATGCGCTGGTGTTGCTGCGGACCGTGGTGCAGCTGACCCCGTTCGTGATGGTGTGGAGGGCCTACCGATGAGCGCCTCCACCTTGCCTCCCGCCTCCGCGCCGCGTGCGCGCCCCGTGGGCACGCCGCTGAGCCCGGCCGACATCGGCCTGCTGGATTACTGGAATGCGCTGTACCGCCAGCGTTGGCTGATCGTCGGCATCACTGCGGCGGTGGTGCTGCTGGCGCTGCTGGCCCTCCTGCTGATGACGCCGAAGTACCGCGCCACCAGCGTGCTGCAGATCGAGCGCGAATCGCTCAACGTCGCCAATGTCGCCAACCTGATGCCGGTGGAATCGCCGCAGGACCGCGACTTCTACCAGACCCAGTACGAGCTGCTCGGCAGTCGTTCGCTGGCGCGGCAGGTGATCCGCGAGGCGAAGCTGACCGAGGCACCGGCGTTCAAGCCGCTGGTCGACGAGGCTCTGGAAAAGCTGCAGGACAACGGCGACGGGCGTGCGCCGACGCCGCAGGCGCGTGCCGCCGCGGCAGAGAACGCGCTGGTCGGCCCGGTGCTGGATGCGTTGACCATCGAGCCGGTGCGCGACTCGCGCCTGGTGCGGATCAACTTCGATTCGCCCGACCGGGTGCTGGCCACGCGCGTGGCCAACACCTACGCCAAGATGTTCATTGCCTCGACCCAGGAACGCCGGCTGCAGGCATCCTCGTTCGCCGCGCGCTATCTGTCCGAACGCCTGGCGCAACTGCGCGACAAGGTGGAGGAGTCGGAGAAGAATGCCGTCGACTATTCCAGCCAGGAACAGATCGTGTCGATGGGCGACGACAAACCGTCGCTGCCCACGCAGAACATGAGCGAACTGAATGTGCGCCTGGCCGCCGCGCAGGAAGCGCGGATCAAGGCCGAGGCGGCCTGGCGCCAGGCCGGCATCGGCGACGGCATGGGCCTGCCGCAGGTGGTCAGCAACCCGTTGATCCAGAATCTGCGCGCCGAGCAGGCCAAGATGACCGCCGACTACCAGCAGAAGCTGGCGACGTTCCAGCCGGGCTACCCGGAGATGCAGCGCCTGCAGAACCAGATCGCCGAGACCAAGCGGCAGATCGCCGACGAGGTCGCCAACATCCGCAGCGCGCTGAAGAACGACTACGAGTCGGCGCGTCAGCAGGAAACCTTGCTGGCCGACCGCATCGCCGCGCTGAAGAACGACGAACTGGACCTGCAGACCCGCAGCATCCGCTACACCATGCTGCGCCGCGAGGCCGACACCAACCGCCAGCTCTACGACGCGCTGCTGCAGCGCTACAAGGAGATCGGCGTGGTCGGCAACGTTGGCACCAACAACATTTCGATCGTCGACCGCGCCGATGTGCCCGGCAAGCCGAATTCGCCGAAGAAATTGCTCGGCCTGGCGCTGGCCTTCGTGTTCGGCCTGTTCCTGGCGGTGGCGGTGGCGCTGGTGCGCTATTTCATCCGCGAGGCCGAAGCCGCGGCGGCGGCCTCGGCATGAGATGTCGCAGCGCCATGGCGCGCCGCACAGCGCAAGGCGCGAGCGCGTGCCGCAACGCACACATCGGCATCGGTTCGACGCACAGTCTTCAGTGAGGTGATACGTGGTTCAGCTAGGCAATGAGGTGCTCCATTATTTTCCAGCGCGGTTGTACGAAGACGTTCTTCTGTTGAAGTAATCACGGGCTGCCGTGGACCTGGGGTCGGCGAGGGAGGCGCCGCAGCGGTCCACAGGCAGGCGAAATCGAGGCCCGGCGGCGTCGCATGTTCCCCCGCATGCCGATCGACCGGGTTTGGATAGGAATCCCGATCATGCTTTTGGCAGACCTGAGTAGCGCCACCTATACGACCTCCTCGCCGCGCATGCTGTCCAAGTACGCGGCCGCGGCAGACATCCTGTTGCGCGTGTCCGACCTGACCGTCATGGTCGGCGGCGCGTTGCTGACCCACCGGCTGCTGTTCGGTACCTGGATGCCGGAACCGGCATATCGGGTGGCGATCGGCACCACGCTGCTGTACGCGGTGATCTGTTTCGCCCTGTTCCCGCTGTACCGCAGTTGGCGCGGGCGCGGCCTGTTGCGCGAGATGATGGTGCTGAGCCTGGCCTGCGGCGGCGTGTTCGCCCTGTTCGCCATGCATGCCTTCGTGGTGCAGTTCGGCCAGCAGGTCTCGCGGCTGTGGATTGGCACCTGGTTCGTCACCAGCCTGGGAACGCTGCTGCTCTCGCGCACGGTGGTGCGCGGCGTGCTCAACCGGCTGCGCTCGGAGGGCGTGGACGTGCAGCGCGTGGTGGTGGTCGGGTTGCGCCATCCGGTGGTGAAGATCCATAACTACCTGAGCCGCAATCCCTGGGTGGGCATGCAGGTGGTGGGCTACTTCAGCAGCGACTACGACCTGTCGGTGGCCGACCATCCGCAGAAGCTGCAGTGCCTGGGCGAGGGCACCGCCGACGCGCTGATCGACTACCTCGACGACCACCAGGTCGAGCAGGTGTGGATCTCGTTGCCGCTGGGCGAGCGCGACCACATCAAGCAGCTGCTGCAGCGCATGGACCGCTATCCGATCCAGGTCCGGTTGATTCCCGATCTGTTCGACTTCGGCATGCTCAACCAGTCCGGCGACCAGATCGGCAACGTGCCGGTGATCAACCTGCGCCAGGGCGGGGTGGACCGCAACACCTACTTCGTGGTCGCCAAGGCGTTGCAGGACAAGCTGGTGGCCCTGGCCGCACTGGCGGTGCTGTGGCCGCTGATGCTGGCGATCGCGGTGGGCGTGAAGCTGAGCTCGCCGGGCCCGGTGTTCTTCCGCCAGCGCCGCCATGGCCTCGGCGGGCGCGAGTTCTACATGTACAAGTTCCGCTCCATGCGCGTGCAGCAGGAGCCCAGCGACGTGGTGGTGCAGGCCACGCGCGGCGACAGCCGGGTGACCCGATTCGGTGCGTTCCTGCGCCGCACCAGCCTGGACGAGTTGCCGCAGCTGTTCAACGTGCTCGGCGGCAGCATGTCGGTGGTGGGGCCGCGTCCGCACGCGGCGCAGCACAACACCCACTACGAGAAGCTGATCCACCATTACATGCAGCGGCACTACGTCAAGCCGGGCATCACCGGCTGGGCGCAGGTGAACGGTTTCCGCGGCGAGACGCCGGAACTGCGCACGATGAAGAAGCGCATCCAGTACGACCTGGATTACATCCGCCGCTGGTCGTTGTGGCTGGATACGCGGATCATCGTGCTGACCGCGTTCAAGGTGCTCGGGCAGAAGACCGCCTACTGATGCGCCCGATGCGTCTTCTTCCCGCCGACCGTGTGCAGCGTCGGCGTCGCTTCCGCGTCGCCGTCGTTCCTGCACTGCCTGCACCGAATGGGCTGGCGTGCCACATGCCGGCGCCACGCCCGGCACGCGCCCAGCGTGGCGTCGTCGCGCGATGCGCCGTCGCCGCCGTGGGGTGCGCATGCTGAGCATGCCGGACATGCCGCTGCGCGAGCAGCGTCGCAACTTGCTGATCGAGCTGGTGCTGTTGTTCGCCGTCGGCTACAACTTCGTGCTGGCGGTGATCAACGCCAAGGTGTTCCGGGTCAGCCCGGCGATGACCTACGCGGTGGAACTGGCGGTCTATGCGGCGTGTTTCCTGCTTGGCATGCGCGCGCTGGACCGCAAGCGCATGGCGATGGTGTTCACCGGCATCGCCCTGCTGGCGCTGCTGATGCTGGTGCGCCTGTTCATGGCGTGGACGCTGGATCCGAAGTTCTTCCGCGATGCGCTGATCCCGTTCGCCTTCCTGATGCTCGGCGCGGCGTATACCGGCTCGCTGCCGCGCATGTTTGTGCGCATGGCGCTGCTGGTGTCGCTGGTGGCGGTGTTCGAGCTGGCCCTGCCCAAGGTCTACGGCGACGTGGTCAACCCCAAGAGCTATTTCGTCAACGCACGCGGCGCCAGCGCGTCGAGCTTCTGGAACCAGGACAGCAATCTGTTCGTCAGTGCGACACGGCCGGGGGCGCGCAACTTCCTGCCGTCGTCGAACCTGCCGCGCGCCTCCTCGGTATTCATCGAGCCGGTGACGATGGGCAACTTCATCATCTTCTTCACCGCGATCCTGCTGACCTTCTGGCGCTGGATGCGGCCGCTGGCGATCGTCGCCTCGGTAGCGATGATCGGCTTCCTGATCGTGGCCTCGGACGGGCGCCTGGCCGCCGGCACCTGCGTGATGATGGCGCTGCTGAGCCCGTTGCTGCTGCGCACCGACCAGCGCCTGGGCTTTTTGATCTTCTTCCTGGTGATGGGCGGGGCGTGGCTGCTGGTCTGGGCCTCGGGCATCCAGAGCTACGAGGACACCACCCTGGGGCGGGTGTTCTTCACCGTCGATTCGATCCGCAGGATGAGCGCCGATGCGTGGATGGGGCTGGACGTGGACCAGCCATACCGCTACTTCGACAGCGGCATCGCCTACTTCATCTCCTCGCAGTCGGTGCTGCTGGTGCTGGCGTTCCTGCTGGCGTACTCGTTCGCGATGCTGATGCGCACCATCGAAGGGCAACTGTTCAAGAACCTGTTGATCTTCGCGTTCTCGCTGAGCCTGCTGGTCTCCAACGGCTATTTCTCGATCAAGACCGCGGCGCTGTGGTGGTTCGTGTGCGGTTGCCTTTGGCAGATGACGCCGCGCCTGCGCGATGCGCCGGCGACCGCGACGACGCCGGCTCCGCGTCTCCCGGCGGTGCCGGCATGAGCGCGCCCGCAACGGCTGTTTCCGCGTCGGTGCCGGCGCAGGCGCGCACCGCGCGGGCGAGCGCGCCGCGCGACATGCGCATCGATGCGGCCAAGGCGCTGGCGATTCTGCTGGTGGTGTTCGGCCATGCCAAGGGCATTCCGCACGCCTATGTGATCCTGGCCTACAGCTTCCACGTGCCGATGTTCTTCCTGTTGTCGGGCTGGGTCGGCGAGGCCTTCGGCAACCGCCCGCTGACCTTGGCCACGGTCGGCAAGCTGGCGCGCAGCCTGCTGCTGCCGTACGTGGCGTTCTTTTTCGTCGCCTACGCGTACTGGATGCTGACCCGGCATATCGGCAGCAAGGCGCAGCTGTGGGGCGACCGGCCGTGGTGGGAGCCGCTGCTGGGCCTGGTCAGTGGCATCGGCCCCAAGCTCTACGTGATGCCGGCGCTGTGGTTCCTGCCGGCGCTGTTCGTGACCACGCTGGCGTATCTGGCGCTGCGTCGGACGCTGTCGTTGCCGGTGCTGGCCGGGCTGTCGTTGCCGCTGGCCTGGGGCTGGGCGTGCTGGTTCCCGGGGCAGGACATGCGCCTTCCGTTCTCCCTGGACGTGCTGCCGGTGGCGCTGTGCTTCTTCGCGATCGGCGCGCTCGCCGCCACGCGGGCGCAGTGGTGGCCGGCGCGGCCGGCCGGCAATGCGCTGGCGGCGCTGCTGCTGGGTGCGGCCTGGTTCGCGATCGCCTGGCACAACGGCCGCGTGGACGTGAACATGCTCAAGTTCGGCGATTCCCCGCTGGGCTTCCTGGCCGCCAGCCTGCTCGGCAGCGCCATGGCGCTGTGCATCGCCGGGCTACTGCAGCACTGGGCCTGGCTGCAGTGGATCGGACGCAACACCTTGCTGATCCTGTGCACGCATACCTTGTTGTTCTCGGTGATGGCCGGCGTCGCCGCCCGTACCGGCCTGGTCCGCGGCGATGCGTGGGGACCGGCCTGGGCGGTGTCGGTGAGCGTGCTGGCGGTGCTGGCCAGCGTGCCGATGCGCGCGGTGCTGGTGCGGATCGCGCCGTGGATGATCGGCGTGCGCCGCAGCGTGGTCGCGGGAGCGACGGCATGAAGGTGGTGCATGTGGTGCGCCAGTTCCATCCGTCGGTCGGCGGCATGGAGGAGGTGGTGCTGAACATCGCGCGCCGCCATCTGCAGCAGGGCCGCGACCAGGTCGAAGTGGTGAGCCTGGAGCGGGTGTTCACCGATCCGCAGCAGCGTCTGGCGTCGCGCGACAGCCACCAGGGCGTCCCGATCGTGCGCTTGCCGTATCGCGGTTCCTCGCGCTATCCGCTGGCGCCGTCGGTGCTGTCAGCAGTGCGCGGCGCGGATCTGCTGCACGTGCACGGCATCGATTTCTTCTACGACTTCCTGGCCCTGACCCGGCCGCTGCACCGTGTGCCGATGATCGTGTCCACCCATGGCGGTTTCTTCCACACCACCTATGCCTCGCGCCTGAAGATGCTCTGGTTCAAGACCCTCACCCGCACCTCGGCGCTCGCCTATGCGCGGGTGGTGGCGACCAGCGAGAACGATGGCCGGCTGTTCTCGCAGGTGGTCGCGCCGCAGCGGCTGCGGGTGATCGAGAACGGGGTGGACGTGGACAAGTTCGCCGGGCAGGGCAGCGCCACGCCCGGACGTACGCTGATCTACTTCGGGCGCTGGTCGGTCAACAAGGGCCTGCTGGAGACCCTGGATCTGGTGCGCGCGCTGGCCGCGCAGGATCCGGCCTGGCAATTGATCGTGGCCGGGCGCGAGTACGACTTCAGCGTGGCCGACCTGCAGCAGGCGATCGCCGAGCGCGGCCTGCAGCAGCGGGTGCGCCTGCAGGTAGCGCCGACCCAGGCGCAACTGGCGCAGTTGCTCGGCAGCGCGCAGTACTTCGTGTGCCTGTCGCGGCACGAGGGATTCGGCCTGGCCGCGGTGGAAGCGATGAGCGCGGGACTGCTGCCGATCCTCAGCGACATTCCGCCGTTCGCGCGCCTGCAGCGCGAGTCGGGGCAGGGCGTGCTGGTCGACCCGGCCGATCCGCAGGCGGCCGCGGCCACGGTGCGCGCCTTCGCCGCCGGCACCGATGCGGACTTCGCCGCGCAGCGCGCCGCGGCGATGGCCTATGCGCATCGCTACGACTGGGACCGCGTGGTCGGCGCCTATCTGGACGAATACCGCCTGGCGCTGGCCGGCGCGGAGGGCGGCCGATGAGCGGCGAGCGCCAGCGCCACGGCGCGGCGGAGCAGACTGCGCCGGCAGTCACCGTGCTGCTGTCCACCGAGCGCCCGACCGCGACCACCAATCCCTACCTGACACAGCTCTACGCGGCGCTGCCGCCGCAGGTGCAACTGCGCTTCTTCTCGATGCGCGCGGCGCTGCTGTCGCGCTACGACGTGCTGCACCTGCATTGGCCGGAGTACCTGCTGCGGCATCGCACCGCGCTCGGCACGCTGGTCAAGCAGGCCTGCGTCGCGCTGTTGCTGCTGCGCCTGCGTGTGGCAGGCGTGCCGTTGGTGCGCACCCTGCACAACGTGGCGCCGCACGAGGACAAGGGCTGGCGCGAACGCCTGCTGCTGCGCTGGATCGACCGCCAGACCGCGCGCTGGATCCGCATCAATGCGACCACGCCCGAACGCGCGCCGGCCACCGACACCATCCTGCACGGCCATTACCGCGACTGGTACGCGCCGCTGCCGCAACCGCCGCGAGTGCGCGGGCGCTTGCTGCACTTCGGGCTGCTGCGCCCATACAAGGGCGTGGAGACGTTGATCGCGACGTTCGGTGCATTGCCCGATCCCCAGCTCAGCCTGCGCATCGCCGGCAACCCGATCGATGCGCAGATCCGCGGCGTGGTCGAACGCGCCTGTGCCGCGGACCCGCGGATCAGTGCACGCCTGCAGTACGTGGAGGACGCGGTGCTGGCGCAGGAGGTCGGCGAGGCCGAACTGGTGGTGCTGCCGTACCGGCAGATGCACAACTCCGGCACCTTGCTGCTGGCGCTGTCGCTGGCGCGCCCAGTGTTGGCGCCGTGGAGCGAGGCCAATGCCGCCATCGTCGACGAAGTCGGCGCGCAGTGGGTGCAGCTGTACCAGGGCGAGCTGGATGCGGCGCAACTGGCGCAGGCCCTGGCGCTCGCGCAGCAGTTGCCCGCCGACGCCGTGCCGGACCTGTCGCGGCGCGACTGGAACGGCATCGGTCTGCAGCATTACCGCAGCTATCTGCAGGCGCTGACCGCGCGCCGCGGGGAGGACGCATGAGCAGCGCCGAGACCCCGCGGCCGGCAGCGCCGCAACCCGGATTGGGCGCCCGCGCCGCCGGCGGCGCAGCGGTGACCATGGCCGGGCAGCTGGCCAAGATGGTGGTGCAGTTCGGCGGCATCATTCTGCTGGCGCGGCTGCTGACGCCCTACGACTACGGCCTGATGGCGATGGTGACGGCGATCGTCGGCATGGCCGAGATCCTGCGCGACTTCGGCCTGTCCTCGGCGGCGATCCAGGCCAAGCACGTCAGCCGCGAGCAGCGCGACAACCTGTTCTGGATCAACAGCGGCATCGGTCTGGCGCTGGCGATCGTGGTGTTCCTGTCCTCGTCGTGGATCGCGCACTTCTACCGCGAGCCGGCCCTGCTCGGCATTTCCCAGGCGCTGGCGGTGACCTTCCTGCTCAACGGCATGACCACGCAGTACCGCGCGCACCTGAGCCGTGCGCTGCGCTTCGGTCAGGTCTCGCTGAGCGACGTCGGCGCGCAGGTGCTGGGCCTGCTGGCCGGCGTCGGCGTGGCCCTGGCCGGCTACGGCTACTGGGCGCTGGTCTGGCAGCAGGTGGTGCAGGCACTGGTCAATCTGCTGATCGCTGGCGCCTGCGCGCGCTGGCTGCCGCGCGGCTACCGGCGCGATGCGCCGATGCGCACCTTCCTGAGCTTCGGCTGGAACCTGATGGCGGCGCAGTTGCTCGGCTACGCCAGCCGCAACGTCGGCCAGGTGATCATCGGCCACCGCATCGGCGCCGAAGCGCTGGGCCTGTACAACCGCGCGTTCCAGCTGTTGATGATGCCGCTGAACCAGATCAACGCGCCGGCCACTTCGGTGGCGCTGCCGGTGCTGTCGCAGTTGCAGGACGATCCGCCGCGCTTCGGCAACTTCCTGCTGCGCGGGCAGACGGTGATGGTGCACCTGATCGTGGCGCTGTTTTCCTGCGCCTGCGCGCTGGCGATGCCGCTGATCGTGCTGGTGCTGGGCGAACAGTGGCGGCCGGCGGTGCCGCTGTTCCAGGTGCTGACCCTCGGCGGCATCTTCCAGACCGCATCCTACGCCACCTACTGGGTGTTCCTGGCGCTGGGCCTGATGCGCCAACAACTGGTGTACTCGGTGGTGGGGCGGGTGATGCTGATCGCCTGCATCTTCGCCGGCTCGCTGTGGGGCGTGATGGGCGTGACCGTGGGCTACACGCTGGGTCTGCTGGTGATGTGGCCGCTGTCGGTGATCTGGATCGCGCGCATCGCGCCGCAGATTCCGGCCTGGGAGCTGTTCAACAACGCCTTGCGCGCGGTGCTCGGCTATGGCGTCTGCGGCGTCGCCGCCTACCTGGCCGCGCAGCAGTGGGGCGGCGCGTCGCTGTGGATGCAGCTGATCGTCGGCGCCGTGGCGATGGCGCTGTCCGGCTTGCTGGTGTTCGCGCTGTGGCCGGCGTTCCGCCGCGACGTGTTGGCTATCCTGCAGATGCGCACGCTGTTGCGCCAGGCACGGGGAGCCCGATGAGCGTCGGCCGGCCGCGTCTTTCCTTTCCTTCATTCCGCGCAGGAGCGAGCGCATGAGCGATTCTTCCGCAGCGGCGCTGCCCGCATCGGCACCGGCCGCGGCCACCAGCGGGCGTGCGCCGTGCTATCTGGTGCTGTCGGCGCACGACTACCGCACACCGCGCCGCGCCAACATCCATTTCATCGCCGATGAACTGGCCAAGCGCGGCACCACGCGGTTCTTTTCGCTGCGCTACAGCCTGCTGTCGCGGCTCAAGGGCGACCTGCGCCTGCCGCTGGACGCCACCGCCAACCAGGTGGTCCGCCACAACGGCGTGGACTGCTACCTGTGGCGCGCGCTGCTGCATCCGTTCAACACTCGGCGGCGCTGGCTGCGGCCGCTGGAAGACCTGATGTTCAAGGTCTACGCGGCGCGCGCGCCGGCCACGCTGATCCGCTGGATGCGCGAGGCCGACGTGATCGTGTTCGAGAGCGGCATCGCGGTGGCCTTCATCGCGCTGGCGGCGCGGATCAACCCGACCGCACGCAAGGTGTATCGCGCCTCCGACGGCTTGAGCACGATCAACGTCGCCGACTACATCGAGCGCGAGTTCGACCGCGTGGCGCCGAGCCTGGACGTGATCGCGCTGGTGTCGCCGGCGATGGCCGAGGAGGTCGCCAGCCGCCACAACGTGTACCACGTCGGCCATGGCGTGGACCACGACCTGCACACGCTCGGCGACCCCTCGCCGTACGGCGAGGGCATCCATGCGGTGGCGGTGGGCTCGATGCTGTTCGATCCCGCGTTCTTCGTCGCCGCCAGCCGCGCCTTTCCGCAGGTCACGTTCCATGTGATCGGCTCGGGCATGGGCCGCGCGCCGGGCTATGGCGACAACGTGGTGGTGTACGGCGAGATGAAGCACGCCGAGACCATCCGCTACATCAAGCACGCGCGCTTCGGCATCGCCCCGTACGCGTCCGAGCAGGTGCCGGCGTATCTGGCCGACAGTTCGATGAAGCTGCTGCAGTACGACTTCTTCGGCCTGCCGGCGGTGTGCCCCAATGCCGTGGTCGGCCGCTATCCGTCGCGCTTCGGCTACACCCCGGGCGATGAGGCGTCGATCGTCGCCGCGATCGGGCAGGCGCTGCAGGCGCCGCACGTGCGCCATCGCCAGTGCCTGAGCTGGTCCGACACCACCGACCGGGTGCTGGACCCGGCCGCCTACCCGGAGACACGCCTGTTCGCCGACCGCACTGCCTGAACACACGCCGCCGGCGTGTCTGCCTTACATCCCGCGCAACCAAGGAGGACCGATGTCCGCATTGCAAAAATGGATCGATTACCAAGAGCGCCGGGCGCTGTTCTGGTGGAAGCCGAAGAATGGCGAGATCAACGTCGGCGATCATCTCTCCAAGATCATCGTCTCCAACGTGCTCGGCCAGCGCGACCGTACCCTGCTGGACAAGCGCGACAAGCGCACGCGGCTGATCGCGATCGGCTCGGTGCTGCATTTCGCCCGCGACGGCGACACCGTGTGGGGCAGCGGCGTCAACGGCAAGATCCCCGCCGACCGCCATACCTTCCGCCAGCTCGACGTGCGTGCCGTGCGCGGGCCCAAGACCCGCGCTTTCCTGCGCGAGCGCGGCCTGCAGGTGCCGGAGGTGTACGGCGATCCGGGCCTGCTGATGCCGTTGTTCTTCCCGCGCGAGGCGCTCGCGCCGCCGCCGGCACGGCGGCCGGTCATGGTGGTGCCGCACTTCAACGAATCCCTGGACAAGTATGCGCAGTACAAGGAACACCTGGTGCTGCCGAACCGCCAGCCGGCCGCGTTCGTGCGGCAACTGCTCGGCGCCGAACTGGTCGTGTCCAGTTCCCTGCACGGGCTGATCCTGGCCGAAGCCTATGGCGTGCCGTCGGTGTACCTGGACTGGGGCAACGGCGAGGACCGCTTCAAGTACGACGACTATTACGCGGGCACCGGCCGCAGCCGCTGGCATGCCGGGCAGACGGTGGAGGAATGCATCGCGCTGGGCGGCAATACCGTGTTCGACCTGGCCGCGGTGCAGCGCGGCCTGCTGGAGAGCTTTCCGCATGACCTCTGGTGAGCGCGCGGCGGGCGAGGTGTTGGCACTGGGCGGCTATCCGATCCTGCGCAGCACCGAAGCCGATTTCGTCGCCAGTTTGCTGCAGGCGCTGGCGCGTGGCGAGCGCCGCCAGGTGTTCTTCGCCAACACCAACTTCGTGGTGCAGTGCCAGGCCCTGCGTGCGCAACTGGCCGCGCCGGAGGTGTGCATCGTCAACGACGGCATCGGCATGGACCTGGGCGCGCTGCTGGTGCACGGCCGCCGCTTCGCCGGCAACCTCAACGGCACCGACCTGATTCCGGCGCTGTGCCGGCAGAGCCCGCGGCCGCTGCGCTTCTTCCTGCTCGGCGGCCGTCCCGGCGTGGCCGACACCGCGGCGCAGACCTTGCGGCAGACGCTGGGGCAGGAGGTGGTCGGCACCTGCGACGGCTATGCCGAGTTCGCCGCCGCCGGCGCCGGCCTGGCCGCGCGCATCAACGCCAGCGGCGCCGACGTACTGCTGGTGGCGTTCGGCAATCCGCTGCAGGAGCGCTGGCTGCTGCAGCACGCGGCGCAACTGCAGGTGCCGCTGGCGTTCGGCGTGGGCGCGTTGCTGGACTTCCTGTCCGGCACCGCGCGGCGCGCGCCGGCCTGGGTGCGCCGGCTGCGCATGGAATGGATCTATCGCCTGCTGCGCGAGCCGCGGCGCCTGCTCAAGCGCTACAGCTGGGATCTGCTGGTGTTCTTCGCCGTGTGCCTGCGCCACGGCCGACACCTGGGCGCCACGCCGCCTGTCCGGGACTCGCTGCGCCCCTCGTGACGCCGACCGGCTGTCGCCGACAAAAGGGCGTTGCCTGACATTCGCATGGCCATGCCCGGGATTAGACTGGACGCATGTCCAGCGCCGCCGCCTTCCGAATCGCCGCCCTGGTGCGCGACCTGTCGCTGCTGCCGCACCCGGAGGGCGGACGCTATGCGCGCGTGCATACCTCGGCCCTGACGGTGCAGCATGCGCAGACGCTGCGCCCGGCCTGCACCGCGATCCGCTTCCTGCTGGAGCGCGGCGAGGTCAGCAACTGGCACCGCATCGATGCCGACGAGACCTGGCAATGGGAAGAGGGCGGGGCGCTGGAACTGTTCGGCTTCGACCCGAACCACGGTCTGCAGCGCTACCGGCTGGACGCCAGCGAGCGCGGCGGCATGCCCTCGGTGGTGATCGCAGCGGGCACCTGGCAGGCGGCGCGGCCGCTGGCCGACTATTGCCTGGTGCGCTGCGTGGTGGCGCCGGGCTTCCTGTGGGAGCGCTTCGAACTGTTGGCCGCGGCCGATCCGCTGGCGGCGCACCTGCCGAAACTGGCGGACTGATGCCGGGACCGAGCGCGGCGCGCGCGGCGATTGTCCAGAGAACCATCGCGCGCCGGCGCGGCCCGGTGGTGTGCCTGGTCGCGGCCTTGCTGGCGGCAACTGTGCCCATCGTGCAGGCCCAGACCGCGCAGCCGGTCGCGCCGGCGAACCCACCGGTGGTCGACCTGGAAGCGGTGCTGGTGAGCGGGCGCCAGCCCGGCCCGGGCCTGTGGCAGGTCCGCCGCGGCGATCACGTGTTGTGGATCCTCGGCACGGTGTCGCCGCTGCCCAAGCGCATGCAGTGGGAATCGGGCGAAGTGGAGCGGGTGATCGCCCAGTCGCAGGAAGTGATCGCAGCGCCGAGCGTCACCCTGGACTCGGGCCTGGGCATGTTCCGCAGCTTGATGCTGCTGCCGTCCCTGCTCAAGGCGCGGCGCAATCCCGATGACCGCACCCTGCAGCAGGTGCTGCCGCCTGACCTGTATGCGCGCTGGCTGCCGCTGAAGGCACGTTACCTGGGCCGCGATGCCAGCGTGGAACGCTGGCGGCCGGTGTTCGCGGCGCAGGAACTGTACGAGGCGGCGATGCGCACCTCCGGCCTGAGCCAGGGCAGCGTGGTGCAGCCGGTGATCGAGCGAGCGGCCAAGCGCGCCAGGGTGCCGATCGTGCCGGTGGTGGTGGAGGTCAAGATCCCCGACGCCAAGCGCGCGCTGCAGGAATTTCGGGCGACCTCGCTCAACGACAGTGCCTGTTTCGCCCGCACGCTGCAGGTTATCGATCGCGACCTGGAGACGATGCGCCAGCGCGCTAACGCCTGGTCCGAGGGCGATCTGGATACGCTGGCCACGCTGCCGGCCAACGACCAGTACCGGATCTGCCTGGATGCGGTCGGCGAAGCGGCGATCGCGCGCAAGCTGGGCCTGGGCGATGTGCGCCAGCGGGCGATGGCGGCCTGGCTGCGCGAAGCCGAGCGGGCGCTGGCGCAGAATCGTTCCAGTTTCGCGGCGTTGCCGATGCAGACCCTGCAGGAGTCGGGTGGGCCGCTGGATCGGCTACGCGCCAGCGGCGCCGAGGTGATCGCGCCTTAGCGTGTACGCGAGACGTGTCGACCCATGGGACGACACGTCTCGTGGTGGGCATGCAGAGCCGTGCGCGCAGGCGCAAACAAGCGGAGACGGCATGCGCTGACGCCGTGCCGTCTCCGGTGACCGCGGCGGTCAGCCTGCCGCAGTGCGCGGTGCGCTGGCGCTGGTGCCCAGTTGCGGCCAGCGCTTCAGTACCGCGGCGCGGATGCCGGCGGCGTCGATGCCGGCTTCGGCGAGCAATTGCTCGCGGCTGGCGTGGTGCTGGAACGCGTCGGGCAGGCCCAAGTGCAGCACCGGGCGCAGCACGCCTTCGGCGTTGAACAGTTCGGCCACGCCGGAGCCGGCACCGCCGGCCACCACGTTGTCCTCGATGGTCACGAAGCCTTCGTGGCTCTGCGCCAGTTCCAGCAGCAGGGTGCGGTCCAGCGGCTTGACGAAGCGCATGTTGACCACGCTCAGGCCGAGCTCGCGGCCGACCTGTTCGGCCGCCGCCAGGGTCGCGCCGAACGCCAGCAGCGCCACGCTGTGGCCCTGAGCGCGCAGCTGGGCCTTGCCAATCGGCAGGGTGTCCAGCGTGCTCCCCGGCGCGATCCCGGGGCCGGTGCCGCGCGGGTAGCGCACCGCGGCCGGACCGGGATGGCGCAGGCCGGTGCTGAGCAGTTGCCGGCACTCGGCTTCGTCGGCCGGCGCCATCACCACCAGGTGCGGCACGCAGCGCAGGAAACTCAGGTCCAGGTTGCCGGCATGGGTGGCGCCGTCCGGGCCGACCACGCCGCCGCGGTCGATCGCGAACAGCACGTCGAGCTGCTGCACCGCAACGTCGTGCACCAGCTGGTCGTAGCCGCGCTGCAGGAAGGTGGAATAGATCGCCACGACAGGCTTGGCGCCGTGCACGGCCATGCCGGCGGCCAGGGTCACCGCATGCTGCTCGGCGATGGCCACGTCGAAATAGCGCTGCGGGTATTCCTTGCTGAAGCGCACCAGGCCCGAGCCTTCGCGCATCGCCGGGGTGATCGCCAGCAGCGCCGGCTCGGCCGCGGCCATGTCGCAGATCCAGTCGCCGAACACGTCGGTGTAGGTCGGCGCCTTGGCGCCCGGCTTGGCCACCAGGCCCTTGCTCGGATCGAACGGGCCGACCGCGTGGTAGCCGATCTGGTCGCCCTCGGCCAGTTCGTAGCCCTTGCCCTTGGTGGTGATGACGTGCAGCAACTGCGGACCCTTGAGGGTCTTGAGCGTCTTCAACGCGCCCAGCAGCGCCGGCAGGTCGTGGCCGTCGATCGGGCCGGTGTAGTGGAAGCCCATTTCCTCGAACAGCGTGGACGGCACGAACATGCCCTTCCAGTGCTCTTCCCAGCGGCGCACGAAGCGTGCGGTGGGGTTGCTCTTCTTGTCGCCGAGGATCTTCTTGCCGCCCTCGCGGATGGCATTGAGGGTCTTGCTGCCGCTCATCCGGCCCAGCATCTTGGTGACCCCGCCGACCGCCTCGGAGATCGACATGCGGTTGTCGTTGAGGATCACCAGCAGGTTCGGTTCCGGGTCCATGCCGCCGGCGTGGTTCAGCGCTTCGTAGGCCATGCCCGCGGTCATCGCGCCGTCGCCGATCACCGCCACCACCTTGCGTTCGTCGCCCATGCGCTGCAGCGCCACCGCCATGCCCAGTGCGGCCGAGATCGAGGTGGAGGAGTGGCCGACGCCGAAGGTGTCGTACTCGCTTTCCTCGCGCTTGGGGAACGGCGCCACGCCATCGGCCTGCTTGACGGTGTGGATGCGGTCGCGGCGCCCGGTCAGGATCTTGTGCGGATAGGTCTGGTGGCCGACGTCCCACACCAGTTGGTCGACCGGCGTGTCGTACAGGTAGTGCAGGGCGACGGTGAGCTCGATCACGCCCAGGCCGGCGCCGAAGTGGCCGCCGCTCTTGCCGACGCACTCGATCAGAAAGGCGCGCAGTTCCTCGGCGATGGCCGGCAGCTCCGATTCATCGAAGCGACGCAGTTCTTCGGGGACCTGGATGCGCGAGAGGCGCGGATAGCGGGTGGGGTCGATCATCGGAATGGAGGTTCAGCGGACCTGTCATTTTCCTCTCCATTCCGGGCACACGCAATCAACCCGTGCGGTCGCGGGCGCGTGGATGGGCTGTTTTGCCCGGGGTGCGGCAATCCGTCGCAGCGGGCGTGACGGCGGCGTGAGGCCGCGCGGCTATAACGAGAGCTTGGAGCGCTTCGGCAACTGCGCCTTCAGGAACGACATCTGGTCGGCCAGGATGTTGCGGTTGGACAGGATCAGATGCTCGATCCAGCTTGGCCGATACGGCACCGCCAGCAACGGCATCGACGCCTGCTGCGGGGTGCGGTTGCCCTTGCGCGAATTGCAGTGGAAGCACGCGGTAACCACGTTCTCCCAGATGTCGCGGCCGCCCTTGGACACCGGCAGCACGTGGTCGCGCGTCAGTTGCGGGCGGCTGAACTGCTGGCCGCAATACAGGCACAGCTGCGCGTCGCGGGCGAACAGCGCGGTATTGGTCAGGGTCGGAGTGGGGTCGAGCGCACGCGCATGCGCGTGGCCGCGCGCGGCGATGATCGGATGCAGCTCCAGCACGCTGCGCTCGCCGCTGGCGCGGCTGATGCCGCCATGGATGTGCATGCACGGCTCGCCGAGGGTCCAGGCGACCGCGCCACGCGCATACAGACAGGCCGCGTCCTGCCAGTTGATCCAGTCCAGCACGCGGCCATGCGCGTCCAGCGACAGCAGCCGGACCGAAGGCAGGTGGGAAGGGGACGCCGCAGGCGACGGGACCGCGGCCGAGGCGCCGCAGGCCCCGGTATCGATCAGACCAAGCGTTGTTGTGTCTGTCTCCATCGGGAAGACAGCTTATACCCGATTGGTGACGGTTTGTGTATCGGCCGTGGCGGGCGTTGCAACCCCGGCACGGCGTGCGTGCCGGGGCTGCGTTCGGACCTGGATGTGCGACTCAGAATTGCGCGTCGGCCAGCGCCATCAGCGGCGCGGCGCCGCTGTCGATGGCCGCGGCGTGGGTCAGCGTGCGCGGCAGCAGGCGCGCGTAGTAGAAGCGCGCGGTCTCGCGCTTGGACTGCTTGAACGCCTCGCCGTGCGCTGAGGCCTCGGCCGCGGCGACGCTGCGCGCCCACCAGTAGGCCAGCACCACGTAGCCGGAATAGAACACGTAGTCGTAGCTGGCCGCGCCCAGTTCCTCGGGATTGCCGGCGGCGCGCTGCAGGATGCGCTTGGTCAGCGCCGCCCACTCGGCGGCCTTCTCGCGCAGCGGGGCGATGAACTCGGCCACCGCCGGGTTGTCGGCGTGCTCGGTCAGGAAGGCCTCGATCTGCGCCAGGAACAGCTTCAGCCCGGCGCCCTGGCTGGACGCGGTCTTGCGCCCGATCAGGTCCAGTGCCTGGATGCCGGTGGTGCCTTCGTACAGGGTGGTGATGCGCGCATCGCGGGCCAGCTGCTCCATGCCGTGCTCGTGGATGTAGCCGTGGCCGCCGAAGCACTGCAGCGCGTGGTAGGTGTTCTCCACCGCCCATTCGGTCTGGCAGGCCTTGGAGATCGGGGTGAGGAAGCTGACCAGCACATCGGCCTGCTCGCGCTCGGCCGGATCCTGCGCGCTGTGCGCGATGTCGATCAGGGTGGCCGCGTGCAGCGCCAGCAGGCGGCTGCCTTCGGTCAGCGCCTTCACCGTCAGCAGCATCCGGCGCACGTCCGGATGCACCAGGATCGGGTCGGCGGGTTTCTCCGGCAGCTTGGCGCCGCTGAGCGAACGCGACTGCAGGCGCTCGCGGGCGTAGCGCAGCGCGTTCTGGTAGGCGCGCTCGGACAGGCCGATGCCCTGCAGGCCGACCCCGAGGCGCGCGGTGTTCATCATGGTGAACATGGCCTGCAGGCCCTTGTGCGGCTGCCCGACCAGGTAACCCTGGGCGCCGTCGAAGTTCATCACGCAGGTGGACGAGCCGTGGATGCCCATCTTGTGTTCCAGCGAGCCGCAGCGCAGCGCGTTGCGCTCGCCGACGCTGCCGTCGCGGGCGACCTTGAACTTCGGCACCACCAGCAGCGAGATGCCCTTGGCCCCGGCCGGAGCGTCCGGCAGCCGTGCCAGCACCAGGTGCACGATGTTGTCGGTGAAGTCGTGCTCGCCGGCGGTGATGAAGATCTTGGTGCCGCTGACCGACCAGCTGCCATCGGCGTTGGGTTCGGCGCGGGTCTTGAGCAGCCCCAGGTCGGTGCCGCAATGCGGCTCGGTCAGGCACATGGTGCCGGTCCAGCGGCCGTCCACCAGCGGCTTCAGGAACACCTCCTGCTGCCAGGCCTCGCCGTGCTGCTTGAGTGCCTCGACCGCGCCGTGCGACAGCAGCGGGAAGTTGCCCCAGGCCAGGTTGGCGGCGTTGACCATCTCGTTGAGCGGCACGCCCAGGGTGTGCGGCAGGCCCTGGCCGCCGAACTCGGCGGCGGCGGTCAGCCCGGTCCAGCCGCCCTCGGCGAACTGCTGGTAGGCCTCGCGGAAGCCGGGGGCGGTGGTGACCGCGCCGGTGGCCTTGTCCAGGGTGCAGCCGTGCTCGTCGCCGACCCGGTTCAGCGGCGCCAGCACGGTGCCGGTGAAGCGCGCCGCTTCCTCCAGCACCGCGTCGATCAGTTCGGCATTGGCGTCGGCATGGCCGAGGCGGGCGAACAGCGCCTCCACCTGCAGCACGTCGTGCAGCGCGAAGCGGAGATCGGTCAACGGGGCTTGATAGGTGCTCATGCGATCGCTCGTGGCTAGGGCCGCGGCGCGGCCGAGGGCGTCAGGATACTATGGCGTATGGAGTATGCGCAGCCGCGGCGAAGGCGCGCCTGCGTGCGGCCGTTCAGTCGAGCAGGCGGTGGCGCACGGCGTAGCGCACCAGTTCGGCGGTATTGCGCATGCCCAGCTTGTTGAGCACGCGGAAGCGGTGGTTCTCGGCGGTCTTGACGCTGATCTGCAGCACCCGCGCGATTTCCTTGGTGGTGCGGCCTTCCACGATCAGGTGGAACACCTCGCGCTCGCGCGCGGTCAGGCTGCGGTAGGGGTCGGGCGGCAGCGCCTGCGGCTGCTGCATCTGCGTCACCAGCGCCTGCGCCGCCTGCGGCGAGAAGTGGCCGCGGCCGGCGTGCAGGTTGCGCACGGCGGCGATCAGGTCGGCGCTGGCGCTGTCCTTGAGCAGGTAGCCGGAGGCGCCGGCGCGCACCGCGTGCAGCACGTACTCGTGCTCCTCGTGCATGGTCAGCACCAGGATCCGCGCAAGCGGCACGATCTCGCCCAGCCGCCGCACCACGTCGATGCCGTTGAGCCGCGGCATGGAGATGTCCACGATCGCCACGTCCGGGCGGGTCGCCTCGGCCTTGGCCAGCGCCTCGATGCCGTCGGCGGCCTGCGCCACCACCTGGATGCCGGCCACGGCGTCGAGCACAGCGACCAGGCTTTCGCGCACCAGGGTGTGGTCGTCGGCGATGAGGACACGGATCGGGGCGTTCATGCCGGTGTGCGTCCGTGGTGGTTGCCGGGGCGGGCGGCAGCTTGTTGCGGCGCCGCCGATCGCGTTGCCTGCAGGGCCGTGCGGTTGCCGGCATGGGGGAGGGCAATGACGTTCAATCGGCCTCCAGCGGGACCCGGATCTGCACGCAGCAGCCTTCGCCCGGCGACGATTGCAGGCGCAGGCTGCCGCCGCTCAGGCGCAGGCGTTCGCGCAGTCCGCTCAGGCCGCTGCCACCGGCCGCCAGCGCCTGCTGCGGATCGAAGCCGCGGCCGTCGTCGAGTACCTGCAACTGCGCCCAGCCGTCGCGGGCGACCAGCCGCAGCAGCACCGACTGCGCAGCCGCGTGCTTCAGCGCATTGGTCAGCGCCTCCTGCGCGCTGCGGAACAGCAGGGTCTGCAGCGCTTCGTCCAGCGCCGGCAGCGGGCCGATCTCGACCGCGACCGGGATGGCGCCGGCGGCGGACTGGCTGCGGCCGAGCCAACCCAGCGCGGCCTCCAGCCCCAGGTCGTCGAGGATCGGCGGGCGCAGCAGCCGCGACATCTGCCGGGTGTCTTCCAGTGCCTGCGTGCACAGTTGGATGGCCTCCTCCAGCGGTGTGCGCAGCGCCGCCTCGGCGCTGCCGAGCGCCGCGCCCAGTTGCGCCAGCCGGTGCTTGAGCACGGTGAGGTTCTGGCCGACGCCGTCGTGCAGCTCGCGCGCCAGGCGCCGACGCTCGTCCTCCTGGACCTTGACCACCGCGCGGCCGAGGCGGCGGAACTCGCGCTCGTTGGCTTCCAGGCGCTGCAGCAGCAGGCGGTAGCGGTCGGCGGCGGTTGCGTCGGTCATGGCGTGGTGCCCGCGCGTGCGACAGACGAACCGTCGGCGGCCTGCGCCGCGGCGCGGCGGGCGCGTTGCGCGGCGGCGTGGTCGCCGAGCGCCTCCAGGCGTTGCGCGGCCTGTGCGTGCAGCGTCGCGGCGAACAGTGGGCTGCCGCGCAGCAGCAGGGCCTGAGCCTGCGCGTAGCGCGCCGCCACCTGGTCGGCCGCACCGTAGCGCAGCGCCTGCTGAAGATAGCGCAGGCGCAGCCCGGCGTTGCCCAGGCGGGCGACGTCGCCCTCCAGCGCGGCGAGCGCGGGTTCGTCGTGCGCCGCACGCACCTGCACCTGCAGTTGCAGCAGGCGGGTGCCGCTGGCGCGCGCCAGCGCCTCGGCCTGGCGCAGCGACGCGGCGGCTGCAGCGGCATTGCCGTCGCGCTCGTCCAGTTGCGCCTGCAGCAGCGCGGCACCGGCGCGCTGTTCGCTGGACACCGAGGCGGGCGCTTGCCGCTGCACCTGCTGCAGCGCCAGCCGCGCCTGCGCCGGGTCGTCCAGCGCCAGCCACACCTGCGCGCGCAACAGCGCGATGTCGGTCTGGCCGCGCTGGTCGCGGCTCTGCTGGAACAGCCGTTGTGCCTGGTCCAGTTCGGTCAGCGCCACCGCGCGCTGGCCCTGCCAGAACGCCAGTTCGGCCAGGTTGCGCCGGCTCACCGCCACTTCCTCGAGCATCTGGTGGCGTTCGGCCTCGCGCAGGGCCTGGGTCAGCAAGCTCTGCGCCTGCGCCCAGTGGCCGCGCGCGGTGGCGAGCAGGCCGAGGTTCTGCGCGGTGCGCACGCGGCCGGTGGCGTCGTTGAGGTCGGCGTAGGCGCGTGCGGCCTGTTCCCAGAACGCCTGGGCGCTGTCCAGGTCGCCCAACTGGAAGTGCGCGAAGCCGATGTTGTTGAGCGTCTCGGCGACGCCGTGCGCATCGCCGAGCGCGCGCCAGGCCGACAGCGCACCGCGGAACGCCTGCAGCGCCTGCGGATAATCGCCGCGCTCCTCGGCCAGCAGGCCGAGTTCGTTGGCGGCGGCGGCCTGGCCATCGCGGTCGCCCAGCTCGGCGTACAGGGCCTGTGCCTGCTGCAGCTTCTGTTCGGCTTCGGCGAAGGCGCCACCGATGCTCAGCGTGCCGGCCAGGTTGCGCAGGCTGGTGGCGACGCCACGGCGATTGCCGACCTGCCGGCGCAGCTCCACGGCGCGCAGATACTGCGCCTGCGCCTGCTGCGCCAGGCCGAGACGGCCATAGCCCACGCCCAGCGCGTTCACCGTTTCCGCTTCGCCATAGAGGTCGCGCCCGCGGCGGAACAGCAGTTGCGCACGCAGCAGGTCCTCGTCCACCGCGGTGGCGGCGTTGCCGCTGAGGATCGCCAGCTTGCCCAGCGCCAGCCACAACCGTGGGTCGTCGGGATCGCGCTGCGCCAGCGTGCGCAGGCGGTCGCGCGCTGCGTCCAGGTGGCCTGTCTGCGCCTGGACGCGTGCGACCTGCAGTTGCACCACGCTGTCGTCGGGCCGGGCCGTGGCCAGCACCTGCCAGGCGCGGTCGGCGGCGGCGAGATCGTCTTCGGCCTCCAGGCGCAGCGCCGCCAGCAGCGCCAGCGTGCGCCGCCGTGCCGGCGCCACGGGCGCGCGCGCATCCAGTGCCTCACGCGCCTTCTGTTCCTCGCCGATGGCCTGCGCCGCGACCACCTCGGCCAGGCGCAATGGTGCCGATTGCGGTGCCTGTGCGCTGGCCGCGGCGAACTGCTGCAGCGCCTGCGCGCTGTCATCGCGTTGCCGCGCCGCCAGGCCGCGCGCATAGGCCTGCAGGGCGGCGGGCGCAGGCAGGTCGTCGGGCAGGGCAGCGCCGTCGGCGAGCAGCGCCTTGGATGCGATCGGCAGCCAGGCGGCGTAGGCCGCGGCCGGATCGGTGGCGGTCGGTCCGTCGATGTGCTGCGCCGCGCCGCTGGGCGGATGCAGCAGCGCCTGCAGGCGCCAGCCGGCGCCCTGGCGTTGCAGGCTCGGCTGCAGCACGCGCTGCGCCGAGGCGAGCCGGCGCAGCGCCTTGACGTCCAGCGGCGCCTGGCCGGTGGGGTCGTACTGGCGCAGGGCCTGGCGGGTGCGTTCGTCGTCGACCACGGTCAGCGTTTCGCCCAGGCTGCCGCGCAGCCAGGCGCCCAGCGCCAGGCGTTGTTCGGCGCTGGCCGGGTCGCCGGCCAGCGGCAGCACCAGCAGGCGCGGCAACGGCTCCACGGCCGCCAGCGGCGGCGCACTGGTGCGTTGCGCCTGCCATTGCCAGGCGCCGGCGCCGAGCAGGGCGGCGCCGGCCAGGGTCGCGGCCAGGCCCAGGCCGACCCGGCGCCAGCGACGGCGATCGCGCGGCAGTTGCCGGCGCTCGATCGCCACGATCACCTCGCCAGCATTCTGCAGCCGATCGCGCGGCTGCGGGCGCAGCAGCCGCTGCAGCAGCCGCACCAGCCAGGCCGGTACGTCCGCGCGCAGCCGGTCCACTGGCGGCGGCTCGCGCAGCATGCGCTGGGCCAGGGTCTCGGACAGGGTGCCGCCGGCGAACGGCACCTGCCCGGCGAGCATCTCGTACAGGATCAGGCCCAGCGCGTAGAGGTCGCTGCGCGGGTCGAGCGCATCGCCGCGCGCCTGTTCCGGCGACAGGTAGGCGGGCGTGCCGATGACATTGCCCAGGGTCGCGCCGAGGCCGCTGCTGGCCATCGAACAGGCCACGCCGAAGTCGCTGATCAGCGCATCGCCGTCGCGCTGCAGCAGGATGTTGGCCGGCTTGAGGTCGCGGTGCACGACGCCGCGCGCATGCGCCGCCTGCAGGCCGCGGGCGATGCCGCCGGCGATGCGCAGGGCGGTGTCGACATCCAGCCGTTCCTCGCGCTGCAGCCGCGCTTCCAGCGATTCGCCGTCCACGTAGTCCATGCTGATCAGCCAGCGCCCGGCGTGCTCGGCCAGGTCGTGGATGCGCACCACGTGCGGGCTGGACACCTGCCGTGCCAGCAGCAGTTCCTGGCGGAAGCGGGCGAACGCCTGCGGCCGTTGCGCCAGTTCCGGGCGCAGCAGCTTCACCGCCACGTCGATGCCCAGCGCCTGGTCGTGGGCCAGGTACACCAGGCCCATGCCGCCGATGCCGAGCAGGCGTTCGATGCGGAAGCGGCCGGCCAGCACCTCGCCCGGGGTCAGATTTTCCTGCGCATACAGGCCGGTGGCGGTGGCCGCGTCGCTCATGCCGGCCCGACCTCGGCGCCGCTGTCGCGCAGCGCCTGGCGTGCGGCGATCCACAGCGCGGCGCGCTCGCAGAAGGCCTCGAGCAGCTGCATGTCCAGCGCGCCGATGGCGCTGCCGGCGCGGCGGCTGTCGGCATAGATCGCGCCGAGCACGCGCGTGCCGTCGCGCAGTGGCAGGCACAGCATAGTGCGCAGGCCGGCGGCGCAGACCGAGGCACGCTCGGCCAGCCAGGGCACGCCGCCGACGTCGTGGGCCACGGTGGCCCGGCCGTCGCGCAGGGCCCGTTGCAGCGCCCCCTCGCTGCCGGCGAGGCCGCGCTGCAGCGGCATCGGCCCGGTGCCATGGCTGGCGGCGATACGCGGGCCCTGCGGTTCGGCCAGGACCAGCACGCCGCGTTCGGCCTGGGCCAGTTCGACCACCGCGTCCAGGCTGGCGCCGAGCAGGTCGTCGAGTCCACCGACCTGGGCCAGCCCCTGGGTGAGCGCGGTGGCGCGATCGCAGCGGGCGCGCTGGCGGCGCTCGGCCTGTTCCGCATCGGCCGCGCTGAGCGGGGCGAACTCGGCGTAGATGTCGCCGAAGCGCAGCCAGGTCGCCGTCTCCAACGCGATCGGTGCGGCCACGCGCACCCCGTCGCGGAAGCTGCCGTTCTTGCTGCCCAGGTCGTGCAGCTGCCAGTGGCCGTCGGCCTGCGGCTGCAGCCGCGCATGCCAGCGCGACACCGAGGGATGTTCCAGCGCCAGCGCGTTGTCCGCCGCGCGGCCGATCGCCAGCGTCTGCCCGGCGGTGAGCAGCAGCGTCGGCGCCGGCGCGTCGGGCAGGTAGGCGGTCAGGCGCGCGGGCATCGCGGGATGTCCTTCGTGGAGTCGTGCGTGACCGGTCCCGCAGCGCTCAAGGCGCGTAGAGGCGTTGGTAGTCGATGGAGAAGCGCAGGGTCGCCGCGCCGGCCAGCAGTTCGCCGGCGGGGTTGCCCTCGCTCATGCCGGCGTTCCAGGTCTGCGCGATGCCCTGGCCGGCGCGCGCCGACACTTGCTCGCGGAACCCGTCCAGCGCCACCGTGGCGGCGGTGTAGTCGGCATTGGCCAGGGTGCTCTGCACGCTGTTCAGCATGCTCGCCAGCGGTGCTGCCTCGCTGGCCGGCAACTGCGCCACCAGCGTTTGCAGACGGTTCAATTTGGCGGCCACCACCGTGGCGGTCGGGCGCAGGTCGTGGATCACGATGAACTGCGAGAAGCCGCCGGTGGTGCCGCGGGCGCGCACGCTGCCGGGCGCGATCTCGTCGGTGATGTCGCGGAAATCGCCTCCCAGCGGCGCTTTGACCAGGCGCAGGGTGCTGTCGGCGGTGTAGGCCAGCGCATGCGTGTGCAGTTCCACATGCACGACCCGGCGGAACGACAGGCCACCGTTCGGCGGCGGCGTCACCGTGATCAGCAGCGGCAACTGCGCTGGCACCTGGCCGGCTTGCGTGCTGGGCAGTCGCGGCAGCAAGGCAGTGACCTGTGCCGGGGTCAGCAGCTCTGCGCTCAGGCCCAGGCTACCCGGGTTGAGATCGCTGGCGCTGTCGAATTCCAGCGTCACCTCGGCCAGCGGGTGCGGAGCGGCGCCGATCGCCGCCGTCGCCACGTTGCCGCTCACCTCCACCTGCACCGGCAGCGGTTGCGCGGCGAGCCCGCCGGGCGCCGCCACGGCGCAGAACAGCAGGCAAACCCTTGCGAACATCGTGTGCATCTGAAACCCCCTGTTGCATGTGCCGGCACCGCGCACCGCACCCGCGTTCCGCCCGGCGACGCGGCGAGGCAGCGGCCTACGCCTGGATCATACCGATCCGTACGGGCGATGCACGCGGCCCTGGGTGTTTCCACTCACGACGGCTAGGGGCGATCCCGGATAGGCGCCGCCGTGCCGCCGCGTCAGGCTGCAGTCACCCGCCCATCCTGGGCCCACTCACCGGAGATTCCAGATGCCTATCCGTCGTCCCGCTCTCGCCATCGGCATTTGCGCCGTCCTCGCCAGCGGTATCCTGGCCGGCGGCAAGGCCGAAGCCGCCGCGCATCTGGACAGCCTGCTGGAGTCCAAGCTGGCCAATGCGCCGCTGACCGACGAACTGCAGATCGTCATCACCTACAAGCAATCCAAGCCGGTCTCGGCGGCGCAGCTGACCGCGCTGAAGGCGCTGGGCATCACCCGCGGCGTCAGCATGCAGACCCTGCCGATCGCCGGCGCGCTGGCCACGCCCGAAGAGATCCTGGCGCTGGCCGAGCGCGACGACGTCGCCTCGATCTACTACAACGCGCCGCTGCGCTACTTCAACCAGGACGCGCGCGAGGCGACCGGGGTCGACCGCGCGCAGAGCAATCCGGGCGACTTCGGCCGCACCGTGCCGTACACCGGCCGCGGCGTCGGCGTGCTGATCAACGACTCGGGCATCGACGCCACCCACCGCGACCTGGCCTACGGCGACCGCGTGGTGCAGAACGTGCTGGCCAACACCAACCTGCACAATCTGAATTCGATGCTGCCGGTCACCTACGTGGAAGGCGTGCCGAACACCGACGCCGGCTCCGGCCATGGCACCCACTGCGCCGGCACGGTCGGCGGCAGTGGCGCGCAGTCCGGCGGCAAGTACCGCGGCGTGGCCACCGGCGCCAGCCTGGTCGGCTACGGCTCCAGCGGCGTGCTGCTGGTGCTGGACGCGGTGGGCGGCCTGGACTACGCGGCCTCGCACCAGAACAGCTTCAAGGATCCGATCCGCGTCGTCAGCAACTCCTGGGGCACGTCCGGCAAGTTCGACCCGGCCGACCCGGTCAACGTGGCCACCTACGAGCTGTACAAGCGCGGCATCGTCAGCGTGTTCGCCGCCGGCAACGACGGTCCCAAGGAGGACACCCACAATCCGTACGCACAGGCGCCGTGGGTGATCTCGGTCGCCGCCGGCAACGTCGACGGCACCCTGGCCGACTTCTCCTCGCGCGGCAAGGCCGGCGAGCGCGATACCTTCACCACCGCCGACGGCAAGAGCTGGACCCACATCAACGAGCCCAGCATCACCGCGCCGGGCGTGGACATCATCTCCACCCGCGCCTCCACCGGCCTGCTGCCGCCGCTGGCGGCACAGAAGGACGAGAAGCTGATCGCGCCGGCGCAGCTGCCGTTCTACACCACCATGAGCGGCACCTCGATGGCCACGCCGCATGTGGCGGGTGTGGTGGCGCTGGTGCTGGAGGCCAATCCGAACCTGACCCCGGACCAGGTCAAGGACCTGATCGAGCGCACGGCCACGCCGATGGCGGGGCGCGCCTCCTGGGAAGTTGGCGCCGGCTACCTCAACGCCTACTCGGCGCTGCGCGAGGCCAGCAAGAAGTGACCGGATCGGGCGGGCGCCAGCGTCCGCCCGATCCGCCGCAAGCGCAGTCGACCGCCGAGTCGGTGCTTGCGATGCAGTCCGGACGCCGCCGTTCTTCGACGAAATGAAGCGCCGTCCGATCGACTGATGTCGTTGACGTTTTCGCGGTTGCCTTCGATCACGCCGTCGCCGTTCGGCGGCGTGGTCGGCAGCCACCGCGATCCCCCGTGCTGGACGTGCGGGGTTCCACCGCTCCCCGGAATGGCGTCCGGGAATCGGAACGGGCCCCGCACGTCCCGCATCCCGCTCGGCCGCACCGCGCGCCGAATGCGTCGGATCAGGCACGCCGCTGCCGCTGCCGCACCCTGTCTTTGCCGCATGTCGGCGCCTTCTGCCTGCAATGCACTCTGTTGCCGTTCCAGCCGCGGTGTTCGCTGGATCGGGTGGCATGCCCCGGCGTGTGGCGCGCCGTGCGACGCCGACTGCCGCGCGCGCGGCGACAGGAGAGCGCACCCTCCATCCCGTGGTGGTTGCATGCGCCGCGGCTGAGTGTTTCCACCCGGCCGGCATGGGTGCGATACCGGATTGGCCGCGCATCGGCGCGCCCCGCACGCTGCGGCGACCGCCCGTTCCGGGCTTCCACGATCCGGAGACTCCGCAATGTCCATTCGTCGTCCCGTTCTTGCCATCGGCATCTGCGCCGTCCTTGCCGGCGGCACCTTCGTCGTCGGCGACGCCGTGGCCGCCGCACATCTCGACCAACTGCTGGAGGCCAAGCTCGCCGCTGCGCCTGCGGCAGACGAGCTGCAGATCGTGATCACCTACGATCAGTCCGGGCCGGTGTCGGCCTCGCAGCTCACCGCGCTGCATGCGCTGGGCATCACCCGCGGGATCACCATGCGCACGCTGCCGATCGCCGGCGCGCTGGCCACGCCGGCCGAGATCCGCGCGCTGGCGCAGCGCGACGACGTCGCCTCGATCTACTACAACGCGCCGCTGCGCTATTTCAACAAGGAAGCGCGCGAACTGACCGGTGTGGACCGCGCGCAGGGCAATCCCGGCGATTTCGGCCGCGCGCTGCCGTACAGCGGCCGCGGCGTCGGGGTGATGATCAACGACTCCGGCATCGATGCCACCCATCGCGATCTCGCCTATGGCACCCGCGTCGTGCAGAACGTGCTGGGCACCACCAACCTGGCCAACGTCGACGCGATGCTGCCGATCACCTATGCGGAAGGCGTGCCCAACACCGACCTCGGCTCCGGCCATGGCACCCATTGCGCGGGCACGGTTGGCGGCACCGGTGCGCAGTCCAACGGCGCCTACCGCGGCGTGGCGACCGGCGCCAGCCTGGTCGGCTACGGATCCGGCGCGGTGCTGCTGATCCTGGACGCGGTCGGCGGCCTGGACTATGCCGCCACGCACCAGTTCAGCTTCAAGGATCCGATCCGCGTCACCAGCAATTCCTGGGGCTCGTCGGGCAAGTTCGATCCGCAGAACCCGGTCAACGTCGCCACCTATGAACTGTACAAGCGCGGCATCGTCAGCGTGTTCGCCGCCGGCAACGACGGCCCCAACGAGGACACGCACAATCCGTACGCGCAGGCGCCGTGGGTGATCTCGGTGGCGGCTGGCGAGAAGGACGGCACGCTGGCCGACTTCTCCTCGCGCGGCAAGCGCGGCGAGAGCGGCAGCTTCACCATGGCCGACGGCAAGACCTGGACCTATCTCAACGAGCCGACGATCACCGCGCCCGGCGTGGATATCGTGTCCACCCGCGATTCCACCGGCGCGTTGCCGCCGCTGGCCGCGGACAAGGACAGCAAGCTGATTGCGCCCGCGCAATTGCCGTTCTACACCACGATGAGCGGCACCTCGATGGCCACGCCGCATGTGGCCGGCATCGTCGCGCTGCTGCTGGAGGCCAACCCGGACCTGACCCCGGACCAGGTCAAGGATCTGCTGGAACGCACCGCCACCAACATCCCCGGGCGCACCTACTGGGAGGCCGGTGCCGGTTACGTGAACGCCTATGCCGCGCTGCTGGAAGCGAGCAAGCAGCGCAGCGGCTTCGGCAAGACTGTCAATTCCCTGCATCCGTTCTACAGCAACGCGCTGGTGCTGCCCGGCGGCAGCCAGCCGTTCGAGGTGGCGTTCTCGCCGGTGGGCACGCCGCAGACCCAGGCGTTCACCGTCGGCAAGGACGTCGCCTGGGTCAGCGCCAAGGCCACCATCGACGCCAACACGCAGGCATTGGTGCTGACCGATCCGGACGGCGTCAGCCACGGCTCGCCGGTGGCGCTGCCGTTGCTGGGCAGCACGGTCAGCGTCGGCGCGCCGGGCAAGCCGGGCACCTGGACCATCAGCGTGCGCGGCATCGGCTCGATCAGCGGTGTCCCGGTGGCCCCGAAGGGCAGCAATGGCCTGGCGGCGCCGGGCACGGTGCGCGGCACCCTGGATTTCCTGCTCAGCGGCGGCTACACCGGCCTCAACGATGTCGCCAGTGGCGACCGTGATCGCGGCGCGGTGGAGTACGCGGTCGCCAACCGCCTGATGGACGGCTACGCCGACGGCCTGTTCCGTCCGCAGAATCCGCTCAAGCGCGCGGAATTGGCGCGCTATCTGGTGATGGGCGCCGGCGTGCGCCAGGCGCTGCCGTCCACGCCCAGCTTCAGCGGGCTCGGCCGCAACGACCCGGCCTATCCGTTCGCCGAGGCGGCGGTGGGCAAGGGCGGGGCGCTGCGCGACCTGCAGCAGAACCAGGCGGCGGTGCTGGGGCTGGTCGCGGGCGATTTCCGCCCCAACGACGCGGTCAGCAAACTGCAGTTGGCGTATTCGCTGGTGCAGGCGCTGGGCCTGCAGACGCAGGCGCTGGCCTTCGACGGCACGCTGTCGGTGAGTTACAACAACCAGCGCCTGCCGATCGAGGACGTGGCGGCGATCCCGAGCAACCTGCGCGGCTACGTGCAGCTGGCGCTGGATGCCGGCATCCTCAACGCGCGCTTCGCGGTGACCCAGGGGCCGCAGGACCTGCAGCCGACTCTGCATGCCTACTTCGATCCGGGCAGCACGGTGTCGCGCAGCGGCTATGCGGTGATCGCGGGACGCTTCCTCGGCGTCAATCGGCAGGCGAAGGACTGAGGGCCGGTCGCTGCAACGACGGCACGCGCGCAGGTGCGAGGCCTGCGCCGTGCATTGATGCCGTTGCTGCGGATCCTCGGTGTCTGCATCCTGGTAACGCGTCGCCGCCACCGCTTCGCGGGATCCATCGTTGCAGCAGTAGGGGCGGCTTCAGCCGCGATGGGCGTTGCCGAGCAAGCCCGTCGCGGCTGAAGCCGCTCCTGCAGACGCCGCATCACTCCTGCCGCGGATGCACGCTGACCGTGGCGGTCATGCCGGCCGCGAGCAGGGTGCCCTGCGGCACGCTGGCCGGATCGATGCGGATGCGCACCGGCACGCGCTGCGCCAGGCGGATCCAGTTGAAAGTGGGGCTGACGTCGGCCAGCAGCGAGGTGCCGGTCGGGTTGTCGCTGTCGGCGATGCCGCGGGCGATGCCCTCTACCTGGCCGTGCAGCATCAGCCCGCCGCTCATCAGGCGGATGTCGGCACGATCGCCGACGTGCACCCGCGGCAGCTTGGTTTCCTCGAAATAGCCGTACACCCACATCGCATCGTCGCGCACCAGCGCCAGGCGCGCGCCGCCGGCCTGGGCGTAGTCGCCCACGCGCACCTCCAGGTTGGTGATGTAGCCGTCGGCGGTGGCGCGAACCTGGGTGCGCTGCAGGTCCAGCTCGGCCAGGTCGAGCGCAGCCTGCGCCTGTTCCACCGTCGCCACTGCCTGCGCCTGCGCCGCGGTGGCCTGCCCGCGCAGCGCCGCGCTGCGGTGCACGTCGGCCTGCGCCGAACGCGCGGTGGCTTCGGCATCCGAGCGTGCCTCTGCGGAGATCACCGCAGCGGCGCGCGCGCGCCGTTCGGCCTGGGCGCGCCGCATCTGGAACTCGGCTTCGCTGGCCGCCTGGGTGGCCGCCGCAGCCGACAGGCTGGCACCGGCCGCACGTGCCTGCGCCTGCGCAACCGCGAGGTTGGCGCGGGCCTTTTCCAACGCCAGTTCATAGCGCTTGCGGTCCACGCTGAACAACAGGTCGCCGCGCTTGACGTGCTGGTTGTCGCGTACCGCCACCGCATCGACCAGGCCGGACACGTCGGGCGCGATCCGCACAACTTCCGCGCGCACGCGGCCGTCGCGGGTCCAGGGCGAGAGCATGTAATGGCGCCACAGCGCATGCGCCAGCAGGGCGGCGACCAGCACCACGATGGCGGTCAGGGCGAAACGGATCAGGGCAGGGGTCTTCATGGCGGGACTCAGGGCAAAAGGAGCAGGCCGAGCGCGGCGAACGCGCCGACGTAGATGGCCAGACGGAACAGGGACGGGTGCCAGGCATGGCGGTACAGGCCGGCGCGGCCGGCGACCGCGTCCAGCGCCCAGGCCACCAGCAGCAGGGCCAGGCCCAGCACCAGCAGGCCGGGCACGTACACCCCGGCGATCGAGATTTCAGCGGGCAGCAGCATCGTCGGCTCCTGGCGTGGTGGTGGTCGGCGCAGGCGTATCGGCCAGCGCGGCGAGAACGGAATCGGCGTCGAGCAGCGCGCCGCGCAGCAGCAACAGGTGCTCGCGGGTGGGCTTCCAGCGCAGCGGCACTGCGCCTTCCACCTGGCTGGCGGCCAGCGCGGCCTCCACCCGCTGCAGGGCCTGGCGGTGCCGCTGCGGGCCGGGGTCGAGATACAGGTCGGCCAGCGCCTGCACGGCGGCGTCCACCGCGGTGGCCAGTGGTGGCGACAACGTGCCTTCGGCGGCGTCGCGGCGCAGCTCGACCAGGGTGCGCCCGGTTTCGTGCACCGACAGCGCCCAGCCGAGCAGGTCGCGCAGTTCGTCGCTGCCCGGCGGGGTGTGCGCCACGATCTGCTGGAACAGGTCGCGGTTGACGCTCTCCAGGCGCAGCGCCAGCCCCGGCAGCGGCGCACGCGCGGCCAGCGTGGTCTGCCGCCGCAGCCGCTCCAGCAGGCGCCGGCGCTGCCAGCGGGTGCCGATCACCGGCGGCACGAACACGAACGTCGCGCTCACCGCCAGGGTGCCCAGCAGCAACGGCACCACGCTGTTGAAGGTGGCCGCGGCGTTGAAGGTGGGCGTGGGCTGGACCGCCAGGATCGAGACGAAGGCCAGGTTGGCGCCGGTGGCGAAGCCGTACAGCGCCGGTTTCGAGGCCAGGTACAGGGTCACCAGCAGGAACGGCAAGGTGCCGGCGACGAACAGGCCGTAGCCGTCCATCTGCGGCAGCACCAGCAACTGACAGACCACGCCCAGTGCGATGCCGAACACGAACCCATTGAACAGCGAGCGCGCGGCGGCCGGTGCATTGGCGCTGGACGACAGGATCGCGCTCAGCGCCACCGCCTGGAACACCGCCGTGGCGCCGCTGATCCAGCCGGCCTGGATCCACAGCCAGCACATCGTCGCCACCAGCAGCGCGCTGCGCAGCGCGGTCAGCGCCGCCGCGGCGTAGTCATTGCCGCGCACGAACACCGCGGTGTCGCCGCGGTCCTGCGGTGTGCGCCACTGCTGTGACGCGACCAGGGTCGCTTCGGTGGCCACGTAGTCGTGCAGGTCGGCGAAGAACCGCTGCAGCAGCGACACGCCGGTGTCGAAACCCTCGTGCTGCGCCGTCGGGAGCGCCTCGCGTGCCGCGGCCGCTCGCGTCGCCAGCGCATCGCGGCAGGCGGCCAGCTTGCGCGCGGTCGCGGCGGCGCCCTCGCGTCCGCCGCGGTCGCTGAGCGCGGCCTTGAGTGGCCGGTACAGGCCGATCAGCGCCTCGGCCACGTTGCCATCGCCGCTGCGCAGCAGCCGGTTGGTGTAGTGGTGCAACGCCTGGAAGCTGGTCGACACCGCCATGAAGCGCTGGTTGAGCAGGCGCAGGCGGCCGCTGCGGGCCCGCGCTTCCGGATCCTCGAACACCACCGAACTGCGCAGGTCCTCGATGGTCACCGCGTCGCGCACGAAACGCAGGTGCGCCTGCTCCATCGCCTCGCGCGGCAACTGGCCGCCGGTGGCGTCGCGGACGAAGTCCAGAAAGCCGTCGGAAGCGCGGCGCACCGTGTCGCGCAGGGTCTGGCGCAGCCGGCTGGGAAACACCACGTCGCTGACGATGCCGGTCACCAGCAGGCCCAGCACCACCTCGGTCACCCGCGCCACCACCAGGTTGAACACGTTCTGCGGCTGGTTCACTGCCGGCAGCGCGATCAGCGCCACCGTGTAGCCGGACAGCACGAAGGCGTAGGCCTTGAAGTTGCGGTACAGCAGCGCGCCACCGGTGCAGGCGCCGATCCACAGCGACAGCACCAGCACGAACAGCACCGGCTCCTGCGGGAACAGCGCCACCATCGTCAGCGCGGCGACGCTGCCGATCAGCGTGCCCAGTATCCGGTAGAAGCCCTTCGCGAAGACCATGCCGGTCTGCCGGTGCATCACCACCACCACCGTGATCATCGCGGTCATCGGCGAGGCCAGGTCCAGGCGCAGCGCGATCCAGCCGGCCAGATAGATCGACAGCAGGGTGCGCAGCACGAACAGCCAGGCCTCGCCTTCGCCGCGCAGGGCGTCGGCCAGCAGCGTGCGCAGGCCGGGTGCGGCGTCGGCAGCGGCGGTCGCGTTGGGCTGCGGTGTGCTCATGCCGCGTCCTCGACGCCGCGCAACAAGGCCTTCAACAGCGTCTGCAACTGCGTCATCGCCGCCGGATCCAGATGTCGCACATAAGCGTCGAGCTGGGCGCACAGCGCCGGGATCAACGCATCGATCAGGCGCTCGCCGGCGTCGGTCAGGCGCAGCAACAGCATGCGCCGGTCCTCGGCGCTGGGCGTGCGCTGGATCAGGCCCTTGTCGACCAGTTGCGTGGTGAGGCGGGTGATGTTGGCGGACTTCTCGCCGGCCGCGTCGCCGAGCTGGGACGGGTTCAAGGTTCCGTCCGGACTGGCGTCGATCATCATCAGCACGTTGTATTCGGCATAGCTCAGGCCGTAGGGCCGCAACACCTCGTTGCTCTGGTCCAGGCTCAGCTTGTGCAGCAGCTTGATCAGCCGCAGCAGCAGCGCGGCTTCACGCGGGAAGGGCGGATGCTTGCGGGCAGTCACGTCCAGGCGCTGCTCGGTGGCGGCAAAGCGACTCATGGCCGGCTCGGGATCTTATACATATGTAGATAATACATTTATGTATTAATTTTGCGGTAATCCAGGCTGAACGAGGTCGGTCAAGACAGGAGCGGGAAGGCGCACGCGCGGGCGGGCGCCGACGGGGCGATGCGCCAGCGTGCCAAAGAGAAGGTCGAGGACGCGCCTGGATGCGGTGAAGCGCAGGTCGACGCACAGGCGTGCTACGCCCCCGAAGCCGAGGGCGGCGCTTTCGAGACAGGCGGGGCGGAGTGGCGCTTCAGCGCCACCGCGTGGTCAACGCAGCACGCCGTCCAGGCCGGGCGCCGGCGAGAGCATGTTGCGGGCGTCGATGTCGAAGCTGCGCTGCTTCTTGTCCTCGGGCGTGGCGGCGATGCTGCCCTTGAGGGTGTACTCGAGGCTGCGGCGGCCGGCCAGGGCATCGGCGACGGCCATGCGCGCGCTGGAGCTGGGGCGAAGCGCCACGCTCACCACATCCGCCGTCTCCGGGCCGATCGAGATGCCGGGAGCCGCCTGCAGGGTGCCGGCCGCTTCGCCGCCCACCCCCAGGTCCAGGCGCAGGCTGTCGTAGCGCATCGGGATGCTGCTGTAGTTCTGCAGGCGCAGGTCCACCTTCCAGCTGCCGTCCATATTGACCGTCAGTTGCTGCACGCTGGCGGCCGGGTCGGACACCCGACGCACCATGCCGTCGCTGCAGGCGCCGAGCAACGCGGTGCACAACACAAGCAAGCCGAGGCGGAGCGGGTGACGCATGAGCGCAATCCATGGAGGGGAAGACCGGCGAAGACTACACCACGCCCCGGGATGCGATGGTGGCGCAGCGATGGCAGGCCCGGAGTGCCGCAGGGCGCCTGCCCCTGAGCGGTCCTCGGCGATCCGGCCGGCGGCCATCACCGTGCGTCCCTGCCGTGCGCCAGCCGGATGCCGAGGACGCGCTCAGCATCGCCGGTGCAGGATTCGGGCGCCGTCGGTGCGGGCCTCGGCGGTGGGTAGGAAAATTCTGCAACATTGCGCTTGCCCAATCCCGATCGCCTCGCTATGATGCGCGTCCTCGCACCGGTCCTGCCGCGTTGCGCAGTGGCCGAGTAGCTCAGTTGGTAGAGCAGGGGATTGA
The DNA here is from genome assembly GCF_040529065.1 of Xanthomonas sacchari. Classification (NCBI taxonomy): domain Bacteria; kingdom Pseudomonadati; phylum Pseudomonadota; class Gammaproteobacteria; order Lysobacterales; family Lysobacteraceae; genus Xanthomonas; species Xanthomonas sacchari. The sequence continues at coordinate 3,141,394 of NZ_CP132343.1, read as the reverse complement.
AAATCCCCGTGTCGGCGGTTCGATTCCGTCCTCGGCCACCATTCATATCAAGGCTCTACAGCGATGTAGGGCCTTTCTTTTTTCAGGCTTGCGCCAGTGTTGAACCATGCCGCGTGGCGGGTCGACGGATCGTGTCTGCGGCGCTGCGCCTGGGGGAGGTGCGGATCTGCGCGCTATGCAGATTTCCGCATGCGTGCCGCCCGCCATGACGGCCTCCTGGACCGATGTCGCGTGAAGAAGGTGTGTCCACGGTTGTAGACAAACGTACCCAGTTCACGTTTTTTCGGGATCTTCCGCTCAATCAATGACGCTGCCTGTCGTAATCATAGGCACGGGCGATCGGGGGGACCTGCCAATGACCAGCGGATTCGGACGGAGATGGAGCGGCGTGGCGCTGCTGTGGGTCCTGGCTGGCGCGGCCATGGCGGCCCCCGCCGAGCAGGGGGAGCATGCGGGCGAGCAGGGCGGTCCCGGCGCCGATGCGCCTTACATCGAGCAGGTCGGCGCCGAGTGCGTCATGGTCAACACCTATCTGCAGCGGCACGACGGCGTGGTCGAGCGCGTGGTGCTGCGCGAGCCGGTGCAATGTGCCGGCCAGCCGGACCAGCGCGCCATGGTCGACCTGAGCCACTGACCATCCACGCCATCGCCGCCGGCGTCTCGCGCCGCGCTTTACTTCGCTGCGCAGCTCCTGCATAAGCTGCTGTTTCCCGTCCATCGGAACCTGCGCATGCGTCTTTTGCCGATCGCGCTGCTGTTGCTGGCGTGCCTGTTGTGCCTCGCACCGCCGCTGCGTGCCGCGCAGCCGGTCAGTTCGGTCGCCGCGTTCGATCTCGGCCGCTATGCCGGGCAGTGGCACGAGATCGCGCACCTGCCGGTCTCCTTCCAAAAGAAATGCGTCGGCGACGTCACTGCGGCCTATGTGCTGCGCGACGACGGCCAGATTGGCGTGCGCAACGCCTGTCGCACCGCCGACGGCACCACCCTGGCAGCCGAGGGCGTGGCACGGCGGGTGGAGGGCCATCCCGGGCGGCTGCAGGTGCGCTTCGCGCCGGATTGGCTGTCCTGGCTGCCGATGGTGTGGGCCGACTACTGGGTGATCGCGCTCGATCCGGATTATCAGTGGGCGCTGATCGGCGAGCCGGGACGCAAGTACCTGTGGGTGCTGTCGCGCTCGCCGCGCATGCAGCGCAGCGTGTTCGAGGCGATCAAGGCCAAGGCGGTGGCGATGGGCTACGACCTCGACCCGCTGCTGGTGGTCGCGCCGTTGGAGTGAACGGCGCTGATCGGCGACGCATCGCGCAACTGAGGCAGTACGTTCTGGGGCAGGGGTGACGGGCGCCTGGGCCGATCGGCCTCAGACGGGAAACGCCGCCAACGCGGTGACCAGCAGCGTCGCGCTGTCGCCGTCGCGCAGCGCCTGCAGGGCGCCGCGGCCGTCGGTCAGGCGCATCTCCCGCAACCACTGCGACAGCGTCGCCAGATCGCTGCCGCAGCCGTTCCAGGCCACGCAGATGGTGTCGCCGACATTGTGCAGGTCGGCGTGGTTCAGATGCTCCAGGGTGCCGTCATGCGCCAGCCAGGCGAGTGCCCGTTGCGCATCCTCCGGGGCGCCATAGGCGGCGCCGTCGATCAGCGACAACAGGTCGCTGTTGCCGGCGCGTTGCTCGGCCCGACGCCGTTCGGCGCGGCGCATGCCGTGCAGGATCGCCTTGATCCGGTCTTCGTGGAGGCTGTCGGTCATGCGCGCGGGGACGAGGCGGGTAGCGGCATCATTCTTCGCCCTCGGCACGCAGTTGCAGTTCGCCGTCCGCCAGGCGCGCGCGCAGCCGATCGCCGGGCGCCACCTGGGCGGCCGAGCGCACCACGCTGCCGTCGTCGACGCGGGTCAGGATGCTGTAGCCGCGCGCGACGGTGGCCAGCGGGCTGACCGTCTCCAGGGCGCGCGCCAGCGCGCGCAGGCGCTGCGCATCGGCCTGCAGTTGCCGCGTCATCGCCGCCTGCGGACGCCGGCCCAGCGCCAGCAGCCGCACCCGCAGCATCGCCAGCCGTCGTTGCGGCTGTGCGGCGCGCAGCACCGCGGCGGCATGGCGCAACTGCGCATGGCGGCGTTCTTGTTGCTGCCGCCACACCGCCGCCAGCCGCCGTCCGATCTCGTGCTGGCGGCGCTGCAGCAGTTGCAGGCGCATTTGTGGACTCTGCGCCTGCAGGCGCAGCAAGGCGCGGTCGGCGCGTTGCTGCGCTTGCCGCAGCCGGTGCTGCTGCCAGCGCAGCAGCGCGGCGTGCTGGGCACGCAGGCGCGCGCCGAGATCGCGCTGGTCGGGCACCAGCAATTCGGCGGCGACCGACGGGGTGGGTGCGCGCAGGTCGGCGGCGAAATCGGCCAGGGTCACGTCGGTCTCGTGGCCGACCGCCGACACCACCGGCGTGACCGCGGCAGCGATCGTGCGTGCCAGCTGTTCGTCGTTGAACGCCCACAGGTCCTCCAGCGAGCCGCCGCCGCGGGTCAGCAGGATCGCGTCGTAGCGGCCGCTGGCGTCGGCCTGGCGCAGCAACGTGGCGATCTGCGCCGCGGCGCTGTCGCCCTGGACCAGGCTCGGCAGGATGTCCACCTGCAGCAGCGGCATGCGCCGCCCGAGCACGCTCAGCACGTCGCGCACGGCAGCGCCGCTGGGCGAGGTGATGACTGCCAGGCGCCGCACGAAGCCGGGCAGGGCGCGCTTGCGCTCGCTGGCGAACAGGCCCTCGGCGGCGAGCCGCGCCTTGAGCTCCTCGAACGCGCGGCGCAGCGCGCCTTCGCCGGCTTCCTCCAGATGGTCCAACACCAGTTGGTAGTCGCCGCGCGCTTCGTACAGGGTCAGGCGCCCGCGCGCCAGCACCCGCAGGCCTTCGCGCGGCACGAACCGCAGCCATTGGCTCTTGGGCTTGAACATCGCGCAGCGCACCTGCGCGCGCGCGTCCTTCAGGGTGAAATACAGGTGGCCGGACGAGGGCCGGGTGACATTGCCCAGTTCGCCCTCCACCCAGGCCAGCGGGAAGGCGCTCTCCAACAGGTCGCGGGCCAGCGTGTTGAGCTGGCTGGGGCTGAGGATCTGGTCGGCGCGATCGGACATGCGGGCAGTGCAGGGCGTACGGGCGCCTATCCTCGCACGTCGGCAGCTGCGTCCGGCTGCGTCGACGTGGCTGCGTGCCGGGCCAGCGCCCACTGCACGTGCTCGCGCACCAGCGGCGAGGGATGCTGCGCGCGCGCGCCGAGCGCGGCCATTACCTGTGGCGTGGTCGGCGCGTTGCCCAGCGCCACGGCGATATTGCGCAGCCAGCGTTCGTGGCCGCTGCGGCGGATCGCGCTGCCTTCGGTACGGCGCAGGAATTCGTCTTCCTCCCAGGCGAACAACTGCGCCAGCGTCGCCTTGTCCAGGTCGTTGCGCGCGCGGAAGTCCGGCTCGTCGCTGCGCTTGGCGAACTTGTTCCAGGGGCAGATCAGCTGGCAGTCGTCGCAGCCGAAGATGCGGTTGCCGATCGCCGGGCGCAGTTCCTCGGGAATCGCGCCATCGTGCTCGATCGTGAGGTAGGCGATGCAGCGGCGCGCATCGAGCCGGTACGGCGCGACGATCGCCTGGGTCGGGCAGACGTCGATGCAGCGCGTGCAGGTGCCGCAGTGCGCGCTGGCCGGCGGATCGATCGGCAGCGGCAGGTCGACGTAGATCTCGCCGAGGAAGAACCAGGAACCGCCGTTGCGGTCGATCAGGCAGGTGTGCTTGCCGATCCAGCCCAGGCCGGCGTCGCGCGCCAGGGCGCGTTCGAGCACCGGCGCCGAATCGACGAACACGCGGTGGCCGAACGGGCCGATCTCGTCCTGGATGCGCTCGGCCAGCTTCTGCAGGCGGTTGCGCATCAGCTTGTGGTAATCGCGGCCCAGCGCATAGCGCGCGACGTAGGCGCGCTCGCCGTCGTGCAGCGTGTCCCAGGCCGAATCGTCGTCATTGCGGCCGTAGTCCAGGCCCACCGAGATCACCCTCAACGTGCCGGGGATCAGCTCCGCCGGGCGCGAGCGCTTGTCGCCGTGCTGGGCCATCCAGTGCATCGTGCCGTACAGGCCCTGTTGCAGCCAGTCGCGCAGATGCGCCTCGTCCTGCTGCAGTTCGATGCCGGCGATGCCGCAGCGCTGGAAGCCGAACGTGCGCGCCAGCGCGCGGATGCGCGCGGCGGCGGCGTGGGGATCGGCGATGTCGAGACGGGCGGACATCGCGCAAGTATAGAATCCCGTGCATGTACGACTGCTTCGATCTCTATGCCACCGCGGCCGCGCGCCGCATCGATGCGCAGGCCACCGCGCTGCTGGGCGGCGACGGCTACACGCTGATGCAGCGCGCCGGCCAGGCCGCGTGGCAGACGCTGCTGCAGCGCTGGCCGCAGGCACAGCGCATCCTGGTGGCCTGCGGCAGCGGCAACAACGGTGGCGATGGCTACGTGCTGGCGCGGCTGGCGCATCGCGCCGGACGCCAGGTGCGCCTGCTGCAGTTGCCCGGGCGCGGTCCGCAGTCGCCGCTGGCGCAGCGCGCCTGCACCGACTACATCGGCGTCGGCGGTCGCATCGAGGAGTTCGACGCGGCACTGGCGCCGGCCGAAGTGGTGGTCGATGCGTTGCTCGGCATCGGCCTCAATCGCGCGCCGGACGCCGAACTGGCGGCGCTGCTCGGCGCGCTGGGCGGACTTGGCGCGCCGGTACTGGCGCTCGATGTGCCCAGCGGCGTGGACGCCGAAACCGGCAGCGTGCCCGGCGCGGTGTTGCCGGCGACGCTGACCTTGCAGTTCATCGTCGCCCATGCCGGCCTGCATACCGGTGCGGCCTTGAACCATGTCGGCGAGCGCGCACTGGCGACGCTGGAGGTGCCGCCGGCTGCGTTCGCCGGTTGCGCGCCGCGCGCACAGGCCTGGACCGTCGGCGCCTTGCGCAGCCGTCTGGCGCCGCGCCGGCAGGACAGCCACAAGGGCGATTCCGGCCATGTGCTGTGCGTCGGCGGCAACCTCGGCAGCGGCGGGGCGGTGATGCTGAGCGCCGAGTCGGCCCTGCGCAGCGGCGCCGGCCTGGTCAGCGTCGCCACCCGTGGCGCGCACGTGGCGCCGCTTCTGGCGCGCTGTCCGGAGGCGATGGTGCATGCGATCGACGATGCAGGGACACTGGCGCCGTTGCTGCACAAGGCCAGTGTGGTCGCGCTCGGCCCCGGACTGGGTCAGGACGATTGGGCGCGGGCGCTGTGGCAGACGGTCCTGGCCGATTCGGACCGCGCGCTGATCCTGGACGCCGATGCATTGAACCTGCTTGCGCAGTCGCCGCGGCCCGTCCCGCAGGCGGTACTGACCCCGCATCCGGGCGAGGCCGCGCGCCTGCTCGGTATCGCCACCGCCGAGGTGCAGCGCGATCGCTTTGCGGCCGCCGCGACCTTGGCCGAGCGCTATCAGACGGCGGTGGTGCTGAAGGGTGCCGGCAGCCTGGTCGCCGCGCCGGGGCAGACGCCGCGGGTGATCGCCGCCGGCAATCCGGGCATGGCGGTCGGCGGCATGGGCGATCTGTTGACCGGGGTGGTCGCGGCGCTGCGCGCGCAGGGCCTGTCGGCGTTCGAGGCGGCCAGCGTCGGCGCACTGCTGCATGCCGGCGCCGGCGATCGCGCTGCTGCCGCGGGCCAGCGCGGGCTGCTGCCGACCGATCTATTGCCGGCGCTGCGGCGCCTGTCCAATCCGGAATCCGAATCATGAGCCTCATGTTGTTCCTGCCCGACAGCGACGCCACCGAACGTCTCGGTCGCGCGCTGGCCGTGACCCGCCCGACGCAGGCCTCGGTACATCTGCACGGGGATCTGGGCGCCGGCAAATCGACCCTGGCGCGGGCGCTGCTGCGCGCACTCGGCGTGCAGGGGGCGATCCGCAGCCCCACCTATACCTTGGTGGAGCGTTACCCGCTGGCCGATGGCGAAGCCTGGCATCTGGATCTATACCGCATCGGCGCGGCCGGCGAGCTGGATTTTCTGGGGTTGGACGAGGGCGGGGCCACGCTGTGGCTGGTGGAATGGCCCGAACGCGGCGGCGACGTGCTGGCCCCGGCCGATGTCGAGGTGCGGTTGGCAGCAGTGCGAGGCGACGGGCGCAGCGTCGCCCTGCAGGCGCGCACTGAGGCGGGCGCCGCATGGCTGGCCCGGGTGGGTGGACAGGCCGACTTGCAGGGACTTTTTGCCGGCTGACGCTAGAAAGTGAAGGCAGGTTATGGATTATTAAGGGAAAACCGCTTGCCTTTGACTCCCGGCGATGTTTGAATCGCGTTATGCGCCCGGGGACCCGTTTTTTCGCCAGTTTCGCCGCTGCCGCAGGCTGGTGCCTGGCGGCGCAGATGGCGTTTGCCGGACAGGTGCAGTCGGTCTCGCTCGACAACGGCGCCACCGGCACCCGCGCCGAGATCCGTCTGCAGGGCAGCGGTGGCTTCAGCACGCTGTCGCTGGCCAACCCCAACCGCCTGGTCGTCGATCTTCCCGATTCCTCCGCTGCCAAGGGCCTGAAGCTGCCGGCCGGCGGCGGCGTGGTGAGCGCGGTGCGGACCGGGCATCCGGTGCCGGGCACCTTGCGCATCGTCTTCGACCTGAGCAGCCAGGTGGTGGCGTTCAAGCCGCAGATGCAGACCATCGGCGGCAGTTCGGTGCTGGTGATCGAATGGCCGGGTGAAGCGCCAGCAGGCAAGGCGGTCGCCGGCGACGCGCCGACAGCCGCTACCCCGCTGCCCCAGGCCGCGCCGATGCCGACGCCCAAGCCGGCAATGGATGCGCGCGCCGAAGCGGCGCGCGCGACCGCGGCGCTGACCTCGTCGGTGGTGCAGCGTGCCAGCCAGCCGGCGCCGACCCCGGTGCCGCCGCCGGCCGCGCCCACGCCTGCGCCCACCGTCGTTGCATCTGCGCCGAGCGTTGCGGCGGCGCCCGGCCATCCTGCGCCTGGCAGCGTGCCGTCGCCTGCGCCCGCGCCAGTCGCGCCGCCGGCGAACGCGCCCTCCGAGCGTGACGACGCGGACGACGATGCGGCGGTGGCCGCGGCCGCCGAAGCGCGCCCGGTGATGCCGAGCGCCGCGGCGCGAGTGAAGATGGCGCCGGGCATGCGCCCGCTGATCGTGGCCATCGATCCCGGCCACGGCGGGCAGGACCCCGGTGCCAGCGGCCCGAGCGGCAAGCACGAAAAGGACGTGACCCTTGCGATCGGTCGCGAGCTGGCGCGCCAGATCAACGCCACGCCGGGCATGAAGGCGTACATGACCCGCACCACCGACGTGTTCATTCCCCTGCCGATGCGTGCGCAGAAGGCGCGTGCGGCCAAGGCCGACATCTTCATCTCGATCCACGCCGACGCCGCCGAGAACCGCAGCGCCACCGGCTCCTCGGTCTACGTGTTGTCGACCAAGGGCGCGTCGTCGCAACGCGCGCGCTGGCTGGCGGACAAGGAAAACGCCGCCGACCTGATCGGCGGCGTGCGCTTGCAGAAGACCGATAGCACCCTGGCCAACGTGTTGCTGGACCTGGCCCAGAGCGGACATATGAAGGCCTCCGAAGACGCGGCCGGGCATGTGTTGGGCGGGTTGAAGCGGATCGGCAACAACCACAAACCCGAGATCGAGCGCGCCAACTTCGCGGTGCTGCGCACTTCGGACATGCCGGCGATGCTGGTCGAAACCGCCTTCATCTCCAACCCAGACGAAGAGCGCCGGCTGACCGATCCTGCCTACCAGCGGCGCATCGCCGGCGCCGTGCTCGACGGCGTCAGCACCTTCTTCACCCGGCAGCCGCCGCCGGGCACGCTGTTCGCCGCGCGCGCGCAGGCCGAGGCCGAAGCGGCCAGCACCGTGGCCGGCGGCAGCCGCTGAGGCGCTATCATTAACGGCTGATCCTCGATGACGGCGTCCGCGCCGCGAGCCGTGCCGATGTTCTTTGCCTGCTGTCGTTTCCCTCCCGTCGCCAAGCCCGGTGCGCGCCTGCGCATGCATGGAGCGAACACGGCATGAGCATCCGCCAGCTGCCCGAGATCCTGATCAACCAGATCGCTGCCGGCGAAGTGGTCGAGCGGCCGGCCTCGGTGGTCAAGGAACTGGTGGAGAACGCGCTGGACGCCGGCGCGCACCGCGTCGACATCGATCTGGAAGAAGGTGGTGTGCGCCTGATCCGCATCCGCGACGACGGCGGCGGCATCGCGCCGGAGGAACTGCCGCTGGCCATCTCGCGGCACGCGACCAGCAAGATCGCCTCGCTGGACGACCTGGAATCGGTGGGCACGCTGGGGTTCCGCGGCGAGGCGCTGCCGTCGATCGCCTCGGTCAGCCGCTTCACCCTGGCCTCGCGCCGTGCCGGCGACGAACACGGCGCTGCCCTGCAGGTCGAAGGCGGCAAGGTCGGCGAGGTGCAGCCGCGCGCGCTGCCGCCTGGCACGCTGGTCGAGGTTCGCGAGCTGTTCTACAACGTGCCGGCCCGGCGCAAGTTTCTGCGTGCCGAGCGCACCGAACTGGGCCACATCGAGGAGTGGCTGCGTTCGCTGGCGCTGGCGCGCCCGGACGTGGAGCTGCGCGTCTCGCACAACGGCAAGCCATCGCGGCGCTACAAGCCGGGCGACCTGTACTCGGATGCGCGCCTGGGCGAGACCCTGGGCGAGGACTTCGCAAAGCAGGCGCTGCGCGTGGACCACAGCGGTGCCGGCCTGCGCCTGCATGGCTGGATCGCGCAGCCGCATTACTCGCGCGCCAGTGCCGACCAGCAGTACCTCTACGTCAATGGTCGCTCGGTGCGCGACCGCAGCGTCGCCCATGCGGTGAAGATGGCCTACGGCGACGTGCTGTTCCATGGCCGGCAGCCGGCCTATGTGCTGTTCCTGGAACTGGAGCCGGCGCGGGTCGACGTCAACGTGCATCCGGCCAAGCACGAGGTGCGCTTCCGCGACGCGCGGCTGATCCACGACTTCGTCTATCGCACGCTGCAGGACGCGCTGGCGCAGACCCGCGCCGGCAGCCTGCCCGGCGCGATCGGCGCCGACGCGGCGCTGCCGCCGCCAGCCGCGGGCGCTGCGGCCTGGGCGGGTGCAGGCGCGCCGAACGGCGGCGGTACGGGTGGTGGCGGCGGGCAGGGCTACGGTTACGGCGCGCAGTGGCGCCCGGCGCAATCGCCGCTGGGCTTGCGCGTGGAAGAGGCGCCGGCCGCCTATGCGGCGCTGTACGCGCCTGCCGCGGAAGCGGGCAGTGCCGCCGGTCTGCCGCGGCAGACCCAGGACCCAGCCGGCGGCCTGCCGCCGACCGCCGCCGACAGCGGCGTGCCGCCGCTCGGCTATGCCATCGCGCAGTTGCACGGCATCTACATCCTGGCCGAGAACGCCGATGGCCTGATCGTGGTCGACATGCACGCCGCGCACGAACGCATCGGCTACGAGCGCCTGAAGACCGCACACGACGGCATCGGCCTGCACGCGCAGCCGCTGCTGGTGCCGATCACCCTGGCGGTCGGCGAACGCGATGCCGATACCGCCGAACGCGAGGCGGAGACGCTGGCCGCGCTCGGGTTCGAGATCACCCGCAGCGGGCCGCAGTCGCTGCACGTGCGCAGCATCCCGGCGCTGCTGGCGCAGGCCGAGCCGGAGGCCTTGCTGCGCGACGTGCTCACCGACCTGCGCGAACACGGCCACAGCGGCCGCATCGCCGGCGCGCGCGACGCGTTGCTGTCGACCATGGCCTGCCACGGCGCGGTGCGCGCCAACCGTCGCCTCACCGTGCCGGAAATGAACGCCTTGCTGCGCGACATGGAGGCCACCGAGCGCTCCGGACAATGCAATCATGGGCGTCCGACCTGGGCGCGGTTCACCCTGGGCGAGATCGATCGTTGGTTCCTGCGGGGGCGGTGATGGACAAGCAAGTGTGGACGACGGCGCTGCTGGTAGCGCTCGTCGCCTTGGGCGGATGCGGCAAACAGGCGCCGGCGCCGGCCGCGCCGAAGGCGATGGACGCGCGCTTCGTGGCCGACGAACAGGCCTGGCGCGCGCAGCGCCAGCGCGAACTGCAGGCGCCGGATGGCTGGACCAGCCTGGTCGGCCTGCACTGGCTGGAACTGAAGGAGCACTACGTCGGCAGCGGCCCGGACAGCGGCATCCGCCTGGCGGTCGGGCCGGCGCGAATGGCCCTGGTGTCGCAGGTGCGGCGCGAGGTGTACCTGACGCCCGAACGCGGCGCCGCGCTCAGCGTCGCCGGTGCGCCGGTGCAGGGGCGCATCCGCCTGTACAGCGATCATGACCCGCAGCCGACGGTGATCGACTTCGACGACGGCAAGGGCAAGCTCAGCCTGATCGAACGCGGCGGCCGCTACGCGCTGCGGGTCAAGCACGCCGATGCGCCGACCCGGCGCAGCTTCACCGGAGTGCCGTACTGGCCGCTGGCCGAATCCTGGCGCGTGCGCGGGCGTTTCGTGCCCAACCCGCCGGGCACGACCCTGCCCATCGTCGACATCATCGGCGTCACCACGCCATCGCCCAATCCCGGCGCGCTGGAGTTCGAACGCGGCGGCAAGCGCTACCGCCTGCAGGCGATCGGCGAACCCGGCCAGCCGCTGTTCGTGGTGTTCGCCGACCGCACCAGCGGCCGCGGCAGCTACCCGGCCGGACGCTTCCTGGACGTGGACGCCCCTGCGGCCGACGGCAGCGTGGTGCTGGATTTCAACCGCGCCTACGACCCGCCGTGCGCATTCACGCCCTTCGCCACGTGCCCGCTGCCGCCGCCGGAGAACCGCCTCGACCTGGCGGTGGACGCCGGCGAGAAGGCCTACGCCGCTGCCCATTGACCCGAGGATGCCGATGACCCCGTTCCCGCGCCCGTTGCGCCGCCTGCTGCTGGGGCTTTCGCTGTGCCTGGCCCTGCCGGCACTGGCCCGCACGCCGCCGCCGCCGGTCGCTCCTGCCGCCGCGCCCGCGGTGGCGCCGCCGACGCCGCTGTTGTGGAAGGTCAGCGGGACGCGCGGCACGCTGTACCTGCTGGGCTCGTTCCACATGCTCAAGGCCGACGACTATCCGCTGGCCCGCGAGGTCGATGCGGCCTATGCGGCGTCGCCGCGGTTGCTGTTCGAACTGGCTCCGAAGGACGTGGACGCGCCGCAACTGGGCGCGCAGATGCTGCAGGCGGCGCAGCGCCACGACGGCAAGCGGCTGCAGGACGACCTGGACCCGGCCATCTGGGAACGGCTGCGTCGCTACGCCGCCGGCCACGGCCTGCCGCTGGCGCAGATGAGCGGCTTCGAGCCGTGGTTCGTCGGCCTCAGCATCAGCATCGCCGACATGCAGACGCAGGGCCTGCAGGCCGATGCGGGGCTGGATCGCCACTTCATGACCTTGGCCCAGCAGGACGGCAAGACCGCCGAGGGCCTGGAGACCGCGCAGGCGCAGATCGACCTGCTCGACGGCATGGACCCGGTGGAGCAGAAGCAGATGCTGACCGAGGCGCTGGACGATGCCGAGCAGGGCGCGGCGCAGACCCTGCGCCTGCACGACGCCTGGCGTCGCGGCGACGAGCGCCAGCTATGGCAGGAGATCGGCGCGCAGATGAAGCGCGACTATCCGCGGCTGTACCAGCGCATCGACGTGGAGCGCAACCAGGCCTGGCTGCCGCGCCTGGAGCAGCGCCTGAAGGACGGTGGCGGCGACACCCTGGTGGTGGTCGGCGCGCTGCACCTGCTGGGGCCGGACGGCGTGGTCGACGGCCTGCGTGCGCGCGGTTACAAGGTCGAGCGGATCTGCGCGAGTTGCAAGTCGGCGAAGTCGCGCTGACACACGCCTGCGAGGCTTCGCCCGTACCCTCATCCGCCCCTGCGGGGCACCTTCTCCCAATGGGAGAAGGGAAGAGCAAAAGCCCCTCTCCCGCCGGGAGAGGGGTTGGGGTGAGGGCAGGGCGCGCAGCGCCCCGCCGAACCCACCCGGTCGCAATCCTCAGCGCGGACGCGACTTCGGCGCGGCACCCGCCGGCGGTTCGCCGGGCTTGCCGGTACCGGCGGCCGGGCGGCCGAAGCCGGCGCCGAGGTTGCGCTGGAACTCCTGCCACAGTTCCAGGTTGCGCTCGGTGAGCTGGTTCATCATCGTCCACGGGGTCTGTCCCAGCAGGTTGCCCATCTGCTGGCGGAACTGCTGCTGCTGGTCGAGGAACACCTGCATGCTGCGCTCCAGGTAGTTGCCCATGAAGCCCTGCAGCGAGTCGCCATAGAAGCGGATGATCTGGCTGAGCAACTGCGTGGACAGCATCGGTTCGCCGTCCTGTTCCTGGTCGGCGATGATCTGCAACAGTACTGCGCGGCTGAGGTCTTCGCCGGTCTTGGCGTCGCGGACTTCGAATTCCTCGCCGTCGATGATCAACTGGCGGACGTCTTCGATGGTGATGTAACTGGAGATCTCGGTGTCGTAGAGGCGGCGATTGGGATACTTCTTGATGATGCGAATCTCAGCCATGAAGCGATCGCTCTGTGACGGTAGGCGCGCAGCATGGCGCAGCGCAGCAGGGCTTGCAACCGCCGAAAGTACCTGAACACGCGGGTGCAGCAAAAAAATCATGCTGCGCAGCATTCGCAGCGCAGCAAACGTCCGCAGGCCGCCGTGGCGGCCAATGCGGGATAGCGTTACCTCGCGCGAAAGCCGCCGCCCGAGCGATTCAGCCGCTCACCACCCCATGTGGTGGCCGCCGTTGATGTCTAGGTTCGAACCGGTGATCCACGCCGCTTCCTCGGCCACCAGGAACGCCACGGCGTAGGCGATCTCCTCCGGCTTGCCGAGACGCCCGGTGGGAATGTCGGCGGCGATCTTGGCGCGGACTTCCTCCGGCACCGCCATCACCATGTCGGTGGCGACGTAGCCGGGCGAGACCGTGTTGACGGTGATGCCGTAGCTGGCGTTCTCGCGCGCCAGGGAAATGGTGAAGCCATGCATGCCGGCCTTGGCCGCGGCGTAGTTGGCCTGGCCGTACTGGCCCTTGAGGCCGTTGATCGAGCTGATCTGGATGACCCGCCCCCAGCGCTTCTGGCGCATGCCCTCGATCACCGGGCGGGTGACGTTGAACACCGAGTTGAGGTTGGTGTTGATGACCTCGTGCCATTGCTCGGCGGTCATCTTGTGGAAGGTGGTGTCGCGGGTGATGCCGGCGTTGTTGATCAGGATCTCGACCGGGCCGAGCTGGCGTTCGACCTCGCGGATGAGGCGCTGCGCGTGTTCGGGCGAGGCGACGTCGCCGGGGACGATGGCGACCTCGTGACCACGCTCGCGCATGCGCTGCTGCCAGGCCAGGGCCTTGGCCTCGTCGCGGTAGTTGCTGGCCACGCGGTGGCCCTGTGCGGCCAGCCGCTCGCAGATCGCGGTTCCGATGCCGCCGGTGCCGCCGGTGACCAGCGCAACGCGTGATGTCATGGATGTCGCTCCGGATAGAGAAAGAAGGAGGGCGGCCGCGGCGCGGCCCAGGGTGCGATTCTAGTCAGCCTTGATGTCGCTGGGGATAGCGGGCGCGGCCGGTGCTGCGGCGTCCACGCGTCGGTCCTGCGCCGGCAGCCGTGCCGGGTCGAAGCTGCGCAGCGCGCAGTCCAGCAGCGCCCGTACCGATCCGGCGCCTGCCAGCGCGGCCGGCGGCTGGCCCAGCGTCGCCCAGGCCAGGCGCAGCGCCGGCAGCGGGTCGGCGTCGTCCAGCGGCAGCGCGGCATGCGATTTGGACAGCTTGCGACCGTCGGCGCCGAGCAGCAGCGGCAGGTGCAGGTAGCGCGGCGTCGGCAGGCCCAGCGCGCGCTGCAGCAGGATCTGCCGCGGCGTGGAATCGAGCAGGTCGGCGCCGCGCACCACGTCGGTGATGCCTTGTGCAGCATCGTCGACCACCACCGCCAGTTGGTAGGCCCAGCAGCCGTCGGCGCGCAGCAGCACCACATCGCCGACCTCGCTGTAGACGTCCTGGCGCAGCCGGCCGCGGACGCCGTCGTCGAAGGCGACCACGCTGGCCGCGCCGGGCGGCACGCGCAGGCGCAGCGCCGGGTGCGCGCGGACCTGGGTCGCCACGCAGGCATGGTGCACGCCGCCTTGCGCCGCCAGGTCGCTGCGGCTGCAACTGCAGGGAAAAGCCAGGCCGGCCTGCAGCAGTCGCTGCGCCGTCTCGCGGTAGACCGGGTCGCGCTCGCTCTGCCGCAGCACCGGGCCGTCGGCCTCCAGGCCGCAGGCGCGCAGGCTGGCCAGTTGCCGCTCGGCGGCGCCGGGCACGCTGCGCGGGCGGTCCACGTCCTCGATGCGCAGCAGCCATTCGCCGCCGGCGTGGCGCGCCAACAGCCAGCTGCCGAAGGCGGCGAGCAGCGAACCCAGGTGCAGCGGGCCGGTGGGCGAGGGCGCGAAGCGGCCGCGGTAGAGAGGCGAAGACATGGGCAAGCTGAATCCTCGGTCAGGTAAGCGCTTGAATTCAAGCGGCCAACACCGCAGATTCGAGCCAATCCCTACCATTTAATCAGTGCGGAGCCCACGCTCACATGTTCAATCGCATCGTCCTGTTCCTCATCACCAACCTGGCGGTGCTGGTCCTGGCCGGCATTGTCATGTCCGTGTTCGGGGTCAACCCCAACCAGATGGGCGGCCTGCTGGTGATGGCCGCGATCTTCGGCTTCGGCGGCTCGCTGGTGTCGCTGCTGCTGTCCAAGTTCATGGCCAAGCGCGCCACCGGCGCGCAGGTCATCACCGAGCCGCGCAACCACACCGAGCGCTGGCTGCTGCAGACCGTGCAGCGCCAGGCGCAGGCGGCCGGCATCGGCATGCCCGAGGTCGCCGTGTACGACGGCCCGGAGATCAACGCCTTCGCCACCGGCGCCAACCGCAACAACGCGCTGGTCGCGGTCTCCACCGGCCTGCTGCAGAACATGACCGAGGACGAGGCCGAGGCGGTGCTGGGCCATGAGATCAGCCACATCGCCAACGGCGACATGGTGACCATGGCGCTGCTGCAGGGCGTGCTCAACACCTTCGTGATCGTGCTGGCGCGCGTGGTCGGCGGCGTGGTCGACAGCTACCTGTCGGGCAACCGCGACGGCCGTCGCGGCCTGGCCTACTACGCGATCGTGATGGTGCTGGAACTGGTGTTCGGCCTGTTCGCGACGATGATCGCGATGTGGTTCTCGCGCTACCGCGAGTTCCGCGCCGACGCCGGCGGCGCCAGCCTGGCCGGCCGCGCCAAGATGATCGCGGCGCTGCAGCGCCTGGAGCTCAACCATGGCCAGAGCACGCTGCCGTCGCAGGTGCAGGCGTTCGGCATCGCCGGCGGCCTGGGCCAGGGCCTGCGCAAGCTGTTCATGAGCCACCCGCCGCTGGCTGAGCGCATCGCCACCCTGCGCGCCTCGCACGTCAACGCGACAGTGAGCTGAGGTCGACCGCTACAGGCGCAGGCAAATACCTGCGCCTGTAGCGGCTTTTGCCAATCCCCAATCCCGAATCCCCAATCCCGGCCCCTCAGGCAAAATCGAAGTTCATCCCCGGCGCCGCCAGGCCGACGAACTCGCCCTGCACGTAATCGACGCCGGCGCTGAACAGCAGGCTCATCGAGGTGGCGTCGGAGACGAACTCGGCGATGGTGCGGATGCCGGCAGACTGCGCGCGCCCAGTGATCTCGCGGATCTTGTCCTGGTGTTCGCGGGTCTGGGTCAGGTCCTGGGTGAAGCCGCGGTCCAGCTTCAGGAACGAGGGCTGGAAGTGCGCCAGCAACTGGAACGAATCCAGGCCGGAGCCGAACTGTTCCAGCCCGACCTTGCAGTCCAGGGCGGTGGCGTCGGCCAGGAATTGCTGGGCATTGCGCAGATGGGTGAACACCTTGGCTTCCGGCGTCTGCAGCCACAGGCGGTCGCCGGGCACGCCGTGCGTCGCCAGTTCGCGCCGGATCAGGTCGACCATCTGCGTGTCGGCGAAGGCCTCCGGGCTGACCTTGACCAGCAGGCTGGTGGCATGGCCGGCGCGCTGGCGTTCGCCGATCACGGCGATCGCACGAGAGACCACCCAGCGGTCGATCTCGGCAGTCAGGCCATGCTCGGCGGCGATGCCGAGGAAGGTCGACGGGCCGATCAGCTCGTCGTTGCGCTCCAGGCGCAGGTATGCCTCGTACAGCTCGTGCTGGTCGCCCTGCAGGTTCAGCACCGGCTGGTAGTGCAGCAGGAAGCCGTCGCCGGCCAGGGCCTCGCGCAGGTGCTGCACCCAGCGCTGCACGCGCTCCTCCTCGAGGCGATCGGCCGCGCCCGGGTCGAAGATCTTGCAGGCGTTGCCGCCCAGCTCCACGGTCGCCTGCACGTTCTCGCTGGCGCGGGCCAGGACTTGGCCGACGCTGGCGATCTTCTCGCCGATCTGCACGCCGCCGATGCTGACGGTGACCGTGGCCGAGCGCTCGCCAACACTGAACACATGGCTGGCGTAGGCCTGCAGCAGGCGCTCGGCCAGTGCCGCGGTACGCGCGTAGTCGCCTTCCAGCAGCAGCGCGAAGTTGTGCTCGCCGAAGCGCGCCGCCTGCACGTCGCCGTCGATGGCCGCGGCCAGGTGCTGGGCCAATGCTGCGACCAGCGCGTCGGCCGAATCCAGGCCGATGTCGGCCAGCAGCCGCGCGTAATGATCCGGCTCGACCAGCAGGAAGCCGTACTGGCCCTCGCCGCGGCCGACCTGGGCCACGGCGGTTTCCAGCGCCAGCATGAAGGTGGGGCGGTTGAGCAGGCCGGTGACCTGGTCGCGCTGGCGCAGGTCCTCGACCTCGCGCGCCAGTTCCGGGTCGAACTCCTCGCGGCGGCGGAACACCACCTGCACGCAGGCCTCGCCCTCGTAGCTGGCGGTGGCGAATTCCATCGTCGCCGGGAAACTGTCGCCTTCCAGGGTGCGTGCGTCCACCTGGTACTGCGCCGGCGGCGGCTCGCCCTTGCTCAGCGATTTCAGCACCTGCTTGAAGCCTTCCACGTGCTGCGGGGCGACCATGTCCAGCAGCGACACGCCTTCGACGTCGTCGAACGATGAGAACCCGAACATCTCCAGGTAGGCGTCGTTGGCGCGGATGTGCATGCCTTCGTGGATGTAGGCGATCGGATCGCGCGAGGAGGCGATCAACGCGTCGCAGCGGCGCTCGGTCTCGCGCATCTGCGCCTCGATCCGGCGCAGCCCTCGCCGCGCCTGCAGATCGGCCCAGGTGGTGCGGACCACCGCCAGCAGGTGCTCGGGGCGCTGCCGCAGCGCGATCGCGCGTGCGCCACCGGCCACCGCCTCCAGCCATTCGTTCTCGTCGATGCGCTCGGCCAGCACGATGACCGGGATGTCCTTGCCGCTGGCCGCGACCCGCTGCAGCACCTGCGGCAGCGGGATCGACTGGGCCTGTGCGCTGAGCACCAGGTCGATCGGCTGCGCGGCCAGCATCGCCGACAACTCCTCGGCGTGCTGCGGCCGCGACGGGCGCACCGCGATGCCGCTGTTGCGCAGGCTGCTGACGATCGCCTCGGCGTCTTCGCCGCTGTCGTCGACGATCATCAGGCGGAGGGTGATGTCTTTGCCTGTGTGCATGAAGCCTCCCGGGGACGGGGTTTAATACACGATGCCCGCTGTCGCGTCCATGTTGTTCGGGAATGGGGAATCGGGAATGGGGAGTCGCAAGAGCGGACTATCGTGTCTGAACGTTCGCGGGCGGACCGAGACGCGCGCGCAACGAGCGGTGTTTCGAGTCCCCATTCCCGAGTCCCCATTCCCGGCCGCTAGGCCGCCAAGCCCGCCGCATGGCCCGAGGCCCAGGCCCACTGGAAGTTGTAGCCGCCCAGCCAGCCGGTGACGTCGAGCACTTCGCCGACGAAGTACAGGCCGGGCACGCGTCGCGATTCCATGGTCGAGGACGACACCTGGTCGGTGTCCACGCCGCCCAGGGTGACTTCGGCGGTGCGGTAGCCCTCGGTGCCGCTGGCCACCAGCGGCCAGGCGCCGAGCAGCTCGGCGGCGGCGCGCAGCTGCGGCTCGTCCAGTTGGCGCACCGGCTTGTCCGGCAGCCACACCTCGCACAGGCGTTGTGCGAAGCGGCGCGGCAGCGTCTCGCCCAGCACTGTACGCAGTTCGCTGGCGCCGCGCAGGCGCTTCTGTTCGCGGAGCCAGGTCGCCGCGTCCTGCCCCGGCAGCAGGTCCAGGCGCAGGTCGTCGCCCGGCTGCCAATAGGAGGAGATCTGCAGGATCGCCGGGCCGCTGACCCCGCGGTGGGTGATCAGCATGAAGTTGCGGAAGCTTGCGCCGTTGCAACGGGCCTCCACCGGCAAGGCCAGGCCGGACAGGTCGTGCAGGCGTTCCTGGTGCTTGCCGCTCAGGGTCAGCGGCACCAGGCCGGCGCGGGTCGGCAGCACGGCGTGGCCGAACTGCCGCGCCAGGTCGTAGCCGAAGCCGCTGGCGCCGAGGCTGGGGATGGACAGGCCGCCGGTCGCCACCACCAGCGAATCCGCCTGCACCGGGCCGTCGTCGGTGTCCAGGCGGAAGCCCTCGCTGCCGCGTTCCACCGCGCGCACGCTGCAGTCGGTGCGCACGGTGACGCCGGCTGCGGCGCACTCGTCCACCAGCATGCGCACGATCTGCTTGGAGGAGATGTCGCAGAACAACTGCCCCAGTTCCTTCTCGTGATAGGCGATGCCGTGGCGCTCGACCAGGTCGATGAAGTCGGTGGGGCGGTAGCGGGCCAGCGCCGACTTGCAGAAGTGCGGGTTGGCCGACAGGAAATTGCCCGGCCCGGTACCGGTATTGGTGAAATTGCAGCGGCCGCCACCGGACATCAGGATCTTCTTGCCGACCTTGTTGGCGTGGTCGATCACCCGCACCCGGCGCCCGCGTTGGCCGGCGGCGATCGCGCACATCAGCCCGGCGGCGCCGGCGCCGATCACCACGACATCGGTGCGGAGGGGGGCGGTCCCGGCGCTCATGCCGCGGCTTTGCGCACCGTGGGCGTGAAGGCGAAGCTGCCGCTGTCGCCCAGCCACTGCACCTCGCCGTCCTGGATCACCACGTCGAAGCGCATGCTGCGCTGGATCAGCTCGGCCGCCGCGGCCACGGCCTCGGCCGGCAGGTCGATCACCTGCACCTGCTTGAGCTTGCCCAGCGCCGAGGCGTTCTTGTCCCACCAGATGTCCGCGGCGCGGCCGCCGTAGTTGACCACCACCACCGAACGCGCCCGCCCGCAGGCCTTGCGCACCCGCGATTCGTCGGGCTGGCCGACCTCGATCCATTGTTCGATCGCGCCGGTGTAGTCCATCCGCCACAGGTCGGGCTCGTCGTCGCTGCTCAGGCCCTTGCCGAACAGCAGGCGCTCCTCGGCGTACAGGGCGAAGGTCAGCAGGCGCGCCATCAGCCGCTGGTCGGTCTCGGACGGATGTTGCGCCAGGGTCAGGGAGTGGGCAGCGTAGTAGCCGCGGTCCATGTCGGAAATCTGCAGCTCCGCCTTGCGGAGGGTGGCGGTGAGGGCCATGCGGCTACCGGGATCGAGGGCGCAATAGGATACGGTGTGCGGGGCTGCCGCCGACCCGTGCCGCGGGTGGGGCCCGAGGATCGCTGCCGGGTCGGATGGCAGAGGCGAGAGGGGAGCGCTGGGTGGATGCGGCGGTGTCTGCGGCACTCAGCGCCTCAGTCGCCGTTGCCCGGCAGGCGGCAGATTTGCGCAGTTTTTGCGGATCGGCAGCAGGATCGGCCGCGCCGGCACTAACTTTAGGGTGAGGTTCAGCTTCCTTGTGGTGGATCCCGGTTTGTCTACATAAAGATGTCGCTTTTTGATCGCGACCCGCGTATGGTGGCCCCACTGTGTTTGCTAGAGTCACCGTGAATCGTGGCTTGGTGCAGTAGATCTCGCGATCCACTTCATCGTTCCGCTCGCTTTACTAACGCCTGCAACTCAGTCTCGGCCTCGATCTCCGATGGCTGCGATTTCTTCAATTCAATGTTTCAGGAGTTAGCAAATGTCTGATCGTCAGAGCGGTACCGTGAAGTGGTTCAACGATGCCAAGGGCTTCGGCTTCATCACCCCGGAAAGTGGCCCGGACCTGTTCGTGCACTTCCGCGCGATCCAGGGCACCGGCTTCAAGTCGCTGCAGGAAGGCCAAAAGGTGACCTTCGTCGCCGTGCAGGGCCAGAAGGGTATGCAGGCTGACCAGGTGCAGGCCGTCTAAGGACGCCCGCCACCGCAAGGTGCCGAACGCCGGAAGCGCAAGCTTCCGGCGTTTTTGTTTTGGGCGATGCTGGCGTCGGGCGCGTGTTCGCGCCAGCTGTGGCCATTCGCGGCGTGGCGCCGAGCGCTGCGGCGATGTCCATGCACACGCCGGTTCACACCCGCATCCGGCTACGATGGCGGCCCCCAGTCGCCGGAGCCGCCGCCATGATCACCGTGCATCACCTCAACCAGTCCCGGTCGCAGCGCGTGCTGTGGTTGCTGGAGGAACTGGCGCTGCCGTACCAGGTAATCAAGTACCAGCGCGACCCCAAGACCATGCTGGCACCGCCGGAGCTGCGCGCGATCCATCCGCTGGGCAAGTCGCCGGTGCTGGTGGACGACGGCCACGTGCTGGCCGAGTCCGGAGCGATCCTCGACTATCTGGTGGACCGCTACGACACCGGCTGCACGCTGTCGCCGGCGCCGCAGCCGCTGGATTCGCCCGAGCGCCTGCGCTACCGCTACTGGATGCACTACGCCGAAGGCTCGGCGATGCCGCCGCTGCTGATGAGCCTGGTGTTCGGGCGGATCCGCTCGGCGAAGATGCCGTTCTTCGCCCGGCCGATCGCCAAGGGCATCGTCGACAAGGCGATGCGCAGCTTCGTCGGGCCGCAGGTGCGCCTGCACCTGGACTGGATGGAGCGCGAGCTGGCGGCCACCGGCTGGTTCGCCGGCGACCGCTTCACTGCCGCGGACGTGCAGATGAGCTTCCCGGTGCAGGCCGCGGCGGCGCGCATCGGCCTGCAGGCGCATCCGAATCTGGCCGGATTCGTGCAGCGGATCGAGCAGCGCCCCGCCTACCAGCGTGCGCTGCAGCAGGGCGGCCCGTTCGAGTTGCTCGGCGGCGCGAACGACTGAGTCCGCCGCGCGCGGGCCGCGCCTCCCGCGTGGTCAGCGGACGGCGGGGCGTGCCGGGCAGGTGCGTACGAAGGCGATGCTGTCGGCCATGACCGGGAGCGCCGGGTCGTCCTTGCGCAGCGCCAGCACCAGGCGCATGTGGCCGACGCCGGGATAGGTCTTCAGTTCCGCCGGCACGCCGACACGCTGCAGCGCGGCCTGCAGCGATTGGCTGTTGTGCGGCTCCACCACGGTGTCGGCATCGCCGTGCAGCAGCAGCGCCGGCGGCTCGTCGCCGTCGACGAAGTTCACCGGCTGCGAACGCCGCTGCTGCGCCGGGTCCTGGCCGAACATGCCGATCAGATCCGGGTCGGTCAGCGGCAGGAAATCGTAGGGGCCGGCCAACCCGACCAGGCCGCACAGTTGCCGCGGCGACAGGCCCTGCGCCTGCAGCCAGTGGCCGTCGGTGGCCAGCAGTGCGGCGATGTGCGCGCCGGCGGAGTGGCCCATCAGCACCAGTCGCTGCGGATCGCCGCCGTACTCGGCGGCATGGCGCTGGCTCCAGGCCACCGCGGCGGCAGCGTCGCGCATGAAGCCGTCCAGGGTCACCTGCGGATACTTGCGGTAGTCCGGCACGATCGCGACCACGCCGTGCCGCGCCAGCGCTTCGCCGGCCCAGCGGTAGTTCTGGCGGGTGCCGGTCTTCCAGGTGCCGCCGTGGAAGAACACCACCACCGGCGCGTGCTGCACCCCGGCCGGGCGGTACACGTCCAGCGCCAGGCCGTGCGCGGCGTCGTAGACGATGCCGCGCTGCTCGCTGAGGCCATGCCGCGAGGAGCCGGCGTTGAGGCCGCCGAAGAACAGGCTGCTGCAGGCCGAGACCAGCAGCGAGGACAGGGCGATCAGGGCGTTGCGGGGCCAGCGGGGGCGAGAGGGACGGTCGGACATGGGCGATCCCGGAGAGGAGCGCGGAGCATGCCGGATGGGGGTGTCGGTGGCGAGTGGAGGTGGGGCGGGGATTTGGGATTGGGGAGTGGGGATTCCGCAGAAGCGCGGCGTGTTGCGCTTGCGCCTTGATTTCGCGGTGGGCGGACCCTCACCCCAACCCCTCTCCCGGGGGGAGAGGGGCTTTCAGGCCCAGGGGATACCTGACGTGCACTGGATGCTCACCTTGCGGACTTTCCAATGAAGCCTGCGACTTCTACGCTGTCTGCCATGTCCTCCTTGCGTTTCGACAATCGTTTCGTCGCCGAGTTGCCTGGCGACCCGGAAACCGGGCCGCGGCGCCGCGAGGTGCTGGGCGCGCTGTGGTCGCCGGTCCAGCCGACGCCGGTGGCGGCGCCGCGGCTGCTGGCGTACTCGCCGGAGGTGGCGGCCTTGCTCGGGCTGTCCGAGCAGGAAGTGCGGGCGCCGCAGTTCGCCGCGGTGTTCGCCGGCAATGCGCGTTATCCGGGCATGCAGCCCTACGCGGCGAATTACGGCGGCCACCAGTTCGGGCATTGGGCCGGGCAACTCGGCGACGGCCGCGCGATCTCCCTGGGCGAGGCGCTGGGCGTGGATGGGCGGCGCTGGGAGCTGCAGCTCAAGGGCGCCGGACCCACGCCATATTCGCGCGGCGCCGATGGGCGTGCAGTGCTGCGTTCCTCAATCCGTGAGTTCCTGTGCAGCGAGGCCATGCATCACCTGGGCGTGCCGACCACGCGCGCGCTGAGCCTGGTCGGCACCGGCGAGACGGTGGTGCGCGACATGTTCTACGACGGTCACCCGCGCGCCGAACCGGGCGCGGTGGTGTGCCGGGTGGCACCCTCGTTCGTGCGCTTCGGCAGTTTCGAACTGCCGGCCGCGCGCGGCGACATCGCGTTGCTGCGGCGCCTGGCCGATCTGGTGATCGCGCGCGATTTCCCGGAATTGCCGGGAACCGGCGGCGCGCGCGACGCGGCCTGGTTCGCCGAGATCTGTGCGCGCACCGCACGCATGGTGGCGCACTGGATGCGGGTCGGCTTCGTGCACGGGGTGATGAACACCGACAACATGTCGATCCTGGGGCTGACCATCGACTACGGCCCGTATGGCTGGGTCGACGACTACGACCCGGAGTGGACGCCCAACACCACCGATGCGCAGGGGCGCCGCTACCGCTTCGGCACCCAGCCGCAGGTCGCGTACTGGAACCTGGGTCGGCTGGCGCAGGCGCTGGCGCCGCTGTTCGACGACGTGGCGCCGTTGCACGACGGCCTCGAGCGGTTCCGTTCCGAGTATGCGCAGGCCGAGCGCGACAACATCGCGGCCAAGCTCGGCCTGCAACAGTGCGGCGATGACGATGTGGCGCTGATGCGCGACGTGCTGGATCTGCTGCAGCAGGGCGAGGTCGACATGACCCTGTGGTTCCGCGGCTTGAGCGCATTGCCGCTGCAGCCGTGGACGCCGGCGCAGGCGCTGGCGGCGCTGGCCGACGCGTTCTACGACCCCGCCAAGCTGGCGGCGCAGGCGCCGGCGTTCGAGGCCTGGCTGGCCCGCTATGCGCAGCGCCTGCAGCCGGATCCGCTGCCCGCCGCCGCGCGTGCGGAGCAGATGCGCGCGGCCAACCCGCGCTACGTGCTGCGCAACTACCTGGCGCAGCAGGCGATCGACCGCGCCGAGCAGGGCGACACCGGCGGCATCGACGAGCTGCTGGAGGTGATGCGGCGTCCCTACGACGAGCAGCCGGGACGCGAGGCCTTCGCGGCGAAGCGTCCGGACTGGGCGCGGACCCGGGCCGGCTGTTCGATGCTGTCGTGCAGTTCCTGAGCGGGGGCGGCGCGTGCGCTCAGGACGCGGTCGCGCCGCGGTAGCGCCAGGCGGCCAGGAAGGTCGCCACCACTTCCTCCGCCAGCGCCTGCTGGGCGGCCGCGTCCGGCGCCTGTCCGTTGAGCATCGCGCTGGGATATGCATAGCCGAAGGTGGCGCCGATGAAGGCGGTGGCGGCGAGGAAGGGCGCATCGACCTGCACGTCGCCACGCGCGTGCAGGGTCTGCAGCAGGGCGCTCAGGCGCTCGCGCAGGCGGCCGGCGCGGCGCAGGTGCAGCGATTGCAGCAGGTCCGGCATCTGCGCGCTGGCCTGCACCAGCAGGCGATGCAGGCGCAGGGCGTCGGGCGCGTACAGGTGCGCCGGCACGGTCACCGCGATCTGCCGCAGGGTCGCCGGCAGGTCCTGCGCGGTGGCGCTGCCGATGTTTTCGAAGCGCGCCTGCAGTTCCTCGTTCAAGGCCTCGAACACCTGCATCAGCAGCTCGGCCTTGCTGGAAAAGTGGTTGTACAGGCTCTGCCGGGTCAGCCCGGCCTGGCTGGCGATCTGTTCCAGCGACACGTCCAGCCCATGCTCCAGCAGCAGCGTGCGCGCCGCCGCCAGCAGCCGCGGGCGCGCCAGCGCCGGCCGGCCGCGCGGCCGAGCGGGCGCGGCCGCCGCCGCCATCTCGGGCGTCGCGGTCGTTGCTTGCGCACCCGGCTGGCGAAGGGTTGTGCTTCCCTTCATGAATGTTTTTTTGTCTTTGAGTAAATTAAATGATCCCCCTCGCCGTCCCCAGGATCAAGCGCATGCCCGCGCCTCTCGTCCAGCGCCGCCGCGCGCTGCCGTTGCTGCTGTCCGTCGTCGTGCTCGCATTCGCCGGCTGCAAGGGCGGAGGCAAGGCGCCGGCGCCGGCAGCGAAGACGGTGGAGGTGATGGTCCTGCAGCCGCAGAACGTGCCGCTGAGCGTGGAACTGGCCGGGCGCACCGTGGCGTCGGAAGAAT
This sequence comes from Xanthomonas sacchari, assembly GCF_040529065.1. NCBI lineage: Bacteria > Pseudomonadati > Pseudomonadota > Gammaproteobacteria > Lysobacterales > Lysobacteraceae > Xanthomonas > Xanthomonas sacchari. The sequence continues at coordinate 3,116,552 of NZ_CP132343.1, read as the reverse complement.
CGGAGGTGCGGCCGCAGGTCAGCGGCATCCTGCGCCAGCGGCTGTTCGAGGAGGGCGCCGTGGTGCGGGCCGGGCAGCCGTTGTTCCAGATCGAGCCGACCCTGTACCAGGCCGCCGCCAACCAGGCGCAGGCCAACCTGGCCACCGCCGAGGCCACGCTCGCCGCCGCCACGCTGCGCGCCGAGCGTTACCGCACCCTGGGCAAGACCCAGCTGGCCGCGCAGCAGGACGTGGACGATGCGCAGGCCGCCTACAAGCAGGCGCTGGCCAGCCGCGACGCGCAGCGCGCGGCGCTGGACACCGCGCGCACGCAGCTGCGCTTCGCCACGGTGCTGGCGCCGATCGGCGGGCGCATCGGCCGCGCGCGGGTGACCCCGGGCGCGCTGGTCACCGCCAACCAGACCGACGCCATCGCCAAGATCCAGCAACTGGACCCGATGAACGTGGACATCACCCAGTCGGGCAACCAGTTCCTGGCGCTGCGCCGGGCGATCGCTGCCGGCGGCGTGCAGCCGGCCAGCGCGCAGGTGCGGCTGACCCTGTCCGACGGCACCGAGTATCCGCTGCCGGGCACGCTGGAGTTCGCCGACATCGACGTGGAGGAGACCACCGGTGCGGTGACCCTGCGCGCGCGCTTCCCCAATCCCGATGCGCAACTGCTGCCCGGCATGTACGTGCGCGCGCTGGTCGGGCAGGGCGTGCGCCAGCAGGCCCTGCTGGTGCCGCAGTCGGCGGTGGATCGCACCCCGCGCGGCGAGGCGGTGGCCTGGGTGGTGGGCGCCGACAACGTGGTGCGCCAGCGCGAGTTCACCACGCTGCGCGCGGTCGGCGACCGCTGGCTGGTCGGCGATGGCCTCAAGCCCGGCGAGCGGGTGGTGGTGGCGGGCCGGCAAGGCCTCAGCGACGGCGCCAAGGTGACGGTGAAGACCGCCGCCACCGCGGCCGCGCCTGCCGCCAGCCAGGGCTGAGCCGGCATGCTGCCGCGTTTCTTCATCCACCGCCCGATCTTCGCCTGGGTCCTGGCGATCTGCATCATGGCCGCCGGCGCCATCGCCGTGTTCACCCTGCCGATCGAGCAGTACCCGGACATCGCGCCGCCTTCGGTCAACGTCACCGCCACCTACAACGGCGCCTCGGCGCAGACCGTGGAGGACAGCGTCACCCAGGTGATCGAACAGCAGATCAAGGGCATCGACCACCTGCTGTACTTCTCCTCGACCAGTTCCTCGTCGGGGCAGGCGCGGATCAGCATCACCTTCGACCAGGCGGCCAACCCGGACATCGCCCAGGTGCAGGTGCAGAACGCGGTCAACCAGGCGCTCAACCGCCTGCCGCAGGAAGTGCAGCAGCAGGGCGTGACCGTGGCCAAGTCGCAGGGCGACAGCCTGATGGCGGTGGCGATCTACGACCGCACCGACCGCATGGACAACGTCGACATCTCCGACTACCTGGTCAGCACCCTGCAGGACCCGATCAGCCGCATCAACGGCGTCGGCGAGATCAACGTGTTCGGTGCACAGTACGCGATGCGGGTGTGGCTGGACCCGCACAAGCTCAATGCCTACCAACTGATGCCGGGCGACGTGCGCAGCGCGATCCTGGCGCAGAACACCCAGGTCACCGCCGGCGAGCTCGGCGCGCTGCCCACCGGTGCCGAGCAGGAGCTCAATGCCACGGTCACCGCGCAGTCGCGGCTGCAGACCCCCGAGCAGTTCCGGCAGATCATCCTGGCCACGCGCGCGGACGGTTCCAGCGTGCGCCTGGGCGATGTGGCGCGGGTGGAGATCGGTGCGGAGAACTACCAGAACAACGCCACGCTCAACGGCCACCCGGCGTCGGGCTTCTCGGTGACGCTGTCGGCCGGCGCCAATGCGATCGCCACCTCCGATGCGATCCACGCCACCATCGAGCGGCTCAAGCCGACCTTCCCGCCGGGCCTGGACGTGGCCTATCCGCGCGACAGCACGCCGTTCGTGCGGATCTCGATCGAGAACGTGGTGCACACCCTGGCCGAGGCGATCGTGCTGGTGGTGGTGGTGATGTTCCTGTTCCTGCAGAACTGGCGCGCCACGCTGATCCCGGCGATCACCGTGCCGGTGGTGCTGCTGGGCACCTTCGGTATCCTCGCCGCGGCCGGTTTCACCATCAACACGCTGACCCTGTTCGCGATGGTGCTGGCGATCGGCCTGCTGGTCGACGATGCCATCGTGGTGGTGGAGAACGTCGAGCGGATCATGCACGAGGAACACCTGCCGCCGCGCGAGGCCACCGAGCGCTCGATGGCCGAGATCACCGGCGCGCTGATCGGCATCACCGTGGTGCTGGGCGCGGTGTTCCTGCCGATGGCGTTCTTCGGCGGCTCCACCGGCATCATCTACCGGCAGTTCTCGATCACCATCGCCTCGGCGATGGCGCTGTCGGCGCTGGTCGCGCTGACCCTGACCCCGGCGCTGTGCGCGACCCTGCTCAAGCCGGTGGAACAGGAGCGCAAGCTCGGCCGCTTCTTCCAGTGGTTCAACCGCAGCGTCGAGCGCGGCCAGCAGGCCTACCAGCGTCGCCTCGGCGGCGTGCTGCAGCGGCCGCGGCGCTGGCTGGCGCTGTATGCGCTGGTGGCGCTGGCGATGGTGGTGCTGTACATGCGCATGCCCACCGGCTTCCTGCCGGTGGAGGACCAGGGCCAGGTGCAGATCCAGTTCACCACGCCGGAAGGCACGCCGCTGGCCAAGACCCAGGCCCTGGGCGAGCGTATCAGCGACTACTTCATGACCCACGAGAAGGCCAATCTCACCGCGATCTTCATGGTGGTGGGCCGCAACAACGCCGGCACCGGGCAGAACGCCGGCCAGGCCTTCGTGGCGCTCACGCCCTGGGGCGAGCGCAACCGCGACAACACCGCGCAGGCCATCATCGACCGCGCCAACGCGCATTTCCGCGGGGTCAGCGACGCCAAGATCAGCGTGCTGTCGCCGCCGGCGGTGCGCGGCCTGGGCCAGTCCAGCGGCTTCGAGCTGTGGATCCGCGACAGCGACGGCGCCGGCCGCGCGGCGCTGCTGAAGGCGCAGCAGCAGGTGCTCAAGGAGGCCGGCGACGATCCGCAGCTGACCGCGGTGCGGCTCAACGGCCTGGGCGACAAGGCACAGTTGCAAGTGGACATCGACCACGCCCAGGCCAGCGCGCTGGGCCTGGCGCAGAGCGACATCAACGCGACCCTGGCCACCGCCTGGGGCGGCAGCTACGTCAACGATTTCATCGACCGCGGCCGGGTCAAGCGCGTGTACGTGCAGGGCGATGCGCCGTACCGCGCGCTGCCGGAGGACATCGCGCAGTGGTACGTGCGCGGCAGCGGCGGGCAGATGGCGCCGTTCGCCAGTTTCGCCAGCACCCACTGGACCCGCGGCCCGCAGCTGCAGCAGCGCTTCAACGGCTTGCCGGCATCGCAGATCCAGGGCGGCGCGGCGGCCGGCAGCAGTTCCGGCGAGGCGATGCAGCGGATGCAGGCGATCGTGGCCAAGCAGGACGGCTTCGACCTGCAGTGGAGCGGGTTGTCCTACCAGGAGCAGTTGTCCAGCAACCAGACGCTGTGGCTGTACACGGCCTCGATCCTGTTCATTTTCCTGTGCCTGGCGGCGCTGTACGAGAGCTGGTCGATCCCGGTGGCGGTGCTGCTGGTGATCCCGCTGGGCGTGGTCGGCACGGTGCTGGCGACCACGCTGGCCGGGTTCGTCAACGACATCTATTTCCAGGTCGGCCTGCTGACCACGATCGGCCTGTCGGCGAAGAACGCGATCCTGATCGTCGAGTTCGCCGAGGCGCGGCAGCGCGCGGGCATGCCCTTGCTGGAGGCGACGCTGGAAGGCGCGCGGCTGCGCCTGCGGCCGATCGTGATGACCTCGCTGGCGTTCGTGGCCGGCGTGCTGCCGCTGGCGCTGTCGACCGGCGCCGGCGCCTCCAGCCGCCGCGAGATCGGCGTGTGCGTGATCGGCGGTATGGTCACCGGCACCGCGCTGGCGGTGTTGCTGGTGCCGCTGTTCTTCGTATTGGTGCGCCGTCTGTTTCACGGTCCGGCGCAGCAGGACGCGAGTGCTGCAGCGGCGTAAGCCGTAGACCGACGAGGCGGCCCCGCGACGCGGTGCCGCCTTGCGACTAGACTTTGCGGTTCCCCACGCCATACGACCGCGCGATGAACGATTCCTCCTGTTGCGGCGCGCCCAGCGACGCGCCAGCCCATTGGTCCGACCGCATCCGCGATATCGCCGATTTCCCGAAGCCGGGCATCGTGTTCAAGGACATCACCCCGCTGCTCGCCGACGGCCCGGATTTCGCATCTGCCGTGGATGCGCTGGCCCAGCCCTGGCGCGGCACCCCGCTGGACGCGGTGCTGGGCATCGAGGCGCGTGGCTTCATCCTCGGCGCGCCGCTGGCGCACGAACTGCGCACCGGGTTCGTGCCGGTGCGCAAGCCCGGCAAGCTGCCGGCGCAGACCCTGGCCCAGGATTACGGCCTGGAGTACGGCCGCGACCGCATCGAGATCCATGCCGATGCGCTGCAGCCGGGCATGCGCGTGCTGCTGGTCGACGACGTGCTGGCCACCGGCGGCACCCTGCTGGCGGCGCTGGCGCTGGCGCAGCGGATGGGCGCCGAGGTGGTCGCGGCGACGGTGCTGGTGGAATTGGCCGGGCTCGGCGCGCGGGCGCGCTGGCCGGCGGACATTCCGCTCACCGCGCCGCTGCGTTACTGACGCCACGCATGGGCGAAGCCGGGATCGCGGTGCCCGCGACGGGCGGCTCAATGCGGGTAGATCACGTCCTCCAGCGCCGGGTCGGCATGCGCGGCGGCGTGGCTCAGCTGGCCATCGAACGGACCGACCTTGCAGATCCGCCCGTCGTCGGCGAACACCAGCTGCAGTCCGTGTTCCGTTTCCCAGTCGCAGTTGCATTCCAGGCTGATGCGCAGGCGGCCGTCGCGATGGCGGTCAACATACGCCTCGCTGCCGAACTGCACGTGCGCCCACACCTCGGTGGGGCCGGCGATGTCCGGCGAAGGCCATCCGTATTTGGCGCACAGCGCCTGCGTGTGCCGGTAGTAGGCGAACACGTGCGGCGCCGCCGAGTCGAAGACCGCGGCATCGAGCTGCAGGAAGGTCTCGATGGCGGGCGCCGCGTCGGCCGGAACGTCGCCAGCCTCGCAGCCCACCAGCACGAAGCAGCAGCTGCCGCGCATCCACGGGACCGGCACCGCCTCGCTCCACAGGTTGCCCTCCTCGTCCGGCTGCAGCGACGCCAGGACCTGCTGCGCCGCTCTCACAGCTTGGCGACCCGGAAGCGGCGGCCCTTGATCTTGCCGGCCTGCAGCTGCGCCAGCGCCTTCCCGGCGTGGGCGCGGGCGATGGCGACGTAGGAGCGGGTGGGGTAGATGGCGATCTTGCCGATCGCCGCGCCGGACAGCCCGGCATCGCCGGTCAGCGCGCCGAGGATGTCGCCGGGACGCAGCTTGTCGGTCTTGCCGCCGTCGATGCGCAGGGTGACCATCGCCGCCTGGGGCAACTGCGCCGGCCGTGCGGTGGCCAGCGGCGCGCGCGACCAGCGCAGCGGCTGGCCCTGCTCGGTTTCCAGCGCCTGCGCGCGCGCGGTCTCGCGCGGCGCCACCAGGCTCAGGGCCAGGCCATGCTTGCCGGCGCGCCCGGTGCGGCCGATGCGGTGACGGTAGGTCTCGGTGTCGGTCGGCAGTTCGTAGTTGATCACCGCCGCCAGGTCTTCCACGTCCAGCCCGCGCGCGGCCACGTCGCTGGCGACCAGCACATTGCAGCTGCGGTTGACGAAGCGCACCAGCACCTCGTCGCGGTCGCGCTGTTCCATGTCGCCATGCAGCGCCAGCGCGGAGAAGCCGAACTGCTGCAGCGATCCGGCGACTTCGTCGACCTCCTTGCGCGTATTGCAGAACACCACGCTGGACTCGGGGGTGAAGCGCAGCAGCAGGCCTGCCACCGCCTTCTGCCGGTAGGTCGGGTCGACCTCGAAGAACTGCTGGTCGATCTCCGGCGCGCTGTCGGCGCCTTCGACGGTGATTTCCACCGGTTCCTTGAGCAGGTCGCGCGCCAACGCGCGAATTTCCTCGGGGAAGGTGGCCGAGAACAGCAGGCTCTGCCGGTGCTTGTCGCAACGGCTGGCGATTTCGCGGATCGGCTCCTCGAAGCCCATGTCGAGCATGCGGTCGGCCTCGTCCAGCACCAGCGTGCGCACCCCGCCCAGGTGCAGCGCGCGCTTGCGCGCCAGTTCCTGGATGCGGCCGGGCGTACCGACCACCACCTGCGGGTCGTGCGCCTCCAGCGAGGCCAGTTGCGGCGCCAGCGGCATGCCGCCGGTCAGCACCACCAGTTTCATGTTGGGAATGCCGGTGGCCAGCTTGCGCAACTGCTTGCCGACCTGGTCGGCCAGTTCGCGGGTCGGGCACAGCACCAGCGCCTGCGCGCGGCTCAGCGCCGGATCCAGCTTGTGCAGCAGGCCCAGGCCGAACGCCGCGGTTTTGCCGCTGCCGGTGGGCGCCTGCACGATGACGTCCTGGCCGGCCAGGATCGGCGGCAGGCTCTGCGCCTGCACCGGGGTCATGCGGGTGTAGCCGAGGGCGTCGATGCCGGGCGCGAGCGCCGGGGAGAGGGAGAGGGTGGCGAAGTCGGTCATGCGGCATTTTAGCCGGTTGAAGGCGGGGATTCGGGAGTGGGGATTCGGGATTGGGTAGGGTCTGCGCGAGCGCTGAGCATCGCGGACTGCCCGTTGCGCGTCGTAGGAGCGGCTTCAGCCGCGACGGGCGTATCTCTGAACCTCGTAGGTCTAGTTGCAGACCAAAGGAGACTGCATCTGCATCGGTTCGACAGGCGGGCGCCCGCTCAGCCCACCGTGGTCAGCCAATCGGCGATGGCGCGCGTGCTTGCAGCAGGGGCGGTCTGCAGCAGCAGGTGCGGACCGGGCAACTCGACGCAGCGGGCGCCGGCAATGCCGGCGAGGATCGTGGCACCGGCCGTGCGATGCATCAGCCGGTCGTGGCTGGCGCGCAGGTACAGCGTCGGCACGGCGATGTCGGCCAGGCGGGCGCTGACGTCCACGCGCAGGGCGGAGGCCGCGCGATCGCGCAGTACCGCAGGGGCGATGCCGCGCAGCGTGCGTGCCAGTTGCGTCTCCAGCGCCGGCGTGGACCAGCGGCCGAGCAGCGACCAGCGCAATGCGGCGGTGGGCAGGCGATGTGCCGGTGCGAAGCGCGCCAGCGTCGCGAACGGTGCCAGTGCCGGGACAGGGTTGCGGGCAAAAGTGGTGGACAGGACCAGGCCAGCCAGCCCGGCGGGGCGCTGCGCCGCAAGCGACACGGCGACGGGCCCGGAGAACGATTCGCCGAGCAGGACGAAGCGCTGCTGCGGCAGCGATTGCCGTGCCAACTGCTCCAGTTCCGCGTACGAGGCCAGTCGGTCGCGCGGATAGGTCACCACCGTCACCTGCGCGAAGCGCCGCCGGGCTTCGGCGACGAAGTCGCCGAGCAGTTCGCTGGTGCCGTCCAGGCCGGGCAGGATGACGAGTGCCGTCATTGCAGCGTCGGGCGCGGGCAGGCGGCCGCAGCGCGGCGGCCAGGGCATGAGGGCATGGCGAACAAACGGGCAAGGTCCAGGTGCAGGGTGGGCGCGGCAGTCGGCGTCGGCGCAGGGCGCATCCACGTACAATAGCGCGATGCCTCTTATCACTCTGCAGAACCTCGACTACAGCGTCGGCGGTCCCTTGTTGCTGGAAAAGACCGACCTGTCGATCGAGCCGGGCGAGCGGATCGCCCTGATCGGCCGCAACGGCGCCGGCAAATCCACTCTGATGAAACTCATCGCCGGCGAGCTCAAGCCCGACGACGGCGAGGTCCGCGTGCAGCAGGGCGTGCGCATCGCCCGGCTGGAACAGGAGGTGCCGCACGGCGCCGCCGGCAGCGTGTTCGACGTGGTGGCCGACGGCCTGGGCGAACTCGGCCATTGGCTGGCCGAGTTCCATCGGCTCAGCCATGCCGCCGAATTCGACGGCGATGCGCTGGGCGCGGTGCAATCCAAGATCGATGGCGCCAATGGCTGGGCGCTGGACCAGCGGGTCAGCGAGACCCTGACCCGCCTGGAGCTGGACGGCGACGCCGAATTCGCGCGGCTGTCCGGCGGCATGAAGCGCCGCGTGCTGCTGGCGCGCGCGCTGGTGTCGGCGCCGGACCTGTTGTTGCTGGACGAGCCCACCAACCACCTCGACATCGAGGCCATCGACTGGCTGGAAGGTTTCCTCAAGGGCTGGAACGGCAGCGTGGTGTTCGTGACCCACGACCGGCGTTTCCTGCGTGCCCTGGCCACGCGCATCGTCGAGATCGACCGCGGCCAGGTCAGCAGTTGGCCGGGCGACTGGGCCAACTACGAGCGCCGCCGCGAGGAGCGGCTCAATGCGCAGGCGCAGGAGAACGCGCGCTTCGACAAGCTGCTGGCGCAGGAAGAAGTGTGGATCCGCCAGGGCATCAAGGCCCGGCGCACCCGCGACGAGGGCCGGGTGCGGCGGCTGGAGGCGATGCGCCGCGAGCGCACCCAGCGCCGCGAACTCGGCGGCAACGTGCGCATGGAGGCCGCGCAGGGCGAGTCCTCCGGCAAGAAGGTGATCGAGGCCAAGGACCTGAGCTTCGCCTTCGGCGCGCGCAGCATGGTGCGCGACTTCTCCACCACCATCCTGCGCGGCGACCGCATCGGCCTGATCGGCCCCAACGGCAGCGGCAAGACCACGCTGCTGAAGCTGCTGCTGGGAGAACTGCCCCCGGACGGCGGCGAAGTGCGTGCCGGCACCAATCTGCAGGTGGCGTACTTCGACCAGTACCGCGCCACGCTGCGCGAGGACTGGAGCGCGATCGAGAACGTGGCCGAGGGCCGCGACTTCATCGAGATCAACGGCAAGCGCAAGCACGTGCATGCCTACCTGCAGGACTTCCTGTTCACCCCCGAGCGCGCACGCGCGCCGATCACCCGCCTGTCCGGCGGCGAGCGCAACCGCCTGCTGCTGGCGCGGCTGTTCGCGCAGCCGTCCAACCTGCTGGTGATGGACGAACCGACCAACGATTTGGACGTGGAAACCCTGGAGCTGCTGGAAGAACTGCTCGGCGACTACAGCGGCACGCTGTTGCTGGTCAGCCACGACCGCGACTTCATCGACAACGTGGTCACCTCGACCATGGTCATGGAAGGCGATGGCCGCATCGGCGAATACGTCGGCGGCTACAGCGACTGGGTGCGCCAGCGCCCGGCGGTGCCGGTCAGCGCGATGGCGGTGGCGAAGGCCTCGGCTACCGCCGCGGCGACCGCGCCGGTGGCGGCGACTACAGAGGCCCCTGCGCCCGCGCCGGCCAAGCGCAAGCTCAGCTACAAGGACGCGCGCGAACTGGAACAGTTGCCGGCGCGGATCGAAGCGCTGGAACAGCAGGTCGCGGCGCTGACCGAGGCGATGACCGATCCGGCGTTCTACCAGCGCGACGCGGCCGCGGTGAACGCGCACACCCAGGCGCTGAGCCAAGCGCAAGCCGACTTGGATGCGGCGTATGCGCGGTGGAGCGAGCTGGACGGTTGAAGAGCCGGGGCTCGGGACAAACATCCTGGGCCCGGAGCGGCAACGACCACGGCGGCCGCTTTGCCGCGATCAAAGACCGGATGCGTGAGCGTTGGGGCGTATCGCGTCGGGGCTGAAGCCCCTCCCACAAGGGGGTACGTGCGGCGGCCCTGTTTGTGCGAGCGGTTCGACGCAGCGCGGTCAGGTCAATCCTGCTCGGCGGGCGCTTCCGGTTCCTCGCTGCCGCCCACGAACGCGACGAAGCTGACGCCGTCCTGCGCCCACTCGCGGGCGACGTCGTCGAGGATTTCCAGCAACACGTCGAAGGCTGGCTGCGCCACCGCCTGCAACTGCGCGGCGTCCTCCAGCAGCAGCGCATAGCCGCGCGGCGAGGGCAGCCAGGACAGGTCGCGCAGGCCGTCGGTGAGCGCGTCCCAGTTGCGGCCGAAGCCGGGCGGGAAGTCCAGTTGCGCGGCCAGGCGCATCAGCAGCATGGCCTTGCCGGTGCAGCCGTGCAGGTCGATCCGGCACAGCCGCAGGCCGGCGTCGCGGGCCAGGGCGGCGACGCTGTCCAGGTCGCGGTTGGCGACGCGGTAGACGCCGGAGGCGGCCGGCTCGGCGAGATTCAGCGCGAACGGGAAGCCGCTCATCGCGTCGGCCTCGCCGTGCCGACCTGGAAGCTGCGGAAGCTGGCGTAGTGGTCGTCGCTGTAATACCAGACCTGCGGCGGCGTGCCGCCGGTGATGATGCGGCGCGCGCCGCGATGCGACAGGCCCGGCGTATCGACGGTGTATTCGCGGTAGTAGCCGCGCGGTTGCGCCGGCAGCCGGCGCTCGCGGTTGCCGAACACGCTGCCGTCCTGGCGGTGCGGGAACGGCCCGCCGCGCAGGATCAGCGCCACCGTGGCGCGCGCTTCGGGCGGCAGGAACGCGGGAAGGTCCGGTGTTGCCGCGTCGGTGGCGGGCGTTGGCTTGCCGGGCGCGGTATACGGCGCCTGCGCGGCCGCGTCGAGCGAGGGCGCGAACTGCTGGTGCGGCGGATGCTGCAGCCCGCGGATGCCCCACAGCCCGCCCACCAGCAACACGATGGCGGCGATCAACAGCATGGGCTTGCGCATGGGCTCTCCTGCAGGAACGGCGGCGGCGCGCAGCGAGGCGCCCTCGCACACAGTATGGGCCGGCCTGCCTGTTCCCGCTCTAAACGCCGCCGGTCACGCCGGTGACTCAGGCGATTCACGCTCGACTAACCGGGGCGTGGGGCATGGTAGGCGCCGATTCGCTAGGCCGGCCGGCACCGCCGCCGCGGGATGGGACGATGTTTCCCCAGCCGCGCCCTTGGTAAGGTCGCCGACCGTCCCTACCATTGCTCACGCAACGCTCGTCCTTTCGACGGCGAAAGTCCAGGAGAACCGCATGGCCTACACCCTCCCCAAGTTGCCCTACGCCTACGACGCGCTGGAACCGCACATCGATGCGCAGACGATGGAGATCCATCACACCAAGCATCACCAGACCTACATCAACAACGTCAATGCCGCGCTGGAAGGCACCGAGTACGCCGACCTGCCGATCGAGGCGCTGGTGTCCAAGCTGAAGTCGCTGCCGGAGAACCTGCAGGGTCCGGTGCGCAACAACGGCGGCGGCCATGCCAATCACTCGCTGTTCTGGACGGTGATGGCGCCGAATGCCGGTGGCACCCCGAGCGGCGACGTCGGCAAGGCGATCGACGCCGAACTGGGCGGCTTCGACAAGTTCAAGGACGCCTTCACCAAGGCCGCGCTGACCCGTTTCGGCAGCGGCTGGGCCTGGCTGAGCGTCACCCCGGACAAGAAGCTGGTGGTCGAGAGCACCGCCAACCAGGACAGCCCGCTGTTCGAGGGCAACACCCCGATCCTGGGCCTGGACGTGTGGGAGCACGCCTACTACCTGAAGTACCAGAACCGCCGTCCGGACTACATCGGCGCGTTCTTCAACGTGGTCGACTGGAAGGAAGTGGAGCGCCGCTACCACGCCGCGATCGGCTGATCGCGCCAGCGCCGTACTAGAAAAAGGCCGGGTTCGCCCGGCCTTTTTTTGTGGGTGTGCCATGCGAAAGCGCTGTCGGTGCAGTGGCGGGGCGTGGGAGAGGAAGGCGCAACGTGTTTCCCTGCGCGTGAGCCGCGTGCTGCGCGGCGATGGCGGCCTGCGCTGACGGGCCCCGTTTGCGTCGCTGCGTCGTAGCCCGGCGGTGCGGTGCATCCGTAGGAGTCAACTGTCATGCACCTGCGATGACAGGAGGAGCATATGGTGCGTGATCGCGCACGATGGCGTTGAGCCAGCGCAGGAACTTGTGCATACAGGCGACGATGGCGACCTTGGCCGGCTTGCCCGCTGCGCGCAGGCGCGCGTAGGTGTTGGCCAAGGGGGATTTGGCACGGATGCTGGCCCAGGTGGCCATGTACAGCACGCGCCGCACGTCGGCACGTCCGCCTTTGATGCGGCGTTGGCCTTTCCAGCAGCCGCTGTCGTGATTGAACGGGGCCAGCCCGACCAGGGCAGCGAGCTTGCGTGGCGGCAGCGTGCCTAGTTCTGGCAGCCGCGCGGCCAGAACCGCGCGCAGGATCGTGCCGAGCCCAGGCACCTTGGGTAGGCTCGAGCAGGTCTTGCCCTGCTGCTCGATCTCCTGCGTCAACGTCTGGATCTGCTGGTTCAGTAGGGCGATCACCTCTCGGCAGCGGTGTTGCACTTTGGCGCTGGTGATGTGCTCCAGGCGCCGCCGATGGACATCGCGCTGGCCCACCAGGGTGGCACGCAGGTCCAGCAGTTCGCGAAGAGATTGCTGGTGCTCAGGCACCACGGGCGTGAGGGTGGTCGGGATGTGCTGGGCGGCGATGGCCAGCAGGCGCGCGTCCAGGACATCGGTCTTGGCATGCAGGCCCAAGGCCTGGGCTAGTTTGCGCGGACGATCGGCGGCCATCCGCACTGCCGGCAGGTTCGCCTCTCGGAGCACCTGCAGCACGGCATGTTCGTAGCCGCCACTGGCTTCCAGCACGATCCGCTCGCAGCCCAACTCGGCCAGGCGTTGGGCCAGCGCACGCTGCCCCTGTGGCGTATTGGGTTGGGTCCAGGTCTGCTCGTCCGGCAGTACATGAATGACCAGTTCGGCCTTGGATACATCGATCCCGATATAGCGTCGCATAGACGTTCTCCGCAGTAGACTCAGGCACGAGAGCACTCCTGCCGACGCCCATGCTTGTGGAGTTCGAGCTCGCGACTCGGGCAACTGTTCGGGCTGATGAGGCAGGAGACACGGGGTGCGGCGGCGCTGACTCCTACTCGTGCTTGCTGGCACCACGGCTAAACGGCCTGCCGCACTCCGCTCTCACCTGCAACGATAGACCCTCATTTGACACAAGCGGCTTCAGCCGCGATGGCCTTCCACGGAACGCCTCGTCGCGGCTGAAGCCGCTCCTAGCAGATGGGTGATGCGTGACGAATCAGGGAAGGTGCGCTGCCCGGTCGTCCCGGGCCGATGGCATGCCATGCCGATCCATCCCAGGCGGCATCGATTGCACGCGCACGAACGCGCGCACGCCGTCGTGTCCTACTGCAACGGCGGAAGCGGATCCGGCGTCGGGTCGAGCGGTTGCAATGCCATCAGCAGGCCGCGTGCGCCCGCCGCGGGCAGTTCCCGCGCCGGTGCGAACAGGCGTGCGCCGTGCAGCGGGCGGAAGTGGCCGCGTTCGAAGAATACATGGTCGGCCGCGGCCGCGGTGCCGGGCGCACGCACGTCGATCCGGTTGCGCGTCGATTCGCCGCGCACGCTGCCGTCCTCGAAACGCGTCGCCAACGGCGCCAACTCGGGCGCACGCGCCGCGGCGAAGAAGCCGCCCGCCAGCAGCGAAGGCACACCCTCGGCGGTGGCGTCGATCCATGCCATCAGGTCCTCGGCCTGTCCGCGGCGGCTGGCGCCACCGTCGCGCGCGGCATGCAGGCGGGTGAAGTACAGGTTCACCGGCTGTCCGTGCAGATCCACCCGTACCAGGCCGGCCACGCTGTAGTCCTCCAGCGGATGCAGCAGAGTCTCGGCTTCCTCCAGCACCGGCAGGCGGGTCAGCAGCGCGTTGCCGCGGCGTTGCGGCCGGCTCGGCGGGTCGGGGCTGATGAAATGGCAGTGGTAGCCCAGGCGCGCGGCCAGCCATTGCGCCTGGTTCGGGATCTCCGGCGTCTGCACCACCTCCTGCAGCGCGATGGCGTCGGGATGCAGGCGTTGCAGGGCCGCAACGATGCGCTCGCGGCGTGCGTTCCAGTCGTCGCCGTCCTGCGGCGCGCGCGGATCGCCGGCCAGCGTGAGGGTGACCACGGTGAGCGGGCTGTCCGCGGGCGCCGCGATCGTCGGCATCGCGTCCGGTAATGCCTGCGCGTGTGCCAATGCCGCCACGGCCAGCAACAGCCAGCCGGTGCGATGCCATTGGAAGACGCGCAGGTTCATGCGGACGATGCTACGGCGCGGGGCCTCAGAGGGACGTATACAGTCGGCGGCGCTGCGGCGTCCGCCACACAATCGATGTTGCGCAGGTGACAACGACGACCATCGCCCCGCCTCCGATGCGCACAGGCGCGGAGGCGGGGCATGGCCGCAGCGCGCACGCCGCGGCCCGCGCTCAGGGCTGCAGCACGCCGTCCTTCAGGTGCAACGGCGCGCGCGCCTCCAACTGCGTCGCCGAACGGCCGAGCAGCAGTTCGTAGTCGCCGGCGACGATGTGCCAGTGGCGCTTCTTCGGATCGTAGTCGGCCAGGGTCTTGGGCTCGGCGACGATGCTGACGTGGCGGCTCTCGCCCGGCTTGAGCAGCACCTTGTCCCAGCCGACCAGGCGGATCGGGGTGTGGTGACCCTGCGGCAGGCGCAGGTACAGCTGCGGCACGTCGGCGCCTTCGCGGTCGCCGGTGTTGCGCACGTCGAAGCTGGCGACGACATGGCGACCGTCGGCCTGCACCTTGAAGTTGCTGTAGGCGAACGTGGTGTAGGACAGGCCGTAGCCGAACGGATACACCGGCTCCAGGCCGCGCGCGGCGAACCAGCGATAGCCGACGTTGGCGCCTTCGATGTTGTAGTCGACGTTGCTGCCGGCCGGTTGCGCCGGCTTGAAGCCCAGGCCGGGAATCGACGGGCGCGGCAGTTGCGACACGTCGCGCAGCCAGGTCACCGGCAGGCGGCCGGACGGATTGACCTCGCCCAGCAGCAGTCGCGCCAGGCCTTCGCCACCGCGGATGCCCGGGTACCAGGCTTCCAGCACCGCCGGCACCTGCTGCAGCCACGGCATCGCGACCGGGCCGTTGGTCTCCAGCACCACCACGGTCTTCGGGTTGGCCTTGGCTACGCCGGCGATCAGCGCGTCCTGCTTGTCGGGCAGGGCGATGTCCGGCAGGTCCACCGACTCGGCCGACCACTGCGTGGCGAACACGATGGCCACGTCGGCCTCGCGCGCCAGCTTGGCCGCCGCCGCCGGGTCGTCGCCGCTGGCGTAGTCGATCTGCGCGTCGGGCAGGGCCTTGCGCAGCGCCTGCAGCGGCGAGGACGGATGGAACATCACCGGGCCGGGCCAGGTGGTCGGGGCGATCCCCGGCACCGCGTTGCCGCCGTTGACGGTGACGCCGACCATCGACGAGCCGCCGCCGCCGATCACGCCCTTGTCGGCATGGCCGCCGATCACCGCGATGCGGCGCACGCTGCGCGACAGCGGCAGCAGCTTGCCCTCGTTGCGCAACAGCACCGTGCCTTCCTCGACCACGCGCTGCGCGGCCAGGCCGCCGGCCGCGTCGTCGATCGGCTGATGCTGCGGCGGATTGTCGAAGCTGCCGGTGGCGAAGAACGCGCGCAGGATGCGCTTGACCATGTCGTCCAGGCGCGCCTGCGGCACGGTGCCGGCGGCCACCGCCATGCGCAGCGGCTGGTCGAAGTACACCGCCTTGTCGAACACTTCGCCGGCCGACTGCTGGTCCAGCCCGGCCAGCGCCGCCTTGGAGCCGCTGTGCACGCCGCCCCAGTCGGACATCACGTAGCCGGGGAACTTCCATTCCTGCTTCAGCACCTTGTTGAGCAGGTAGTCGTTCTCGCAGCCGTACACGCCGTTGATGCGGTTGTAGGAGCACATCACCGAGCCGGGCTGGCCGATCTTCAGCGCCAGCTCGAAGGCCAGCAGGTCCGACTCGTGCATGGCCTGCTCGCCGATGTCGGCGCTGTGGGTGTTGCGCCCGGTCTCCAGGTCGTTCATCGCGAAGTGCTTCATGGTCGAGACCACGTGCTGGCTCTGCACGCCGCGGATCGATTCGCCGACCATCGTGCCGGCCAGCAGCGGATCCTCGCCGGCGTACTCGAAGTTGCGGCCGTTGCGCGGGTCGCGCTGCAGGTTGACGCTGCCGGCCAGCAGCACGTTGAAGCCCTGCTGCCAGGACTCGCGGCCCATGGTCGCGCCGCCGGCGAAGGCCAGTTCGCGGTTCCAGGTGGCGGCGGTGGCCGGGCCGGACGGCATCGCGGTGGCGTGGTCGCCGGGGCGGATGTTGCCGGGATTGGTCACGCCGAGACCGGCATCGGCCAGTTGCTGCGACGGGATGCCCAGGCGGTCGATCGCCGGCACGTAGCCGGCCGAGCCGAGCGCGCCCGGCGGGCGCGGGCCGCCGTCCTTGCCCAGGCCGAAGTAGCTGTGCAGCATCTGGAACTTCTCGTCCGGGGTCATCGCCTGCACCAGCAGCGCGGCGCGACGGTCCGGCGACAGGCTGCGGTCGTTCCACGGACGCTGCGCAGCGGCGCTGGCGTTCGGGGCGGAGGCGGCGTTCTTGGCCGTCGCCGGCGGTGCGGCGGTGGCGGGCGCGGCCAGCGCCAGGGTCAGGCAAAGGGATCCTGTAAACGTTTTCATATCGGGGCGTACAGCCTCTCTAAGCAGATGAAGGGATGGCGCATCGGGGGAGTCGGGGGGAGGGCGGAACCGCGCGTCAGGACGGGGCTTCGTCGCTGCGCATGACCGGGTACAGGCGGTAGCGCTCGTCCCAGGAACTGTGGCGGTGGTAGAAGAACTCCAGCCGCGCCTGCGGATCCTTGGCGAAGTCCGCGTCGTGTTCGAGCTTGTCCTCGAACTCCGCCTTGAGCGCCGGGTCGCTGGCCAGCATCTGCCGCGCCACGTCCTCGGCGACGTAGTCTTCCATGTACTCGGCGCGCTCGAACGCGCTGTTGAACTCGCCCCATTGCAGCAGCGAGTCCGGCGCCTGCGGTTCCAGCAGCGTCATCAGCAGGCGTGCCTTGGGCTGGGCGATCGGCACGAACAACGCGCCGGCGCCGACCGCGCGGGTTTCCGCTTTCCAGGCGCCGGTGACGCTGAGCCGCTGGTGGCCTTCGGACGAGCGGGCGGCGAAGCTGGCGGTGTCGGCGCGGAAGGTCTGCACCGGCAGGGTGGCGTCGTGGTCCAGGGTGCGGAAGGCGATGCCGTGCTGGCGCAGCTTGGCGCCGACCAGGGCGGCCTGCGCGGCCGGCACCAGGTAGCCGGCGCGCGGCGCGGCGACTTCCACGCTGGGCACGACCTGGTCGCGCAGCGGCACCCGCCAGAGTTGTGGGGTGCGCTCGTCATAGCGGGTCATCAGCGCGCCGGACACGGGCGAGGGCGTGCGCGTGTAGGCATAGCCGCGGAAGTCCACCAGATGCGAGGCGTCGGTGGTGCGGTAGTCCAGTGCCACGGTCTTGCCGCCCAGCGCCTGCGCGCGGACGTCGGCGGCCAGTGCGTCGGCGCGCCACTGCGCCCCGTGCCGCGCCACCTGCTGCAGCACCGAGACGATGGTGTTGCGGGTGATGCGCACGCGCTCGGGGTAGCGCTTCCACGAGTGCGTCTCGACCAGCATGCCGAAGCGGTTGCGCAACTGGAAATAGCCGTGCGAGAAGCGCGGCGTCGGCACGCCGTCCTCGAACCCGGAGGCCGGGTCGTCGTTGACCACGAACGAAGGGTAGTAGGGCAGCGGCAGCGAGCCCTGCCGCTTCAGGTCGGCGAGCACGGCGTCGCGCAGGCGCAGGCCGTCGCCGCGCAGCGCGGTGTCGCCGGCGTGCAGCGGTTCCACCTGGATCGACACGTCGTGCTCGAACTGCGCGCCATCGGTGACGTGCAGGTCCACGTACAACAGCGGATCCCACTGCTCGACCAGGCGCAGCATCGCCTGCATCTCCGGCGCATCGGCCTTGACGTAGTCGCGGTTGAGGTTGAGGTTCTGCGCGGTGGTGCGCCAGCCCATCTGCTCCGGGCCGCGCTGGTTGGGCCGGTTCCAGGCGCCGAAGCGCTCGTGCCCGTCGACGTTGAACACAGGCACGAACAGCCACACCTGCCTGTCCAGCGCGCCGCGTGCGGCCTGGCCGTCGAGCAACTGGCGCAGCGCCAGGAAACCGGCGTCCTTGCCGTCGATCTCGCCGGCATGGATGCCGCCCTGGATCAGCACCACCGGCAGCGTGCGTGCCTGTGCGGCCGCCGGATCCAGCGCGCCGGAGGTGGATACCGCCAGCGCCTTCATCGGCCGGCCTTCCGGCGTGGTGCCGAAGTCGAAGCAGCGCACCGCCTGCGGATAGTGCTGCGCGAACGCATCGCACAGGGCGATGGTTTCGGCGTAGCGGCCGGTGCGCGCAAACCCGCTGCGCTCGGCTTCGGTGGACAGGCCCGTCTCGCTGGCCAGCGACGGCATGCTGCACAGCAGCATCGGCAACAGCAGGGCGGCCAGCCAGGGTCGGATCATCTCGGCACCGTCTCGGGACAGGCCACCATGATGCGGGCAGCGCGCCGATTGCGAAAGCACCTAGGGCGTGTCCTAGCGGTTCGATTCGCCGGAACGATCGGGTAACCTTCTGAAAATTTTGCCTGGACGAGGGCCCGTGAGCAGCCAAGCCACCACGAGATACGCCGCATGAGCGCGGCGCAGGAGCGCACCGCCGCGCGGATGCCGCGGCAGATTCCGTACATCATCGGCAACGAGGCCTGCGAGCGCTTCAGCTTCTACGGGATGCGCAACATCCTGGTGCAGTTCCTGATCACCTCGCTGCTGCTGCAGGAAGTGACCGCGCCCGGCCGCGAGGCCGAGGCCAAGCACATCATGCACAGCTTCATGATCGGCGTGTATTTCTTCCCGTTGCTCGGCGGCTGGCTGGCCGACCGCTTCTTCGGCAAGTACAGCACCATCCTCTGGTTCAGCCTGGTCTATTGCGCCGGGCACCTGTGCCTGGCGCTGTTCGAGGGCCATCGCACCGGCTTCTTCCTCGGCCTGGGCCTGATCGCGCTGGGTGCGGGCGGGATCAAGCCGCTGGTGGCCTCGTTCATGGGCGACCAGTTCGACCAGGGCAACAAGCACCTGGCCAAGGTGGTGTTCGACGCCTTCTACTGGATCATCAACTTCGGTTCGCTGTTCGCCTCGCTGCTGATTCCGCTGGCGCTGAAGAACCTGGGCCCGGCGTGGGCGTTCGGCATTCCCGGCATCCTGATGCTGGTGGCCACGCTGGTGTTTTGGGCCGGGCGCCACCGCTACGTGCGTGTGCCGTTGCCGCCCAAGGATCCGCACGGCTTCGCCCAGGTGGTGTGCACTGCGTTGCTGCGGCAGGCGCCGGGGCAGGGCCGCCCCGGGCTTGCCCTGGCCGGCGTGGCGGTGCTGCTGGCGCTGGCCACCTTCGCGTTGGTGCCGACGCTGGGCCTGGTGATCTGCCTGTGCCTGGCACTGGTGTTGCTGCTGGCCGGCATCGGCGGCGGCACCTGGTGGCAACTGGACCGCGCCCGCGCGGTGCATCCGGATGCGGCGGTGGACGGCGTGCGTGCGGTGCTGCGGGTGCTGGTGGTGTTCGCGCTGGTCACCCCGTTCTTCTCGCTGTTCGACCAGAAGGCCTCGACCTGGGTGCTGCAGGGCCAGCAGATGCAGATGCCGGACTGGTTCAGCGCCTCGCAGATGCAGGCGCTGAATCCGGCGCTGGTGATGCTGCTGATCCCGTTCAACAACCTGGTGCTGTACCCGCTGCTGCGCCGGCGCGGCTACGAGCCGACCGCGCTGCGGCGGATGACCGCCGGCATCGCCTTCAGCGGCCTGGCCTGGATCGTGGTCGGGACGCTGCAGGTGATGATGGACGGCGGCGACGCGCTGTCCATCGCCTGGCAGATCCTGCCGTATGCGCTGCTGACCTTCGGCGAAGTGCTGGTCTCGGCGACCGGCCTGGAGTTCGCCTACAGCCAGGCGCCGCAATCGATGAAGGGCGTGGTGATGAGTTTCTGGAACCTCACCACCACCGTCGGCAACCTGTGGGTGCTGCTGTCCAACGCCGCGGTGCGCAATGACCGCGTCACTGCGCACATCGGCAGCACCGGGCTCAGCGATACCGCCTTCCTGATGTTCTTCTTCGCCGCCTTCGCCTGCATCGCCGCACTGCTGTTCGGGCTGTACGCGCGCCGCTACCGCATGGTCGACCACTACCGCCCCGCCTGAGACCCCGCATGCCCTCCGTCACCCCCGTCAACCTGATCCTGATCGTCCTCACCGTGCTGGTGTCGTGGGCGGCGTTCAACAACCGCCGGCTGCTCGACCGGCTGATCCTGTGGCCACCGGCGATCGACCGCCACAAGCAGTACGACCGGCTGGTGACCTACGGCTTCATCCACGCCGATTTCCCGCACCTGTTGTTCAACATGGTCACGCTGTACTTCTTCGGCGGCCCGATCGAGGTGCTGATGGAGCGGCACACCGGCAACATGCTGGTGTATCCGCTGTTCTATCTGTCGGCGCTGGTGGTCTCGATCCTGCCCAGCTACCTGAAGAACCAGAAGAATCCCAACTACATGAGCCTGGGCGCCTCCGGTGCGGTGTCGGCGGTGCTGTTCGCCTTCATCCTGATGGCCCCGTGGACCGGGATCTTCTTCTTCTTCATCCCGATTCCGATCCCGGCCATCCTGTATGCCGTGTTCTATGTCGGCTACAGCATCTGGATGGACCGCCGCGGCGGCGACAACGTCAACCACAGCGCGCACCTGGCCGGCGCGGCGTTCGGCGTGATGTTCCTGCTGATCATGGAGCCGTCGGTGCTGCAGCACTTCCTCGACGAGCTGGCCAACCCGCGCTTCGGCCGCGGCTGATTCGTGGCGCCGCGGCGCCTGCACGGGACGGGAGTGCGGCGCCGGATCGCGCGTGCCTGCTTCGCTGCGCGGGCTGGGCGCCGTGGCGTCGATGCGGTCGTGGGCACGCATCGCGCCTGGGAAGGAGGCGGTCCGTTGGGCCGCCCTCTGGGTTCAGCGGGTCTGCTGCCCGCGCAACTGCACCTTGGCGCTGCCGATGGCGGCATTCTCGTAGGTGTGCTTGAGGCGCTGGTAGACCTCGTCGTCGAGCTGCTGGAACTCGCCGCCCTGGTGATCGCCGCTGACCGACAGTTGGAACAGCCCTTCCAGCAGGGAGGCGTTGTGGTCGCCCGGGTCGTATTTGCTCTCGTTCTCGCTCATGCGCGTGGTTTCCTGTTGGATCGCTGCGTGATGGGAGGTGCAACTCCCATGCCAGGTTTTCGGCCTGTCTTAGGGTTATCGGCGGCGCGCGGCACGACTTGAGCGGCACGATGTGAGCGGCGGACGGCTGACGCGCCGCGTCGGCGGCGTGACGCGCTGGGGCAGGTGCTTCACACGGCCGCGGCAAGCGGCAGCGGACACTGCGTGCTCCGCGCCACACCCAGTTCCCCATGTCCGCAGCCAACGTCCCGATCGCGCACGATCCGCAACAGCGGCGTTTCACCCTGGAGGTCGACGGCCACCGCGCCGAGCTCGACTACGTCCTGCAACAGGAGCGCATGGTCATCACCCACACGGGGGTGCCTGGCCCGATCGGCGGGCGCGGCCTGGCGGCGCAACTGGTGACCGCCGCGCTGGACCACGCGCAGGCGCAAGGCTGGAAAGTGGTGCCGGCGTGTTCGTACGCGGCGGTGTTCATCCAGCGGCATCCGCAGTACGCCGCGCTGCTCGCTTGAGCGGGCGGCATCGCAACGGCGCGATAATGCGCGCCACTTCCATAGGCATTGCAGGAACAGGGGCAGTCGACGTGAGCAGGGCAGAGACGAAGGGCAACGGGCGGATGGCATGGACGGCACTGGCGGTCGCGGCGGCACTGGCAGTGGCCGGCTGCAAGCGCGAGGAACCGGCCGCCGCACCGGCGCCCGCGGCAGCACCGGCACAGGCCGAAGCTGCCGCGCCTGCGGCGCCGGAGCAGGCGCAGACCGCGCCGCCGGAACTGAAGGACATCGTCGAACACAGCCCCAGCTATGTGGTCGGGATCACTTTCCCGCCCTCGATCAACCGCTACCCGGGGCTTGCCGACGCGGCCAACCGCTACGCGCAGCGCGCGCGCAGCGAACTGATGGAAGCGGTCGACGGGCTCGGCAACGATCGTCCGCGCGCGCCCTACGAACTGTCGCTGCAGTTCGAGATGCTGCTGGAGCGCCCGGATCTGGTCGCGCTGAGCGCCGACGGCAGCCGCTACACCGGCGGCGCGCACGGCGAACCGCTGGTGGCGCGCTGGGTGTGGCTGCCGCAGCAGCAGCGCATGCTCACCGCCGAGACGCTGATCCCGGATGCGTCGCATTGGAAGCCGGTGGCCGGCTATGTCGCCGCGCAACTGCGCCAGGCGGTGCAGACGCGGGTCGATGCCGAGCAGGTGCCGCCGGAGGATCAGGACGAGCAGGTGCGCAGCGCCAGCAAGATGATCGCCGAAGGCACCGAGCCGCAGCCCAGCAACTTCAGCCAGTTCCAGCCGCTGGTCGATGCGGCGGGCAAGATCACCGCGCTGCGCTTCGTGTTCCCGCCGTACCAGGTGGGGCCATATGCCGATGGCACGCAGACCGTGGACGTGCCGGCCAGCGTGCTGCGCGAACTGGTGGCGCCTGAGTACGCGCCGCTGTTCGCCACCTGATCGATCGCCGGCACGCTCGCGCGCGTCGGCAACGGCGTGCGGTGCATCGTGTCGACAGCGTGCGGGAACGCAACGCATGCCCTCGTCGGGGCGATGCGCAATGGGTAGCATTGGCGGCTACCCCACTTGCACGCGATTTCCTCATGGGCAGTTTCGATCAGACCGAGCGGCGTGTCGCGCACACCTGCGCACGCTATCCCGCGTTCCCGCGCGAGCCCGCCGTCCTGGTCCGCCTGGTCAAGCATCTGTACAAGCGCGTGCATGCCAACGCCAGCGGCATGCTCAAGGCGTACGGCATCAGCCCGCCGGAGTACGAGATCCTGATGATGCTGTACGGCACGCCCGAGCAGTGCATCACCCCCACCGAGGTGGCCGAGGCCGCCAGCGAGAAGCCGGCCAACATCACCCGCCTCACCGACAGCCTGTGCAGCAAGGGGCTGCTTTTGCGCACAGCCAGCCCGGAAGACCGGCGCAAGGTCACGCTGACCCTGCAGCCGGCCGGCATCGCCCTGATCGAGCGGCTGCTGCCGGACGTGTGCGCGTTCCTCGATGCGGAAACCGCGGCACTGGATGCGGGCGAGCAGCAGCAGTTGGAGGCGCTGCTGAAGAAGATGCTGGCTGGCATCGACGGTCTCGACGCGGCCGCCGGCGCGAAGTGAGGGCACCTCGAAGACATTGCGTCCGCGGCAATCTAACGGGATGCGATGTGCGCCGTAGGAGCGGCTTTAGCCGCGGCGGGCTCCTCGGAAACGCGCGTCGCGGCTGAAGCCGCTTGTGTCAAATGAGGGTCTATCGTTGCAGGTGAGAGCGGAGTGCGGCAGGCCGTTTAGCCGTGGTGCCAGCAAGCACGAGTAGGAGTCAGCGCCGCCGCACCCCGTGTCTCCTGCCTCATCAGCCCGAACAGTTGCCCGAGTCGCGAGCTCGAACTCCACAAGCATGGGCGTCGGCAGGAGTGCTCTCGTGCCTGAGTCTACTGCGGAGAACGTCTATGCGACGCTATATCGGGATCGATGTATCCAAGGCCGAACTGGTCATTCATGTACTGCCGGACGAGCAGACCTGGACCCAACCCAATACGCCACAGGGGCAGCGTGCGCTGGCCCAACGCCTGGCCGAGTTGGGCTGCGAGCGGATCGTGCTGGAAGCCAGTGGCGGCTACGAACATGCCGTGCTGCAGGTGCTCCGAGAGGCGAACCTGCCGGCAGTGCGGATGGCCGCCGATCGTCCGCGCAAACTAGCCCAGGCCTTGGGCCTGCATGCCAAGACCGATGTCCTGGACGCGCGCCTGCTGGCCATCGCCGCCCAGCACATCCCGACCACCCTCACGCCCGTGGTGCCTGAGCACCAGCAATCTCTTCGCGAACTGCTGGACCTGCGTGCCACCCTGGTGGGCCAGCGCGATGTCCATCGGCGGCGCCTGGAGCACATCACCAGCGCCAAAGTGCAACACCGCTGCCGAGAGGTGATCGCCCTACTGAACCAGCAGATCCAGACGTTGACGCAGGAGATCGAGCAGCAGGGCAAGACCTGCTCGAGCCTACCCAAGGTGCCTGGGCTCGGCACGATCCTGCGCGCGGTTCTGGCCGCGCGGCTGCCAGAACTAGGCACGCTGCCGCCACGCAAGCTCGCTGCCCTGGTCGGGCTGGCCCCGTTCAATCACGACAGCGGCTGCTGGAAAGGCCAACGCCGCATCAAAGGCGGACGTGCCGACGTGCGGCGCGTGCTGTACATGGCCACCTGGGCCAGCATCCGTGCCAAATCCCCCTTGGCCAACACCTACGCGCGCCTGCGCGCAGCGGGCAAGCCGGCCAAGGTCGCCATCGTCGCCTGTATGCACAAGTTCCTGCGCTGGCTCAACGCCATCGTGCGCGATCACGCACCATATGCTCCTCCTGTCATCGCAGGTGCATGACAGTTGACTCCTACGGGACGCGTCACGGCATGACCCAGAGGTGCCAAGGCGCGTTGTCCCGCCGAGCAGGCACGGCGTCGCGCTGTTGCTAGCGCCAGCCGTGCGCGCGTGCTTGCTGTTCGCCGTCGGCATCCAGCGCTTCGCCGGCGATGCGCGCATCCACCGCCTGCAGCACGGCGGCCGGCATCGGGCTGGCCGCCATGCGCATGCCGCTGCCGTCGTTGTGTTCGCCAGCGGGCACCAGCAATTCCACCCGCCATGCGCTGTCGCGCTGGCAGGCCAGGCCGGCGCTGGCGCGCGGCATGGCGAAGGTGCGGCAGTAATGGCCGTCGCGATCGCGGAAGCTCAGGCCGATGCGCACGCTGCTCTGAGGCTGGCCAGACAACTGCTGCGTCAGCGCCTGCGCCAACGCGCCCTCGGCGACGCCACCCTGGGTGGCCGCGACCGTGGGGCCCGGCGCGGCGCCCTGCGGCAATTGCCGCTGCGCGATCCACAGCCCCAGCAGCAGCGCCGCCGCCAAGCCCGCCGGCAGCGCCCAGCGGCGGCGCGCGCGTGGCCGCAGCGGCGTCGGTCGGCTTGCCTGCGCGGTCGCATGGATGGGCGAGGGCGGCTTCGCTGCGACAGCGGCGTCCTGGTCGGGCGCGTCAGTCGGCCGCGCGCGCGCCGCGGCGAGCAAGCGTGCGGGCACGGCTTCGTCCAGCACCGGCGCGAAGCCGGCACGCAGCCGCACCTGCAGGCTGCGCAGCCGCTCCAGGGCCTGCGCCAACTGCGGGTCGGTCCGCAGCGCCGCTTCCACTTGCGCGGCCTGCACTGGGTCCAGTTCGCCGTCGGCGTAGGCCTGCAGGGTGAGTGAATCGATCGTGGTGGTCATGCGGTCGCCTCCAGTGACGCCTGCAGGGCTTCGCGTCCGCGCGCGAGCCGGCTGGTGAGTGTGCCCAGCGGAATCTCCAGCACCGCCGCGGCATCCTTGTAGGACAGGCCTTCGATCAGCACCAGCGCGATCGCCAGGCGTTGTTCCTCGGGCAGGCCGGCCATCGCGGCCTGCACCGCCATCCAGTCCTGCTGCCGCTCCAGCGGCGTGTCGCCGACGTGTTCGCCCTCGGCGGCATCGACGAACACCTGCCGCCGTCGCCGCTGCGCCCGCACCTCGTCGATCCAGGCGTGGCGGATGATGCCGTACAGCCAGTACTGCAGCGGCGTCTCCGGCCGCCATTGCGCGGCGCGGCGCAGGGCGCGTTCGATCGCGATCTGCAGCAGATCGTCGGCGTCCTCGCGATGCCCGGCGACGGCACGCGCGAAGCGCCGCAACTGCGGCAGCAGGGTACAGATGCCGTCGCCGACGGCGGCCGTGGGATCGGCGTGCATGTGGGGGATACGTTCGGCGGAGGCGTTTTCTTCCATGGGCGCGGCGCGGCGTTCACGGTGGGTCGGGATGGCAGGATTAGTGTGGCACGCCAACAGGGGCGGACAACGGAGCGGGACATGGCGACGGGCAGGCGAATGCGCTGGATGGCCGTGGCATGGCTGGCGGTGGCGACACCGGCGTTGGCGCAACTGGCGTTGCCGTCGGCGGGCGGGCTGGTGCAGGACGTCACCCAGGGCATGCAGGGCGGCATGAATCGGTTGGGAGAATCGCTGCAGGATGCGCGCGGCGATCTCGAACGGCTGCGGCTGAAACGCCTGCAGGCGCTGCTGCGCAGCGATCCGCGCGGGCTGGAGCGCGACGAAGGTGGCGCGGTGGTGATGCGCGGGCAGGTGGTGGCATTGGAGCCGGAGCCGGCGGCGCTGCAGGCGGCGCAGGCGGCCGGCTTCGTGGTACTGGAGCAGCGTAGCTTCGGCGAATTCGGCCTGCGCCTGGTGGTGCTGCAGGTGCCGTCGGGCCTATCCACGCGCCGCGCCCTGCAGCAACTGCGCGAGCGCGATCCGCAGGGCGAGTACGACTACAACCACGTCTACAGCGGATCGGCGGCGGCGCCACCGACGCCAGACAGCGCGTCCGCCGTTCGCGCAGCCGAGGGTGCCGCGACGGGCGGATTCGTGGTCGGGCTGATCGACAGCGGCGTGGACGCGGCGCATCCGGCGCTGGCCGGCGTGCAGGTGCAGACCTGGGGCTGCGACGGGCAGGTACGCGCGCAGCCGCACGGCACCGCCGTCGCCTCGCTGCTGGCCGGACGCGCGGTGGCGCACGGGCCGTTCGCACGCACCCTGTATGCGGCCGACATCTATTGCGGCCAGGCCGATGGCGGCACCGTGGTCGAGCTGGTCGGGGCACTGGCATGGATGGCGCAGCAGCAGGTGCCGGTGATCAACATCAGCCTGATCGGCGGCCCCAACCGCGCGCTGCAACTCGCCGTGCAGCGCATGCTCGCGCGCGGCCACGTGCTGGTCGCGGCGGTGGGCAACGACGGCCCGGCGGCACCGCCGCTGTATCCGGCGGCCTATCCCGGCGTGATCGGTGTCACCGCGGTGGATGCGCGTGGGCGGGTCTTGCCGGAGGCGGGGCGTGGGCCGCAGGTGGCCTTCGCCGCGGTCGGCGAATTGATCGCCGCCGCGCCGCAGGGCCGCTGGCAGGCGCAACGCGGCACCTCCTTCGCGGCGCCGCTGGTGGCGCGGCTGGCGGCGCAGGCACTGTCACAGCCGAATCCGCAGGCGGCCGCGCAGGTGCGCACGCAGTTGCAGGCGCAGGCGCGCGATCTCGGTGCGCTCGGCGCCGATCCGGTGTACGGCGCCGGCCTGCTCGGTGCGGACCTGGCGCTGCAGCGCGCGCCGGGCGGCTGAACGCATTCTGTCTGCGTCCCGCCTGCTCGGGATGTTCTGCGTCGCTCGATTCGTAGGGAGACATGAGAGCCGCAGATGGCCTGCGGCGACACGAGGAGAATGCGATGAACGGCAAGACTCTGTTGGCGAGCGCGGTGCTGGCGGCGTCGGTGGCGCTGATCCCGGGCGTGGCCGGCGCGCAGTTGCTGGGCGGTGCGGGCAGCGTGGGCGGTGCCGTCAATGGCACCCTGGGCGGCCTGGGGGGCGGCAGCCTCGGCGGCAACGGCATGGGCGCCGGCCGCCTGGACGCCGGAGTGCCGCTGGATGCCGCGCGTAGTGGCATCGAGCAGTCGTCGCAGCGTGCGCGGATGGCGGCGCAGCGGGCGGCGGCGCGTGGCGCGGCCACCGCCGAGGGTGCGGCGCAGACCGCCGGCGCTGCGGTGAACCAGGGCCGCACACTGGCCGGCAATGCCGCGGCCAGTGGCAGTGCCGCGGCACGCAGCGCGGCCGGTAGCGCGATGGGCCAGGCCGATGGCGCGCTCGGCGCGGCGACCAGTGCCGCCAATCCCACTGCGGCGCTGTCGACCGCCGGTACTGCCGCCGGTGCAGTCAATGGCGTGACCGGTAACGGTGCTGCGTCGAGCGCGGCCGGCACCGGCAGCGGCAACGGCGCCGCCAGCGGCGGTAGCCTGCCGGCGGTGCCGGCGGTGCCGGCGCTGTCCGGGAGCGGGAGTGCCAACGGTGCGGCCAGCGGCAGCGCCTCGCACAGCGCGGGCACGCATGGCGGGTCGGTGTCGGGCCAGGCGGGTGCGGGCGGCCAGGGCGGTGCGCAGGCCGGTAGCGGTCAGGCGCAGGGGCAGGCCGGCGGCAATGCCTCGCTGGGTGCCAGCATCAACGCCTCCAGCGACGGCCAGTAGTAAGCCTTTGACGGCCACGCGCGGCGTACCGCGCGTCGCCATCGAAGCCACTGGCTGAAAAAACACGACGCCCGGCTGAGCCGGGCGTCGTGCGTTTCGCTTCATGCGGCGGGTTGGTCGTGGGAGCGTCCCAACGACGTCGTCGCGACGTCGCGGCACGGCCGGGGCCGTGCCGCAGTGCCCTTCAACGTGCGCTCGGCGTCGCCGCCGGCGTGGCGTTGAGGCCGCGCTTCTCCAGCAAGGGCTCGATCTGCGGCGCGTGCCCGGCGAAGTCCTGGAACAGTTGCATCGCATCGACGCTGCCACCGCGCGAGAGCAGGGTCTTGCGGAAGCGGTCGCCGTTGGCGCGGCTCAGCCCGCCGTGCTGCTTGAACCACTGCTGGGTGTTGGCGTCCAGCACCTCGGACCAGATGTAGGCGTAGTAGCCGGCCGCGTAGCCGCCCATGATGTGGCTGAAGTACGGCGTACGGTAGCGCGGCGGCACCGGCGGGTAGGCGATGCCGTCGGCCGCCAGCGCCTTGGCCTCGAAGTCCATCACGCCCGAGGCCGGCGGCACCTGGCCGGGGCTGAGCTGATGCCAACGCTGGTCGAGCATGGCCGCGCCCAGGTACTCGGTGGTGGCGAAGCCCTGGTTGAACTTGGCGGTGGCCACCACCTTGTCCAGCAGCGCCTGCGGCATCGGCGCGCCGCTCTGGTAGTGCTTGGCGTAGTGCTTGAGGATGGCCGGATCGTCCGCCCACATCTCGTTGACCTGCGAGGGGAACTCGACGAAGTCGCGCGGCACGCTGGTGCCGGCGAAGTAGGGGTACTTCACGTTCGAGAACATGCCGTGCAGCGCGTGGCCGAACTCGTGGAACGCGGTGGTGACCTCGTCCCAGGTCAGCAGGGTCGGTTGGCCGGCCGGCGGCTTGGGGATGTTGAGGTGGTTGGCGACCACCGGCTTGTCGCCGGTCAGCGCCGACTGCGACACGTAGGAGCTCATCCAGGCGCCGCCGCGCTTGGATTCGCGTGCGTACATGTCGGCGATGAAGATCGCCAACTGGCTGCCGTCGGCGTCGAACACGTCGTAGACCAGCACGTCGTCGCGGTAGGTCGGCAGGTCGGTACGCTGCTTGAAGGTCAGCCCATATTCCTGGTTGGCGGCGTAGAACACGCCGTTTTCCAGCACGTTCTTCAGTTCGAAGTAGGGCTTGAGCTGGGACTCGTCGAAGTCGTACTTGGCCTGGCGCACCTTCTCGGTGTAGTAGGCCCAGTCCCAGGCCTCGAGCTTGAAGCTGGGCTTGCCGGCGGCCTTCTGCTCCTGGTCGATCATCGCCTGCAGGTCGGCGGCCTCGCGCTTGGCGTTGGCCACCGCGGCCGGGGCCAGCTTGCCGAGCATGGCGTTGACCGCTTCGGGGGTCTTGGCGGTCTGGGTTTCCAGCGAGTAGGCGGCGTGGTTCGGATAGCCGAGCAGCTTGGCGCGGTCGGCGCGCAGGGTCATGATCCGCGACACCAGCGCGGTGTTGTCGTACGGGCCGCCGTGGCTGCCGCGCGACACCGAGGCCTCGTAGATCTTCTGCCGCAGCGCGCGATCCTTGAGCTGGGCCAGCGGCGGCTGGCCGGTGGTGTTGAGCAGGGCGATCACGTACTTGCCGTCGAGCTTGCGCGCCTTGGCCGCTTCGGCGGCCGCGGCGATCTGCGCGTCGGACAGGCCGTCGAGCTGCTTGACGTCGTCCACCACCACCGCCGCGGCGTTCACTTCGGCCAGCACGTTCTGGCTGAACTTGGTGCCCAGTTCGGCCAGTTCGGCGTTCATCGCCTTGAGCTTGGCCTTGTCGGCGTCGTTGAGCTTGGCGCCATCGCGGACGAAGTCGCTGTGGTACTTCTCGATCAGGCGCACGCCTTCCGCGTCCAGGCCGAGCTGGTTGCGGGTGTCGTACAGGGTCTGGATGCGCGCGAACAGCTTGGAATTGAGCGCGATCGCATCGCGGTGCGCGGCCAGCTTGCCGGCGTACTCGGCCTGCAGTTTCTTGCGGGTGTCGTTGGTGTCGGCGCCGACCAGGTTGAAGAACACGGTGGTGGCGCGGTCCAGGACCTGCCCGCTCTTCTCCATCGCCACGATGGTGTTGTCGAAGGTCGGCTTGGCGGTCTGCTCGGCGATGGCCTGCACTTCCTGCAACTGCTGCGCCATGCCGGCGTCGAACGCGGGCGCGAAATCACTGTCCTTGATCTTGTCGAACTGCGGGTAGTGCAGCGGCAGCGGGCTTTCGGCGAAGAACGGGTTGGCCTGCGTGGCGGCGGTTGCAGCGGTGGGCGTGGTGGCCGGAGCGGCGTAGGCGGGCATGGCGAGTCCGAGCGTGGCGGCGAGGGCAAGGGCGAGGCGAGAGGTCATCAAGCGGTATCCGCAATCATGGTGATCGGGCAGGCTACCCCAGGCCGGCAGGCGTGACCCGTGACGAAAGCCATGGGAGCGCTGCAGCATAGGCGCTTGTTTCCCAGGGCTTTGCGGCATCTGGCGTGAACCTTGATGCAGTGCGCTCTCCTGCGTGGTTGTGCCTGTGCAGGCACGCATCGGTGGTGCGCTGGCGGTGTGTTGGCTGGTTCGCGCGGACGTCTGCCAGGCGGCCTCGCACATTGGCTCCGGCCTGCTGGCGACGCCTGCGGCCACCGCGTAGCATCGCGTCGAACCAGCGCCGCTGTGGCGCGCCGCGCCACGAGGACCCATGGACACGCCGACCACTGCCTACGCCTTCACCGCGACCACCTTGGACGGGCAGGAGCAGCCGCTCGACGAGTACGCCGGCAAGGTGCTGTTGATCGTCAACGTCGCCTCCAAGTGCGGTTTCACCCCGCAGTACGCGGGGCTGCAGGCGCTGTGGCAGCGCTACCGCGAGCGCGGGCTGGTGGTACTGGGCTTTCCCTGCGACCAGTTCGGCCATCAGGAGCCGGGCGATGCCGCGGAGATCCGCCAGTTCTGTTCGCTCAGCTACGACGTCGATTTCCCGATGTTCGCCAAGGTCCAGGTCAACGGCGACGGTGCGCATCCGCTGTGGCGCTGGCTCAAGCAGCAGAAATCCGGGCTGCTCGGCATCGCCGCGATCAAGTGGAATTTCAGCAAGTTCCTGGTCGGTCGCGACGGCCAGGTGCTGGCGCGTTATGCGCCGACCGACAAGCCGGAGGCGCTGGCCGACGCTATCGAGCGGGCGCTGGGATAACGATTCGGCCGAGGACGCTAGGCGTGGTCTTGAATGCTGGATGCTTGCTCTTGTGGGAGGGACTTCAGTCCCGACGCCTTTAACTCGAACGCGTCGGGACTGAAGTCCCTCCCACACACGATTTCGCCACTATTTCTCCTTGACCTGCCGCCGTATCGCTGATGCGGGTAGGAGCGGCTTCAGCCGCGATGCTTTACCGGTAACGCCCGTCGCGGCTGAAGCCGCTCCTACGACGGGAGAAGCGCGGCGGCTTTACTTCTCGACGAAGGCGCGCTCGAACACGTAATGCCCCGGCGAGCCGATGCGCGGCGAGGCGACGAAGCCGCGGGCGTCCAGGGTCTGGCGCAGGTCGGCCAGCATCTGCGGGCTGCCGCAGATCATCGCGCGGTCGTGTTCCGGGTTCAGCGGCGGCAGGCCGAGGGTGCGCTGCATCTGGCCGCTCTCGAGCAACTCGGTGAGGCGGCCGCGATTGCGGAAATCCTCGCGGGTCACTGCGGGGTAGTACAGCAGCTTCTCGCGGATGGTCTCGCCGAGGAACTCGTGCTGCGGCAGTTCCTTCTCGAAATAGTCGCGGTAGGCCAGGTCCTTCTCGAAGCGCACGCCGTGGGTGAGGATCACCTTGTCGAAGCGCTCGTAGGTTTCCGGATCCTTGATCACCGACAGCCACGGCGCCAGGCCGGTGCCGGTGCCCAGCAGGTACAGGTGGCGGCCCGGGTGCAGGTCGCTGATCAGCAGGGTACCGGTGGGCTTCTTGCCGACCAGCACCGAATCGCCGGGCTTGATGTGCTGCAGGCGCGAGGTCAGCGGGCCGTCCGGCACCTTGATGCTGAAGAACTCCAGTTGCTCTTCCCAGTTGGCGCTGGCGATGGAATAGGCGCGCAGCAACGGCCGCGTCTCCGTTTCCAGGCCGATCATCACGAACTGGCCGTTGTCGAAACGGAAGCCATCGTTGCGGGTGGTGGTGAAGCTGAAGTAGTCCTCGGTCCAGTGGCGGACATCGAGCACCGTTTCGGGGCCAAAAGCGGAAGACATGCCGTTGATCGTGATGGGGAAGGAACGGAGATCATTCTACCCCATGCCGGTTCAAATGAGATCAAATCTCATTTGTGGTGCGGTGCCGGTCACGGAGATGGCTCACTTCTCGAACGAGACCTCGTAGGACAGGTACAGCGGCGCCTGCGGCGGCGCCAGCAGCGGGCGCTGGCGCAGGAAGCGCTCCAGGCAAAGGGCCAGCGGCGTGGTGCCGTTGCGCCAGCTGGCGCCGACGCTGCCGTCGGCCTGCACCTGCACCACCACGGTGAACGGCGAGGTGTCCGGGCGCGGCGTGGCGCAACTGGCCACGCCCTCGTCCAGCGCCGCGCGTTGCAGGGTCTGCAGGCGTTCCTCCATCGCCGCCGGCAGGCTGGCTTCGTCGCGGTCGGCCAGGGCCTTGGCCGCGGCGTAGTCGGATGGCGCCGGCGTGTCCGCGGCGGGAGCGGCGAGCGCCGGGACGGCGAGGGCGGCGGCGAACAGACAGGGCAGGGTGCGGAGCATGGCGGCGTCGGAAGGGGCGGACGGGCTAACGATACCCAGCGGCCTGCAGTTCGAACAGTTCCGCGTAGCGGCCGCCCTGCGCCATCAGTTCGTCGTGGGTGCCGCTGGCTTCGATCCGGCCGTCGGCCAGGACCAGGATGCGATCGGCCATGCGTACGCTGGAGAAGCGGTGCGAGATCAGCACCGCGGTGCGGTTGTCGGACAGCTCCTTGAAGCGCTGGAACACCTCGAACTCGCTGCGCGCGTCCAGTGCGGCGGTCGGCTCGTCGAGGATCATCACCTGCGCGTCGCGCATGTAGGCGCGGGCGATGGCGATCTTCTGCCACTGCCCGCCGGAGAGGTCCACGCCGGTCTTGAAGCGGCGCCCGATCACCTGCGCGTAGCCCTGCGGCAGGCCGTCGATCAGCTCGGCGGCCATCGCCCGCTGCGCGGCGGCGCGGATCCGCGGCGCGTCGTCCAGCGCGTCGACCTGGCCGACGCCGATGTTCTCGCCGGCGCTGAAGTGGTAGCGCACGAAGTCCTGGAAGATCACGCCGAGGTTTGCGCGCAGATCGTCCAGGTCGTAGTCGCGCAGGTCGCGCCCGTCGAGCAGGATGCGGCCCTCGTCCGGGTCGTACAGCCGCGCCAGCAGCTTGACCAGGGTGGTCTTGCCGGCGCCGTTCTCGCCGACCAGGGCCAGCACCTCGCCGGCGCGCAGGGCGAAGTCCAGGTGCCGCACCGCCCACTGTTCGGCGTCCGGATAGCGGAAGCCGACGTTCTCGAACACGAAGCCCTGCCTGATCGGCCGCGGCACCGGCACCGCACCGGGGCGGGTGCGGATCTCCGGGACGATGCGGAAGAACGAATACAGGTCGTCCAGGTACAGCGCCTGCCCGGCCACCTGCGAGAAGCCGATCAGCAGGCCTTCCAGCAACTGCCGCAGGCGCAGGAAGCTGCCGGCCAGGAAGGTCAGGTCGCCGATGCTGAAGTCGCCGCGCACGGTGCGCCAGGCGATGTAGCCGTAGGCGCCGTAGTAGCCCAGCGTGCCCAGCGCCGCCAGCAGCGTGCCCCACAGCATGCGCTTGCGCGCCAGCGCGCGGTTGGCCTGGAAGTAGCGGTCGGCCAGGGCGCGGTAGCGCGCAATCAAAAAGTTGTGCAGGTTGAAGATCTTCACTTCCTTGGCGGTCTCGACGCTGGCGCCGAGCTGGCGCAGGTAGTCGAGCTGGCGGCGCTCGGCCGTCCACTGGAAGTTGAGCGAGTAACCCAGCGCGTTGAAGTGCGCCTCGCCGATGAAGGCCGGCACCAGCGCCACCGCCAGCAGGGCGATCAGCCAGGGCGCGTAGACCAGCAGGCCGACCGCGAAGCTGACCACGGTGATCGCGTCCTGCACCTGGCCGAACAGCTGGCTCATCAGGTTCATCCGGCCCATGGTCTGGCGCCGCGCGCGGTCGAGCCGGTCCTGCTGCTCCGGGTCCTCGAAATCCTCCAGGTCCAGTTGCGCGGCATGCTCCATCAACTGAACGCTGGTGGTGTTGTTGAACAACTCCGACAGCAGCGTGTCGGCGTAGCTGACCAGCCGCCCGAGCAGGTCCGAGGCGATCGCCAGCGCCAGCTCCAGGCCCAGCAGTTCCAGCAGTCGGTTCAGGCGGCCGCTGGCCAGGGCCTGGCCCAGCGAATCGAAGCCGGGCGATTGCGCCACCAGGTGAATGGCCTCGTCGATGATCAGCTTGCCGACGTACAGCGAGGCCACCGGCAGCAGCGCGCGTAGCACGCGCAGGCCGATGCTGCTGAGGGTCAGCCAGCGGCTGGTCTGCCAGATCTGGCGCAGGAACGGCGGCAGGTTGCGCATCGCGTCGAAGCGTTCGCGCAGGCTCGGGCCGGTGCGGGACGCGGCGCGGGCGCCGCCATGAGAGGGGGAGGTGGAGGCCATCGGCGCATTGTGCCGGGGGCGGGTGTGGGCGGGGAGTGTGGGCTGCGCCGCGACGAAGGCTGCACCGTCGCTGACCCGGGTGGCTGGCGCGCGCTTTCTGAGGGCGGGGCATGAGGTAGCCTCGTCGACGTCCAGCCGAGGCCCTTGCCATGTTCGATCCCGTCGCGCGTGCCGTCGCCCGCCTGTGCGCGCACCTGCCGTCGTGGCGCGAACTGCTCGGTTGCGCGGTCTTCGTCCTGGTCGCCGCCGCGCTGCTGCGGTGGGGCGAGGCGACCATGGTGGTGTTGACGCTGTCTTATGTCGTCTTCGCGATCGGCTACAGCCTGTTTCGCCTGTTCGGCGGTCGCGGCAGCATCGACCTCGGTCAGCTATGGCGCGATGTGCTCGATGCGGTGCTCAGTCTGGGCTGATGTGTTGGAGGCGATAGGTCTGCTCGGCGCGACGGTCGCGACATGCGGCGTCTTCGTACCCTCACCCCAACCCCTCTCCCGGTGGGAGAGGGGCTGATTCTGTGGCTCGCGGGAGCCTTTCGGCTTACTCGTCCAGCCGCAAGGTCAGGCACTTTGCGGCGCCGCCGGCCTTGAGGAATTCGTCCAGCGGGGTCTGCACCACGCGGTAGCCGATCGCGGCCAGGGCCGCGCACAGCGCCGCTGAGGCGCGGTTGAGCAGCAGGGTGTCGTCCAGGTCCACCGCGTTGCAGGCGAAGGCGAGGGCGTCGGCCTCGCCGACGACGATGCGCCGTGAGGCCGGGATGTGCTGGGCGATCGCCTGCTGCGCGGCGGCGTCGAACGCGGCCGGGTAGTACAGCAGGTAGCCGTCGCGCAGCGGGCAGAAGCAGGTGTCCAGGTGATAGAAGCGCGCGTCGACCAGGCGCAGCGGCACCACCTCGATGTCCAGCAGGTCGGTCAGCTCGTGCGCGGCGGCCAGGTCGCTGCGGTGGCCGTGGCCCATCCACAGCCGGCGCGCGCCGCGGTCCAGCAGCGCGTCGCCAGCGCCTTCGAAATACACCTGCTCGGGCAGTTCCTGGATGCGCAGGCCGGCCTGGCGGCACCAGGCGGTGAACAGGGCTTCCTCGCCGCGGCGCTCGGCGTGGCGGAAGCGGCTGGGCACGAAGCGGTCGCCGAGCACCAGGCCGGCGTTGGCGCTGAACACCATGTCCGGCAGGCCCGGCGCGGCGGCGATGCAGTCGACGCGGGCGCCTGCCGCCTCGGCGGCGGCCACCAAGGCATTCCACTGCGCCTGCGCGCGCTCGCGGCTGGCGGCGTGCACGTTGCCTTCCATCCAGGGGTTGATCACGTAGTCCACCGCGAAGTGCTGCGGCGCGCACATCAGCAGGCGGTGGCGGTAGCTGGCGCCGGCGCGGGAGTGCGGTTCGGGGGAAGCGAGGGTCAGGTCGGTCTCATCGGCCAGGCCGACAGCAAGGACATTCTCGATCATGCGCGCGCTCCGCGTCGGGGATGCGCGCCACGCTAGCGGCGGCGTGTTGCGGGGACATGTCGGTGGATTGGTGGAGGGATTGGGGATTCGGGATTGGGGATTCGGAGGCAGGATCGCGCAACCGGCGGGATGCATAGCGCTTCCGGATTCTGAGCGCTGGCAGTTGGACGTACTGCCCACACGCCAACGACAGGCAGGCCCGCCGCGTGCGCGGTTCTGCTTGCACGAATCCCCAATCCCGGCGCGCAGCGCCCTTACGGCAGCGTCGGCTGCAGGCCCACGCCCAACCGGTTCCAGGCGTTGATCACCGCCACCGCCATGGTCAGCGCGCTGATCCCGGCCGGGTCGAACTGCGCCGTCAGTGCGTCGTAGATGGCCTGCGGCGGCGCGCCGGCGGGTAGCGTGGTCAGCGCCTCGGCCCAGTCCAGCGCGGCGCGCTCGCGGGCATCGAAGAAGCGGCTGTCGCGCCAGGCGGCGAGGGTGTCGAGCTTGCGTGGTTCGGTGCCGGCCTTGCGCAGGGCGGTGGCATGCATGTCGATGCAGTAGGCGCAGCCGTTGAGCTGGGAGACGCGCAGGAACACCAGTTCGGTGAGGGCGCTGCCGAGCGTGCCGTCGTGGACCTGCTGGCTGGCGCCGAGCAGGGCGCGGTACGCCTCGGGTTCGTGGCGGGTGTAGTCGATGCGGTGGAAAGGCATGGTGGGTCCGAGCATGGCGGCCACCATGGCCGCCTTCCCCTCCAGGACGCGGCGGCGCGTCCCGGCGTGACAGCGCCAGCGCAGGTCAGGTGCGGCTGGCTGCAGGTCGCGCCGTCGGCACCGGCAACTTGTCCGGGTTCATCAGTGTCAGCACCTCGGCGATGCGCTCGCCGTCGATCACCAGCACCGTCGCCGAGTGCAGCCGTGGCCCCAGGAAGCGCAGGATCGCCGGTTCGCCGTTGACCGTGCCGATCCGCGCCTGCAGGCCCAGGCTGCGCCGCGCCACGGCCCAGTACAGCCGGCCGATGCGCTCGGCGCCGTGCAGCGGGCGCAGGCTGGCGGTGACCTTGCCGCCGCCGTCGGAGCGCAACTGCGCGTCGGCATGCAGCAGGGCGGCGATGGCGGCGCGGTCGCCGCGCTGCGAGGCGTGCAGGAAGCGCTCCAGCAACTGGCGGTGACGCTCGGGCGTGACCGCGAAGCGCGCCTGGCCCTGGCCGAGCCGTTCGCGCGCCCGGTGCACCAGTTGCCTGCAGCCGGCCTCGCTGCGCTCCAGGGTGCGGCCGATCTGCGCGTAGTCGTAGTCGAACGCTTCCTTCAACAGGAACGCCGCGCGCTCGTGCGGGCCGAGCCGCTCCAGCAACGCCAGGAACGCCAGCGACACCTGCTCCGCGCGGTCATGGCGCTCGGCCGGGTCGGCGTCTTCTGCGTCGGCGATCTCCAGCGGCTCGGGCAGCCACGGCCCGACGTAGTGGACGCGGGCGCTGCGCGCCGCGCGCAAGCGGTCCAGGCCGAGCCGGGTGGTGGCGGTCACCAGCCAGGCTTCGGGGTCGCGGATCGCGCTGCGGTCGCTGGCCTGCCAGCGCAGCCACGCGTCCTGCACGGTGTCCTCGGCGTCGGCGCGGCTGCCGAGCAGGCGGTAGGCCAGGCCGAACAGCCGGGGGCGGTGGGATTCGAAGGTCGGATCGTGGGTCATGACGACCAGGACGGAACAGGGCGTGCCGGCGTGACAGCGGGCGGGGCCGCCACTTTGCCCTAAAATGGGCGGGTTTCCCCCCGCCAGCCGCAGAGCCAGCCGTGACCTCGATCAAGCAGGAAGACCTCATCCAGTCCGTCGCCGACGCGCTGCAGTACATCAGTTACTACCACCCGGTCGACTACATCAAGAACCTGTCCGCTGCCTACGAGCGCGAGCAGTCGGCGGCGGCCAAGGACGCCATCGCGCAGATCCTGATCAATTCGCGCATGTGCGCCGAGGGCCACCGGCCGATCTGCCAGGACACCGGCATCGTCACCGTGTTCCTCGAGATCGGCATGAACGTGCGCTGGGACGACGCCACCATGGGCGTGGAGGACATGGTCAACGAGGGCGTGCGCCGCGCCTACAACCATCCGGACAACAAGCTGCGCGCCTCGGTGCTGGCCGACCCGGCCGGCAAGCGCCAGAACACCAAGGACAACACCCCGGCGGTGGTCAACGTGAAGGTCGTCCCCGGCGACACCGTCGACGTCATCGTCGCGGCCAAGGGCGGCGGCTCGGAGGCCAAGAGCAAGTTCGCCATGCTCAATCCCTCCGATTCCATCGTCGACTGGGTGCTCAAGACCGTGCCGACCATGGGCGCCGGCTGGTGCCCGCCGGGCATGCTCGGCATCGGCATCGGCGGCACCGCCGAGAAGGCGATGCTGCTGGCCAAGGAAGCGCTGATGGAGCCGATCGACATCGTCGACCTGCAGGCCCGTGGCGCGTCCAACCGCGCCGAGGAACTGCGCCTGGAGCTGTACGAAAAGGTCAACGCGCTGGGCATCGGCGCGCAGGGCCTGGGCGGCCTGACCACGGTGCTGGACATCAAGGTCAAGGATTACCCGACCCACGCTGCCAACCTGCCGGTGGCGATGATCCCCAACTGCGCGGCCACCCGCCATGCGCACTTCACCCTGGACGGCAGCGGCGCAGTGATGCTGGATCCGCCCTCGCTGGAAGACTGGCCCACGCTCACCTACAACCCGACCAATGCGCGCCGGGTGAACCTGGATACCATCACCCGCGAGGAAGTGGCCAGCTTCAAGCCGGGCGAGACGATCCTGCTCAACGGCAAACTGCTGACCGGCCGCGACGCCGCGCACAAGCGCATGATCGACATGCTCAACCGCGGCGAGACGCTGCCGGTGGACTTCACCAACCGCTTCATCTACTACGTCGGGCCGGTCGATCCGGTGCGCGACGAAGTGGTCGGCCCGGCCGGTCCCACCACCGCCACGCGCATGGACAAGTTCACCCGGCAGATGCTGGAGCAGACCGGCCTGCTGGGCATGGTCGGCAAGTCCGAGCGCGGCGATGCGGCGATCGCCGCGATCCGCGACAACAAGGCGGTGTACCTGATGGCGGTCGGTGGCTCCGCCTACCTGGTGTCCAAGGCGATCAAGGCCAGCAAGGTGCTGGCGTTCGAAGACCTGGGCATGGAGGCGATCTACGAGTTCGAGGTCAAGGACATGCCGGTGACCGTGGCGGTCGATGCCAGCGGCGAGTCGGTGCACAAGACCGGCCCGCGCGAGTGGCAGGCGCGCATCGGCAAGATCCCGGTGGTGGTCGAGGCCTGATCGGCCGCGACGCGAACGCCGGTGCGAGTGCCGGCGTTCTGCACCGCGCTGGCGGCTTGCCGGCGGCGCGGCAATAATCGGCGCTGGTTCCGTCTCCGGGGAAAGCGTCGTGTCCATCGTCCTTTACGGTTCGCCCAGTACCGCCTCGTTCGTCGTGCACTGGTTGCTGATCGAACTGCAGGTCGATTTCGAACTGCGCATGCTCGATTTCGACCGCCAGGAGCAGAAGAGCCCCGAGTACCTGGCGCTCAACCCGCAGGGGCGGGTGCCGACCCTGGTGCTGGACGGGCAGGTGCTGACCGAATCGGTCGCCATCGCCATGCACCTGGCCGACCTGTATCCGCATGCCGGCCTGGCGCCGCCGCCCGGCACGCCCGAGCGCGCGGCCTACTACCGCTGGATGCTGTTCGGCGCCTACACCCTGATGCCGGCCTACCGCGATTGGTTCTATCCCGACGAACCGGCCGGCGCCGACAACGCCGAGCGCGTGCGCGGCAACGCCCGCGCATTCCTGGAAAAGGCCTGGGACGAGGTGGCGACCCACCTGGAGCAGGGCGGCCCCTACCTGCTCGGCGAGCACTGCAGCGCTGCCGACTTCGTGCTGGTCATGCTGATGCGCTGGTCCCGCAACATGCCGCGGCCCACCGACACCTGGCCAGCGCTGAAGGCGCTGGCCGACAGGATGAAGGCGCGCCCGGCGTTCCACGAGGCCTATCGGCGGGAAGGGATTACCGACTGGATGTGAGTGGCGGCGCGGGGCGTCGCGCCGGATGTCGGCGACCGCGTTGTCGGGCGTCGCGATTGCCAAGCCTTTTGCGGCGCTCTCGGGGCATTGCGCCGGCGCTCTCACCATGCGCATTGGCGCACGCTTTTTCGTGGCCGTCGACCTGGGAGTCGCACCGGCGCCGCATGGATCGAAGGCGGACGCACTGACCGTTTGCATGGTTTGCACCGCACGCATGGACGCGGCGAGTAGCGCTGAGCAACGCACGGCCTTGCTGCCTGCGTCACGTTGTCGCACCCGCTTCCCCGGTCCGTTCGCTGCCGCCAGTGCCCCCTAGAATGGCGCGGTGTCCGCCCTCCGTGCTCCCGCCCGACTGCGCCGCCTGATGCGTTGGCCCGCCTTGCTGGCCACGCTGTTGCTGGCGGTCGCGCCGGTGGCCAGTCGCCTCCTCGAGGCGGTGGCGCTGCCGGTGCCGTTGTGCACCGCGGCCGGATTGCAGGCCGACGCGAACGTGCCGCCGCAGCACGGCGCCGTCCATGCCGGCCACACCGATGCATCGGGCACGCAGCGCGGCCATGGCCCGGCGCATGCCGCCTGCGATTACTGCCTGCTCGCCGCGCGGCTGCTGCCGTGGCTGGCGATCGTGCTGCTGCTGGCGGCGGGATTGCCGGCGCCGACGGCCGCGACGCCGCTATGCCACCGTATCCATGCCGCCGTGCGCTGGCGCGCGCACGCCGCACGCGGACCGCCACTCAATCTCCAGAACGCCCTCCTGTTTCCGGTGCGCTAGGCGCGTCGGCGCCGTTCTTTTCTGGAGTCCAATCCATGTCCCAGTTCCTGCCGTCGCCCGCGCGGGCGGCGTTGTCGTGCTGCATTCTCGCCAGTCTGTTTCCCGCGTCCGGCCATGCCGAGGCGCCCGACGCCACCACCCTCGACCGGATGCAGGTCACCGCCACCGCCCCGGTCGCGCCGCTGACCTGGACGGTGGATCCGAAGCTGCCGCGGCAGCCGGTGCCGGCCAGCGACGGTGCCGACTATCTGAAGACCGTGCCCGGCTTCGCCGCGATCCGCAACGGCGGCACCAACGGCGATCCAGTGCTGCGCGGCATGTTCGGTTCGCGGCTCAACGTGCTCAGCAACGACGGCACCCTGGTCGGTGCGTGCCCGGCGCGGATGGACAACGCCTTGTCCTATATCGCCCCGGAAACCTTCGACCGGCTCACCATCGTCAAGGGCCCGCAGACCGTGCGCTGGGGGCCTGGCGCCTCTGCCGGCACCGTGCGCTTCGAGCGCGACACACCGCACTACGCCGCGCCGACCCTGGAAGGCGAGGCCAGCACGCTGGTCGGCTCCTGGAACCGCAACGACCAGAACCTGGACCTGCGCGGCGGCAATCGCAGCGGCTACGCGCGCGTGGACGCCAACCGCTCCGAGTCCGGCGACTACCGCGACGGCGATGGCGCGGTGGTGCCCTCGCGCTGGCGCAAGTGGAATGCCGATGCCGCGGTCGGCTGGACTCCGGACCCGGACACCGTGCTGGAGCTCTCCGCCGGCAGCGGCGACGGCCTGGCGCGCTACGCCGGGCGCAGCATGGACGGCATCCAATTTCGCCGCACCAGCTATGCCGCGCGCTTCGAGCGCACCGATCTGCCCGGCGCCTGGGAGGCACTGCGCGCCAACGCCTACGTCAACGACGCCGACCACGTCATGGACAACTACACGATGCGCCGGCCCAATCCGCAGTCGGCGATGCCGATGCCGATGGCCTCCAACGTGGACCGGCGGACCCGCGGCGGACGTGTGGAATCGGAGTGGCGCTGGGATCAGGTCGTGGTCCAGGCCGGCGTCGATACCCAGCAAAGTCGCCACCGCGACCGCAGCGCCAGCGGTGAGGGGGTGTACCGGAGCGTGCCGTGGCGCACCGACGCGCGCTTCGACAACCTGGGTGCCTTCACCGAACTCACCTTCGGTGCCGGCACCGCACAACGCTGGATCGCCGGTCTGCGCCTGGACCGCGCGCAGGTCGAGGACACCCGCCGCAGCGTCGGCATGATGAGCATGCCCAATCCCACTGCGGGACAGACACGCCGCGAAGACCTGGGCAGCGGCTTCCTGCGCGTGGAGCGCAATCTCTCGGCCGACACCGTCTGGTATGCCGGCCTGGGCCGCAGCGCGCGCATGCCGGACTATTGGGAATTGTTCTCAGCCGACATGGGCCCGATGGGCGCGGCCAACGCCTTCGCCGGGCTGCACCCGGAGC
This sequence comes from Xanthomonas sacchari, assembly GCF_040529065.1. Classification (NCBI taxonomy): domain Bacteria; kingdom Pseudomonadati; phylum Pseudomonadota; class Gammaproteobacteria; order Lysobacterales; family Lysobacteraceae; genus Xanthomonas; species Xanthomonas sacchari. The sequence continues at coordinate 3,074,103 of NZ_CP132343.1, read as the reverse complement.
GCACCACCCAGCTCGATCTCGGCCTGCAGTACCGCGGCGCGACCGTGCAGAGCTGGGTCTCGGCGTACGCCGGGCGGGTGCAGGACTTCATCCTGTTCACCTACGCCGACGGCGGCATGATGGGCACCACCACCCGCGTCGACAACGTCGATGCGCGCATCGCCGGCGCCGAGGCGGGACTGGACTGGCAGCCGCTGCACGGCCTCACCCTCGGCGGCACGCTGGCCTATGCCTGGGGCGAGAACCGCAGCGACGGCACGCCGTTGCCGCAGATGCCGCCGCTGGAATCGCGGTTGCGCCTGGACTGGGAAGGACAACGCTGGTCGGCCGGGGCGCTGCTGCGCGCGGTCGCGCGACAGGGACGGGTGGCGTTGGATCAAGGCAACGTGGTCGGCCGCGATCTTGGTCGCAGCGCCGGTTTCGCCACGCTGGGGCTGAGCGGCGGCTACCGGGTCAGCGAGGGGCTGCGGCTGAGCGCCGGCATCGACAACGTCTTCGACCGGCGTTACAGCGAACATCTCAACCTGGCCGGCAGCGCCGATTTCGGCTTCCCGGCCGACCCGGTGCGCATCGCCGAGCCGGGCCGCAATCTGTGGCTGAAGGGCAACTACCGGTTCTGAGCGACCGACGCACGCGACGCCCAGGCGGGCGCCGCGTGCGTCGCTCAGGCGTGGCCGCTCAGAACCACTCCAGCAGCGAGATGCCGACGCCGACGTAGGTGGCGCGGTGGTTGTAGTCGATCATGCTCTCGCCGTAGCCGTCGAACACCTGCACATGGCCGCGCAGCAGGTTGCTGATCGGGAAGCCCCAGTCCAGCTGCACCGCGCCGTGCGAGCGGTCGCCGCCGCGCAGCGAATGCCGTGCCATCAGCGCCACCTCGTGGCCGTTGCGGTTGTAGATCAGGGTCGCGTCGCCGCGGCCCATGTAGTCCTCGATGTCCGGATTGTTGTCCTGCTTGCGGCTCTCCGGGATGCGGTACCAGGGGCGCAGCACCAGCGCCCAGTTGTCGCGGTCCAGGCCGATGTTGAGCATCGCCCGGTTCCAGCTGCGCGACAGCGGATCGCTGCGGCCGTTGGACTGGTGGGTCAACTGGATGCCGGTCATCCGTCCCTTCCAGCCGAACAGGCTGTAGTTGTTGCGGAACACCAGCATCAGTTCCGGCTCGTAGTTGGTCTCGCGGAACGGCCGCGACTGCTCGGCGTTGTAGACCTGCCAGCGCGAGCTCTGGGTGTAGGCGCCCCACAGGTCGCCGTTGTCGCCGAAGATGTTCTCCACGATCTTGGTCTTGAAGCTCAGCTGGAACTTCGCCTCCACGCTGTCCAGCGGCTCGGCGGTGGTCACCGTATTGACCGGGTTCGGCGAGGACGGCAGCTCGTTCTTCTTGCTGGTCCAGAACGCCGGCAGCAGGTACACCGGCTTGTAGGCGCGCAGCTGGAAGGTGCCCAGCTTGGAGTCCTTGGCCAGTTCCCAGCGGCTGTCCAGCAGCGAGCCCTTGCCGGCATTGGCGATGGTGCTGTCGTAGCGGTCCTGCTTGAAGATCGCGGCGGCGCGCTGGCGGGTGCGCTCGGCGACGCCGGCATCCTCCGGCACGCTGGCGTCCAGCTGTTGCTTCTGGCGTTCGCTGGCGGCCTGCGCCGCGGCGTCGGCGGCCTGCGGGTCGGCGGTGCGGCGCGACAGCGCCTGGTCGTAGCAGGCCAGGCGGGCGGCGTCGCTGGAGATGGCCACACAGGCTTCCGGCGAGGCGGGGGTGGGCAGGACTTCCTGCGCGTGCGCAAGCGGCGCGGCCGCGATCGACAGCAGCAACAAGGGACGGACCTGACGATGGGACATGCGGTTCTCGCTGCAACGGGCGGCGCGGGCGGGTGGTGCGCTGCCGGGGTGAATGGCCGGCAGGGAAAATACAGGAAGTGACGACAACAGGGTCATCACACGTTCATGCTGTCGCCGCGACGTCGTCTTCAGGCGTCCTGCTTCAGAGCAGCCAGGCCACCGCGAACACCGCCAGCATCGCCAGCGCCAGCCCGAGCTTGGCGGCGGTGCCCAGGACGATGCCCAGCCAGGTGCCCACACCGACCCGCGTCGCCTGGCGCAGCTCGCGCCCATGCCAGTACTCCCCGGCCAGGGCGCCGACGAAGGGGCCGACGAACAGCCCGATCGGCATGAAGAACATGCCGGCGATCCCACCCAGTACCGATCCCCACAGCGCCTTGCGGCTGGCGCCGACTCGTTGCGCGCCGAACGCGGTGGCCAGCAGGTCGACCAGCAGCGACAGCGCGGTGAGCACACCGAGCACGGTCAGCGTCGGCCAGCCCAGCCGCTGGAATCCGTCGGCCCAGGCCGCCAGCAGCATCCCGGCGAACATCAGCGGGGTGCCGGGCAGGGCCGGCAGCAGCACGCCCGCCAGTCCGACCAGAACCAGGAGACCGGCACAGACGTAATAGATGAACGCAGGGTCCACGTGGCTCACCGTAGGGGAGATTTGGGGGTTGACAGATGGGGTCTTTTTGCTGATTGCATTTTCATTTTGACCGGGGTAAGTTGCAGCCGCTGCGTTTGCAAAGGTCACCGTGAATCGTGGCCTGATGCGGTAGATCCACCGATCCGCTACATCGTTATACCTCGCTTCCTCCTTGCAACCAGCCGCCGCCCCCACGGCGTACCCACCCCTGAGACGAGTTCCAAGGAGTAAGTCCATCATGAACGGCAATCGCGAAAACGGCACCGTGAAGTGGTTCAACGATGCCAAGGGTTTCGGTTTCATCAGCCGCGAAAACGGCGAGGACGTGTTCGTGCACTTCCGGGCGATCCAGACCCAGGGCTTCAAGAGCCTGAAGGAAGGCCAGAAGGTCAGCTTCACCGTGGTGCAGGGCCAGAAGGGCCTGCAGGCCGACGCGGTGCAGCCGCTCTGAGTCGTTGTCGCGCGGCATCGCGCCCAGCGCAGCAAAAAGGCCCGCAGTGCGGGCCTTTTTGTGTTTCAGGCAGGTCGGCGAGGCCGATGATCAGCGCGGTACGACGCGCCCGTTGACCACGCGGACATAAGTGTTCTCGCGCACGCCGGCCAGGTCGCGCTGGTTGACCACGATCACCCGGCCGTCGTCCATCTGCACATGCACGTCGTAGGTGTCGCTGGTGACGTTCTTCTGGATCTCGTTGCCAGCCAGCGCGCCAGCGGCCGCACCGGCCACCGCCGACACGTTCTGGTTGCCCTTGCTGCCGCCGGTGTGATCGGAAATCTCGTGGCCGGCGACCGCGCCGACGATGCCGCCGAGGATCGCGCCAGTGGCCGACGGCGCAGTGCGGCCCGACGGCACGGTGTCGATGCGGGTGACGATGCCGCAGTCGGCGCAGCGGGTCTGGGTGTAACCGCCGCGCGCCGGCTGGCTGTAGCCGCCGCCGTAACCGCCGCCATAGCCGGGGGACGTGGCGCAGCCCGCCAGCGCCAGGGTCGCCACGGCAGCGGTGGCCATCAGTTGGATCTTCATGGGTGCTCTCCTCGACAGACAGTGATGGAGCGCGGCGGCAGCGCCGCGTTCGCACGCATCCTGTCCACCCCTGCGTGAATGCAACGCCAATCCTGGCAGGCGCCGTTCAGCCTCGCGGGGGCCGGCGTCAGCGGCAATTCATGCAAGGTCGTTCATCGGACAGCGCGATGCGGAACAGCGTGAGACCGCCGCCAGCGGAGCATCGAACCAGCGCGATCACACATCGTCAGCCAGCGGCGTCGTCAGGCTTCGACAACGGGATTTCAGCCAGGCGCCGGCACGCACGTCGGCATCGATGACGCCAGACGCTCAGCGGAAATCGCGGTGACAGGCGTCGCAGCGTTCGTCGATCTGCTGGCGCGCCTGCGCCAGTGCCGCGCAGTCGGCCGGCGGCTGCGCCAGCGTTGCCTCCACGCTGGCGCGCAGCGCATCGGCGTGCTCGCGGAAGCGGCTGTCGTCGGCCAGGTCGGGGAACGCCGTGCCCAGCTCGTCGCCGAGCAGGCGCAACGTGCGCAGTCGCGCCTGCGGACCGGCGCCGCTGCATTGCCGGTGCGCGGCATCGCGTTCGAGCAGCGCCAGCTGCTTGCCCATGACCTGCATCAGGCTGCGCGGGAACGGATCCTGCCGCGCCTGCACTGCACGCAGCGCCATCACCGTCAGCACCAGGCCGAGCAGCAGCCCGGCCAGCAACACGAACAGATAACGGGACGCGGAAGTGGGCGGGGATGAGGGCGGCTTGGCCATGGCAGGCATGCGCGGCAGGAAGGAATGCCGATGGTACGCCCGCCGTCGCCACCGGCGTCGCCCACGCAGACCAGCTGCGTAATCCCCAATCCCGAATCCCGAATCCCGAATCCCGGCCTAAAATAGGCGGATGAACGAACAATGGCGCGAGCGCTTCGCCGGCATCGACCGGCTCTACGGACAAGGCACGATCGCGCGGCTGGCGCAGTGCCGGGTGGCGGTGGTGGGTATGGGCGGGGTCGGCTCGTGGGTGGTGGAGGCGCTGGCGCGCTCGGCGGTCGGGCATCTGACCCTGATCGACGCCGACGACATCTGCGTGTCCAACACCAACCGGCAGCTGCCGGCGCTGGTGGGGCAGTACGGGCGCAACAAGGCGGTGGCGATGGCCGAGCGCTGCGTGGCGATCAATCCGCAGATCGAGGCGGTGGCGGTCGAGGCCTTCCTGACCCCGGCCAACATCGCCGAATTGCTCGACGCCGGCTTCGACCTGGTGATCGACGCCTGCGACAGCTTCCGGGTCAAGGTCGAGACCATCGCCTGGTGCCGCCGGCGCAAGCTGCCGCTGCTGACCGTCGGCTCGGCCGGCGGGCGTACCGATCCGACCCTGGTGCGGATCCGCGACGTGTCGCGGACCGAGCACGACGCGATGCTGGCGCTGATCCGCAAGAAGCTGCGCAGCGAATTCAACTTCCCCAAGAACGCGCAGCGCTATTTCGGCGTGCCGGCGGTGTACTCGCTGGAGAACGTGCGCTACCCGCAGGCCGACGGCAGCGTCTGCGGACTGCGGCCGGCGCTGGGGCCGGATGCGGCCTTGAACCTGGACTGTGGCGCCGGGCTGGGCGCGGCCACCCACATCACCGGGGCGTTCGCCTTCGCTGCGGTCGGCAAGGCGCTGGAGATGCTGTTGAAGCGCGCCGCGGCGCGCGAGGCCGCGGCCGCCTAGCGCCTGCCGGTGTGCGGCTGCGGCGCATCCGCTGCGGGGGGCGCCGCGCCGCTCATCAGGTTGCGCTCGGTGCTGGCCTGCAGGAGCGCCAGCCGTTCCAGGTCCTGCGCCGGCTGCGGCCGGCCGAACAGGAAGCCCTGGAAGTGCCGGCAGCCCATCGCCGAGAGCATCTCGCACTGCTGCGCATCCTCGATGCCTTCGGCCAGCGCGACCATGCCCATCACCTCGGAGATCTCCACGATCTTGGCCAGCAGGCGCCGCGAGGACTCGTCGGCCCTGGCGTCGTTGACGAATTGCCGGTCGATCTTGAGCTTGGTGACCGGCAGCGTCCGCAGCATCGCCAGCGACGAGAAGCCGGTGCCGAAATCGTCCAGCGCCCAGCCGATGCCGAACGCCTTGAGTTCGTGCATCTTGGCGCGTACCCCGGCGGTATCCACGTACAGCGCCGATTCGGTCAGCTCGAATTCCAGCGACGCCGGCGCCACGCCTTCGCTGGTGATCACCTGCTTCACCGTGGACACGAAATTGGGGTCGAGCAACTGCACGGGGCTGACGTTCACTGCGACCACCAGCGCACGCAGGTCGGGGTCGTGCGACCAGCGTCGCAGCGTAGCGCAGGCCTGGCGCAGCACTTCCAGGCCCACGTCGCGGATCAGCTGGCTCTCTTCGGCCAGCGGGATGAACTTGTCCGGGGTCAGCAGCTTGCCGCTGGGATGGCGCCAGCGCACCAGCGCTTCGGCGCCGAGCATGCTGCCGTTCGCGCTGACCTGCGGTTGGTACAGCACCTCGATCTCGCCGTTGCCGACCGCGCGCGCCAGTTCCCGCTCCAGCGAGATGCGTGCGTTCACGTCATTGCGGTAGATGTGCAGGATCGCCGCCAGCAGGCCGGCGGCGCAGGCCATGTTGCAGATGGCGCCGAGCCTGCGCATCCGCTGCGGTGGCGAGTCATGCGGCGCCAACCAGTCCAGTTCGCCCGAGCCGAAGGCGACGAAGGCGGCCAGGCACGCCATGGGAAACACCAGCGCGCGGTAGCGGCGGCTGCGGTCGAACACGAACAGTGCGCCGGCCGCCAGCGGCAGGAAGAAGGTGTGCACGGACCGCGGCACCGTGCCGATCGGCGCGTCGATGATCGAGATCACCAGGACCACGACGAAGACGCCGTGCGCCACCAGCGACAGTGAGCCCTCGTCGCAGTGGCGACGGCGGCCCAGCGCGAGCAGGCCGACCGCCGTCAGCCCGACGAAGGCGATCGCCAGTTCCGGCCGGCCGTAGTACAGGTAGCACACGGTCCACAACGCGCCGAGCGAGGTGCACGAGACCCCGGCCAGGGTCATGGTGCTGCGCATCTTGCGGCTGCGATTGCTGTCGCGGAATTTCAGCGAGACCCAGCTTTCGCCGTTGGAGGCGTGTTTTTCCGAAGCGGCGCCGCTCTTCATTGCCGAAGCGCTCGCATGCGCGACGGCGCCGTTCGCGCCGGAGCGGCCGCGGAGGAGGCGATCGCACGCGGGCGCCGCGCGCTGGGGAGAAGCGGGTAGGGAATGCGGCTTGCCGACTGTTTCACGCCAGGATGATCCGATCTGCCAGAACGCGTGCCATCGAGCCGGCCGCCGAGCCTTCGCTGAGAGCGAACGGGTTCACACTCCGATACCTGGCGGACAAAGCGCCGCTCGCCGTTTCAGCGCGGTGCACAGTAGCAGAAGCAAGTGCGCCGAAACCCGGTCGAAAGGCGTGCATCCGCCTGCCCAGGTCACAGTTTCGGACGAAAGCCGTTTTGCCAGGCGATGTGCCGCATCCACCGCCTTGCAGGCACGCATTGCGCGGCCGACGTATGGCGTCTGTTCCTGTGTCGGCGCGTCAAAAAGCGACGCGCAGCGTCGGAATGTGCGGTGTGCAGAAACGCGCTGGGTCAGGCGATGACGGGCGTGCCGGCTCGCGTGTCGGGCAGGCCGAACAGGCGCCGCGCGTTGGCCGTGGTCTGCGCGGCGATGGCGGCGGCAGGTGCGTCGCGCAGTTCGGCGATGGTGTCCAGCACCGTGCGCAGCCGCGCCGGTTCGTTGCGCTGCCCGCGGATCGCCGCGTCGGGTTGGTCCGGCGCATCGGTTTCCAGCAGCAATTGCTCCAGGGGCATCGTGGCGGCGAGCCGACGCAGGCGCTGCGCGCGTTCGTAGGTGACCGGCCCGCCGAGACCGATCAGGAAATCCAGCGATCGCAACTGTGCGGCCTGTTCGGCACTGCCGGCGAAACTGTGCACCACGCCACGCAGGCGCCCGACCTTGCGGATCGCCAGGATCACCGCATCAACCGCCCGCCTGGCGTGCACGATCACCGGCAGGTCGAATGTGCGCGCCAACTGCAGTTGCCCGACGAAGTAGCGGTGCTGCTCGGCCGCGTCCAGGCCCTTGATGAAGAAGTCCAGGCCGCACTCGCCGATCGCGCACGGCCGCTCGCGTGCGATCCAGTCTTCCAATGCCTGCAGGTCGTCAGGGCGATGCTCGGCCAGGAACAGCGGATGCAGGCCATACGCCGGGTACAGCCCGGGCGCGGATGCACAGACCTCGCGCAGCTTGGGCCAGGACGCCGCGGTCACCGCCGGCAGCACCTGCGCCTGCACGCCTGCCGCCTGCGCGCGCGCGATCACCGCATCGCGGTCGGGGTCGAACTCCGCCGCGTCCAGGTGGCAATGGCTGTCGATCAACTGCATCTGCGCTCAGCGGCGCACGCGTCGGGCGGTGGAGGTCAACGGCTCGGTAGCCGGCGCCGGTGTGCGGGTCTTCCAGTTGGCCAGCAGCAGCGTGCCCAGGCCGAACACGATCTCGTCGATGAAGGGCACCGGGTCGGGCAGCAGCACGCTCAGCACGAACAGGCCGGCGGTGATCTTGAACAGGGTCGGGTAGCGCAATTTGCCCGCCCAGCGCAGCAGCGGATAGACGATCGGATTGGGCACGGCACATCCTCCGGGGAGCGGTGGAAACGCTAACAGCCTCGACATGGCGACGTTCTTCGCGCGTTACCAGCCATGTGTACGGCGTGTCACTGAATAGGGAGCGGATCGGTTCAGCTTCAGCATGGTAATCACAGCACCGTAGACAACGCGGTCAGCCCGCAGGAGAGCACACATGAAAAGCACTACGACAACCGTTCTGGTCGCGGCTGGCGCCTTGCTGGTCGGCGGCGTCGCCACCGCGGCCTTCATGAACAATCGCGACAAACCGGTGGACGTCGGCAGCAGCGACGTGCGCCCGGCCCTGGACAATACGCGCGGCGACAGCGCGATGGACAACAGCGTCGGCGGCAAGCTCGAGTACGCCGACGTGGTGCGGGTCGATCCGATCACCCAGAAGCAGCAGCGCTACGCCGAGGTGATCGGCGCCGAGCCGCTGCGCGAGACCTCCACCACGACCACGCCGCGCCAGGTGTGCAACGACGTGGTGGTGCAGGAGCGCCTGCCCGAGCGCGACGGCAACGTCGGCGGCACTGTGGTCGGCGCGGTGGTCGGCGGCCTGCTCGGCAACCAGATCGGCCACGGCAACGGCCGCAAGGCCGCGACCGCGGCCGGCGCGGTGGCCGGCGGCTTCATCGGCAACCGCATCGACCAGAACCACGTCGGCGGCCGCGTGGTCGACCGCACCGAGCGCCAGTGCCACACCGAGAACAGCACCGCGCAGTCCTCGACCATCACCGGCTACAACGTGACCTACCGCAATGACGACGGCACCACCGGCACCATGCGCATGGACAGCAAGCCGGGCAACCGCATCGCCATGGGCACGCAGGACGTGGTCAAGGGCTACGACGTGACCTACCGCTACGACGGCCAGGAAAAGACCGTGCGCATGGACGACCGCCCGAACAGCGACCGCCTGCCGGTGCTCGATGGCCGCCTGGTCACACAGACCGCCTCGGCCGGCGACGTCGCCGTCAGCCAGCGCTGAGTCGCAGTTTCGTTGCACCCCCGAAGGCCGGCGCTTGCGCCGGCCTTCGCCTGTGCGGCGGCGGCAGGGGCGGGGCCGATACAATGCGGTTTTCGCCGTGGACGCCGCCATGCCGTTGCCTTGCGATGATCTGTTTAACGTTGCCGCGCTGCTCAGCGAAGAAGAGCGCGCGATCCAGCAGGCGGTGGCGCGCTTCGTCGACGCGAAGGTGCTGCCGGTGATCGGCCAGGCCTTCGACCAGGGGCGGTTCCCACGCGAATTGGTGCCGGACCTGGCGGCACTGGGGTTGCTCGGCGCCAGCCTGCCGGTGGGGCAGGGCGGCGGCGGCCTCAACGCGGTCTGCTATGGGCTGATCTGCCAGGAGCTGGAGCGTGGCGACAGCGGCCTGCGCAGCTTCGTCAGCGTGCAGTCCTCGCTGTGCATGTACCCGATCCACGCCTACGGCAGCGACGCGCAACGCCAGCGCTGGCTGCCGGCGATGGCCGCCGGCAGCGCGATCGGCTGCTTCGGCCTGACCGAGTCCCAAGGCGGCTCCGACCCGGCGGCGATGCAGACGCGTGCCGTGCGCGACGGCGACGGCTGGCGCCTGAGCGGCAGCAAGATGTGGATCACCAACGGCAGCATCGCCGACGTGGCGATCGTGTGGGCGCAGACCGACGACGGCATCCAGGGCTTTCTGGTCGAGGCCGGTACGCCGGGCTTCGGCACCCAGGACATCGCGCACAAGATGAGCCTGCGCGCCTCGGTGACCTCGGCGCTGTTCTTCGACGACGTGCGCCTGCCCGACAGCCAGCGCCTGCCCGGCGTGCGCGGGCTGAAGGGCCCGCTGGGCTGCCTGACCCAGGCCCGCTACGGCATCAGCTGGGGCGCGATCGGCGCGGCCATCGCCTGCCTGCGCGAGGCGCTGGCCTATGCCGGCGAACGCATGCTGTTCGGACGGCCGCTGGCGGCGACGCAGAGCGCGCAGATCAAGCTGGCCGACATGGCGCGGCGGATCGCCGCCGCGCAGTTGCTCGCGCTGCAACTGGGCCGGCTCAAGGACGCTGGCACGCTGCAGCCGGCGCAGGTGTCGCTGGCCAAGTGGAACAACGTGCGCATGGCGCTGGACATCGCGCGGGAGTGCCGCGACCTGCTCGGCGGCGCCGGCATCACCACCGACTACGGCGCGATCCGGCATGCGCTGAACCTGGAATCGGTGATCACCTACGAAGGCACCGAGACCGTGCACCAGTTGGTGGTCGGCCGCGAACTGACCGGCATCAACGCGTTTTGAACCCCTGGCCCGCGTGCGGTTGCGGGCCCGTTTTGCAGGAGGACCGACGATGAGCGTGTTCGATGTACGTGTGGAGACCGAGCGCCTGTTGCTGCGCCCGCCCACTGCCGAGGATTTCGCGGCGCTCTGCGCGTTTTCCGCCGATGCGCAGACCATGCACCACCTCGGTGGCGTGCAGGTGCCGTCGGTGGTCTGGCGCAGCCTGACCTCGCTGGTCGGCAGTTGGCAGTTGCAGGGATTTGCGATGTTCTCGGTGATCGAGAAGCGCAGCGGGCAGTGGATCGGCCGGGTCGGCCCCTGGCAGCCGCACGACTGGCCGGGCCCGGAAGTCGGCTGGGGCATCGCGCGTGCGTTCTGGGGCCAGGGCTATGCGCCGGAAGCGGCGACCGCGTCGATCGACTGGGCGTTCGCGCAGTTGGGCTGGAGCGAGGTGATCCACACTATCGTGCCGGATAACGCCAACTCCAAGGCGGTGGCGGCCAAGCTGGGCTCGCGCTACCTGCGCCAGGACCGCCTGCCCGAGCCGCTGCAGGCGTTCGATGTGGAGGTGTGGGGCCAGTCGCGCGCGCAATGGCAGGCGCGGCGCTGAACCAGCACGACAGCGGCATTCGACACAGGAGCGGCGCATGGCATCCGAACGTTTTCCCCTGACCGTGTACGGCATGGCGCTGTCCGGCAACTGCTACAAGGTGCGGCTGCTGCTGGACCAGCTCGGCTGCGGCTACCGCTGGATCGAGATCGACAGCGCCAACGGCCAGACCCGCACTCCGGCGTTCCTGGCCAAGAATCCAAACGGCAAGGTGCCGCTGCTGGAGCGCGAGGACGGCCGCGTGCTGGCCGAGTCCAACGCCATCCTGTGCTGGCTGGCCGAGGGCACCGGCTATCTGCCCGCCGATCCCTGGCAGCGCGCGCAGGCGCTGAGCTGGCTGTTCTTCGAGCAGTACAGCCACGAGCCCTACGTGGCGGTGGCGCGCTTCGTCTGCGGCTGGACGCCGCCCGATTCGCCGCGGCGCGCCGAACTCCCGCGCCTGCGCGAGGGCGCGATGCGGGCGCTGGCGGTGATGGAGCAGCACCTGCAGGCGCAGGCCTGGTTCACCGGCCCGGCCTACGGCATCGCCGACATCGCGTTGTTCGCCTACACCCATTGCGCCGGCGATGCCGGCATCGCGCTGACGCAGTATCCGGCGCTGTGCGACTGGCTGCAGCGGGTGCGCGCGACGCCGGGTTTCGTGGCGCTGCCGCCGCTGCCGGAGGACGTGCAGGCACGTTTGGCGCAGACCGGGACGTCAACGGCGTTCACCTGACTGCCGCGCGGCGGCGGCTAGCCTGAAGATCCATTCAGTCTGGAGCAACGCCATGAGCCAGTACCGCATCGCCGTCTTCGTCGGCAGCCTGCGCAAGGAATCGTTCAACCGGCGCCTGGCGCACGCGCTGGAGCGACTTGCCGGCGACCGTGCGCGCTTCGAGTACGTCGAGATCGGCGACCTGCCGCTGTACAACCAGGACCACGACCACGACTATCCGGCGCAGGGCCGGCGCCTGAAGACGCAGGTCAGCGGCGCCGACGCGGTGCTGTTCGTCACCCCGGAGTACAACCGCTCCATCCCCGGCGTGCTCAAGAACGCCATCGACCTGGGCTCGCGTCCGTACGGCGAGAGCGCCTTCACCGGCAAGCCGGCGGCGGTGTGCGGCACCTCGCCCGGGGCGATCGGCACCGCCCTGGCGCAACAGCACCTGCGCAACGTGCTGGCCTACCTGGACATGCCGGTGTTGGGGCAGCCGGAAATCTTTCTGCAGTTCAAGGAGGGGCTGATCGCCGAGGACGGCGCGATCGACGACGAGCGCACCCGCAAGTTCCTCGCCGGTTTCGTCGACAAGTTCATTGCCTGGATTGACGAGCTGCAGGCCTGAGCGCTGCGCCGGCGCTCGCGGTCGGCGATGCGTGGATTGGGCAGGGTGGGCCTTGTGCCGCAGGGGTTCGGCGAGGTTCTCAACCGGTTGTCCCCAGACTTGTCCCCAGGGTCGGCCGACCGCAGTAAGGCGCGCTGCCGTTCGGCCGGCGTCTCGCCCTAGCCCCCGCCGGGCGCGGCGACTAAAATCGGTGCCCGGGCCGCGGTGAGGCCGCGCCCGGCGCCCGCGCCCCACAGAGAAGATCCAGCCTATGTCCGCCCGTCCCGGCTACCGCGGCGATCGCAAGAGCGAGCGCAGCGAACGCAGCGAGCCGCGTCTCGACCAGTTGCGTGTGCCGCCGCACTCGATCGAGGCCGAACAGGCCGTGCTCGGCGGCCTGATGCTGGCGCCAGACGCTTACGACCGGGTCAACGATCAGTTGACCGAAAATGATTTCTACCGGCGCGATCACCAGTTGATCTACCGCGCGATCCGCGAGCTGGCCGAAAAGGGGCGCCCGTTCGACGCGGTGACCCTGGGCGAGTGGTTCGAATCGCAGGGCAAGCTGGAGATGGTCGGCGATGGTGCGTACCTGATCGAACTGGCCAGCACCACGCCCTCGGCGGCCAACATCGTCGCCTACGCCGAAATCGTCCGCGACAAGGCGGTGCTGCGGCAACTGATCGAGGTCGGCACCACCATCGTCAACGACGGCTTCCAGCCGGAAGGGCGCGAGAGCTCGGAACTGCTGGCGTCGGCGGAAAAGGCCGTGTTCCAGATCGCCGAGGCCGGTGCGCGCGGGCGCAGCGACTTCGTGGCAATGCCAGGTGCGTTGAAGGACGCGTTCGAGGAACTGCGCAACCGCTTCGAGAACGGCGGCAACATCACCGGCCTGCCGACCGGCTACACCGACTTCGATGCAATGACCGCCGGCCTGCAGCCGACCGACCTGATCATCCTCGCCGCGCGTCCGGCGATGGGCAAGACCACCTTCGCGCTGAACATCGCCGAGTACGCGGCGATCAAGTCGAAGAAGGCGGTGGCGGTGTTCTCGATGGAAATGTCGGCCTCGCAGCTGGCGATGCGCCTGATCTCCTCCAACGGCCGCATCAACGCGCAACGCCTGCGTACCGGCCAGCTCGAGGACGAGGACTGGGCGCGCGTCACCGGCGCGATCAAGATGCTCAAGGAGACCAAGATCTTCATCGACGACACGCCGGGCGTGTCGCCGGAAGTGCTGCGCTCCAAGGCGCGCCGGCTCAAGCGCGAGCACGACCTGGGCCTGATCGTGATCGACTACCTGCAGCTGATGTCGGTACCCGGCAACAGCGAGAACCGCGCCACCGAGATCTCGGAGATCTCGCGCTCGCTCAAGGGCCTGGCCAAGGAGCTGGGTGTGCCGGTGATCGCGCTGTCGCAGCTCAACCGCTCGCTGGAAACCCGCACCGACAAGCGTCCGGTGATGGCCGACCTGCGCGAATCCGGCGCGATCGAGCAGGACGCGGACATGATCGTGTTCATCTACCGCGACGACTACTACAACAAGGAAAACTCGCCGGACAAGGGCCTGGCAGAAATCATCATCGGCAAGCACCGCGGCGGCCCGACTGGGTCGTGCAAGCTCAAGTTCTTCGGCGAATACACCCGCTTCGACAATCTCGCCCACGACTCGGTGGGCGCGTTCGAGTAAGCCGCCGCCCGCACCTGCGGGCAGCGGTCGCGACGCGCGGCGCCCGCGAGGCTGCGGACGCCGGCGTGCGTGCGGAGGCAGCGAGGATCAGTAGGGAATGTCGATCTGGGCGTTGCTGGTGGTGTCGTAGGTGTTGGCGCCGTACTCGGCATGATGGGTGCAGACCACGGTGATCTTGCGGTATGCGCCGTAGACGAAGTTCGACGTGAAGTGCACGTCGACCAGGGCGCCGTTGCCTTCCTCGTCGTAATCGGTGGTGTAGCCGTTGCCGTACGGGTCGTAGGCGTTGCAGCGCACGTTGATGTAGTTGGCGTCGACGCGGTCGTTGTTGGCGTTGGCGAAGCGCGAGTAGGCGCGGATCTTCAGGCGCTTGCCGCCGGCCGGCCGGTTGTCGGACTCGTAGCCCTGGTTCTGGATCACGCCCTGCAGCGTGTAGACCGGCGTGCTGCCGCCGCCGCTGCCCGGCGGTTGGTAACCGCACGATCCCGGGCCTTCCTCGATCTCGGTGCTGCAGGCCATCGCCAGCGGGGCGGCGAGGCTCAGCGCGAGGGTGAGGGCGGCTTTTGCGATGCGCTTGTCCATGGGTCTTGCTCTCCTGAGGGTGTTGCGGATGTCGGCGATGGGCATGACCGTGTTGCGCCGTCGGCTGCCCGCAGCGCGGCGCGGTCCTGGCGATGCAGGTCCGGGCGCGGGCGGTTCGGGCCGCACGCCGCCACGCTCGCCGGCCGTGGTGGCCGTGAGGTCGCAGAAGCGATGGCGGATGTTCCCCGTGCGCGCGAGACGGCCGTGGCCGTGTCGTGCGCGGTGCAGCGAAAGCATGGAGGACGTCCTTCCCCGGAACGTCATCCAACAGCAGCGGTCGCGGCGCCGCTTCGACATGACGGCGCCCGCCTCGGCGTTATAGCAGGGCAGGCGAGGCGCACGTGCGTGGCGCGTGGCGATGTCTACGAAATCCGGTCAGTGCGGCCCGCATCGGGCCAGGCACAGCAGCGCGCAGGCGCATGCCGTTGCGTTGCCGCATGCTCACCTGGCCGCTGCACCCGATCCGTATCATGGCGCGTCCTTCGCTGCGTCCCCTCGCATGAGCTACGCCATCGTCTGGTTCCGGCGCGACCTGCGCCTGCACGATCAACCCGCCTTGCAGGCCGCGCTGGATGCCGGGCACACGCCGGTGCCGGTGTACCTGCACAGTCCGGAAGACGAGGGCGCATGGGCCGCGGGCGCGGCCTCGCGCAGTTGGCTGCAGCGCTCGCTGGCGGCGCTGGACGCGCAACTGCGCGCGCGCGGTTCGCGCCTGATCCTGCGCCAGGGCCCGGCCGAGGCTGCCTTGCGCCAGGTGATCGCCGACTGCAGCGCGGAGGCGGTGTACTGGAACCGCCGCTACGAGCCGGCCACGCAGCCGCGCGATGCGCGGCTCAAGCGCGAACTGCGCGAACAGGGGCTGGAGGTACACAGCCATAACAGCGCGCTGCTGTTCGAGCCCTGGCAACTGGCGACGCAGCAGGGCGGCCCGTACAAGGTATTCACGCCGTTCTGGCGCAGCGCGCTGAGCCACTGGCAGGTGCCGGCGTTGCAGGCCGCGCCGAAGACGCTGCCGCCGCCGCCCGCGACGCTGGACAGCCTGCCGCTGGAGCGGCTCGGCCTGGCGCCGACGCTGGAGTGGGACCGCGGTTTCTGGGAGGTCTGGCAGCCGGGCGAGGCGGGCGCGCACGAGGCGCTGGACGTGTTCGTCGACGGCGCGCTGCGCGACTATCTCGACGGTCGCGACCGCCCGGACCAGGTCGGCACCTCGCGGCTGTCGCCGCATCTGCATTTCGGCGAGATCGCTCCATGGCGCATCGTCGCCACCCTGGAGCGCCATCGCCGTGCCGCCACCGCCGCGGCGATCGACGGTTACATCCGCCAGCTTGGCTGGCGCGACTTCGCCCATCACCTGCTGCACCATTTTCCCGACACGCCCGAGCGCAACCTCAATCCGCGCTTCGAGCGCTTTCGCTGGGCCACGCCCGATCCCGCGCAGTTGCACGCCTGGCAGCGTGGACGCACCGGCGTGCCGATCGTCGATGCCGGCCTGCGCGAGCTGTGGCACACCGGCTGGATGCACAACCGCGTGCGCATGATCGTCGCCAGCTACCTGTGCAAGCACCTGCGCGTGCATTGGTCCGAAGGCGCGCGCTGGTTCTGGGACACCCTGGTCGATGCAGACCTGGCCAACAACACCCTGGGCTGGCAGTGGGTGGCCGGCACCGGCGCCGACGCCGCGCCGTATTTCCGCGTGTTCAATCCGGTGACCCAGGCGCAGAAGTTCGATCCGAAGGGCGAGTACATCGCGCGCTGGGTGCCGGAGCTTGCGGCGCTGCCGTTGGCCGATCGCTTCGCGCCCTGGCAGGCGCCGCAGCGGCTGGCGCAGGCTGCGCCGCAGTATCCGCGTCAGCCGATCGTGGACCTGGCCGCCGGCCGCGACGCGGCGCTGGCCGCGTACCGCGAGACCGCCGCCGGTTGAACATCGCGCCGTGTTGCGCGGCGCAGCCCGGGCGCAGGCGCGATTGACGCCCTTCGCGGGGCCATGATTCACTCCGGGCTCGGACAGGAGCCCGCATGGCCACCAGCTCAGCTCGCCGCAAGCCGCAGCGCGAACCGATGTCGCGCGTGGACACCGCCTGGTTGCGGATGGACCGGCCGACCAATCCGATGATGATCACCGGCGTGCTGATGTTCGACGAGCCGCTGACCCTGCCTGCGCTCAAGCAACTGGTGCGCAAGCGCTTCCTGGCGTTTCCGCGGTTCCTGCAGAAGCCGGTGGAGACCGCCACCGGCGCCTACTGGCAGCGCGACGACGATTTCGATCTGGACTGGCACGTGCGCCTGTCGGCCTTGCCCGGGCGCGGGCAGAAGAAGGCGCTGGAGCG
Organism: Xanthomonas sacchari; assembly: GCF_040529065.1. Lineage (NCBI taxonomy): Bacteria > Pseudomonadati > Pseudomonadota > Gammaproteobacteria > Lysobacterales > Lysobacteraceae > Xanthomonas > Xanthomonas sacchari. The sequence continues at coordinate 3,057,240 of NZ_CP132343.1, read as the reverse complement.
CTTCGCCGGACAGATGGCGTCCACGCCCTTGGACAAGACCAAGCCGCTGTGGCAGTTCCACCTGATCGAGCGCTACGAAGGCGGCTCGGCGCTGGTGGCGCGGATCCACCACAGCTACGCCGACGGCATCGCCCTGGTGCAGGTGCTGCTGTCGCTGACCGATACCCAGCGCACTCCGGAGCCGTCGGCGCAGCTCGAGCGCGCCTGGCTCAAGGACGACGGCAAGGAAGTGGTGCGTCGGGTCGGTGCGGTGGACCGCTACCTCAAGCTCGGCGGGCGCATGCTCGACAAGGGCAGGGCGATGGCGCAGGACCCGAACCTGCCACAGATGCTGGCACGCGAAGGTGGGCTGATCGGCCGCGAACTGGTCAATGCCTTGCTGCTGGCCGACGATCCGCCGACGCTGCTGCGTGGCCGCCTCGGCGTCAGCAAGCGCGTGGCCTGGGCCGAGCCGCTGGACCTGGACGAGGTCAAGGCGGTCGGCCGCGCCTGCGACTGCACGGTCAACGACGTGCTGATGGCGACCATGGCCGGCGCCTTGCGCGACTACATGCTCGAACGCGGCGAACGCCTGGACGGGGTGACCCTGCGCGCCACCGTGCCGGTCAACCTGCGCCCGCTGGAGCACGCGCGCAAGCTCGGCAACCACTTCGGCCTGGTGTTCCTGGACCTGCCGGTGGGCGAGGCCAATCCGGTGCGGCGGCTGCAGTGCGTGGCCGAATCGATGCAGCAGCTCAAGCAGTCGCGGCAGGCGATGGTGGTGTTCGGTCTGCTCGCGGCGGTGGGCATGGCGCCGGCGGCGCTGCAGTCGGCGGCGCTGGACCTGTTCAGCCGCAAGGCCACCGCCGTGGCGACCAACGTGCCGGGGCCGCAGCAGCCGCTGTACCTGGCCGGCAGCCGCGTGCGCGAGATGATGTTCTGGGTGCCGCAGACCGGGTCGATCGGCGTCGGCGTGTCGATCATGAGCTACAACCACCGCGTGCACTTCGGCCTGATCGGCGATGCGCGCCTGATTCCGGATCCGGACGCGGTGATGCGGCGGGTCGGCGCCGAATTCGAGAAGCTGCTGTACCTGGCGCTGATGAGCGATTGGGAGCAGCCGTTGAGCGCGGCCGACGCCGAGACCCTGTTGCCGTCTTCCTGAACCTGGCGCATCGCGCGCCGCGCCGCGTTCATCCGCGCCTCGCGTGGCGCTGTTTATGCTGCGGCCACGTCCATCCAGGTTCGGGAGAGAACACGATGAAAACGACCGCCCTCCGCGGTATATCCGTTGCCCTGGCCAGCGCGCTGGTGCTGTCCGCCTGCGCCACCGGCGGCTCCTACGTGCAGCGCGACCAGTACGGCAATCCCACCGAGCAGCAGAACCGCACCGGCCGCGGTGCGCTGATCGGCACTGCAGTCGGCGTGGCCGCCGGCCTGCTCAGCGGCAGCAGCGCCACCGAGCGCCGCCAGCACGCAATGATCGGCGCCGGCATTGGCGCGCTCAGCGGCGCGGCGATCGGCAACTACCAGGACCGCCAGGAGCGCGCGCTGCGCGAGCGCACTGCCAACACCGGCATCGACGTGCGCCGCGACGGCGACAACATCACCCTCAATCTGCCCGACGGCATCACCTTCGATTTCAACCAGTCCACGCTCAAGCCGCAGTTCTATTCGGCGCTCAACGGCGTGGCGCAGACCCTGGGCGAGTACAACCAGACCATGATCGAAGTGGTCGGCCACACCGACAGCATCGGCAGCGATGCGGTGAACCAGCGCCTGTCCGAACAGCGCGCGTCGTCGGTGGCCGCGTACCTGACCGCGCAGGGCGTGCAGCCCGAGCGCATCCAAACCCTGGGCGCCGGCAAGAAGTATCCGATCGCCGACAACAGCACCGAGGCCGGCCGCGCGCAGAACCGCCGCGTGGAGATCCGCGTGGTGCCGCTGCGCTCCTCCGCCGGCTGACCGACCCGCCGGCCGCAACGACGAACGGGCCGCACTGCGGCCCGTTCGCGTTTCCGTGCTGCCGATGCGAAGCGCCGTGGGCCGCGCGGCTCAGACCAGCGCGGCGTCCTCTTCGTCCTCGGCTTCGGTTTCCGATGCCGCATCCGCTGGTGCAGGTGCGGCGGCGACGCGCGGCAGGGTGGACAGCGACTGCGTGTTCATCGCCACGCCGCTGCACAGGGTGAACTCGGCGCCGTCCTCGGCCTGCTGCGTGGCCAGCTTGGCCGGGCACTGCGCCATCATGTAGCTGACGTCGAAGTTGAGCTTGTCGACCAGGAAGTCGACGAAGGCGCGCACCTTCGGCGAAAGCATGCGCCCGCCCGGGAACACCGCGTTGAAGTCCAGGTCGGGCCCGACCCAGCCGCCGAGCACGCGCCGCGCCTTGCCGGCCTCGATCAGCGGCTTGATCGTCGCATCGCTGGCCAGCACCAGGCCTTCGCCGCAGACCAGGCCGCCGATCAGCGCTGCCGAATCGTTGGCCAGCAGGATCGGCTGGACCAGGAACTCGCCGCTCTGCTTGCCGTTGCGCAGCGGCCAGCACAGCCGGGTGCCGCCGCCGCGGCCGTTGCTCAGCGCCAGCGTGCGGTGGTGCTGCAGGTCGTCCGGATGCAGCGGTTCGCCGTGGCGTTCGATGTAATAGGGGCTGGCGAAGACCTGGGTGCGGAAGGTGGCGAGCTTGCGCGCGACCATGGTCGAATCCGGCAGCGTGCCCATGTGCAGGGCCACGTCCACGCCTTCGGCGATCGGGTCGACCTTGTCGCTGGTCATGATCATCTCCAGCCGCACTTCCGGATGCTGGCGGTGGAATTCGCCCAGGATCGGCGCCACCCAGGAGATGCCGGCCGAGTAGGGCACGCTGAAGCGCAGCCAGCCGCGCGGGCCGGCCTGCAACTGGCCCACCGCGCTCTCGGCTTCCTCCAGTTCGCGGGCGATGCGCTGGCAATGCTCGTGGTAGACCGCGCCGGCCTCGGTCAGCCCGAGCCGGCGCGTGGTCCGGTGCAGCAGGCGCGCGCCCAGCCGCGCCTCCAGGTCCTGCACCTTGCGGCTGACGGTGGTCTTGGGCAGGCCGAGGGCGTTGGCCGCGGCGATGAAGCTGCCTTGTTCGACCACCTTGACGAAGATCAGGGTGTCGTTGAGATCGTGGCTCATGGCGGTTCCTTGGGGTGGAGACGATTGGACCGATAGCGGGACGATTATTCCCCTTAATTCGGACTAATCAAGTGCGGCTTTGGCGCCTAATTTGTCCGCATTCGCCATCACCGACGGTCTTTGCCCATGTCGATGCGCACCCTGTTCCAATTTTTCGCATGCCCCGATCGCCAGCCGCGGCGCCGTTCCGCGTCCATGGCGACGGCGCAATCCCTTTATCCGAAAGCGTTTCGCGAGTTCACGCCGCCGCCGCGGCGCCAGAGCGGCAGCAGTTTGCGCCTGGGCGCGTCCGGCACCGACCGGCTGGGACGCATCGCGATTGTCCCGTCGGCGGGAGGAAAAGTCCCGTGAGCGGGACGTTGGCCCCCGAGGTCCTGGTCCTCGGCGGCAGCGGCACGGTCGGGCAGGGCGTGGTGCAGGCGCTGCTGGAGGCCGGCAGCCCGGTGCTGGCGGTGGCGCGCGACCGCACCCGCCTGGCCGCGCTGCGCGAACGCCACCGCGACGAACCCGGCCTGGACGTGTTGTCCGGCTCGGTCGCCACCGATGCGGCCGCCGCGGCCCTGGTGGCCGAGGTCGCGCAGCGGCCGCGGCCGTTGGCCGGGGTGGTCGCCGCGCTCGGCAGCCCGCTGCGGCCGGGGCGCCTGCTGGAGCGGCCGCTGGGCGCGCTGCGCAAGCGCCTGGATGCCGACCTGCTGCCGCACCTGGCTGCCGCCCGGCATCTGCTGCCGCTGCTGGCGCAGCACGAGCGCGGCGCCCGTTACGTGTTGCTGGGCAGTCCCTGCGCGCTGCGCGCCTGGTCGGGGCATGGCGACAGTTCGGTGGCGGCGTCGGCGATCCGCATGCTCGCCCAGGTGCTGCACGAGGAAGCCAAGCCGCTCGGCGTGCATGTGCATCTGCTGTCGCTGTCCGAGCCGGTGTGCCGCAGCGATGCCGCCATCGACGACTGCCCGGAGTGGTTCACCACCCTCGGCGTCGGCCGCGCCGTGGTCCACCTGCTGGCCGAACCGCAGCGGCCGGACCGTGCGCTGGTCGAGATCGACCGTCGCCACTTCGCCCAGCCGCGCAGCGCCTTGCTCACCCCCTTGCCGTTTTCCTTCTCCACCCACGAGGTCTCTCCATGAATCCGATTCCGATGCCGTCGCGCCTGCTGCCGGGCGCCCTGCGCCCGCTTGCGGTGGCGCTGCTGGTCGCCACGCTGGCCGCCTGCGGCAGCCAGGCCAACGAACAGGGCGCGCCGCCGCCGCCGAGCGTGGGCGTGGCGCCCGCGCTGCAGAAGCAGATCAGCCAGTGGGATGAGTTCAGCGGCCGCGTCGAGGCGGTGGAGCACGTCGACCTGCGCCCGCGCGTGTCCGGCTACATCGACAAGGTCGCCTACGTCGAAGGCCAGGAAGTGAAGAAGGGCCAGGTGCTGTTCACCATCGACGCGCGCAGCTACCGCGCCGAGCTGGCGCGCGCCGAGGCCGATCTGGCGCGTGCGCGCACCCAGGCCAAGCTCAGCGCCAGCGAGGCCGCGCGCGCCAAGACCCTGTCCGAGCAGCAGGCCATCTCCACCGAGAGCTGGGAACAGAAGCGCGCCGCCGCCGAGCAGGCGCAGGCCGATGTGCTGGCCGCGCAGGCGGCGGTGGACAGCGCGCGCCTGAACCTGGAATGGACCCAGGTGCGCGCGCCGATCGACGGCCGCGCCGGCCGCGCGATGGTCACCGCCGGCAACCTGGTCACCGCCGGCGACAGCGCCAGCGTGCTGACCACGCTGGTGTCGCTGGACAAGGTGCACGTGTATTTCGATGCCGACGAAGGCACCTTCCTGCGCTATGCGCAGATGGCGCGCGACGGCCAGCGCCCGAGCGAACGCGACGGCAGCCTGCCGGTGCAGGTCGGTCTGGTCGGCGAGGATGGCTATCCGCACGCCGGCAAGGTCGATTTCCTCGACAACCAACTGGTGCGCAGCACCGGCACCATCCACGTGCGCGCGCTGCTGGACAACGCCGACCGCCGCTTCACCCCCGGCCTGTTCGCGCGGGTGCGGCTGCTCGGAAGCGGCCGCTTCGACGCGGTGCTGATCGACGACCGCGCGGTGCTCACCGACCAGGACCGCAAGTACGTCTACGTGGTCGACAAGGACGGCAAGGCACAGCGGCGCGATGTGCAACTCGGCCGCAGCGCCGAGGGCCTGCGCATCGTGCGCAGCGGCCTGTCCGCCGGCGACAAGGTCATCGTCGACGGCGTGCAGAAGGTGTTCATGCCCGGCATGCCGGTGCAGGCCAAGCCGATCGCGCTGCAGACCACGTCCCCGGCCGCACCGCGCCAGGCCGTCGCCCTCGACTGAGTCGCGGGCGCCGACGCAGCACCGGCTGGCCAGTGCCGGCCGTCCCCGCCGGGCCCGCAACGGCCCGGCGCCGCCACCGGCATGCCTGCGTCCGCGCCCGGCCCCCCGTTTCAACCGTTTCCAGGACCACCACCCATGGACTTTTCCAGATTCTTCATCGACCGGCCGATCTTCGCCGCCGTGCTGTCGATCGTCATCTTCGCCGCGGGCCTGATCGCCATCCCGCTGCTGCCCATCGGCGAATACCCGGACGTGGTGCCGCCTTCGGTGGTGGTGCGCACGGTGTATCCGGGCGCCAACCCCAAGGTCATCGCCGAGACTGTCGCCACGCCGCTGGAGGAAGCGATCAACGGCGTCGAGAACATGATGTACATCAAGTCGGTCGCCGGCTCCGATGGCGTGCTGCAGATGACCGTGACCTTCCGCCCGGGCACCGATCCCGACGATGCCGCGGTGAAGGTGCAGAACCGCGTCGCACAGGCGCAGGCGCGCCTGCCCGAGGACGTGCGCCGGCAGGGCGTGACCACGCAGAAGCAGTCGCCCACCTTCCTGATGGTGGTGCACCTGACCTCGCCCAAGGGCAAGTACGACAGCCTGTACCTGCGCAACTACGCGCGCCTGCACGTCAAGGACGCGCTGGCGCGGATCCAGGGCGTGGGCGATGCGCAGGTGTTCGGCGGCGGCGACTACGCGATGCGCGCCTGGCTGGACCCGGAACGGGTGGCAGCGCGCGGGCTCACCGCTAGCGACGTGGTCGCGGCCATGCGCGAGCAGAACGTGCAGGTGTCCGCCGGCCAGCTCGGCGCCGAGCCGATGCCGCAGAGCAAGTTCCTGACCCTGATCAACGCGCAGGGCCGCCTGCGCACCGAACAGGAGTTCGGCGACATCGTGCTCAAGGTCGGTGCCGACGGCCAGACCGTGCGCCTGTCCGACGTCGCCCGCCTGCAACTGGGCGCCGGCGACTACACCCTGCGTGCGCAGTTGGACGGCAAGAACGCGGTCGGCATCGGCATCTTCCAGGCGCCGGGCGCCAACGCCTTGCAGATCCGCGACCAGGTCATCGCCAAGATGGACGAGCTGACCAAGCAGTTCCCGGACGACGTGAAGTACGAGGCGGTGTACGACACCACCATCTTCGTGCGCGACTCGATCAGCGCGGTGGTGCACACACTGCTGGAGGCGGTGCTGCTGGTGGTGCTGGTGGTGATCCTGTTCCTGCAGACCTGGCGCGCCTCGATCATCCCGCTGATCGCGGTGCCGGTGTCGGTGGTCGGCACCTTCGCCGCGCTGTACCTGCTGGGCTTCTCGATCAACACGCTGACCCTGTTCGGGCTGGTGCTGGCGATCGGCATCGTGGTCGACGATGCGATCGTGGTGGTGGAGAACGTGGAGCGCAACATCGAGGAGGGGCTGAGCCCGCTGGCGGCGGCGCACCAGGCCATGCGCGAGGTCTCCGGGCCGATCATCGCCATCGCGCTGGTGCTGTGCGCGGTGTTCGTGCCGATGGCGTTCCTGTCCGGGGTGACCGGGCAGTTCTACAAGCAGTTCGCGGTGACCATCGCCATCTCCACGGTGATCTCGGCGATCAACTCGCTGACCCTGTCGCCGGCGCTGGCTGCGCGCCTGCTGCAAAGCCACGACGCGCCCAAGGACCGCCTGTCGCGCGGCATGGAGCGGCTGTTCGGCAACTGGCTGTTCCGCCCGTTCAACCGCTTCTTCCACCGCAGCTCCGACCGCTACCAGGGCGCGGTGTCGCGCATCCTCGGCCGCCGCGGCGCGGTGTTCGCGGTGTACGTGGTGCTGCTGCTGGTCACCGGGCTGATGTTCAAGGCGGTGCCGGGCGGCTTCATCCCGACCCAGGACAAGATGTACCTGATCGCCGGTGTGAAGCTGCCGGAAGGCGCCTCGATCGAGCGCACCGACGCGATGCTGCGCAAGGTCGCCACCATCGCCATGCAGACCGATGGTGTGGCCCACGCGATCTCGTTCCCGGGCCTCAACGCGCTGCAGTTCACCAATACGCCCAATACCGGCGTGGTGTTCCTGCCGCTGAAGCCGTTCGCCGAGCGCCACCGCAGCGCATTGGAGATCAATGCCGAGATCAACCAGCGCATCTCGCAGCTGGGCGAGGGCATGTCGTTCGCCTTCATGCCGCCGCCGATCCTCGGCCTGGGCAACGGCAACGGCTACCAGCTGTTCATCGAGGACCGTGCCAACCTCGGCTACGGTGCGCTGCAGAACGCGGTCAGCACGATGCAGGGTGCGGTGGCGCAGACCCCGGGCATGAGCTTCCCGATCGGCACGTATCAGGCCAACGTGCCGCAGCTCGACGCCGAGGTCGACCGGGTCAAGGCCAAGGCCCAGGGCGTGGCCCTGACCGATCTGTTCGATACCTTGCAGACCTACCTGGGCTCGACCTACGTCAACGACTTCAACCAGTTCGGCCGCACCTGGCAGGTGATCGCCCAGGCCGATGCACCGTTCCGCGAGAGCGTGGAGGACATCGCCCGTTTGCGCACCCGCAATGCCAACGGCGAAATGGTGCCGATCGGCTCGATGGTCACCATCAAGCAGACCTACGGCCCGGACCCGGTGCTGCGCTACAACGGCTATCCGGCCGCCGACCTGGCCGGCGAAGCCGATGCGCGTGCGCTGTCCTCGGCCGAGGCGATGGCCAAGATCACCCAGATCGCCAAGCAGGTGCTGCCCAATGGCATGGAGATTGAGTGGACCGACCTGAGCTACCAGCAGGCGACCCAGGGCAATGCGGCGCTGGTGGTGTTCCCGCTGGCGGTGCTGCTGGCGTTCCTGGTGCTGGCTGCGCTGTACGAGAGCTGGACGCTGCCGCTGGCGGTGATCCTGATCGTGCCGATGACCCTGCTGTCGGCGTTGTTCGGGGTGTGGCTGAGCGGCGGCGACAACAACGTGTTCGTGCAGGTGGGCCTGGTGGTGCTGATGGGCCTGGCGTGCAAGAACGCGATCCTGATCGTCGAGTTCGCCCGCGAACTGGAGCTGCAGGGCAAGGGCATCGTCGAATCGGCGCTGCAGGCCTGCCGCCTGCGCCTGCGCCCGATCGTGATGACGTCCATCGCCTTCATCGCCGGCACGGTGCCGCTGGTGTTCTCGCATGGCGCCGGCGCGGAAGTGCGCTCTGCCACCGGCATCACCGTGTTCGCCGGCATGCTGGGCGTGACCCTGTTCGGCCTGTTCCTTACCCCCGTGTTCTATGTCGCCCTGCGCAAGCTGGCCGGGCGGCCGCTGGTCTCGCATGCGCCGGCCCACGCCGACGCGCCGGCGCACGGCTGATTCCTTCTCCATCCTTCTCAGGAGTTTCGCAATGAACGCAGCACACAAGATCGCCCTGGTCACCGGCGCCACCCGCGGCATCGGCCTGCACACCGTGCGCCAGCTGGCCGAAGCCGGCGTGCACACCCTGCTGGCCGGGCGCGACGCGACCCGTGCCAGCGCCGCGGCGCTGGAACTGCAGGGCGAAGGCCTGCCGGTGGAGCCGCTGACCCTGGACGTCACCGACGCCGCCAGCATCGCCGCCGCGGTGGAGACAGTGCGCGCACGCCACGGGCGGCTGGACATCCTGGTCAACAACGCCGGCATCCTGCGCGACGACCTGCGCCTGAGCGTGTCGCAGCAGTCGCTGGAGTCCTGGCGCGAGACCTTCGACACCAACCTATTCGGCCTGATCGCCGTCACCCAGGCGTTCCTGCCGCTGCTACGCGAGGCTCCGGCCGCGCGCATCGTCAACGTCTCCAGCCTGCTCGGCTCGCTGACGCTGCACAGCCAGCCGGGCTCGCCGATCTACGACTTCAAGGTGCCGGCGTACAACGTGTCCAAGAGCGCGGTGAACGCCTGGACTATCCAGCTGGCCTACGAACTGCGCGAGACCCCGATCAAGGTCAACACCATCCACCCCGGCTACGTGAAGACCGACATGAACGCGGGCGAGGGCGAGCTGGAGGTGGCCGACGGTGCGCGCAGCAGCGTGATGATGGCGCTGCTCGACGCGGACGGCCCCACCGGCAGCTACACCCATGTCGGACAGGTGCTGCCATGGTGATCCGGCCCGCACTCGGCGCGCTGGCGCTGGCGCTGCTCAGCGCCTGCGCCAGCGTCGGCCCCGACTACCATGCACCGGCGCAGCCGCCGGTGACGCTGCAGGGCACGGCGTCGCCGGTGTTCGCGACCGAGTCGCCGGTCGCGTCCTGGTGGGCGCAGTTCGACGATCCGGTGCTGGAACAACTGGTGCACGACGGACTGGTCGCCAACCTCGACCTGCGCATCGCCCTGGCGCGCGTGCACGAGGCGCGCGCGGTCTTCGCCGAGCAGCGCCTGGATCAGGCGCCGCACGTCACCGCCGGCGGCGACTACACCCGCGGCAAGGCCCCGGATGCCGATGCCGGCGGCGCGCGCGTGCTCACCGAGAGCTACCGGCTCGGTTTCGATGCCGGCTGGGAGCTGGACCTGTTCGGGCGCCAGCGCCGTGCCAGCGAGGCCGCGCGCGCGAACCTGGAGGCCGAGCAGGCCGGCCTGGCCGACGCCCAGGTCACTGTGGCCGCGGAGATCGCACGCAACTACTTCGCCCTGCGCGGCACCCAGAAGCGCATCGCCCTGGCGCGCACCACGCTGGACAACCTGCGCGACACCCAGCGCCTGACCGAGACCCGCTGGCGGCTGGGCGCGGGCAGCGAACTGGACGTGCAGAGCAGCCGTGCGCGGCTGAAGGCGATCGAGGCCGACATCCCGTTGCTGGAAGTCGACGCCGCGCAGGCGCGGCACCGGCTGGCGGTGCTGCTGGGCAAGCCGCCGGGCACGCTCGACGCGTTGCTGGCGCCGCAGCCGACCCCGGCCTATGCGCGGGCCTTGCCGCTGGGCGACACCACGCAGTTGCTGCGCCGGCGTCCCGACGTGCGCATCGCCGAACGCCGCCTGGCAGCGGCGACCGCGCAGGTCGGCGTGGCCACCGCCGACCTGTTCCCGCGGATCAGCCTGTCCGGCTTCGTCGGCTTCCTGTCCGGCGATGCCGGCGCCTTGCTGCACGGCCGCAGCAAGGCCTGGTCGCTGACCCCGTCGATCCAGTGGGCGGCGTTCGACCTGGGCAGCGTGCGCGCACGCCTGCGCGCGAGCGAAGCACAGGCCGACGGCGCCGCCGCCGACTACGAGAAGACCGTGCTCGGCGCGCTGGAGGACACCGAGAACGCCTTGACCGCCTACGCCCACGAACAGGCGCGGCTGGCGATCGTGGCCGAGCAGACGCAGGCCGCGCAGCGGGCCGAAGCGCTGGCGCAGATCCGCTATCGCGAGGGGTCGGAGGATTTCCTGACCCTGCTCGATGCGCAGCGCACGCAACTGACGGCCGAGGCCGACCTGGCCGACGCCGAGGCGGCGGTGAACATCGGCGTGGTGCGGGTATACAAGGCGCTTGGCGGCTGGGGCCAGGATGCGGGCACGGATGCCGGCAGCAGGGACGTTGCGACCACCGCGGGGGCGGCGTCGGCGGTGCAGGCGCGCTGAGCGGGCGGGGTACTCAAAGGCCGCGGTGCGGGCCGACTGCACGCACCGCGGCCTTCTCGGCACCTCACTTCATCTGCTTTTTGTCAGCATCAGGCTGGTGCGGGCTTCCTGTAGGAGCGGCTTCAGCCGCGACGGGCGTTCCCGGTGAAGCCCGTCGCGGTTGCATGACAGTTGACTCCAACGGCTTGCGGCGAGCCGTCCGTGTGCACTGTGGGAGGGACTTCAGTCCCGACGCATTGCGCCATCGGAACGCTCACCACCTCGCGCGGCATGACAGTTGACGCCCACAGAGGGTTTCCTGCCATTAGAGCCCTCCTGATTGCGGCGACCGGATCGCAGACCAGCCGGGCACGCGGCAGATCGCTGCCGATGCCCGCCGCTCAATCCTGCGCCACGTCCTCGGCGATCACGTAGCGGTCGCGTCCGTTGTTCTTGGCCTGGTACAGCGCGGTGTCGGCGCGCGAGAACCAGTCGTGCCACTGCGCCTCGTCGCAGAGCATGGCCGCGCCCAGCGACACGGTGATCGTGCCATTGGGACCTTGCAACGTGGTGCGTGCGGCGTCGTGCAGGCGCCTGGCGAAAGCGGACAGTTCGGTCGCCGACTGCAGCCGTGCGACCACCACGAACTCCTCGCCGCCGAAGCGGAACACCTCGTCCGGCGCGCGCACCTGCGCACGCAGCAGCGCAGCCAGCTCGACCAGCACCCGGTCGCCCTCGGCATGGCCGTAGAGGTCGTTGACTTCCTTGAAGTGATCGATGTCGAGCACGATCAACCCATGCCGGCGGGTCGCGCGGCGCGGATCGGCCACCCGCTGCGACAGGCTTCGCTCGAGCATGCGCCGGTTCGGCAGCCCGGTCAGCGAATCATGCGATGCCAGTTGCTCCAGTTGCACGCGGTCGCCTTCCAACCGCAACGCCAGCATGTAACCCAGCCCGGTGATCAGCAGCGACACCGACACCATCGAGAAGAAATGCTCGGCGCCGAGCGCGGTCGGCGTGACCACCAGCAGCACCGCGATCAGGGTGGCGTTGCAGGCCAGCGCGACGTTGCGCGTCACCGCAAAGAAGTTGCTCATCATCACCAGGTACAGCCATGGCACCGCGGCATGCCGTAGCGCATGGCAGGCCAGGGCGCTGCCCAGCAGCCAGCTCAGCGACAGCAACGGATCCATGCGGCCATCGCCGCGATGCAGCGCCAGCCAGGTCGCCAGCGCGGCCAATCCGGCCAGCGCGGTGCCGGCCAGGGCGGTCGCCGGCGCGCCGATCGCCATCTGGTAGACGGCGAACAGCAGCAGCACCGCCGCCGTGGACGGGCCCAGGACCTTGATGATGCCGAGCCGGAAGTGCCGGCGCAGAGTCAGGCCCGCGCTCACGGAGAAGCGCTCCGGCACGGCGCACGGTCATGGCGGGCGGGTGAAGCGGGGCGGGCGACGAACATGGCGACGTCAGAATGGCGGAAGAGTGTTGCAATGCCAGAGGCAAGTTCCATGCCTGGATTTCTTTTGTGGTGTGTATCCCGTGCTGACACGGGAAAGGCGGCAGTACCCACACCAAGGGCGCCGCAACGGCGTCGCGTTGGCGCGGGGAGTGGCGTCGTACCGATGGCCTTGCGTCACGCGGCAGGCGCTGTCTGGCCGCGACGAACAGAGCAGCGTTGCTGAAGCAAGCTCGCCTGGTGCTTTTTCCCAAACTCTTCCCGCGTGAGAAGCGCCGTGCATCGCCGGATGGAGCGTTCGGGCGAAGCCTGGCGTGCACCGGGATGCATGCCGCGGTCGCATCGGGGTCGATTGCATGCACGACGGTGCAGGCTTCGGCGCTGGCGTGCCACGCCGGCACCGGTCGCGTTAGCAGCGAGGGGATGAGCGCAATCTGCCCGCCAGGGACGGCTACGCTTCGCTGCCGTCGATGGCCTTCAGCCCTTTCTGGCTGAGCGCGAGATCGCCATCCTCGCCTTGCGCCGCATAATTTTCGCGCACCGCCCAGTTCGCTTCCGCTTCGCTGACCGGTGTGGTGGCGTGGATGTCCTGCAGGATGCGCAGTTGTTCCTGGGTCAAGGGCATGGCGCGAAGTCTCGGATCGGAAAGGGCATTCCACCCTACAGACCGCCGGTGACGGACATGTCGGTGCGTTGCCGGGGCGTCACGATTGCCGACGCCTGTGCGCATGATCGCGGCGAGGAAGGACGGCGTCGGTCTCGTCGCACGGCCACGACGCCGCCGACATCATTCCGCAACGCCTCGAGGACGCCGGCGTAACGCACCCCCACGCATGATGCGCCTACCAGCTGTGCGGCCGGGGCGATGCCTGGGGCTGCTTCAAGGATGCAGGCATCCGCGGCTGGACCACCTTCTCCCGCATCGGCAGGCCCAACGGCCTGCCGATGCTGTTTTGTGCCAGCGCGTCGAGGACAAGCCGCCCGCCAGACACGCAATGACGCGCCTGGGCGCGCCATCGCGTAGAGGATGTGTCGATCTCGCCAGACCTCAGGCGACGCCGGCCCCACCGGTCGCGCCGAACACTTCGCCGGTCAGGTAGCTGCCTTCCTGGCTGGCGAGGAGCACGTACAGTGGTGCGATCTCGACCGGCTGGCCCGGGCGCTTGAAGTGCGTCTTCGAGCCGAACTGGGTGACCGCCTCCATCGGTTGACCGCCGGAGGACTGCAGTGCGGTCCAGAACGGACCCGGGGCCACCACGTTCGCCCGGATGCCCTTTTCGCTCAACTGCGCCGCCAACGCCTTGGTGTAGGCGACGATGCCGGCCTTGGTGGTCGCGTAGTCGAGCAGGATCGCCGACGGATCGTACGCCTGGATGGAGGCGGTGGTGATCACCGCCGCGCCCGGCGGCAGGTGCGGTACCGCGGCGCGGCAGATCCAGTGCATGGCATAGAGATTGGTCTTGAGCGTCTTGTCGAAATCCTCGTCGCTCACGTCGCCGATGGCTTCGCGATATTGCTGCCGCCCCGCGTTGATCACCAGGATGTCCAGGCCGCCCAGGCCGGCCACCGCTTTATCGACCAATTCCGCGCACCACTGCCGATCGGTGATGTCGCCCGGCAGGCTGATCGCCTTGCGCCCTTCGGCTTCGATGAGGGCGATGACCTCCTGTGCGTCCGACGCTTCCTCGGCAAGGAAGGAGATGGCCACATCGGCGCCCTCGCGCGCAAACGCGATCGCCGCGGCGCGGCCGATGCCGCTGTCGCCGCCGGTCACCAGCGCCCGGCGGCCCGCCAGCTTGCCCGATCCGCGATAGCTGGTCTCGCCGTGGTCGGGCACCGGCTCCATCTCCGAGGCCTTGCCCGGCACCGGTTGCGGCTGCGGCGGGAACGGCGGCTTGGGGTACTGTTCGCGCGGGTCCTGCATCTTCAGTCGATCGTTCATCGCGTCTTCCTCTTCTTGGCGTGTGGTTGCAGTTTTACCGGGTTGGTTTTCGTGTTCTCGATGCTCGACATCGCCATGATCTGCGCGAGATGGCTCAGTCCTTGCGGAAAGTTGCCGAGGAATCCGCCGGAGTGCGGATCGACCATCTCGCTCAACAGGCCATTGCAGCGATCGAGCGCGTCGTTGAGTTGCGTCAGCCGTTTTTTGGCTTTGGCTTTCTGTCCCAGGCGGGCATAGGCTTCGGCGATCCAGTAGGAGCAGGCGACAAAGCAGCCTTCTTCCTGCGCCATGCCGGAGTAGCGGTAATGGAACGCGCCGGCACCCAGCATGCGGTCGATCGCATCCAGCGTCGCCAGCAGGCGTTCCTTGCCGTCGAAGCGGAAGCGTGCAGCCAGCGCCACCGACGCATCCAGCTTGTCGCTGCCCGGATACATCACGAAGGCCTGTTGCGCATCCGACCAGCAGTGGACTTCGATCCAGTCCTTGATCCTGTCGCGCTCGCGTTCCCAGCGATCGCGACACGTTGTTGGCAGTTGTCCCTGGTCGGCCAGTTCGACGGCCCTGGCCAGCGCCTGCCAGCAGCTGACCTTGGACATGGTGTAGTGCTGCAGTTCGGGCAACTCCCAGATCCCCGAATCGGCCTTGCGCCAGCGATCGGCGCATTGGTCGGCGAGCCGGGACAGCAGTTCGGCGCTGGAGGCGTCCAGGATGTTGCCGCGGCTCACGAAGCAATAGGCGGTCTCGAAGATGTCGCCGTAGATGCCGTGCTGGTGCTGCCCGCCGGCGAGATTGCCGCGCACCACCGGCACGGTGTTGCGGTAGCCGGCGGCCTCCAGTTCGGTGACGTCGGGCACCAGTCCGCCATCCAGGGTGAACACCACTTTCGGCCCGTGCTGGCGCAGTTGCCGGATCAGCCAGGTGAACGCGGCCTTCGATTCCGCTTCCAGACCCGCGGCCAGAAACGCCTGGATGGTGTAGCCGGCATCGCGGACCCAGGCATAGCGATAATCGAAGTTCTTGTCGCCGCCGATGCGTTCGGGCAGCGACGTCGTCGCGGCAGCGGCGATGGCGCCGGAGGGCGAGTAGAGCAGCAACTTGAGCGCAAGCGCGCTGCGCACGAAAAAATCCCGGCCCTCGCGCGGGAAGGTCACGTTCTTCGACCATGCCCGCCATTCCTTGTCGGTCAGATCGATGCGGCTGTCGATCTCCTCGATAGTGGGCGCAACCAGCGGCTCGTCCTCGCCGACGACCAGGGCGATCGTCGCGCGTTGTCCCTTCGCGACGGTGATGTCGCCGCGAACGCCATGGTCCGACCACACGCAGCGCAGCCTGTCGTCGTGGATCATGACGCCAAGCAGGCGGTCGACATGGAATACGGTGTGAGGACCGATCGCCGCGCAGTAGGGGCTGGCGTTCTGCGCCCGCAGGCTGAATTTCAGCTCCAGCCGGAAGCGCACTTTCCCGCGCTGGCATTCGATGCGTCGCGCAAGCTCGCACCAGGGCAGTCGGCCCGCATGCCCGCTGTTGAGCGACTCGGTCAGCGTCGCCTGCCCGGAGGCGGTGGTGAAGGTGGTGACCAGGACATTGCTGTCCTTGCGATAGTGCCGTTCGGTGCGGAATGGCTGGTCCGGGGCGAGGACGAAGTAGCCGCCTTGCTCGGCATCCAGCAGCCGGTCGAACAGCGGCGCGCTGTCCATGTTGGGCGCGCACCACCAATCGATCGATCCATCCGTCCCGGTCAGGGCGACCGAGCGTCCTTCGCCGAGTGCGCCGTAATGCTCGATCGGCAGTACGCCCTCGCTGCGGTCGACGTTGGAGGTTGAGCGGCGTGGCCGGGCGGTCGTCGGCACGTGCTCAGGCTCCACGCCAACACGTGCCAAGGCCGCGCTGGGGCGTCGTCGATTCCAGCATGACGTGTCGAGCAAGCATGGGGGCAGGTGCGAAGGGAAGGGCAGCCCGACGGTAGTGGCCCCTCTGCCGAGGCCCGGTGAAGACGGCACGCGGCTACGTCGGCCTGCACGTGGCGTGGACGAGGGCTGTTCCATCGTGCGTGACCGTCATCGAGGTGCGCCATGGCAACACCGGTCCTGTACTTCCTGCACGCCCTCGGTTCGAGCAGACGCGAGTGGTCTTCGGTGATCGATCTCCTGGGCGCGCGCTTCGATTGCATTGCACTGGATATTCCCGGCTTCGGCGATGCGCCGGCGTTGGACCGTCCCGATGTCACGGCGCTGGTCGATTGGTTCGCAGGCGAGGTCGCGCGGGACAGGCCGGATTGCTGGTATGTGGTGGGCCACAGCATGGGCGGAAAGATCGCCACGCTGACCGCCGTGCGCGCCCGCGATGGCGTGGCCGGACTCGCCGGCTTGGCCGGCGTTGTGCTGGTGGCCGCATCGCCTCCCGCGCCCGAGCCGATGGACGAATCCCGGCGGCAGACCATGTTGTCGTGGTTCGACGGTGCCGGCCCCACGCGGCAGCAGGCCGAGCAGTTCATCGATGACAACTGCGCGGCGCCGTTGCCGACGCCCCCGCGCGATGGTGCCGTCGACGACGTCCTGCGCAGCAGTGCGCGCGCATGGAACGCCTGGCTCACCCATGGCAGCCGCGAGGATTGCGCGGCGCACGCCGGCTGCATCGAGGTGCCCGCGCTCGTTGTCGCCGGCAGCGAGGACGGCGATCTCGACGAGGCAGCGCAGCGGCGCTGGAACCTCCCGCATTACCGCGATGCGCGCCTCACCGTGGTGGCGCAGGCAGCGCACCTGATTCCCTACGAGCGACCGCAGGCACTCGCGGCGCTGATCGCCGCGCATGTCGATGGCACCGCGGCACGCCGGCTGCCCGACGACTTCGTGGCATTGCTCAACGCCGAGCGTGTCGCCCCGAGGATGCGCAAGACGCTGCTGCATCGCCATGCCGGGCCGTCCCGTGCGGCGAACGGGATCTTGAGCGCGCATCAGTCCGGCACGCTGGCCGCGGTGATCGAGCGCGTGCTGGATGGTGCGGGCGACGCCGGCGATATCGCACGCCGCATCGACGTCGATCTCGCCAACGGGGTGGGAGACGGGTGGCGGTTCGCCGACCTGCCGCCCGATCGTCTCGCCTGGCCGACGGGGCTGGATGCGCTGGACGCATTGTCCGGCGGCTTCGCCGCCTTGCCCGCCCAGGACCAGGACCACTGGCTGCACGCCATCTCCGTGCACGGGGCAGGCGACTGTCGCGAGTGCGGATGGAGCGCGGCGCAACTCGCCGCCTGGTTCGAAGACGTGCGCGCCGAGACGGTGCGGGTCTGGACGAGCCTTCCCGCCACCATGGCGGCCTTGAGTTACGACGGGTTCGCCGTGGGTGGATTGGGTGCGGGCAGTCCCGGCTATCAGGAGACCGCCGCCGATCGGCGCGAGGCCTGGCAACTGCTGCCCAAGGCGCATCCATGACTGCCGCATCGGCTGCTGCGGTGGATGCGGTCGTGGTCGGCAGCGGCGCCGGCGGCGGTCCGCTGGCCGCGCGACTGGCACAGGCTGGCGTCTCGGTGGTGGTGCTGGAAGCCGGCGCCGCATTCGGTCCGCACGCGCACCGCGCGGACGAGCTGGCGACGGATATCTACTGGATGGAAGAACGCCTCAGCGGCGGGCGCACGCCGACGGCGTTCGGTCCGAACAACTCCGGGACGGGGCTCGGCGGATCGACGCTGCACTGGGGCGCGTTCTGCCCGCGCCCGGACCCGCGCGATCTGCAGCTGCGCACGCAGACCGGCCAGGGCGAAGACTGGCCGATTCCGCACCAGGAACTGCTGTCCTACCTGCAGCGCGTCGAACGCTTCATCGGCGTGTCCGGGCCGGCGGTCTATCCCTGGGACAGCGAGCGCTGCTATGCGTTCCCGCCTGCCCAGCGCAACGCGCCCGCCGAGGCGATGGAGCGCGGCTGCCGTGCCCTCGGCATCACCGCCGCCGATGCGCCAGCGGCGCTGGTCACCCGCACGCACGAGCAGCCGCATTGGGGCACGCGCGTGGCCTGCAACAACTGCGGTGCCTGTCATCAGGGCTGCAGCAACGGCGCCAAGGTCAGCGTGGACACGACCTGGCTGCCGCTGGCACGCGCGCATGGTGCGGACCTGCGCAGCGAGTGCCGGGTCGTCGGCATCGAGCGCAACGGCCTGGGTGCCGTCACCGGCGTGGTCTACCGGCAGGGCGAGCGCGAGTTACGCCAGCGTTGCGCGGCCTTGTTCCTGTGCGCCGGCGGCGTGGAAACGCCGCGCTTGCTGCTGAACCTGGGACTGGCCAATTCCAGTGGACAGGTCGGGCGCAATTTCATGGCGCATATCGCGACCCAGGTCTGGGGCACGTTCGACATGGACATGCGCATGAACCGCGGCTACCCCTCCTCGCTGATGAGCGAGGACATGCTACGCCCCGCGCAGGCCGATTTTGCCGGCGGCTATCTGATCCAGAGCCTGGGCGTGCAACCCGTGACCCTGGCCAATACGCTGGCGCGCGGTGCCGGGCGCTGGGGCGCGGCGCTGGTGCAGACCATGACGCGCTACAACCGTCTGGCCGGTATCGGCATCAATGGCGAATGCCTGCCGCAAGACGCCAATCGCCTGACGCTGGCCGACGAGTGCGATGCCTTCGGTCTGCGCAAGGCTCGGGTCGACTTCAGCTACGGTCCCAACGAACAGGCGATCGATGCCCACGCCAGGCGCACGCTGCAGGCGATCTGGGAGGCGGCCGGTGCCGAGGACATCTTTGCCGCCGCGCGCTCGGCGCACACGCTCGGCACCTGCCGCATGGGCCGCGATCCCGCGCAGGCCGTGGTCGATCCGGATGGCCGTTCGTTCGACATCGGCAATCTCTACGTCTGCGACAACTCCGTCTTTCCCAGCGCCTTGGCGGCCAATCCGGCCCTGACGCAGATGGCACTCGGCCTGCGCACGGCCGAGCGGTTTCTCGCCCACTAGGCGATTGCGTCCCCCCTTTACCCAACGAGGAAAAACGACATGGACCTTGGAATCAACCAGCGGATTGCCCTGATCAGCGGCGCCGACTCGGGCATGGGCAAGGAGACCGCCCGCCAACTGCTGCAGGCCGGCGTCCGTGTGGCGATCACCGACCGTGCGGACGGCACGCTCGATCAGGCGCTGTCCGAGCTGTCGGGCCTGGGCGAAGTCATCGCCGTGGCGGGCGATGTGACGCGTGCGAACGATGTCGCGGAGATCTGGGCGCAGGTCCGGGCGCGACTGGGCGATCCGGACATCTACGTCAATGCGGCCGGTGTCACCGGCGCGACCGGCGACTTCCTCGACGTGAGCGATGCCGGCTGGCTGGAAACGCTCGACATCAACCTGATGGGCGCGGTGCGGATGTGCCGCGAAGCTATTCCCGCGATGCGCCGAAATGGCTGGGGGCGGATCGTCCTGTTCGCGTCCGAGGACGCCGTGCAGCCCTACGTGGACGAACTGCCCTACTGCGCGTCGAAGGCGGGCATCCTGAGCCTGGCCAAGGGCCTGTCCAAGGCCTACGGCGGCGACAACGTGCTGGTCAACACGGTGTCGCCCGCGTTCATTCATACCCCGATGACCGACGCGATGATGCACAAACGCGCCAATGAGAAGGGGATGACCTTCGATGAAGCAGTGTCTTCTTTCCTGGACGAAGAGCGTCCCGGCATGGTGCTGAAGCGGCGCGGCCGGCCGGAAGAGGTGGCGGCGGCGGTCGCGTTTCTGTGCTCCGAGCGCGCCAGCTTCATCAATGGCGCCGGGATCCGGGTCGATTCGGGATCGGTGCAGACCATCGCCGGGTGAGTTGGAGGAGGAACACTGCGTGAACGCTGCTGTCGACGCGGCTAGCGCGACAGCAGTTTTGCCTTCTGCGCCTGGAACTCGGCATCGGTGAGCAGGCCTTTCTTCCGTAGGTCGTCCAGCTTCAGCAGTTCGGCGTAAAGATCGGGCTGCGCGCCGAGAGCGCGTGGCGCGTCGCCGGTTGCGGCCGGCGATGTCGCGCTCGCGTTCACCTCGATTTGCATGTCGGCTCGTGGCTGCAACCCGACGGTCTCATCGGAACCTTGCGAAACTAGACGAAACTGATACTCGACGTATGGCCACTGGCCCGGTCCGCCTGCGTCCACCGTTTCCATTGCCACCGGTACCGCCTGCATGTTCTTGGCGGCGGCGAACGCGTTGGCGGCGAGAAGCGCTTTGCGCTTGGTCGTCGCAGCGCTGGCGAAGATGCCGGCATGGTTCTTGACCGTCACCATCCACACGCCGGGTGACACCTGCGCAAACTCTGGTTCACCGGCCTGCGCGGTGCCGGCCAGCGCCATCCATAGCATGGACACGAAAAGAATGCGTTTCATGGGCCTTCCTCAGCGAGTGATCGCGGCGCCTGGTAATCCTGCTGGGTCGTTGGCGTCCCGCTCATCATGGCATGCGACCGCGTGATCGACCGAGCCAAGGTTGGCAGACGGGCGCTTTGCGTAGGGCCCGGTCCGCGTGTTGCCGGCCAGCATCAGACACAAAAAAAGCCGGAAACCTCGATGCAATCGGGATTCCAGCTTTGTTTGCACGTCCATGGACGTTTGGATGGTGGAGGTGGGCGGAATCGAACCGCCGTCCGAAGGCACTCCATCCCCGGCACTACATGCTTAGCTCATCGTTGGATCTCGCCCCGGAACAGCACGATGTGCGAAGCGCATCCCGGGACCAGCCTGCTTGATTTAGCCAATGGCTGACAGGCAGCCACCACCGGCGATTCCGTGATAATGACCCTACGTCGCGAGCACGGACACAAGCGATTTCGGGGCTAGGCCTTAAGCGGCCAGAGCGTAGTTGTCGTCGTTGGCAACTATAAGTTTGCGGCTGGATTTACGAGGAAAGCTGCCCCCTCGGCATGCGCCAAGCGATTTTGCAACCCCCGTCGAAACCAGTGCACCCCCGGGGACAACGTCAAACGCTGACCTGCACAGTGTAGGGATCGGGGAGGGCAGTCACAAGTCTTGAGACAGGCCGCGCTTAAGCTGGCTTCACTGCGACGCCGGCCCGTCACGCCGCCGTCCCCAGGCATTCCCCCAGGCATGGAGCAGCGCAATGGCAAGCAGACAGCCGCGTGGCCGCAGCAGCGGGCGCGCGCCCAAGGCACCCGTCACGTCCCCGACCTCCAAGCCCGGCAAGACGCCGGTCAAGGCGCAGGCGCCATCCGCCGCCAAGCCGAGGGCGGCAGCGCGCAAGACGGCGGCAGGCGGCGCACGTGCTGCCAAGCGGGCGCAGAAGACGACGCCGGCAGGAGCGGCTGCGTCGGCAAGGCCCGCAACAGCGTCCAGCTCCAACGTCTCGGCTCCCGACACCAGCAGGCCTGCCTCGGCGACGCGTGCCGCGCCACCGCCACCGCCAGCGCGCACCGCGCTGCGGCCCAAGGCCACCGGCGAAGGCTCGCTGGCGCAGGGGCAGGCGCGCACCGTCGTCTACATCCATGGCATCGGCAACAAGCCGCCGGCCGAGGTGTTGCGCTGCCAGTGGGATCGCGCCCTGTTCGGCCGCGCGATGGGCGAGCGCACGCGCATGGCCTATTGGGTCAATCGCGAACGCTATCCGTCGCCGGAGCCGGGCGATTGCCAGGATCAGGACCGCGGCCCGGTATTGAACCAGGTCGAGCAACGCATGCTGAGCGCGCTCGGCGTGGCGCCGCAACTGGCTGATCTGCGCCAGCTCGCCGACACCCTGGCCAGCAGCGACGCCGAGCGCGCGCGCTTGCACCAGGTGCTGGACGAGGTGGAGACGGCGGCGCCGCCACCGGCGGCGGGGACGGCCGAGGTGCATGCGCAGGGCGTGATCGACGTGTTCAACCGCGCGCTGCTCAAGCTGATCTCCGCGGCGCTGCTGCAGGACGTGCACGATTTCTTCTTCGTGCCGGCGCGACGTGAGCAGATGCGCGACAACCTGCTGCAACGCATCCGCGCCGGCGGCGGCCCATTCGTGATCGTCGCGCACAGCCAGGGTTCGCTGATCGCCTACGACGTGCTGCGCGAACTGCAGCCGCAGGACTGCGAGGTGTCGCTGCTGCTCACGCTCGGCTCGCCGCTGGGGCTGCCGGTGGTGCGCAGCATGTTCAAGGAGTGGACCGGGACCCCGAAGCTGCCGTTCCCGCCCTGCGTGACGCGCTGGGTCAACGTCGCCGAGCGGCGCGACCCGGTGGCCCTGGACGCCGATCTCAGCGATGACATCGCTGATGCCGGCGAGCGCTTCCACAACATCGCCGGATCGAAGATCAACCCGGATTGGCAGCACAACCCGCATTCGGCCGCCGGCTACCTGTCCATCCCCGACGAGCGGGCCGAGGTGAGGCGTGCGGTGGGGGTGGGCTTCGATCAGCCGATCGCGCACCCCGTATTGATCAAGGACCTGTCCGACCAGTTGGAAGCGCGTGCGCCGGACTATCGTCACGAGGTGCTGATCGAACTCGAGCGGTTGTCCGACGCCGGCGATCCGGCGCAACGCAAACATGAGTTGATCGCCGCGTTGCGCGCGCTGACCGAGGCCTCCACCGGCCTGCACGGCGAGGCGCTGGATGCGCAGATCGAACTGGAAGACACAATGCAGCGCTACGTGTCGGCGCGGCTGACCCGGTTCGAGATCGAGAGTCTGCGCGAGCGCTATCGCGACCTCAATCTGAAACGCCTGTGGCGCGATGCGGGCAAGCGCGCGCTGATCTACCAGTCGCGCAGCACGATCCAGGTGGACGCGGCGCAGGTGGCCTATCGCGCACTCGGCGCCGGGATCGGCTGGGCGGTGCTGGACAGCGGCATCGCCGCGGCGCATCCGCACTTCCACGCCGCCGGGCAGCCGCCGACCGTGCTGGCCCAGTGGGACTGCACCCAGCGCGGGCGCCCGCGCGCCTTGCGCCCGGGCGAGGCCGGCTTCGATGCGCTCGACGGCAACGGCCACGGCACCCACGTGGCCGGCATCATCGCCGGACAATGCGAGGCGCCGCTGCCCGGTTTGCCGGCCACTGCGCCGCTGCAGTTCGCCGGCATGGCGCCGCTGGCGCGGCTGTACGGCCTGAAGGTGCTGGACGACGACGGCAACGGCCGCGACTCCTGGATCATCAAGGGCGTGCAGCAGGTGGCCGAACTCAATGAGCGTGCCGGCGAACTGGTGGTGCATGGGGTCAACCTGAGCCTGGGCGGCTACTTCGATGCCGAGAGCTACGGCTGCGGCTTCACCCCGCTGTGCAACGAGTTGCGCCGGCTGTGGCGACAGGGCGTGGTGGTGGTGATCGCGGCCGGCAACGACGGCCTGGCCTGGCTGATGCAGGGTGACGGCGAGGCCTACCCGCTGAACCTGGACCTGAGCATCGGCGACCCGGCCAATCTGGAGGAGTCGCTGGCGGTGGGTTCGGTGCACAAGAGCAGCCCGCACAGCTACGGCATTTCGTATTTCTCCTCGCGCGGCCCGACGGCCGATGGCCGCTACAAGCCCGACCTGGTCGCGCCGGGCGAAAAGATCCTGTCGGCGCATCACGGGTTTGTGGTCGAGGATCCCGGCACCTGGATGGTGGAGATGAGCGGTACCAGCATGGCGGCGGCGCATGTGTCCGGGCTGATCGCTGCGTTCCTGTCGGTACGCCGCGAGTTCATCGGCGCCCCGGATCGGGTCAAGCAACTGGTGCTGGCGCAGTGCCTGGACCTGCAGCGCGATCGCTACATGCAGGGCAGCGGGTTGCCGAGTTTGATGCGGATGCTTGGCGGGACGTGAGGGGGGCGGGGATGATCAGCCATTCGGCTGCTGAAAAGCCGGGGATTCGGGATTGGGGATTCGCAACGGCGGATCCCCGGCGCCCCGCATTTCCTGTAGGAGCGGCTTCAGCCGCGAGGCGGTGAGGCGAGATTGGCGATTGGGGATTCGCAACAGCAGCTCCCAGTCCGCATGCTCTTTCATACGGGAGTCTGCTGGCGCCCTGATGGCTGAACACCAACGTTTGAGGAACACCGCTTGAGATGGCTGGCGTGCCCTGTACGGCGGGCGCTTTGGAATCACGTCGAGATTCCGGCGTCATCGCGTCGCGGCTGAAGCCGCTCCCACAAGGGCATTCATGCACAGCGGCGCGCTCTTGCGGCTGCCGTGCCACGGTGTTGCGGCGTCGCACTTGCGGCAGAGCTTGTGGGAATGGCAGCCGCGGTTGCGACTCTCCAATCCCCAATCCCGGCTTCACCGGGTCGCGGCTGAAGCCGCTCCTACAGGAAAGGCGAGGCGGGCAAGAGTGCTTAGGCGGGGCAGGAGACTCGCTCTTGCGAATCCCCAATCCCGAATCCCCACTCCCAGCCCCTCAGGCATTCTTGTTGTGCCGGCGCATGATGCGCTGCTTGTCGCGGGCCCAGTCGCGGTCCTTGGCCGCGTTGCGCTTGTCGTGGTCCTGCTTGCCCTTGGCCAGTGCGATCTCGAGCTTGATCTTGTTCTTGCTCCAGTACATCGCGGTGGGCACGAGGGTGTAGCCGTCGCGTTCGACGCGGCCGATCAGCTTGTCGATCTCGTTCCGGTGCAGCAGCAGCTTGCGCGTGCGGCGGTCGTCGGCCACCACGTGGGTGGAGGCCTGGATCAACGGGGTGATCTGCGCGCCGAACAGGAATAGCTCGCCCTGGCGCACGAAGGCGTAGCTCTCGCCGATGTTGGCGCGGCCGGCGCGGATCGACTTCACCTCCCAGCCCTGCAGGGCCAGGCCGGCCTCGTAGCGGTCCTCCAGGTGGTATTCGTGGCGCGCGCGCTTGTTCAGGGCGATGGTCTTGTTGGCCGTCGCGCCGTTTGCTTTATCCTTGGCGGGTTTCTTGCTCATCTTGCTATTGTCTCCGATTCGGGGCCTCCCGAACGTCTTGGTCCCACTTCCGTCCCGAATGCCTATCATCCGCCGCAGCGCTCTGGTCGAACACGCCGCAACGCGCATGTTCGATCTGGTCAACGACGTCGCCGCCTATCCGCGCCGGTTCGCCTGGTGCGATGCGGCGCATATCCTCGAGCAGAACGACCGCATCCTGGTCGCGCGGCTGGACCTGGGGTTGGGTTCGTTCCGCACCTGGTTCACCACCGAGAACAGCCTGCAGCGCCCGGATCGCATCGATATGCAGCTGCGCGACGGCCCGTTCAAGCGCCTGCAGGGGCAGTGGACCTTCCAGGGTTTCAACGACCATGCCAGCAAGGTCAGCCTGATGCTCGACTTCGAACCGGCCTCGCGCCTGCTGGGGCCGGCGCTGGCGCTGGGCTTCCAGAGCCTGGCCGATCGCATGGTCAACGACTTCGTGCGCGTGGCCGACCGGGAACAGGCCTAGCCGCCATGCAGATCGAGGTGGTGCTGGCCTGGCCGGAGCGCTTCGTGTCGCAGCGGCTGGATCTGCCGGAAGGCGCGACCGTGGCCGATGCGCTGGCCGCCGTTGCGTTGCACGGAGCGACGCCCGGTATGCCGTGCGCGGTCTACGGCGAAGTCGCCGCACCGACGCGGCTGTTGCAGGACGGCGACCGGGTGGAACTGCTCAGGCCGCTGCTGATCGACCCCAAGGACGCCAGGCGACGCCGCGCCAAGCCGCGCTGAGCGGCGGGGCGTGACGCGGCCACCGGCTCATTCGCCGCGGCGCTGCTTCTTCTTGTCCTTGGCCAGGTTGCGGCCGAACTGGCGCACGCTGTTCTTGGCCAGCTCTTCGTCCTGATCCGGGAAGTAGTCGCCTTCCCAGCGGGTGACCATGTCGTTGTCGAAGAACACGACGAAGTTCTTGATCTCGGTATGGCCGACGCGATCGATCCGCTCGGTGGAAGTGTAGTCCCAGCGCTGCGCGTGGAACGGATCCGGAATCGAGGGGCTGCCCAGCAGCGCGCTGACCTGCTGCTTGCTTTGCCCGACCTTGAGCTGCTCCACGGCCGACGGCTTGATCAGATTGCCCTGGTAGATGGGCTGCTTGTAAATGATGCCGCAGCCAGCGGTGGACAGGGCAACAGCGGCGACCAGCAGGAGATTGCGCATCGGGGACATGGCTGAATGAAATCACGTCGATGATACACTCCCGGCGACCGCCGCGACCCATTCCCAGGCAGCTGGCGATAAACCAGCTATGAACGGAGACGCCATGGAATCCCACGATCTGCGCAAAGTCGGCCTGAAGGTCACGCACCCCCGGATGCGCATCCTCGAGCTGCTGGAGCAGAAATCGGCGCGGCACCACATGACCGCCGAGGAGATCTACCGGCAACTGCTGGACCACGGCGACGAGATCGGCCTGGCCACCGTGTACCGCGTGCTGACCCAGTTCGAGGCGGCCGGGCTGGTGCTCAAGCACAACTTCGAGGGCGGCCAGGCGGTGTATGAACTGGATCGCGGCGGCCACCACGACCACATGGTGGACGTGGACACCGGCAAGATCATCGAGTTCGAAAGCGCGGAGATCGAGGAATTGCAGCGCAAGATCGCCGCCGATCACGGCTACGAGCTGGAAGAGCACTCCCTGGTGCTGTACGTGCGCAGCAAGCGGCCTGGCGGCAAGAAGGGCTGAGGCTTCTCCCTTCTCCCGCCGGGAGAAGGTGCCCCGCAGGGGCGGATGAGGGTGTGGGGTGTCGCCGTGTGGATCACGTCAGCGGGTTGCTCTGCGCCTGACCCTCACCCCAACCCCTCTCCCGGTGGGAGAGGGGCTTTGATGCTTTCAGTGACCTGCGGCGCTTGGTCAGGGTCGCACGGCCAGGTGCTGGCAGCGCTGCCCGATCGCCAGCCGTTCAGCCCGCGCTGAGCAGCAGGCGCTTGGCCGCGGCGCGGGCTTCCTTGCTGACCTCGACCCCGCCCAGCATCCGTGCCAGTTCTTCCTCGCGCTGGCGTGGGGCCAGCAGTTCCACCGAGCTCTGGGTCATGCCCTCCACCGGTGCCTTGCTGACCCGGTAGTGGGCGTGGCCCTGCGCGGCGACCTGCGGCAGGTGGGTCACGCACAGCACCTGGCGCTGCTCGCCGAGCGCGCGCAGCTTCTTGCCGACGATGTCGGCGACGGCGCCGCCGATGCCCGAGTCCACTTCGTCGAAGACCATGGTCGGCACCGCGTCCAGGCCCAGCGCGGCGACCTCGATCGCCAGCGAGATGCGCGACAGTTCGCCACCGGAGGCGACCTTGCGCAGGGCGCGCGGCGGCTGCCCGGCGTTGGCGGCGACCAGGAACTCGACCCGCTCGGCGCCGGCCGGGTCCGGCCGCTCCGTCTCGTGCGGTTCCAACTGGATCAGGAAGCGACCGCCGCCCATGCCCAGTTCGCCGATCAGCGCGGTGGTGTCGTGCGAGAGCGCCTGCGCGCCGCGGTCGCGGGTGGCGGTCAGGGCGGCCGCGGCGTCGCGCCAGGCCTGGGTGGCCTGGGCGATCTCGGCGTCGAGCACGTTCAGCCGCTCGCCGGCGCCGCGCAGGCTCTCCACTTCGGCCAGCAGGGCGTCGCGGTGCCCGGCCAGCGCGTCCACCCCGATCCGGTGCTTGCGCGCCAGGTCGTGCAGGCGGCCCAGCTTGCGTTCCATCTCATCGAACTGCGCCGGGTCGGCATCCAGGTCATCGCGGACCCGGTCGATCAGCGCCAGCGCTTCCTCCAGCTGGATGCCGGCGCTGTCGATCAGCGCCTGCACCTCGGCCAGGCGCGGGTCGTACTCGCCGACCTTGCCGAGTTCGTGGCGGGTCTGCTGCAGCAGGTCCAACACCGCCGGCGCCTCGTCGCCGTTGAGCCGCTGCGCCGCGCCTTCGCAGGCGCCGATCAGCGCGGCGGCGTGGGCCTGGCGGCGGTGGTTGGCGTCCAGGGCGGCGATCGCCGCCGGGTCTAGGTCCTCGCGCTGCAGTTCGGCCAACTGGTGCTGCAGGAAACCGATGCGGTCGCTGACGTCACCCTGCGCCAGCAGGGTCTCGCGCTCGCTGAGCAGGCCCTGCCAGCGGGCGGCGGCGGCGCGCACCGCGGCGCGTTCGGCCTCGTTGCGGGCGTAGGCGTCGAGCAGGCCGAGCTGGCTGCCGCGCGAGAGCAGGGCCTGGTGTTCGTGCTGGCCATGGATCTCGACCAGGTGGCCGGCCAGCTCGGCCAGTTGCGACAGGGTCACCGGGCGGCCGTTGATCCAGGCGCGGGAGCCGCCGTCGGCGCGGATCACCCGGCGCAGCTGGCAGTGTTCGTCGTCGTCGAGTTCGTTCTCGCGCAGCCAGGCGCGGGCCTGGTCGGGGGGCACGAACTCGGCCGACAGTTCGGCGCGGTCGGCGCCGTGGCGGACCACGCCGCTGTCGGCACGCAGCCCGGACAGGAAGCCGAGCGCGTCCACCATCAGCGACTTGCCGGCGCCGGTTTCGCCGGACACCACGGTCATGCCGTGGCCGAATTCCAGTTCGGTGCCGCGTACGACGGCGAAATCCTTGATCGAGAGATGTCTGAGCATGGGGTCTGCATCCGGAGCCGCGCAACGCTAGCATGCGCGGGTAGGTGGGCCAATGACTTGCCAAGCCGGCGTGCAGACATTATCTAAGGACCAGTCTCACGGGTTGATTCCATGCGCGCCTCCCCGGTCCATTCCAGCCTCGATCCGCGTGCCCGGCAGCTGCTGCGCACGCTGATCTCGCGCTATATCCGCGACGGCGAGCCGGTCGGCTCGCAGACCTTGGCCCGGCATGCCGGGCTGGATGTGAGCCCGGCGACGATCCGCAACATCCTGGCCGACCTGGAGGACGCCGGGCTGCTGAGCTCGCCGCACACCTCGGCCGGACGCGTGCCCACCGCCACCGGCTATCGCGTATTCGTCGACAGCCTGGTGCAGATGCGCCCGCCGGCCGAGGGCGAGGTGGCGCGGCTGCGCGCGGAGATGGCCAATGCCGCCGGCACCCAGGCCTTGCTGGGCAGCGCCTCGGAGCTGTTGTCGGCGATGACCCACTTCGTCGGCGTGGTCAGCGCGCCCAAGCGCGAGCAGTTCGCGTTTCGGCACATCGACTTCGTGCCGCTGGATGCGCGGCGGGTGCTGGCGATCCTGGTGTTCGCCGACAACGAGGTGCAGAACCGGGTCATCGAGCCGCGCAAGGCCTACGAGCCGGGCGAGCTGGAGCGGGTGGCCAACTATCTGAACCGGCATTTCGCCGGGCGCGCCCTGGCCGACATCCGCGCCAGCCTGCTGCGCGATCTGCGCCACGCGCGCGACGAGATGGAGCAGCTGCTGGCGCACAGCGTCGAGCTGGCCGAGCAGGCGCTGGCCCCTGCCGGCGACGACATGGTGCTGGCCGGGCAGACCAAGCTGATGGGCGTGCAGGACCTGTCGGACCTGGAGCGGCTGCGCGAACTGTTCGAGGTCTTCGCCAGCAAGCGCGAGATCCTGCAACTGCTCGAACGCACCATCCGCGCGCCGGGCGTGCGCATCTTCATCGGCGAGGAGACCGGCATGGTGCCGCTGGAGAGCGTGTCGCTGGTGACCGCTCCGTACATGGCCGGCGGCCAGGTGCTGGGCGTGCTGGGCGTGATCGGCCCCAAGCGCATGGACTACGACCGGGTCATCCCCCTGGTCCAGACCGCCGCCGACGTCCTCGGCGCCCGCCTGGACCCGTCCCCGCCCAGCGACCGCTGAGCCAGCACTAGCAAAGCGCCGCCGCGCCCGGGCGAATCCCCAATCCCGAATCCCGAATCCCCGCTTTTCAGCAGCCGAATGGCTGATCATCCCGGCCTCACTTGAATCCGCCCGCACCGCCCACATAGGTGGTCCGGTAAGGCGGGACGTACCCCGCCAGGGACCCGGACATGACGCAAGAGCACCCTGAATTCGATTCCGAACACCTGACCGAGGCGCAGCAGCCCTCGACCGATCCGCTGCAGGCGGAGATCGAGACGCTGCGCAGCGAACTGGCCCTGGTCAAGGCCGACGCCCTGCGCGAGCGGGCCGACCTGGAGAACCAGCGCAAGCGCATCGCCCGCGACGTGGAGCAGGCGCGCAAGTTCGCCAACGAGCGCCTGCTCGGCGACCTGTTGCCGGTGTTCGACAGTCTGGATGCGGGGCTGAGCGCGGCCGGCAGCGAGCCCAGCCCGCTGCGCGACGGCCTGGAGCTGACCTACAAGCAGTTGCTCAAGGTCGCCGCCGACAACGGCCTGACCCTGCTCGACCCGACCGGCGAGCCGTTCAACCCGGAGCATCACCAGGCGATCAGCCAGGCCGAGGCCGAGGGCGTGGCGCCGGGGCACGTGATCCAGGTGTTCCAGAAGGGCTACCTGCTCAACGACCGCCTGCTGCGGCCCGCCCTGGTGGTGGTGGCCAAGCACGACTGAGCGCCGGCCGCCGCGCCTGAACCCGGCGCGGCAGCCGTGGAACGCTAATTTGCGGCGATGGCTTGAATGACCCGCAGCCATCCCTATATCCGAACCAGATCCCGGCACTGGCCGGCTACACGACCTTTCAGGAGTCATTGCAATGGGCAAGATCATCGGCATCGACCTGGGCACGACCAACTCGTGCGTGGCGATCATGGACGGCGGCAAGGCCCGCGTCATCGAGAATTCCGAGGGTGACCGCACCACGCCTTCGATCGTCGCCTACACCAAGGACGGCGAAGTGCTGGTGGGCGCCTCGGCCAAGCGCCAGGCCGTCACCAACCCCAAGAACACCTTCTACGCGGTCAAGCGCCTGATCGGCCGCAAGTTCACCGACGCCGAAGTCCAGAAGGACATCGGCCTGGTGCCGTACAGCATCGTCCAGCACGACAACGGCGACGCCTGGGTGGCCACCGCCGACGGGCGCAAGCTGGCCTCGCAGGAAATCTCCGCGCAGGTGCTGGAGAAGATGAAGAAGACCGCCGAGGCGTTCCTGGGCGAGACCGTCACCGAGGCGGTCATCACCGTGCCGGCGTACTTCAACGACAGCCAGCGCCAGGCGACCAAGGACGCCGGCCGCATCGCCGGCCTGGACGTCAAGCGCATCATCAACGAGCCGACCGCGGCGGCGTTGGCCTACGGCCTGGACAAGGGCCAGGGCGGCGACCGCAAGATCGCCGTGTACGACCTGGGCGGCGGCACCTTCGACGTGTCGATCATCGAGATCGCCAACGTCGACGGTGAGAAGCAGTTCGAAGTGCTGGCCACCAACGGCGACACCTTCTTGGGCGGCGAAGACTTCGACAAGCGCGTCATCGACTACCTCGTCGAAGAGTTCAACAAGGACCAGGGCATCGACCTGCGCAAGGATCCGCTGGCGCTGCAGCGCCTGAAGGATGCCGCCGAGCGCGCCAAGATCGAGCTGTCGTCCTCGCAGCAGACCGAAGTCAACCTGCCGTACGTCACCGCCGACGCGTCGGGCCCGAAGCACCTCAACATCAAGCTGACCCGGGCCAAGCTCGAGGCGCTGGTGGAGGACCTGGTCAAGCGCACCATCGATCCGTGCCGCACCGCGCTGAACGACGCCGGCCTGCGCGCCAGCGACATCACCGAGGTGATCCTGGTCGGTGGCCAGACCCGCATGCCGAAGGTGCAGCAGGCGGTGGCCGAGTTCTTCGGCAAGGAGCCGCGCAAGGACGTCAACCCCGACGAGGCCGTGGCGCTGGGCGCGGCGATCCAGGGCGGCGTGCTGGCCGGCGACGTCAAGGACGTGCTGCTGCTCGACGTGACCCCGCTGAGCCTGGGCATCGAGACCCTGGGCGGCGTGTTCACCAAGATCATCGAGAAGAACACCACCATCCCGACCAAGGCCTCGCAGGTGTTCTCCACCGCCGAGGACAACCAGTCGGCGGTGACCGTGCACGTGCTGCAGGGCGAGCGCGAACAGGCCCGCTTCAACAAGTCGCTGGCCAAGTTCGACCTGTCCGGCATCGAGCCGGCGCCGCGCGGCCTGCCGCAGGTGGAGGTGTCCTTCGACATCGACGCCAACGGCATCCTGCACGTGTCGGCCAAGGACAAGAAGACCAACAAGGAACAGAAGGTCGAGATCAAGGCCGGTTCCGGCCTGTCGGACGACGAGATCCAGCGGATGGTCGCCGACGCGGAAGCCAACCGCGAGGAAGACAAGAAGTTCCACGAGCTGGTGCAGGCGCGCAACCAGGCCGACGGCCTGATCCACGCCACCCGCAGCGCGATCACCGAGCACGGCAGCAAGGTCGGCGGCGACGTGATCGGCAAGGTCGAGTCGGCGCTGGCGGACCTGGAAACCGCGATGAAGGGCGACGACAAGGGCCAGATCGAGGCCAAGACCAAGGCGCTGGAAGAGGCCGGTCAGTCGCTGTACGCGGCCGCGGCGGCGGGCGAGCAGCAGCCGGGCGGCAACGCCGGCGGCGCGCATGCCTCCTCGGCCTCGTCCGACGACGTGGTCGACGCCGAGTTCACCGAGGTCAAGGACGACAAGAAGTAAGCCGGGATTGGGGATTTGGGATTGGGGATTCGCGGAGGCCTTGGCCTGTTGGTTCCCACTCCCATCCCTGTCCATCAAGTTTGTAAAAGCGGAAGAGCTGACGCTCTCCGCTTTTGCATTGAACGAATCCCGACTCCCGAATCCCCAATCCCCGCCCTATGAGCAAACGCGACTATTACGAAGTGCTGGGTGTGGCCCGCACCGCCAGCGACGACGAGCTGAAGAAGGCCTATCGCCGTTGCGCGATGAAGTACCACCCGGACCGCAATCCCGGCGACCACGCCGCCGAGGCCGCGTTCAAGGAATGCAAGGAAGCCTATGAGGTGCTCTCCGACGGCAACCGCCGGCGCATGTACGACGCGCACGGCCACGCCGCGTTCGAGCACGGCATGGGCGGGATGGGCGGCGGCCCTGGCGGCCCGGACATGGGCGATATCTTCGGCGACATCTTCGGCAACATCTTCGGTGGCGCCGGCGGTGGCGGGCGTGCGCCGCGGCGTGGTGCCGACATCGGCTACGTGCTGGAGCTGGACCTGGAAGAAGCGGTGGCCGGCATCGAGCGCCGCATCGAGATTCCGACTCTGAGCGAGTGCGAGCACTGCCACGGCAGCGGCTCGGCGGATGGCAAGGTCGAGACCTGCGGCACCTGCCACGGGCGCGGCCAGGTGCGCATCCAGCGCGGCATCTTCGCCATGCAGCAGACCTGCCCGCATTGCGCCGGTCGCGGCCAGATCGTGCAGAACCCGTGCGGCGAGTGCCATGGCGCCGGGCGTGTGGAAGAGACCAAGGTGCTGTCGGTGAAGATCCCCGCCGGCGTCGACAACGGTGACCGCATCCGCCTGTCGGGCGAGGGCGAGGCCGGTCCCGCCGGTACCCCGCCTGGCGATCTGTACGTGGAAGTGCGGGTGCGCGAGCATCCGATCTTCCAGCGCGACGGCGACGACCTGCACTGCGAGGTGCCGATCCGCATCTCGCAGGCGGCGCTGGGCGACACCGTGCGCGTGGCGACCCTGGGCGGCGAGGCGGAGATCCGCATCCCGGCCGAGACCCAGACCGGCAAGCTGTTCCGCCTGCGCGGCAAGGGCGTGCGCTCGGTGCGCAGCCGCAGCGAAGGCGACCTGTACTGCCGCGTGGTGGTGGAGACCCCGATCAACCTCACCGCCGACCAGCGCAAGCTGCTGGAGCAGTTCGAATCCACCTTCACCGGCGAGGATGCGCGCAAGCATTCGCCGAAGTCGGCGACCTTCATCGATGGGGTGAAGGGCTTCTGGGACCGGATGACGTCGTGACGTGAGCCGGGATTAGGGATTCGGGATTAGGGATGACCAGTCTGCGGCTGTTGAGAGCCGGGATTCGTGATATTTCCGGTGTTGTTCGCCACCGCAACGCTCTTTGTGGGAGGGGCTTCAGCCCCGACGCTTTACTGTCAAAGCGTCGCGGCTGAAGCCGCTCCTACAAGTGGAATGTTTCGCCGCTGAGCCCAGTGGGAAGTAGAAATTCTTGATTCCGGATGCGTGGACTTCTTCGAGCATCCTGACTCCATGTTGTGTAGGAGCGGCTTCAGCCGCGACGCTTTCTCGTCGGAGCGTCGCAGCTGAGGCCGTTGTTGCTTAAAGCCATGCAACGCACCGGCACGCGCGCATCCGGGTGCCCTTGCGCCGGCGCTACACTACGGCGATGAACGCTTCCGCCGACAACGCCACCGAAAGTCATCTCATCCATGGCCGCCGCCAGCGGCCCGACGGACCGGTGCCGGTCGACGTCATTTCCGTGCAGTCGCAACTCGTCTATGGCCACGCCGGCAACAGTGCGGCGGTGCCGCCGTTGCGCGCGCTGGGCCTGCGCGTGGCCGAGATCCCGACCACCTTGCTGAGCAATGCGCCGTTCTATGCCACGCTGCGCGGCAAGGTGCTGCCGTCGGACTGGTTCGCCGATCTGCTGCTCGGCGCCAGTGAACGTGGCCTGCCGCAGCGTGCGCGCATGTTGGTGTCCGGCTATTTCGGCAGCGTCGGCAATGGCGCCGCCTTCGCCGACTGGCTCGACGCCACGCTGCCGCAGTGCCCGACGCTGCGCTACTGCCTGGATCCGGTGATCGGCGATACGCACACCGGCCCGTACGTGGAGCCGGGCCTGGAGGCGATCTTCGCCGAGCGCCTGTTGCCGCACGCGTGGCTGGTGACGCCGAATGCGTTCGAGCTCGGTCGCCTGACCGGCATGCCGGCACTGGTGCAGGACGACGCGATCGCCGCAGCACGCGTGTTGCTGGGGCGCGGTCCGGAATGGGTGCTTGCGCACAGCGTCGGCGGCGATGCCGGGCAACTGGTGACGCTGGCGGTGAGCCGCGAGGCGGTCTACCGCTGGTGCTCGCCATTGCTGCCGGTGGATGTCGCCGGCACCGGCGATGTGCTGATGGCGCTGCTGGTGGCCTTCCTGCTGCGCGGCGACAGCTTCGAGGCGGCGATCGGCCGCGCCATCGCCGGCGTGCACGCGGCGCTGGAGGCGACCCTGGCCGCGGACGTGGAAGAACTGGACGTGCTGGCGGCGGCGCCGGCTGCGCTGGCCACGCCGCTGCGCTTCGTCGCCGAGCGCCTGGCGTGAGCCTGCGCCCGGTCGTCGGCATCGTCGGCAGTGCCGGCGCCTATGGTCGCTGGCTGAGCCGCTTCTTCCGCGAGCGCATGCAGTTGCAGGTGATCGGCCACGATCCGGCCGACCCGCAGTCGCTGGCGCCGGAGGCGCTGCTGCAGCAGGCGCAGGTGCTGATCTTCTCCGCGCCGATCCGGCACACGCCGGCGTTGATCGGCGAGTACGTGCGGCGCGCCGGCGGCCGCGAGCGCGACCAGCTCTGGCTGGACGTCACCTCGGTCAAGGCCGCGCCGGTGGCGGCGATGCTGGCCTCGCGGGCGGAAGTGGCCGGGCTGCATCCGATGACCGCGCCGCCCAAGTCGCCCACGCTCAAGGGCCGCGTGCTGGTGGTGTGCGAGGCGCGTGTGGCGAAGTGGCAGCCCTGGCTGCACACCATGTGCGCCGCGCTGGAAGGCGAGTGCGTCCACACCACGCCCGCGCACCACGACCAGGTGATGGCGCTGGTGCAGGCCATGGTCCACGCCACGCACCTGGCCCAGGCCGGCGTGCTGCGCGAACATGCGCCGGCGCTGGGGCCGTTGCAGGCCCTGCTGCCGTACCGCTCGGCCTCGTTCGAACTGGATACCGCGATCATCGCGCGCATCCTGGCCCTGAATCCGGCCATCTACGAAGACATCCAGTTCGGCAATCCGCATGTGGGCGATGTGCTGGACGGGCTGATCGCGCAGCTGTCGCGGCTGCGCGACCAGGTCGGTCGCGGCGACGATGCTGCGCGCGCGCAGTTCCGCGCCGAGTTCCTCGACGCCAACCGGCAGGCCTTGGGCGAGGCGGCGATCGCCCAGGGCAACTACAGCTACGAGCGCATCGGTTATCTGCTGGCCGATCTGACCGAGCAGTCCACGCTCAGCGTCTACCTGCCGGAGGACCGCGCCGGCTCGCTGCGCGCGCTGTTGCACGTGTTCGAGCGCCATGGGGTGAATCTCGCTTCGATCCATTCCTCGCGCACGCAGGCGGGCGAATTGCATTTCCGGCTCGGCTTCGACCCGGCCAGCGATGCGAGGGCGGTGCGCGGCGCGGCGGCGGAGATCGATGCCAGTGGGATCGGGCGGGTGCTGGCGGGGTGAATTGCATCGCACGCCGTCGCGGCTGAAGCCGCTCCTACAGGAACTTGCGGCGAGTGGGCTGGGGCATTGTGGGATGGACTTCAGTCCCGACGCGGTGCGCCATCGGAACGCGCGCCGCTTCGCTCGTCGCGGCTGAAGCCGCTCCTACGAAAGCACGCAACACCCGTCGTAGGAGCGGCTTCAGCCGCGACCGTGCAACTCGCCAGACGCGTGCACGGGAACCACCAACGCCTGCCGCAATTCATCCACAGCGCATGTGGATGGCCACTGCGCAAACATGTGGATAACTGTCGGCGCGCCTTGCGGGGCAAGCCTGTCAAGCCGGGTGGCGAAAAATTCACCAGCTTGCCGCCAGCACCGCGAACGCCATTGGCGATGACACGGTACGGCGGCACACTGGGGTGGCGACGCTAGACCGCGGTCAGGGTCAACTCGCCGCCGGTGGTGACGAACTGCTGGCCGCGGCGGATCAGCTTGCGGCCGTCGGCCAGTTCGTAGCGCAGTCCGCTGTCGGCGTGCGGGTCGTGCTGCGCCTGCTGCTGGCGCGGCGCATCGTCCTGGAACTCGGTGATCAGATAGGCCTCGCCGTCGGGACCGAGGGCGGGCAATTGGCGAAAGGACATCGGAAGCCTCCTGTCGAACGCTGCATCGAATGCGGGACGCCGGAGCGGCGGCCGCGGGCGCGCGGCCGCAGCGCAGACGCGGTCCGACCGTAGTCCCGCTGTCGTTAGCTCGGCGTGCTCAGTCGATGAATTGCAGGCGAGCGAGTTCGGCGTACAGCCCGTCCTGCGCCAGCAGCTCCGCATGGGTGCCCTGGGCGACGATGCGGCCATGGTCCATCACCACGATGCGGTCGGCCTTCAGCACGGTGGCCAGGCGATGCGCGATCACCAGGGTGGTACGCCCGGCCATCAGCCGCTCCAGCGCCTGCTGCACGGCGTGTTCGCTCTGCGCGTCCAGGGCGCTGGTGGCCTCGTCCAGCAGCAGGACCGGCGCGTCCTTGAGCAGGGCGCGGGCGATGGCGATGCGCTGTTGCTGGCCGCCGGACAGGCGCGCGCCGCGTTCGCCCAGTTCGCTGGCATAGCCGTCGGGCAATCGCCGCAGAAACGCGTCGGCTTCGGCCGCGCGCGCGGCGGCCTCGACCTCGGCCTCGCTGGCCTCGAGCCGGCCGTAGCGGATGTTGTCGGCGGCGCTGGCGGCGAACAGGGTCGGGTGCTGCGGCACCAGTCCGATCGCCGCGCGCAGTTGCGACGGGTCCAGCGTGCGCAGGTCCAGGCCGTCCACCTGCACGCTGCCCGATTGCGGATCGTGGAAGCGCATCAACAGTGCCAGCACCGTACTCTTGCCGGCGCCGGAGGGGCCGACCAGGGCCACGCTCTCGCCGGGCCGCACGTGCAGGTCGAAGCCGTCCAGCGCCGGCTGATCGGGGCGCTGCGGATAGCGGAAGCTGACGTTGTCGAAGCGCACCTCGCCGCGCAGCGGCTGCGGCAGCGCGCGCGGTTGGGCCGGGGCGACGATCTCGGGACGTTCCTGGAACAGTTCGGCGATGCGGCCCATGCCGCCGGCCGCGCGCTGCAGGTCGTTCCAGACTTCGGCCAGCGAGGCCACCGAACCGCCGCCGAACATCGCGTACAGCAAAAACTGGCCGAGCGCGCCCGCACTGAGTTCGTGGGCGGCGACCTCGTGCGCGCCCAACCACAGCACCAGCACGATGGCGCCGAAGACCAACACGATGGCCGCGGCCGTGATCAGCGCCTGCGCGCGGACCCGGCGCCGCGCCACCGCCACGGTCTGCGCCAGCGCCTCGCCGAAGCGGCCGCGTTCGTAGCCTTCGCGCGCGTACGCCTGCACCGTGCGCACCGCGCCCAGGGTCTCGGCGGCCAGGGTGTTGGCGTCGGCGACGCGGTCCTGGCTGGCGCGCGAGATCTTTTGCAGGCGCCGCGCACCGAGCACGATCGGCAGCACCGCCACCGGAATGCCGAGCAGGGTGTAGGCGGCCAGGTGCGGGCTGGTCACGCACAGCATCACCACGCTGCCGACCGCGGTCACCGTGCTGCGCAGCGCCACCGACATGGTGCTGCCGATGACCCCGCGCAGCAGTTCGCTGTCGGCCGACAGGCGCGAGACCAGTTCGCCGCTGCGGTTGCGGTCGTGGAAACCGGCATGCAGGCCGATCAGATGCGTGTACAGACGTTCGCGCAGGTCGGCGACCACCTTCTCGCCGAGCAGCGACACGAAGTAGAAGCGCGTGGCGGTGGCCACCGCCAGCACCACCGCGACCGCGAACAACAGGGCGAACGACTGGTTGATGAGGCCGACGTCCTCGAAGCCGTGGTCGATCATCTGCCGGACCGCGACCGGCAGGCTCAGCGTGGCACTGGAGGAGATCGCCAGCGCCACCAGCCAGGCGATCAGCAGCCCGCGCCGGCGACGCACGAACGGCCACAGGGTGCGCAGGCTGCCGAGTCTGCGCAGCGACTTGGCCTGGTCGGCCGAGGGGGTGTTCATGCGGGGGCGGGTTCCGAACAGCGGACCCGATTGCGAGTGGCGTCGCGCAGGCGGGTTTTCAAGGCGTCGACGCGATCGCGGGGCAGGCGCAGGCGCAGTTCGGCGCCGCCGGCATCGAAGCGTTCATCGAGTTTTTCTGCGGCGCAGGCGCTCAGCGCGGCATACACCGCGCCCAGGTCGTCGAAGCCGCAGTGCAGGGTCAGCAGGCTCAAGGCCAGCAATGGTTGCCGCGGTGCCAGACGCAGGCATTCGGCCGCGCTGCCGCCATAGGCGCGGACCAGGCCGCCGGCGCCGAGCTTGATGCCGCCGTACCAGCGCGTGACCACCACCACCACGCGGTCGAAGCCCTGGCCGTCGATCGCCGCCAGGATCGGCCGGCCGGCAGTGCCGGCGGGCTCGCCGTCGTCGCTGGAGCGGTATTCGTCGCCATGGCGGTAGGCCCAGCAATTGTGGGTGGCGTCGGCCACCATCACCTGCTGCACGAACGCCAGCGCCGCGCCGGCGTCGGCGATCGGCGCGGCGTGGGCAATGAAGCGGCTGTGCTTGATCTCCACGCTGTGGCTGACGGGGTGCGGGAGCGTGTCGGGCATCGGCGGCATTGTAGACGAGGTGCGGCCTCGGCCCGCCGTGGCGGTCGCGGCCCAGCTCAGTCCGGCAGCAGCGGGCGCAGATCTTGCGGGATCGATCGCTGCGGATGCGCACGCTGGAAGCGCAGCAGGCTGGCGCGTGCGGTGTCGAGTTCGCCTTGGTCGCGGCGCTCACGGATCCGCTGCAGCCAGCGGCGCGGCGATAGCTGCGCATCGGCCTCCAGCGCGGCCGCCAGGGCGTTGCTGTCGGATTCCGGCAATGCCGCGGCGGGGGCCGCAGCGGATGTCGAAGGGCGCAGCGAGAGGGTGTCCGACGTCTCGTTCGCAGCGGCCTTCGCGCGCGCGGAGGTCGCCAGCCTGGACGGGGTGGCGGTGTCGGCGGGCGCATTGCGCGCCAAGGCGTCCTGCGCCGTTTCCGCGCGCGTTGGTGCACGCAGCGGCATTCCGGTCGGCGCAGCTTGCTGCTCGGCGGCGGACGCATTGCTGTCGGCCGCAAAAGCCTGCGGTGGCGGGGCCGGAGCCGGTGGAGCGGCGGGCGCCACCATGACCGCTGGCGCGGGAGGAGGCATGCTGCGCGTGGGCGCTGGCTTGTGCATCGGCGCCTGCGCACGCTCGGACAGCGGCGCGTCGGCTGTCTCCGTCGCGATGCGCGCGGAGGCCGCAGGGGCGGGTGCCGCTGTCTCAGCGGCTGCCGGCGCAGCGGTCGCCGGTGCCGGCTCCGTGGAGGGCGGTGCCGGGGAGGCGACGGGTGTGGCGGGGGCGTCGGCGGCGGAAGTCGCCGCCGGGGTCGGGGCAGGTGCTGCCGCCGGCGTGGGCGTGGAGGGCGTCGGTGGACGTGCGCGCCAGGCGATGCCGGCCACCAGCACCAGCGAGGCGGCCAGGCCAAGCCAGGTCGGCCAGCGTGCACGCGACGCCGGCGGGGCGGCACGCGATGCAGGCGCCGGATCTGGCTCGGCCGGGTCGGCGGTCGCGATGGAGGCGGGCGCGGACGTGGGCATCGCCGCGGCGGCCTGCGCCCGCGCGCGCTCCGCGGCGCTGCTGGGGTACTCCGGGACCTCGGCGGCCCCCGGTGCGACTGCCGCACGCGCGGCAGCCAGGATCGCCGCATCCAGCGCCGGCGGCGGCAATGCCTGCCGGCCCAGGCGCAGGCGTTCGGCCAGCGCGCGCTCTTCCGGCGTCAGCGGTTCGTCGGCGCTCATCCGCCCAACCTCGCGCGCAGTTTGTCCATCGCATAGCGCAGCCGCGACTTGACCGTCTCGCGGCCGACGCCGGTGATCTGCCCGATCTCGTCCAGGCTCAATTCCTGCTCCAGGCGCAGCAGCAGCACGTCGCGTTGCTCCTCGGGAAGCGCATCCAGCGCCAGTTGCAGCTGGCGCCGCTGCTCGAAGGCGGACAGTTGCCGCTCCGGCGTGTCGGGGTCCTGCACGCGTGCGGTGCGCAGGTCGGCGTCGGCTGGTGCCGGCGGGCGATGCTTGGCCGCGCGCCAGTGGTCGCCGAGCCGATTGTGGGCGATGCGCAGCAGCCAGGTGGTGAACGCGGCCTGCGGCTGCCACTCCAGGCGTGCGGCGATCACCCGCTGCCACACGTCCTGGAACAGCTCTTCGGCCAGCGCACGGTCGCGCAGTTGTCGCAGCAGGTACTGGTACAGGCGGCCACGGTGGCGCAGGTACAGGGTCTCGAACGCGCGCGCGTCGCCGGCCGCGTAGGCCAGCATCAGGGCTTCGTCGCTCGCTTCGACCGGGGCGTCCACGGCGGCAAGCCTAAGCGTTCGCCGGGCCGCCGCATAGTCGGGAGGCAAGGTGCCGGGAGAGGGTGGCGAGGGCGGAAATTCTGACAACATGTGTAGACAAACGCCTATCTCATCGCGTCGGGGTCGATCGGCCGTCGATCGGTCCATGCAACAGGTATGCTGATGATGAAGGGCGAGCGTGGAGCGGTTCCGGGGGGCCCTGCAGGAGAATCGTTGTCGATGCTGTTCAATTCGTCCGCCACCGCCCGCGAAGACGCATCCGGCGGCCATGCGCCCGCCCGCACGGCGCAGGCCTTGTGCGGGCTGCTGCCGCCCGGCAGCGCCGTGGTGATCGGCTGCGGCGACGGCGTGGTCGGGCGCCTCCACGGCGCCAGCGCGGACGCGCCGGAGTGGCTGCAGGCGCTGGTCGCGCAGACGCTGGCCGCCACCGAGTTGCCGCCGTCGACGACACCGACGGTGCTGCACGTGCACCGCACCGCCGAGGGGGCCTGCGTGGTCATCGGTGCGCAGGCGAAGCAGCCGCTCGATGCGGCGTATCGCGCGGCCTGGTGCGAGGCCGCGGTCGCGTTCGGTCTCAACCTGCTCGACACCGAGCGCATGCGCGCGCGCATCGCGGGCCTGGAAAAATCCAAGCAGCTGCAGCAGGCGCTGTACGAGATCGCCGACCTGGCCGGTGCCGATCTGGAAATGGGCCAGATGCTGCAGCGCGTGCATGCGGTGCTGGAATCGCTGATGTACGCGGAGAACTGCTACATCGTCGAATACGACGAAGACCAGCAGAGCATGCGCTTCCTGTACTTCTCCGACCGTCACGACGACTTCGTCGCCGATCCGGAGAAGACCTACCTGCTGCGCGACATGCCGAACAGCCTCACCGTGGGGCTGCTGCGCCACGGCCGTGCGGTGCGTGGGCCGTCGGAACAGGTGCGCGAACGCCTGCAGGTGGGCTACAACGCCGAACACGGCCCGGACAGCCGCGACTGGCTGGGCGTGCCGATGTTGCGCGAGGGCCGCGTGTGCGGGGCCATCGTGGTGCAGAACTACGACTACGCGTTGCGCTACACCGATGCCGACCGCGCCTTGCTGGCCTACGTGGCGCAGCACGTGCAGACCGCGATGGACCGGCGGCATGCGCAGGTGCAGCTGGAGCGGCGCGTGCACCTGCGCACCCAGGAACTGCAGCGTGCCAACCACGACCTGCAGGAGGAGATCCAGGAGCGCAAGCGCGCCGAGACCCTGCAACTGGCGCTGTTCCGCATCGCCGAGCTGGCGATCCGCTCGGAGAGCCTGCAGCAGTTCTACACCGAGGTGCACGCCATCGTCGGCGGGCTGATCGACGCGCGCAATCTGTACATCGCCCTGCTGTCCGACGACGACACCATGCTGGAATTCGTGTACTCGGTGGACGAGTTCACCCCGTACCGGCCGCAGCGGCGCCGCGGCCGCGGACTGACCGAATACGTGATGCGGGTGCGGCGCCCGCAACTGCTGGAGCTTCCCGACATCGACGCCTTGCTGGCGCAGGGCGAGGTGCAGGAATACGGCCAGCGCCCCTACAGCTGGCTGGGCGTGCCGCTGTTCGACGAGGGGGAGGTGATCGGCGCGATCGTGGTGCAGAGCTACATCGCCAAGGTACGTTTCACCGAACACGACCAGCGCCTGCTGACCTTCGTCGCGCACAACGTCGGCAGCGGCCTGGCGCGGCAGCGCGCGCAGGAACGGCTGCGGCTGGCCCACGCGGAACTGGAACAGCGCGTGGAGGAGCGCACCCGGGAACTGGCCGAAGTCAACGAGCAGTTGCTGGCGCAGATCGCCGAGCGCTGGCGCGCCGAGCAGCGGCTGACCCACCAGGCGCTGCACGATGCGCTGACCGGGTTGCCGAACCGCTCGCATCTGCTGGACCGGCTCAGCGAGGCGATCTCGCGTGCCCGCGGCGGCGGCAAGACCTTCGCCGTCCTGTTCCTGGACTTGGACCGGTTCAAGCTGGTTAACGACAGCATCGGCCACGCCGCCGGCGACGAGATGCTGGTGCAGGTGGCCAAGCGCATCGTCTCCACGATCCGCGGCCAGGACGTGGTGGCGCGCCTGGGCGGCGACGAGTTCGCGGTGCTGACGCCGAGCGAGCACGGCCTGGACGGTGCGCGCGAACTGGCGCGGCGCCTGCTGCATGTGCTAGGCCAGCCGATGTGGGTGGCCGGCCGCGAACTGTTCCCGTCGGGCAGCCTGGGCATTGCGGCCTGGCATCCGCGCTACCACAACGGCGAGGAGATGCTGCGCGACGCGGACGCGGCGATGTACCGGGCCAAGGCGCAGACCCAGGACCGCTGCGTGGTGTTCGACGAGGCCATGCGCGAGGCGGCGCTGCGCAGCCTCGATCTGGAGGCGGACCTGCGCCGTGCGATCAACAACCGCGACTTCGAGCCGTTCTACCAGCCGATCGTGCGCCTGCACGACGGCGAGGTGATCGGCCACGAGGCCCTGTTGCGCTGGCGCCACGAAAGCCGTGGGCTGCTGGTGCCGAGCCAGTTCATCGATCTGGGCGAGGAGAGC
Source organism: Xanthomonas sacchari (assembly GCF_040529065.1). NCBI lineage: Bacteria > Pseudomonadati > Pseudomonadota > Gammaproteobacteria > Lysobacterales > Lysobacteraceae > Xanthomonas > Xanthomonas sacchari. Next base: position 3,013,452 of record NZ_CP132343.1, on the reverse strand, counting down.
GGCCTGATCGAGCAGGTGGACTGGCTACTGTACGCGCAGGTGATCCGGCGCCTGGCGCAGAGCGAGGGCGGCTACGTCTCGGTGAACGTCTCGCCGCGGCATTTCCGCTCGCCGGACTTCACCGAACGGCTGTTCGGGCTGATCGACAGCGCCGGCGCCGACCCGCGCCGCCTGCGCGTGGAGATCACCGAGGTGGCGCTGCTCGACGACGCCCCGCGCACCCTGGCCATCCTGCAGGCATTGCGCGAGCGCGGCGTGCTGGCGCAGCTGGACGACTTCGGCACCGGCTTCTCGGCGCTGTCCTACCTGCATCGCTTCCCGATCTCGGTGCTGAAGATCGACCAGAGCTTCGTCGCCGGCCTGCAGGACGAACGCGGCACCGGCAGCCACGCGCTGGTGCGCGGCATCCTTGCCCTGGCCAGCACCCTGGGGATCGAGACGGTGGGCGAGGGCATCGAGACCGAGCAGCAACTGGCGACATTGCGCGAACTGGGTTGCAATTACGGGCAGGGTTATCTGCTGGGGCGTCCGGCCGCCGCACCGCAGCAGCTTTGAGGCGATCGAACGTGGAGTGCGGCGCCATGCGCCCGGAGCGCGCTGTCTCCATGCGCTAGTTGGGCGCAGCGCGAGGTGCCGCCATGGCAGCGCCTCGCGTAGGAGCGGCTTCAGCCGCGATGGGCTTTACCGAGAACGCCCGTCGCGGCTGAAGCCGCTCCTACAGGACACGTCCTGTCGGTATGGGCGGGTCGCCACCCCAACGCTTGTCGCGGATCCGATGCCTTTGGCGCAACGCGCTGCGCCGCTTTTCGTCGATCCGCGCCGCGGGAACAATCGGGCGCCAAGATGGATGACGCGTCGCCACGCGTCATGACATTGCCGCTCTCGGAGTCTCAGCGCAACGCGTTGCGTCGCTTCTCGTCGATCCACTTCGACGCCTGCGCAGGCGTGTAGTCCCGCATCCAGCCCAGCATCGTGTCGATGTCGCTGCCGTACCACAGGTCGGCACGCTGGTCCGGGTGCAGGAAGCGCTCTTCGACCATGCGATCGATCATGCCGATCAGCGGCGCGTAGAACCCTTCCACGTCGAGGAAGGCGCAGGGCTTGTTGCCGATGCCGAGCTGGCGCCAGGTCAGCATCTCGAAGATTTCCTCCATGGTGCCGAAGCCGCCGGGCAGGGCGACGAAGGCGTCGGACAGGTCGAACATGCGCGACTTGCGCTCGTGCATCGAACCGACGATCTCCAGTTCAGTGAGGCCGCGGTGCGCCACTTCCCAGTCGGCCAGTTGCTTGGGAATCACGCCGGTGACCTCGCCGCCGGCAGCGAGCACCGCATTGGCCACGGTGCCCATCAGACCGACATTGCCGCCGCCATAGACCAGGCGCAGGCCTTGCTCGGCGATGCGTGTGCCCAATTCGGTTGCGCGCTCGACGTAGGCCGGCTTGTTGCCGGCGTTGGAGCCGCAGTAGACGCAGATGCTTTTCATCGGGAATGGGGAGTCGGGAATGGGGAATGGGGAAAATCCAAAAGCCGAAACGCATAACGCCGGACCTGGGTCCGGCGCTATGCGATGGGAGTGGAGTGCCCGGAATGCGCTTTGCCCATTCCCGATTCTCCATTCCCGTTTCTCGGCCTCAGTTAGCCTTATGAATCGCCCGCTTGCTCACCGCCATGGCCGCGTCGTGGATTGCTTCGGACAGGGTGGGGTGGGCGTGGCAGATGCGCGCCAGGTCGTCGGCCGAGCCGTTGAACTCCATGGTCAGCACGCCTTCGTGGACCAGTTCGGAGACGCCGACGCCGACCAGGTGCATGCCCAGCACGCGGTCGGTCTCGGCGTGGGCGATGACCTTGACGAAGCCTGCCGGCTCGCCCATCGCCACCGCACGGCCGATCGCCGCGAACGGGAAGCTGCCGGCCTTGTACGGCACGCCCTCGGCCTTGAGCTGCTGCTCGGTCTTGCCGACCCAGGCGATTTCCGGCTCGGTGTAGATGACCCACGGGATGGTGTCGAAGTTGACGTGGCCGGGCAGGCCGGCGATCAGTTCGGCGACCGCGATGCCTTCCTCGAAGCCCTTGTGCGCCAGCATCGGCCCGCGCACGCAGTCACCGATCGCCCACACGCCGTCCACGCCGGTGTGGCAGTGCGCATCGACCTCGATCTGGCCGCGCTCGTTGACCTTGACGCCGGTGCCGTCGGCCAGCAGACCCTTGGTGGCGGCGCGGCGGCCAACGGCCACCAGCAGCTTGTCCACGTTGAGGGTCTTCTCGCCTTCGCCATCGCTGTAGGTGACGACCACTTCCTGCTTCTTGCCCTTGCCGGTGACTTCGGTCTTGGAGACCTTGGCGCCAAGCTTGATGTCCAGGCCCTGCTTCTTGAATTCCTTCAGCGCGGCCTTGGCCACTTCGGCATCGGCCAGGGCCAGGAAGTCCGGCAGCGCCTCGAGGATGGTGACCTCGGCGCCCAGGCGCTTCCACACGCTGCCCAGTTCCAGGCCGATCACGCCGGCGCCGATCACCGCCAGGCGCTTGGGCACTTCGGTGAAATCCAGCGCGCCGACGTTGTCGACGATGGTCTCGCCGTCGAACTTGGCAAACGGCAGTTCGATCGAATCCGAGCCCGCGGCCAGGATCACGTTGGTGCCCTTCAGCTCGACTTCGCTGCCGTCGTGCTGCTTGACCTTGACCACGTTGCCCGGCTGCAGTTCGCCGAAGCCGTAGTACGGAGTGATCTTGTTCGCCTTGAACAGCATCGCGATGCCGCCGGTGAACTGCTTGACGATCTTGTCCTTGCGCCCGACCATCGCCGCGACGTCGATCTTGGCATCCTTGAAGCTGATGCCGTGCTCGCCGAACAGGTGGCCTATGTTCCAGAACTGGCGCGAGGAATCCAGCAGCGCCTTGGACGGGATGCAGCCCACGCGCAGGCAGGTGCCGCCCAGCGCCGGCTTGCCGTCCTTGCCCAGCGCCGCGTCGATGCACGCGGTCTTCAGACCCAACTGGGCGGCGCGGATGGCCGCGTGATAGCCGGCGGGACCGGCTCCGATGACGACGACGTCGTATTGTTCGCTCATTTCATTCGCTCACACGGGAATGGGGAATAGGGAATGGGGAATCGCAAAAGCGCATGCGCCTGCCGCCTCCCATCCAGGTCCAGGCGGGAACAGGGCAGGGAAATGGGCGCTTGTCCCATTCCCCACTCTCCATTCCCGATTCCCGGCTTTTACAGACCGAACAGCATCCGGCCCGGGTTTTCCAGCTGGTTCTTGATGTCGACCAGGAACTGCACCGAGTCCTTGCCGTCGATGATGCGGTGGTCGTAGGACAGTGCCAGGTACATCATCGGCGCGATCACGACCTGGCCGTTTTCGGCGATCGGACGCTCCTTGATCGCGTGCATGCCCAGGATCGCGCTCTGCGGCGGGTTGATGATCGGGGTCGACAGCAGCGAGCCGAAGGTGCCGCCGTTGGTCACGGTGAAGGTGCCGCCCTGCAGTTCTTCCAGGCTCAGCTTGCCGTCGCGCGCCTTCTTGGCGTAGTCGGCGATGCCCTGCTCGATGTCGGCGAAGGACTGCCGCTCGACGTTGCGCAGCACCGGCGTGACCAGGCCCTTGTCGGTCGACACGGCGATGGAGATGTCGCTGTAGCCGTGGTAGATGATGTCGTCGCCGTCGATCGAGGCGTTGACCAGCGGGAAGCGCTGCAGCGCGTTGGCCGCGGCCTTGACGAAGAAGCTCATGAAGCCGAGCTTGATGCCGTGGGCCTTCTGGAACTCGTCCTGCAGTTCCTTGCGCGCCGCCGAGACCTTGGCCAGGTTGACCTCGTTGAAGGTGGTCAGCATCGCGGTCGAGTTCTTCGACTGCATCAGGCGCTCGGCGATGCGCTTGCGCACGCGGGTCATCGGCACGCGCTCTTCCGGACGCGCACCGCTGGCCTTGCCGGCGCCGCCGTTCTTGGCGTAGTTGAGGATGTCTTCCTTGGTCACCGCGCCGCGGCGGCCGGTGCCTTCGACCTGCGACGGATCCACGCCTTCGGTGATGGCGCTGAAGCGCGCGCCCGGCGGCAGGCTGGACACATCGCCGGCGGCCTTCGGCGCGTCGGCCTTGGCGGCCTTCGGCGCTTCCGCGGCGGCGGCCTTGGGCGCTTCGGCCTTCGGGGCCTCGGCGACCTTGGCCTCGGCCGGCGCCGCAGCGGCGGCCGCGCCTTCCTCGATGATCGCCAGGATCTGCGAGCTGGTCACGGTGGCGCCGGTCTCGAACTTGATCTCCTTCAGCACGCCATCGACGGGCGAGGGCACTTCCAGCACGACCTTGTCGGTCTCCAGGTCCACCAGGTTCTCGTCGCGCTTGACCGCCTCGCCGGCCTTCTTGTGCCAGCTGGCGATGGTGGCATCGGATACGGATTCGGGCAGTACCGGAACTTTGACTTCGGTGGCCATTGCGGGGGGCGTCCTAGTGGTGTCTTTTTTGAAGTGTGAAAGGGTGTTTATTCAGCGACTTGGTCGTTGAACGGATTCAACAGCGCATCAGCGACCAGCTTCAGCTGCTCTTCCACGTGCTCGGCGAAGTGGCCGGCGGCGGGAGACGGCGAACGGGCGCGGCCGGCGTAGTGCAGGCTCTGTCCGTCGGCCAGGCAGGCCTGCAGGTGGTGCTTGATCTGATACCAGGCGCCTTGGTTCTGCGGCTCTTCCTGGCACCAGACCAGGTCGGTGGCATTGCCGTAGCGCTTCAGTTCGGCCGACAGCAGCTCGCGCGGGAACGGATACAGCTGCTCCACGCGCAGGATGGCGACGTCGTCCTGGCCGCGCTTGGTCTGGTCCTCGAGCAGGTCGTAGTAGACCTTGCCCGAGCACGCGACGACGCGCTTGACCTTCTTCGGGTCGGCCTTGGCGTCCGGGATCAGGTGCTGGAACTCGCCGTCGGCCAGTTCCTCCAGGGTCGACACCGCCAGCTTGTGGCGCAGCAGCGACTTGGGCGTCATCACCACCAGCGGCTTGCGCGTGGACATGCGCATCTGCCGGCGGATCATGTGGAAGGCCTGGGCCGGAGTGGTCGGCACGCAGACCAGCATGTTCTCCAGCGCGCACAGCTGCAGGAAGCGCTCCAGACGCGCGGAGCTATGCTCCGGGCCCTGGCCTTCGTAGCCATGCGGCAGGAACAGCGACAGGCCCGAGATACGGCCCCACTTGGCTTCGCCGGCGGCGATGAACTGGTCGATCACCACCTGCGCGCCGTTGGCGAAGTCGCCGAACTGCGCTTCCCAGATGCACAGCGCGTTGGGATCGGTGGTGGAGTAGCCGTACTCGAAGCCCATCACCGCCTCTTCGCTGAGCAGCGAGTCGATCACGGTGGCGTCTTCCGGGTTCTCCACCAGCTGCCGCAGCGGCAGGTAGTAGCTGTCGGTCTTCTGGTCGTGCAGGATCGCGTGGCGGTGGAAGAACGTGCCGCGACCCGCGTCCTGGCCGACCAGGCGCAGCTTGTGGCCTTCGCCTAGCAGGGTGGCGTAGGCCAGGTTCTCGGCGAAGCCCCAGTCGCCCGGCAGTTCGCCGGCGGCCATCTTCACGCGGTCCTCGTAGATCTTGGCCACACGCGGGTGCAGCTCGACGCCGCCCGGGATGGTGGTGATGATCTTGGCCAACTGGTCCAGGGTCTTGCGCTTGACCGTGGTGTCGACCTTGTCCGACAGCTTGCCCGACAGGTACTTGGACCAGTCGATGGCGAATTCGTCGGGCTTGCGGGTCGCCAGCTCGGTGGTGTACTCGCCCGAGTCGAGCTTGTTGCGGTAGCCGTCGACCAGCGCCTGCGCCTCGCCGGCCTGCAGCACGCCTTCGCTTTCCAACTGGGCGGCGTACAGTTCGCGGGTGGTCTTGTGCTTGCGGATGGTTTGGTACATCACCGGCTGGGTGGCCGCCGGCTCGTCGGCCTCGTTGTGGCCCCAACGGCGGTAGCAGACCAGGTCGATGACCACGTCCTTGTTGAACTGCTGGCGGAAGTCATAGGCCAGGTTGGCCACGAACGCCACCGCGTCCGGATCGTCGCCGTTCACATGGAACACCGGCGCGCCGATCATCTTGGCCACGTCGGTGCAGTACAGCGTGGAACGGGCGTCGTCGCGGGCGCTGGTGGTGAAGCCGATCTGGTTGTTGACCACGATGTGCACGGTGCCGCCGACCGCGAAGCCGCGCGCCTGCGACATCTGGAACAGCTCCATGACCACGCCCTGGCCGGCGAACGCGGCGTCACCGTGGATGATCACCGGCAGCACCGACTTGCGCGCGGCGTCGCCGTAGCGCTCCTGGCGCGACCGCACGCTGCCGACCACCACAGGGTCGACGATTTCCAGGTGCGAGGGGTTGAACGCCAGCGCCAGGTGCACCGACTTGCCGTCGGCCACCGCCACGTCGGCGGAGAAGCCCATGTGGTACTTCACGTCGCCGGTGTGGGCGCGGTCGTCATGGGCGTGCTCGAACTTGCCTTCGAACTCGTCGAACAGCTTGCGCGGGTTCTTGCCCAGAGTGTTGACCAGCACGTTGAGGCGGCCGCGGTGGGCCATGCCGACCACGATGTCCTTGACCGCGTCGTTGCCGGCGCGCTGCACCAGCACGTCCATCATCGGGATCAGCGAGTCGCCGCCTTCCAGCGAGAAGCGCTTCTGGCCGACGTACTTGGTGTGCAGGTAGCGCTCCAGGCCCTCGGCGGCGGTGATCCGCTCCAGGGTGCGGCGGCGGCTGGCGGCGTCGCCGGCGATGTTGCCGCCCGCGTTCTCCAGGCGCTGGTAGATCCACTGGCGCTGTTCGAACTCGGAGATGTGCATGAACTCGCTGCCGATCGACCCGGTGTAGGTCGCCTTCAGCCGCGCCAGCAGGTCGCGCAGTTTCATCCGCGGCTGGCCGCCGAGGCCGCCGGTGCTGAACTCGCTGCCCAGATCGCTTTCCGACAGGCTGTGGAACGGCAGGCCCAGGTCCGGCGGGTTCACCGGCGGGGTCAGGCCCAGCGGATCCAGGCGCGCGCCGAGGTGGCCGCGCGAACGGTAGGCGGTGATCAGGCGGCCGACATGGCGCTCGCGCTCGTCGCCGCTCGGGCCGGTGCCGCTGTTGGCGGCCTGGCGCGCGGCGCTGGCGATGTGGGCGATGACCGCAGAGTGGGGAACGTCACCGGCATCGCGGCCCTGGAAGCCGTCGAAGTAGGTTTTCCACTTGGGATCGATGCTGTCGGGAGAGACCAGATACTGTTCGTACAGGTCTTCGATATAGGCGGCATTGCCGCCGGCGAGTTGCGATGACTGCGCAAACTGCTTGAGTAGATTGTCCACGATGGTGGGGTGCGGTCGCTTTGTTTGGGGTGGCTTGCGGTAGGAACCGGCGGACGCGAGGGCCGCGCGGGCGTAATCAAGCGCAAAAATTATACCCCCATGAACCAGCCGGGGTGTGCATTCGGCGTGGTCAAGGCCGATCCCGGTTCATCCGTGGCAGTTGCGGCGGCGTGGTCGCGGCCGCCTCACCAGCCCAGTGCGCGCAGTTCGCTGCAGGGCCGGGCGCGCTCCCAGACCCGGTCGAAGGTGGCGCGCAACTGGCGCGCGCGGCCGCCACCGAGCAGGTCGGTCTCGCCGTCGTAACGGTGACCTAGTCCACGGAAGTAGTAGCCGCCGCCGTCGTCGACCAGATAGGCGGTGGCGTCGCTGCGGTCCACCGGGTCGCTGACTTCGCGGAACTGGAACACGCTGGGCAAGCGCTGTGCCAGGGCCAGCAAGGGGGCGCCGGCACGATGCGGCGCGGCCGCGTCGTGCAGCAACACGCGCACCTGCTTGGCATGCGCGGCGACCGCGAAGCGCCGCACCTGTTCCACCACGCGGGCATCGTCGAGCAGGCCGGGATCCAGCATGCGGCTATGGATCAGCACCTGGCGGCGGGCCTGCGCCAGCACCGCGATGCTGGCGGCGATCGCCATCGCCGCGTCCTCCACCGCCACCGCGCCGTCGAAGCGGCGGCGCAGCGGCACCGCCTCCGCGGAGGCGGTCACGCCGCTTGGCGGCGGCAGGAAGCCGTGGCGGGCATGGAATGCCAGTGTCGCGGCGGGCGCATGCAGTTCCAGCTGCGGCCAGCCCCGCTGCTGTGCCTGCGCGATCAGGCCGCGCAGCAGCGCGCTGCCGACGCCGCGCCCACGCCAGGCCGGCAACACGGTCAGCGCGGCGATCCGCCGGTCCGCGCCGAGCCGGGCCGCACCCACCATCTGGCCGTCGTCGCTGCGCGCGATCAGGTGCTCGCCCAGCGCGTCCTGCGCTTCACGTGTGGGGTCGGCCGGGTCCGCGACGGTGCCGGCCGCGGCACGCAGCGCACGCAGTTCGGCGCCGTCGTGGACGGGATCCAGCGCAGCGATGCGGAAACCGGGGCCGGGCATTGTCGGATCAGGCCGCGTCGGCGTCCTCGTCGGTGGCGTCCTCGGCCTCCAGCGGCTGGTAGAAGCCGCCTTCGATCAGTTCCAGCAGGGTCTGCCTGCCGGCCGCCGACAGCGCCGCGTAGTCGCTGCCGTCGATGTGCTCGGCCGCGGCCAGGCGCTTGGCGTCCTTGACCGGCAGCGCGAACTCCAGGCCGCTGCAGAACAGCATGGCGCCGCGGCTGGCGCGCCGCCACGCCGGCCGCGCCCAGGGATGCCGCTGCAGGACCAGGCCCTGTTCCAGCGCCGCGGCGATCTCCGCCGCCGGCGGCAGCCCAGCCGGCGGCAGGATCTCGCCGGCGGCACGGTAGGTGGTGATGAAGCGGCCGAACCAGGCACCCAGCTTGTCCGGGTCGTTCATGCGCAGCGCGTTCAGCGCCTCGACCACGCGGCCCATCGCCGCCGCATCGATCTCGTAGGGATCGGCGGGCGCCTGCAGGTCTTCGTCGTGGTAGCGCAATGCCTCGTCGGCGCCGTCGATCAGCGTGTCCAGGTAATCGGCGATCAGCTCGGCCGAGGACGGCGCACGCATGCCCACCGAGAAGGTCAGGCAGGCGTCCTCGGCGACGCCGTGGTGCGGCACCAGCGGCGGCAGGTACAGCATGTCGCCGGGCCCCAGCACCCAGTCGTGGGTCGGCTCGAACTGCCGCAGCAGCTTCAGTTCCACGTCGTCGCGGAAGTCGGTCGGCGGCGCCGGGCGGCCCAGCGCGACGCTGGCGTCGATCTGCCAGCGGCGGTGGCCGTGGGCCTGCAGCAGGAACACGTCGTAGTGGTCCACGTGCGCGCCGACCGAGCCGCCGCGCGCGGCGAAGCTGACCATCACGTCGTCCACCCGCCAGCGCGGCAGGAAGCGGAACTGCTCGAGCAGGGCGCGGATGTCCGGGTCCCACTTGTCCACGTCCTGCACCAGCAGGGTCCAGTCGTGGTCGGGCATGCCGGGGAACTCATGCTCCTGGAACGGGCCGCTGCGCACCCGCCAGCGGTCGTTGTCGCGGTCGTGCTCGACCAGCCGCGACAGCGCCGCCTCTTCGCAGGCCAGGCCGGCCAGGTCGCCGGGCTCGATCGGCGAAACGAAGTTGGGGAAGGCGTTGCGGATCAGCAGCGGGCGCTTGTGCCAGTAGTCGCGCAGGAAGGTCGCGGCGGGCATGCCCAGCGGTTGCCCGGGGCGGGCGTGGAGTTCGAAGGCGGGAGCGGCGGTCTTGCGGGCAGCCATGTGCGGTGGGGTCCTTGCAACGCGGAAGGAAAGGGCGGGCGCGCGGCGGCGCCGGCCGGACCCGGCCATTGTCCGCCGGTTTGGCCCGTGGGGCCATCGCGGCAGGCTTGGCAGATCGCCGTCGGCCAAGGCGGTGGCGATCCGGCGATCCGGGTCTGGCGCATGCGTGCATGCAGGGTGCGCGCCGCCGGCGGTTCGGGACGTCCGCGGCGCGTGGCGGCCGCGTCGCAGCGGGCGAGGCGCTGGGCGTTACTGGTCGAGGATACGGTTGTCGCGGCCGCTGTCGTCGACCTGGGCCGTGCCGCTGCGCTGGACGATGGCGTTGTCGTTGCCCTGCAGGGCGATGGCGCCGATCGCGCTGGCCTGCAACTGGTTCTGGTCGCCCGACACCTCCAGCGTGGCGATGCGTGCCATCTGCAAGCGGCCGTGGCGGCCGAACAGCGCGACCTGGCCGGCGTCGCCGTGTACCGTCACCTGCGCGTTGTCGCCGAGCACGCGCAGGGCGTCGGCTCGTTCGATCTGCAGGTTGCCGTTGCGGCCGAACAAGCTGACGGTGGCGCAGTGCCCGTGCAGCACCAAGGTGGCGTCGCGGCCGACGATGTTCAGGTCGCGGCCGTCGCAATCGATGTCGCCGCTGGCCGAGGCGGCCATGCGGATCGGCGCCTCGGCGTCGCGCTCGTCGCCATCGGCAATGTCGCCGGCCGACGGCGCCGCCGCGATCGGCGGCGCGGCCTGCATGACCACGGTGCGCGGGGCGGCGGTGTGCGCGCCATCGCCGGCCGGCGGGCGTGGCGCCTGCGCGCAGCCGGCCAGGGCCAGCAGCGGCAACACAAACAACGGGGTGCGTTTCATCGCGGGGCTCTGCTGTGAGTCACCAGCATGCCCCTGGCCGATTAACCCAGGATGGACGGGACGCGGCTCAGATGTCGCGCGCCAGCCGCTCGGCCAGGCCGACGTAGCCGCCCGGGGTCAACTCGCGCAGGCGCTGCTTGGCGTCCTCGGGCAGGTCCAGGGTCTCGACGAAGGCGCGCATCGAGTCGGCGGTGATGCCCTGGCCGCGGGTCAGCGCCTTGAGCTGCTCGTAGGGGTTGGGCAGGCCGTGGCGGCGCATCACCGTCTGCACGGCTTCGGCCAGCACTTCCCAGGCCGCGTCCAGGTCGGCGTCCAGGCGCTCGGGGTTCACGGTCAGCTTGCCCAGGCCCTTGGCCAGCGAGTCCAGCGCCACCTGGGTGTGGCCGAAGGCGGTGCCGAGCGCGCGCAGCACGGTGGAGTCGGTGAGGTCGCGCTGCCAGCGGCTGATCGGCAGCTTGGCCGAGAAATGCTCGAACAGGGCGTTGGCGATGCCGAAGTTGCCTTCGGCGTTCTCGAAGTCGATCGGGTTGACCTTGTGCGGCATGGTCGAGGAGCCGACTTCGCCTTCCTTGAGCTTCTGCTTGAAGTAGCCCAGCGAAATGTAGCCCCAGATGTCGCGCGCCAGGTCGATCAGCACGGTGTTGGCGCGGCGGGTGGCGTCGCCCAGTTCGGCGACGTTGTCGTGCGGCTCGATCTGGGTGGTGTAGGGGTTGAACACCAGGCCCAGGCTTTCCACGAAGCGCTGCGCGAAGCCCGGCCAGTCGACGTCGGGGTAGCTGGCGACGTGGGCGTTGTAGTTGCCGACCGCGCCGTTGATCTTGCCGGTCAGCTCGACCGCGGCGATCTGCCGGCGCTGGCGCTCGAGGCGGGCGACCACGTTGGCGATCTCCTTGCCCAGAGTGGTCGGCGAGGCGGTCTGGCCGTGGGTGCGCGAGAGCATCGGCTGCGCGGCCTGCGCATGGGCCAGGGCGCGCAGCGTCGCGATCACCGCGTCCAGGGTCGGCAGCAACACCTCGCGCCGGGCCTGCTCCAGCATCAGCCCGTAGCTGAGGTTGTTGATGTCCTCGCTGGTGCAGGCGAAATGCACGAACTCCAGGGCCGGGCCGAGTTCGGCGTCGTCCTTGAGTTGCTCCTTGATGAAGTACTCCACCGCCTTGACGTCGTGGTTGGTGGTGCGCTCGATCTGCTTGACCCGCGCCGCGTGCTCCACGCCGAAGCCCTCGGCCAGCGCGCGCAGGCGCTGCGCCGCTGCCGGCGAGAACGCGGCCAGCTCGCCGATGCCCGGCTCGGCGCCCAGCGCCAGCAGCCATTCGATCTCCACCTTCACTCGCGCCTTGATCAGGCCGTATTCGGAGAAGATCGGCCGCAGGGCGTCGACCTTGCCGGCATAGCGGCCATCGAGCGGGGACAGGGCGAGCAGGGCGGAATCGGACATGGCGGGGCGTGGGGTGGTGTCGGCGGGGGCGCCATTCTACGTCGGCGCGGCCTCGGCCGGCGCCAGGCGTACGGTCACCGCCTGGATGCGGTGACGGGCCATGCGCTTGACCGTGAACAGGTGGCCGTCGATCTCCAGCCGCTCGCCTTCCTCGGGCAGGCGCTGCAGCTGGTGCACGATCAGCCCGCCGACCGAGTTGAGGTGCTCCGGCGCGCGCAGGTCGCGGCCGAGCAGGCGTTCGAGGCGGAAGATCGAGGTCGAACCGGCCACCAGCACGCTGCCGTCGGCGCCGCGGGTCGGCGCGTCCTTGACCACGTGCGGGTGCTCGTCCTCGATGTCGCCGACCACCACTTCCAGCAGGTCTTCCAGGGTGAAATAGCCGAGGATGCGGCCGTGCTCGTCCACGCACAGCGCCATGTGCGTGGCGCCGGTGCGAAAGCGCTCCAGCACCAGCGGCACCGGCGTCTCCAGGGCGATCAGGTTGGCCGGGCGCAGCAGCGGGCGCAGGTCGTCGCTGGGGCGGCCGCGGGCGATCTCCACCAGCAGGTCCTTCATGTGCAGGATGCCCAGCACCTGCTCGCCGTCGCGGTCGAACCACGGGTAGCGGCTGTAGCGGCTGTCGGCGAACTCGGCCATCACCGCGTCCAGCGGCATGCCGTCGCGGAACCCGCGCAGATGGTCGCGCGCCCGCATCAGGTCGCCCGCCACCAGTTCCGGCAGCTCCAGCGCGTGGCTCATCAGGGTCAGTTCGTGGTCGGGCGCGCCGCCGGCGGGGTGCTGGCGGCCGACGATCAGCTTCAGTTCCTCGCGCGAATAGCGGTGCGAGGCATGCTCGACCTCGCCCCAGCCCACGGCTTTCAGCAAGCCGTTGGCGCTGGTGTTGAGCAGCCAGATCGCCGGATACATCGCCCAGTAGAACAGGTACAGCGGCGCCGCGGTCCACAGCGACATGCGCTCCGGGCGGCGGATCGCCATCGACTTGGGCGCGAGTTCGCCGAGCACGATGTGCAGGAACGAGATGACGCTGAAGGCGATGACGAAGGCGCTCAGGCGCGCGGCCTCCGCGCTCAGCCCCAGCAGGTCGAACAGCGGCTGCAGCAGGTGTGCGAAGGCCGGTTCGCCGACCCAGCCCAGGCCCAGCGAGGACAGGGTGATGCCGAGTTGGCAGGCCGACAGGTAGGCGTCGAGGTGGCCATGCACGTTGAGCAGCAGGCGCCCGCGCCAGCCGTGGTGCTCGGCCAGGCCCACGGCCTGCGTGTGGCGCAACTTGACCAAGGCGAACTCGGCGGCGACGAAGAAGCCGTTGAGCAGCACCAGCAGCATCGCCAGCGCCAGCAGCAGGAGGTTGCCGATCATGTGCGTTCCCCGGCGCGCGTCGCTGGGGCGTCAGAGCGCCAGGCGGGCAGGATGGAAACGGCGGGGAGGGTGGCCCGGCGCAGCGTGCGCCGGCATCTACAGTCTGAATCGTCGCCCATGGCGGCGTGGAAGTTCCATCGGTGATACGTCATCGGAGTCTAGCCGATGCGCCGCGATGGCGGCGCCCGCACGCGCCGTCTCGCGCATTCGGTCACAAGGCAGCGCAGCGACATGCACCATGGATCAGCGCGCAGAACCGATGTTACCAATCCCCAATCCCTACTCCCGAATCCCCGCACTCAACCATCACGCCGCGCCGATCTTTTCGTTTGCTAGACTTTCTGTAACCGTTTTCAACCTCGCTATTTCCCCATGACATCTTCTTTGCGTCTTGCGGCGCTGGCCGCCGCTGTGTCCGTTTTCCTCACCGCCTGTGGCGGCAAGCCCTCGGCCACGCCCACCGACACCGATGCCAGCCATGCTCCCGCAGACGCCGCCGCCGACGAAGCGGACCAAGCGTTGACCCGCAAGCTCAACGCCTACATCGAGTGCTTCAACAAGGTCGACGGGTCCATCCACGAAGGCGCGCAGCAATACATCGGCTGGATGGCCGACCCCAAGGCCGGCCCCACCGGCAAGGAAACCAGGGTGTACGGGCCCGCCCCGATCGACGACTACGCCATGAAGCAGTGCGACGCGCCGATGACCGAGGCGATCGCGGCCAAGCCGGCGTTGCCGGCGCTGGATGCGGCGGCCAAGCGCTATCTGGCCGCGTTGAAGACGCTGCAGCCGCTGGCCAACCAGGCCCGCGACTACTACGACCGCGAGGACTACCAGGACGATCAGTTCGCCAAGGGCAAGCAACTGCATGCGCCGCTGATGGCCGCGCTGTCCGAGTTCCACGAGGCCAGCGACGCCTTCAGCCACGAACTGGAGGCGCAGAACGACGCCGCGCAGCGCGAGCAGTTGAAGGCGATGGAGAAGGCCGAGGGCCGTACCCGCGACTTCTACCGGCTGTCGATGATGCTCGAGGCCAAGGATATCGTCGGGCTGATGCAGGACGACGACTTCGACACTGCCAAGGCCACGGCGCTGGTGGCCGATTTCAACCGCCTGTCCGACGAGGCGCACGCCAAGGTCGCCAACCAGGAGCCGGGCAAGTCCGACTGGAGCGGTTTCGAGAGAGCCGCGGAGGATTTCCGCAAGGAATCCAAGGCACGGATCAAGCGGGTGGCGGACAAGGTTCCGTACAGTGCCTTCGAGCAGCGCGCGCTGGCCAATCCGATCGTCGCACCGGAAGGCTCGCCGGTACGCCTGATGAAGAGCTACAACGACCTGGTGTTCCAGAGCAATCGTCAACGATAAGCGTCCTGGCCGGCGGCGCAATGCCGCCGGTCCTGCCGCGGCGGTCGCCATGGCCGCCCGAGTGTCGCCGCGTCTTGCCGGCGCTTCGGCCGGCCACTGCGGACCGTCGGCGGGCACCGCGTTGGCTGCCTGCATCCGCCGATCACCGCGGGCGCGCACCTGGCACGCCTCCAGACATTCCTAACATCCGCCGGCGCACACTGCTGACGCCGGGCGCTGCGCCGCGGATAATGCGTGCGCCAGCCGCCATCCCGCCAGCCTGCCTCCCCGGACGTCCGACGACGGCGCCGATGGATTCCTTTTTGCAGATGCGGAGATTGCGCGATGAGTGACACATTCAGGGTCGAACACGACAGCATGGGCGAACTGCAGGTGCCGGCAGAGGCCTTGTGGGGAGCGCAGACCCAGCGTGCGGTGCAGAACTTTCCGGTGTCCGGGCGCCCGATGCCGCGCGGCTTCATCCGCGCGCTGGGTCTGATCAAGGCCGCCGCGGCCGGGGTCAACGCCGACCTTGACCTGCTGCCGAAGGCGGTCGCCAAGGCGATCCATGCCGCGGCGCTGGAGGTGGCCGACGGCCGCCACGACGCGCATTTCCCGATCGACATCTACCAGACCGGGTCGGGCACCTCGTCGAACATGAACGCCAACGAGGTCATCGCCACGCTGGCCAACCGCAGCGCCAAGGGCGAGGGCAAGAACGGCAGCAAGGCGCTGCCGACAGTGCACCCCAACGACCACGTCAACCTCGGCCAGAGTTCCAACGACGTGGTGCCGACCGCGATCCGCGTCGCCGCGCTGCTGGCCGCGCGCGAGCATCTGCTGCCGTCGCTCAAGCACCTGCGCAAGACCATCGACAAGCGCGCCAAGCAACTGCAGGGCGTGGTCAAGACCGGGCGCACCCACCTGATGGACGCGATGCCGCTGACCTTCGGCCAGGAATTCGGCGCCTGGTCGGCGCAACTGGTGTCGGCGCAGGCGCGCATTGACGACAGTCTCAAGCGCCTGCGCCGGCTGCCGCTGGGCGGCACCGCCATCGGCACCGGCATCAACGCCGATCCGCGCTTCGGCGGCAAGGTCGCCAAGGCGCTATCGGCGCTGACCGACGTTACCTTCGAGAGCGCCTCGAACAAGTTCGAGGGCCTGGCCGCGCAGGACGATGCGGTGGAACTGTCCGGGCAGCTCAACGCGCTGGCGGTGGCGCTGATCAAGATCGCCAACGATCTGCGCTGGATGAATGCCGGGCCGCTGGCCGGCCTCGGCGAGATCGAATTGCCGGCGTTGCAGCCGGGCAGCTCGATCATGCCGGGCAAGGTCAATCCGGTGATTCCCGAGGCCACGGTGATGGTCTGTGCGCAGGTCATCGGCCACCACACCGCGATCACCGTGGCCGGGCAGACCGGCAACTTCCAGTTGAACGTGACCCTGCCGCTGATCGCCGCCAACCTGCTGGAGTCGATCCAGTTGCTGGGCAACGTGTCGGTGCTGCTGGCCGATTCGGCGATCGCCGGGCTCAAGGTGCGCGAGGAGCGCGTGCGCGAGGCGCTGGACCGCAATCCGATCCTGGTCACCGCGTTGAACCCGATCATCGGCTACGAGAAGGCCGCGGCGATCGCCAAGCGCGCCTACAAGGAGAACCGCCCGGTGCTGGAGGTGGCCAAGGAGGACAGCGGCCTTGGCGAGGACGAACTGCGCCGGTTGCTGGATCCGGCCGCGCTGACCGAAGGCGGCATCCACGCCGGTGCGGGCGGCGGTGGTTGAGCGGTGACGGAGCGCATGCTGGCGGTTGAACCTGGCAGCCGTCGGGACTGAAGTGCCTCCCACATCGCGCCCAGACACCGCATCGCGAGCCCCTGTGTAGGAGCGGCTTCAGCCGCGATGGGCTTTACCGATAACGCCCATCGCGGCTGAAGCCGCTCCTACAGGAAGGGCCCACTCGTTACTGGAGGCTCTCCGTGCCGACGCATGCGCGCGCCGGCACGCCTCAGCGGCGCTCGGCCTGCAGGTTGCCGAAGCTGTCGCGGTAGGGCTGCAACGAGGGAATGTCGCGCAACACCGCCGCCTGCGCTTCGGTGATCTCCGGGGTTGGCGCGAAGCCCACCGAGCGCATGTTCGGGTCCGGCGCCGCGGTCTCCAGGGTGCGCTGGCGCTGCATCTGCAGGTGCATGAACAACTGCTGCAGTTCGGTGCGCTGCGCGGCGGGCAGCGGCAGTTCGATGTCGTCGATGCGCAGGCTGCCGTCGGGCCCGATGGTGGCATTGGCGGCCGGGGGGCGGCGCAGCATCACGTTCATGCTGTCCACCGCCACCCGCGGCTTGCTGCGCTCGGCGCGCGAGGAGGCGGTCTCGCCGCCGCGTCCGCCGCAGGCGGCGAGCAGCAGGCACAGCGACAGCAGCGAGAACCAGGCGAACAGCGTCTTCTTCATGGAGGCGATGCAGTGGGGGAGTGCGGGCATTCTAGAACGTGCGGCGGCTGCGGTCGTGCCGAGGCGCGCGGGCCGCGCATCAGCTGCGTGAGTTCGAAGCGGACTGCATGGCGCGCGCGAGCACGCTGAACATCCGCTCGTCGGTGGATTGCGCGACGTTGAAACGCAGGAAATCGCCCGCGCTCAACGACTGGCTGAAGGCATTGCCCGGCGCCAGCACCACGCCTTCCTGCAGGCAGGCGTGCGCGATCGCTGCGGCCTCCATGCCCGCGGGCAGCCTGCACCAAAGGAACAGGCCTGCCTGTGGAATCAGCCAGGGTCGGATGCCGAGACCCTGGAGCCGCGCCACCGTCCTGGCCATCTGCTCCGCCAGGCGCCGCCGCAAGGTCTCCAGATGCCGGCGGTAGCCGCTGTCGGTCAGGGCGATCAGCACGGCCTCGGCCGCCAGCCGGCCGCCGCCGAAGCTGGTAGCGATCTTCAGGTCGGCGAGGCTTTCGATCCAGTCGCCACGTGCGGCGATGTAGCCGCAACGCAGCGACGCCGACACCGTCTTGGAAAAGCTGCCGATCTGGATGACCCGCGCCAGGCCGTCGAAGGCCGCCAGCCGCGGGGCGGGGCTGGTCTCGAAGTCGGCGAAGATGTCGTCCTCGACGATCACCAGGTCCGAGCCCTCGGCCAGGAGCAGCAGCCGGTGCGCCGTCGTCGCGGACAGGGTCGCGCCGGTGGGGTTGTGGATCCCCGAGTTGGTGATGTACAGCCGCGGCGCATGCGCCCGCAGCGCCGCTTCGAAGCGCGCCACGTCCGGTCCGTTCGGCGTATAGGGCACGCCCACGACCTGCACGCGATGCGCCTTGAGCAAGGCATGGAAATTGAAGTAGCACGGGTCGTCGACCAGCACCGTGTCGCCGGGCGAGAGCAGGAAACGGCCGATCAGGTCGATCGCATGCGTGCCCGATTCGGCGAGCAGGATCTGTTCGGGCGGCGCCTGCACGCCATTGCCCGCCAGCCGTCGCGACAGGAACTGGCGCAAGCCGGGGTGGCCCAGGGGCGTGGCGTACTCCGTCAGCTCCTGCGTGTCGGCGCGCGCCAGCGTGCGCAGTGCGCGGCGCATGCCCGCGCCGTACAGCCATTCGGGCGGCAGCCAGCCGCAGCCGGGCTTGAGCACGCGCGCATCCGCTTCCAGCGACTGCCGCGATACCCACAGCGGATCGATCTGCCGGTCGAGCTTCGGGCCGAGTTGCGCCAGCGCCAGTGGGGCCACCGACCCGGCCACATAGAAGCCCGACCCTGGGCGCGCCGCGATCGCGCCCTCGGCCGCCAGCCGCTCGTAGGCTTCCACCACCGTCGACACCGACACCCGCAGCGCGCGCGCCTGCGCGCGCACGGAGGGCAGGCGCGCTCCCGGCAGGCTGGTGCGGTTGGCGATGCGGGCGCGGATGTCGGCCATCACCGCATCGATGCGCGTGCCGGGTGCTGCGGGTCTGTCCACTTTCGTCAGCTGTACTGGGTCTTGAACCATAACAGTAATGCGAAACCGTATTGGATCGTATCTGGCCGGATCGGTCCCGCGAGGCGTCTACTGCAACGGCGATGCAGAAGGAGAAGCGCATGGAAAAAACCACCGGTGGCTGGATCAATGGATGTATCGGCGTGATGATTTTTGCGGGGTCGTTGCCCGCAACGCGCGTCGCGGTCGCCGATTTTTCCCCCGTGTTCCTGACCTGTGCCCGCGCCAGCATTGCCGCCGCGCTGGGGCTGGCGCTCCTGCTCGGGTGTCGGCAACCGCGTCCGCACCGCGCCGAGCTCCCCGCCTTGGCGATGACGGCGCTGGGGGTCGTGGCCGGATTTCCCCTGCTGACCGCACTGGCGCTGCAGCATGTGACCTCGGCGCATTCCATCGTGTTCGTGGGCCTGCTGCCGTTGTGCACCGCCGTCTTCGCCGTGTTGCGCGCCGGCGAACGCCCGCGTGCGCCGTTCTGGGTGTTCTCGCTGGCCGGTGCCTGCAGCGTCGTCGGCTATGCGGCGATCGGCGGGATCGACGCCTCGTGGCAGGGCGATCTGCTGATGCTGGCCGCGGTGGTGCTGTGCGGGCTGGGCTATGCGGAGGGCGCTCGCCTGTCGCGCATGCTGGGCGGATGGCAGGTCATCTGTTGGGCGCTGGTGCTGTCGCTGCCGCTGATGATGTCCCTGGCCTTGCTGACGCAGCCCGCATCGTTCGGCACTGTGCGCATGCCGGCGTGGCTCGGCCTTGGCTATGTCTCGCTGTTCAGCATGTTGATCGGCTTCGTGTTCTGGTACCGCGGCCTGGCGCAAGGCGGGATCGCGGCGGTCGGGCAACTGCAGTTGTTCCAGCCCTTCATCGGCTTGGGCCTGGCCGCGCTGCTGCTGCACGAAACGGTGAGCTGGACGATGCTGGCGGTGACCTTGGTCGCGATGGTCTGCGTGGCCGGCGCGAAACGCTACGCCCGTTGAGACCGCGACCCGCCCGGCGATTGCACGACTGCCGGGTGGAGCGCGGACTCAGCGGGCGCTCGTGGACGATGGTCGCGGCAGCGTGGCTGCCGCCGATTACGCCGCCGAATGCTTGCAGTCGCGCACGTCGCTGTCTTCCAGCGTGGAATACGGACGGAACGCCGGCACCTTCTCCATCAGCGCATCCTGCGCGGCGCGCAGCGCGGCGACCTGGTCGCAGATCTTCAGCGCGGCCTGCTTGATCTTATCGGCCTGCGCCTCCACCCGCTCGCCGATATGGTCGGTGTCGCCGCTGAGCACGCCGCTGATCGCATCGCCGGCCGCTTTCACGCCCAGCGCCGCACCGGCCTTGCCGACCTCCACGCCTTGCTTGCCCACCGCTTCGATCTGGCTGCGGTAGGCCAGCAGCAGGCGCTGTTGTTCGGCGTCCAGAGCGACAGGCTTGCCGTCGATCAACAGCTTGCCGTCGCGGGTGATGGTGGCCGGCGGCTGGCCATTGGCCTTCAGGGTGAGGTCGCCGTTGAGGAAGGTCAGGCTTTGCGCGCCGCCGTGGTCGACCACGACGCGGTCGTTCGACGAGGCCGAGCGCTGGCAGGCGCTGAGCGAGAACAGCACGGCCAGGGCGACACCGGCCAGGGACAGGGAACGGAATTGCATGGGCGTGTCCTCGTGCGGAAGGGAGAAAAGTGGCGCGTCGGATCAGCGCGGCTTCGGCAGGTTGATGCTGCCGCGCACGCCGTGGTGGGTGACGTCGCCGCTGCCGACCTTCTGCACGCTCAGGTTGCCGCCGACGGTGCCGACATCCAGGTCGCCGGAACCCACGGTCTGCACCGCGACGCTGCCGCTGACATCGCGCAGTTGCACGTCGCCGGAGCCGACGCTGTCGACCTGCACGCTGCCGCGCACGCCGTGCACGGTCAGGTCGCCGGAGCCGACCGTGCCGACCTTGACGTCGCCGCCGACCTGGTCGGCCTTGACGTCGCCCGAGCCCAGCGTCGGCAGGGCCACGCTGCCGACATTGCGCAGTTCGATGTCGCCGGAGCCGACCGTGGCGCTGACCGCACCGCGGATGTTCTGCGCATGCAGGTCGCCGGAGCCGATCTTGGCGTCGAGCGAGGCCACGCCGCTGATCTCGGCATCGCCCGAACCCAGTTGCAGCTGCACCGGCAGGTTGGCCGGGATGCTGCCGGCGACGTTGAGATAGGCGTAGCGGTTGCCGACGCTGATGCCGTGGATCTTGCCCTCGTGCTTCAGCGTCACCACCAGGGTGTCGCCGTCGTGGCGCTGGCGCAGGGTCAGCTCCTTGAGCATGTCCGCGTCGGAGGCGCAGGCGCGGCCGCGCAGGGTGGAGTCGCCGCCGCTGGCGCCGGTGAGCTTGAGGTCGTTCTGCTGCACGTCCAGCAGCACCGACTTGACGCCGGCCAGGTCCAGCTTCAGTTCGCGCGGTTCGGAATACTTGCAGTCGTCGGCCATGGCGACGGCCGGCAGCGACAGCAGGGCACACAGGGCGAGGGTCTTGTGCATCGGGAAACTCCTTGCGAAAAAGGGAAGGGAGGCGGCGTTGCGATCAGGCTTCGTCGCGCCAGCGGCGCACGTAGATCGCGGCGACGATGAAGGCCACGCCGACAGCGGCGCCGATCCACAGGTCGGGATCGCGGAACAGCACCCAGGTGTCGCCGAGATGGATCGCGTTGACCAGGTCCTGCGGGCCGCTGATGTGGGTTTCGGCCACCTGCTCGTTCAGCACCGGACCCCAGCTGCCCGGCAGCACGCTGAGCAGGCCGCGATAGACCACGGTGTACCAGATCAGGTTGTGGTTGACGTTGAGCATCGGCAGGATGCCCATCATGCTGGCGGTCACGCAGCCCAGGATCGGGATCAGCACCGCCCACAGGAACGGCTTGCTGCGCGCCCAGGCCGAGCACAGCATCAGCCAGCCGATCGCCGGCAACGACCACAGCACCTGCACCGGCAGCGCGGCCAGGACCATGCCGATGATGCGCAGCGGGTGCGATTCGGTGAACACGGCGGTGCTCTGCGGGATGCCGTTGACCGACAGGGTCAGCGCGGTGACCACCCACAGCGCCAGGCCGATCAGCAGGCCGACCCCGATCGCCAGCAGCGGCGCCAGCAACAGCGCCCAGGCGGCCTTGGACAGCACGGTGCTGGTGTCCGACAGCGGCAGCGACTTCCAGAACAGCACGCTGCGGTCGCGACGGTCGTCGTACAGCGCGCCCAGCGCATAGAAGAACACCACGAAGCCGACCACGATGCAGGCCAGGACCACGCCGGCGAGCATGGTGCCGTCGCCGACCGCGCCGATGATCTGGTGGGCGTTCGCGGCCTGGCCATCCCACTGCATGTCGTTCAGGCGCGAGCTGCCGCCATGGTTGCGGCCGGCGATGCTGCCGATGATCGACAGCACCGTGTACAGCGTGGCGACGATGCCGCCGGTGATGACCGGCGCCCACAGGAAGCCGCCGCGGTGTTCCCAGAATTCGCGCTTGAGCAGCCACTTGAAGGTGGACACGGGAGAGATTGTCTTGGCGGGAGCGTTCATGCGTAGGTGCCCTTCATGATGGCGACGAACAGGTCGGCCAGGCCGGGAGTGCGGGTTTCGCCGAGTGCGGCCAGCTGCGCCTGCGGCACGCCGTCGTACAGGAACACCGACTTGCCGAACGGCAGGCCGCGTTCGTCGATCGGCTGCAGCGCGCGCGCGGCGTCGATGCGCTCGGCCGGCACCAGCAGTTCGGTGTAGCGGGTGGCCATGTGCTCCATGTCGGCGCTGAGCACGATGCGGCCGTCGCGGATGAACAGCACGTCGGTGAGGATGTGCTCGATCTCCTCCACCTGGTGGGTGGTGATGACGATGGTCTTCTGCTCGTCGAAGTAGTCTTCCAGCAGGCGCTGGTAGAACTCCTTGCGGTACAGGATGTCCAGGCCCAGGGTCGGCTCGTCCAGCACCAGCAGGCGCGCGTCGATCGCCATCACCAGCGCCAGGTGCAACTGCACGATCATGCCCTTGGACATCTCGCGCACCCGCAGCTTGGGCGAGAGCTTGGTGTTGGCCAGAAAGCGCTCGCACTTGGCGCGATCGAAGCGCGGATGCACGCCGGCGACGAAGTCGATCGCCTCGCTCACCCGCATCCAGCGCGGCAGCACCGCCACGTCGGCGATGAAGCACACCTCGTTCATCAGCGCGTCGCGCTGCTTGCGCGGGTCCATCCCCAGCACGCGCAGTTCGCCTTCCACGGCGGTCAGGCCCAGCACCGCCTTCAATGCGGTGGTCTTGCCGGCGCCGTTGGGGCCGATCAGGCCGACGATGCGGCCGGGCGCGATGGTGAAGGACGCATCGGCCAGGGCCGGCTTGTGGTTGTAGGTCTTGCGCAACCCCTGCGCGTAGACGACGGATTCGGATGCGGCGACAGCGGCAGTCATGGCGTTTTCCCCGGTGGCAACAAGTCTTCCAATGTCAGGCCCAGGCGCTGGATGCGTTCCAGCACCAGGGGCCACTCTTCGTTGAGGAAGCGGTCGCGCTCGCTGCCGCGCAGCTTCTGCGCCGCTTCCTCGGTCATGAACATGCCCAGCCCGCGCCGCTTCTCGACCAGGGCCTCGTCGGCCAGTTCCTGGTAGGCGCGCGAGACGGTGATCGGGTTGAGCTGGTATTCGGCGGCCACCTGGCGCACCGAGGGCAGGGCGTCGCCGGGCTTGAGGATGCCGTCGAGCATCATCGCGATGACCCGGTCCTTCAGCTGGCGGTAGATCGGAGCGCCGTCGCTCCATTGGATATCGCTCATGGTCAGCTCCGTGGGCGCAGGGTGCGCGCGAAGGAGAAATAAGGCACGGACAGCGAGGCCCGCAGACGCCGCACCGCCGGGACGGTAGAAGGTGCGGCGCCGGCGGCGCTGTCGTCGTGCGGCGTGCTGGCGCCATAATCCAGCGGCCGTCCCTGGTGGCGTTGGGCGCCGATCCAGCTCGCGCAGAGCAGGGTGCCGACGATGACCAGGGCCGGAAGACTGCGCTGGAGGCGTTTGAGGTTCATCGTGGGACCTGCTCTGGGTGAGTGGTGTTGTATTTAACTATAACACCGTTACACGGCATGTCAACACGCTGCAGACCCAACTTCCGACCTGGTTGCCCGCGACTTCTCCTTTTCTCTGACGGTGCCTCATGAAAATTTCCAAGCGTCTGTTTTTCCTCGCGATCCTGGCCGCTGCCGGCACCGTCGGCAGCGCCTGGGCGGGCTCCTTGCTGGACCGGGACTACCGCCCGCTGGCCGGCAAGGACAAGGTGAACCTGAACAAGACCTACGGCGGCAAGGTGCTGCTGGTGGTCAACACCGCCAGCAAGTGCGGCTACACCCCGCAGTACGACGGCCTGGAGAAGCTGCAGCAGCAGTACGCGGCGCAGGGCTTCAGCGTGCTCGGCTTCCCGTCCAACGACTTCAAGGGCCAGGAGCCCGGATCGGAGAAGCAGATCCAGGAATTCTGCACGCTCACCTATGGGGTGAAGTTCCCGATGTTCGAGAAGGTGCATGTGATCGGCGACGACGCGACGCCGCTGTACAAGCAACTGACACAGGCCACCGGCGTGGCGCCGGGCTGGAATTTCCACAAGTATCTGATCGCGCGCGACGGACGCGTGGTCGCGCAATTTCCGAGCAAGGTCACGCCCGACGATCCGGCCTTGCGCAGTGCCATCGAACGCGAACTGAAAGCGCAGCCGGCGTCGCACTGAAAGCGGGTCAACATCTCGGCCGCGCGTGCGACAATGCCGGCCTCCGCGCCACCCCGGCGCATCCAGTACACAGTTCACTTCCAGGGAAAGTAGCGAATGAAGATGGGAATGCGCGGCGCCGTGGCGTCGCTGGTGGTGGGGATGGCGATGGTCGCCGGTCATGCGTCCGCGCAGGCGCCGGCGGCCGGCAGCACGGCGACGACGCTGAGCACGGAAAAGCAGAAGGTCAGCTACGCGATCGGCATGGATGTGGCGCGCTCGTTCGAGCCCATCGCCCAGGACATCGACGTGGACGCGATGCAGCGCGCGATCGAGAACGCCTTCAAGCAGGGCAAGCCGCTGCTGTCCGATGAGCAGACCCAGGCCACCGACACCGCGCTGCGCACGCAGCTGGCCGCGCGCAACGGCCAGCCGGTGCCGGGCATGGCGCCGGGCACGCAGCCGCCGCCGGTGTCCAAGGAGAACGTGGGCCTGATGCTGGGCGACCGTGCGGTCGGTCCGTCGCTCGCGCGGATCCAGAACGACATCGATCTGCCGACGCTGATGGGCGCGGTGCGCACGGTGTTCGCCAAGGGCCAGACCGCGATGACCCAGGAGCAGGCGATGGCCACGCTGCAGGCCTTCGGTGCGTCCAAGCAGGCTGCGGTGGCGACCAAGAACAAGCAGGAAGGCAATGCCTTCCTGGCGCAGAACAAGAACCAGAAGGGCGTGATCACCACCCCGTCAGGCCTGCAGTACATGGTGCTGCGCGAAGGCAGCGGCCCGCGGCCTACCTCCACCAGCAAGGTGCGGGTGAACTACGAAGGCAAGCTGCTCGACGGCACCGTCTTCGACAGCTCGTACAAGAACGGCCAGCCGGCCGAGTTCGCGCTCAACCAGGTCGTGCCGGGCTGGAGCGAGGGCGTGGCGCTGATGCCGGTGGGATCCAAGTACCGCTTCTGGATTCCGTCCAACCTGGGCTACGGCCCGCAGGGAACGCCGGGCGGCCCGATCGGCCCGGATGCGATGTTGACCTTCGACGTGGAACTTTTGAACATCCTTCAATAACCGAAAGGAGATTACATGCGCGTAGCGATATTCGGCACCGGCTATGTCGGGCTCGTCACCGGAACCTGTCTGGCCGAAGTCGGCCACCACGTGGTGTGCGTAGACATCGACCAAGCCAAAGTGGATGGGCTCAACAAGGGCGTGGTCCCGATTTACGAGCCTGGCCTCTCGCCGATGGTCAAGGCCAACCACGCCGCACGGAGGCTGTTCTTCACCACCGATGCGGCCAGCGCCATCGCGCATGGGGATATCGTGTTCATCGCCGTCGGTACGCCGCCGGACGAGGACGGTAGCGCAGATCTGCAGTACGTCCTGGCGGTGGCCCGCACCATCGGCCAGCACATCCAGGGGCCGACCATCGTGGTCAACAAATCCACGGTGCCGGTGGGCACCGCCGACAAGGTGCGCGCGGCGATCGCCGCCGAGCTGGAAGCGCGCGGTGAGGCGATCGAGTTCGACGTGGTGTCCAATCCGGAGTTCCTGAAGGAAGGCGATGCGGTCGCCGACTGCATGCGTCCAGACCGCATCGTCATCGGCAGCAGCAAGCCCGGCTCGGCTGCGCGCCTGCGTCGCCTGTACGCGCCGTTCAACCGCAACCACGACCGCATCGTGGAGATGGATGTGCGCTCGGCCGAGCTGACCAAGTACGCGGCCAACGCGATGCTGGCGACCAAGATCAGTTTCATGAACGAGATCGCCAACATCGCCGAGCGCGTCGGCGCCGACGTGGAGAAGGTGCGCCAGGGCATCGGCTCGGATCCGCGCATCGGCTGGCACTTCATCTACCCGGGCGCCGGCTACGGCGGCTCGTGTTTCCCCAAGGACGTGCAGGCCCTGGCGCGCACCGCGCAGCAGTACGGTCACGCGCCCAGGCTGCTGGATGCGGTGGAGGCGGTCAACGAGGCGCAGAAGGGCCATCTGTACGAACTGATCCAGCGCCACTACGACGCGGCGCAGTCGCTGAAGGGCAAGACCTTCGCGGTGTGGGGCCTGGCGTTCAAGCCCAACACCGACGACATGCGTGCCGCCTCCAGCCGTCGCCTGCTGGCGCAACTGTGGGAAGCGGGCGCAACGGTCCGCGCCTACGATCCGGAGGCGACCGACGAGGCCAAGCGCATCTTCGGCGAGCGCGCCGATCTGCACTTCTGCAGCGATGCCTTCGATGCGCTGGAAGGCGCCGATGCGCTGGCGGTGGTTACCGAGTGGAAGCAGTTCCGCAGCCCGGACTTCACCCGCATGAAGGAGCTGATCGGCGATGCGGTGGTGTTCGATGGCCGCAATCTCTACGATCCGCAGGAAATCGAGAGTTTCGGCCTGGCGTACTACGGCATCGGCCGCGGACGTTCGATCCATGCAGCATGATTTTTCCACCCAGGATCGGTTGCTGGAGAACCGCCTGATCGAGCTGGAAACGCGCCTCTCCTTCCAGGAGCAGGCGCTGGCGGAAATGAGCGATGCCCTGGCCGAAGCGCGGATCGAAAGCCAGCGCAACGCCGAGTTGCTGCGTCACCTGCTCGAGGATCTGGGCAAGGTGCGCAGCACGCTCTACGCCGACCCGGCCGACGAACCGCCGCCGCCGCATTACTGATCCCCCGAACCGACCGATGCCGTCCCGATGAGCGATACCCTCCGCGAGCAATTGCTGGGCCTGGGCTTCAAGCCTGCGCCGAAACCCGAACGCAAGGCCCCGCCTGCCGCGCCGCGGCCGCAGGGACGGCCGGGCCAGCGCCCGGCACCGGCGGGGGCGCGCGGCGAGCGCGCTCCCGGCGGCGCGCCCAATGCCGGCAAGCCCGGCAGCGGGCGTGGCCGTCCGCACGGCAATGGCCACGGCAAGCCGCAGGGCGCGGCTGGCCAGCCGGCGCGGCCGCCGCGCAGCCGCGAAGACATCGATCTGGCCAAGGCCTACGCGATCCGCGCCCAGCGCGAGAAGGACGAGCGCATCGAGGCCGAGCGGCAGAAACAGGAAGAAGCGCGCCTGCGCCGTGAGGCGCGGGCCAAGCTCGACGAACTGCTCAAGGGCCAGGCGCTGAACCACGCCGAGGCCGACATCGCCCGCCATTTCCCCTATGGCGGCAAGATCAAGCGCATCTACGTCACCGCCGACCAGCTCAAGGCGCTCAACGCCGGCGAACTGGGCGTGCTGCAGCAGAACGGCCGCTATTTGCTGGTGACCGCGGCGCTGCTCGACCAGGCCGAAGCGATCTTCCCGGCGGCGGTGGCGCTGCGGGTCGACCCGAACGCGCCGGCTGAGGAAGACCCCTACGCCGATCCCAAGTACCAGATCCCCGACGATCTGGTCTGGTAAGCGTGGCGCTGCCAGGGATGGGCACGCAGGACGCCGGGCGTCTGCGCACGCCGCCGCACGCGGGCGGCTACCTGCCGTACGTGGACGGGCTGCGCGCGATCGCGGTGTTGGCGGTGATCGCCTACCACCTCGATCCGGCGTGGCTGCCGGGCGGGTTCACCGGCGTGGACATGTTCTTCGTGATCTCCGGCTTCGTGGTCAGCGCCTCGCTGCAGCGCCTGCCGGCGGCCGGGCAGTTGGGCGTGTTCGCGCAGTTCTACGCGCGGCGCATGCGCCGCATCGCGCCGGCCCTGGTCGCGTGCCTGCTGGTCACGGCGTTGGCCAGCGGCCTGTTCATTCCCGAGTCCTGGCTCAGCGAGACCAGCGCCAAGACCGGGCGCATGGCCTTCGTCGGCCTCAGCAACTGGGTGCTGGCCGCGACCGGCAACGACTACTTCTCGCCCAAGGCCGAATTCAATCCGTACACCCACACCTGGTCGCTGGGCGTGGAGGAGCAGTTCTATCTGCTGTTCCCGCTGCTGTTCCTGGCCTGGAACCGCGGTGGCCGCGGCCGGCTGTGGTCGACGCTGCTGGTGGCGCTAGCCTCGGCTGCCTCGCTGGCGTTCGCCTGGCTGCGCAGTCGCGATGCCGGCGATGCCGCAGCGGCGTTCTACCTGACCACCGCACGCTTCTGGCAACTCGGCAGCGGCGTGCTGCTGTACCAGGTGCTGGCATTGCGCGGACGCTTCGACGCCGGCACGCAGGCACCGCCGCCGGGCGCCTGGACCTGGCGCTCGCCGCTGCTGGCGGTGGCGCTGGGCGCGGTCGCGGTCGGCCTGTGGCGTGCGCGTCCCGGCCACTCGCCGTGGCCGGATGGGCTGTGGCCGGTGCTGGGCACGCTCGGCCTGCTGGCGTTGCTGCACGGTGGCCCCGCCGGCTGGACCCGCCGCGCGCTGGCCCATCGCGTGCCGGTGGCGATCGGCCGCGTGTCCTACTCGCTGTATCTGTGGCACTGGCCGGTGTTCGTGCTGTTCCGCTGGACGGTGGGCCTGGACTCGGTGCCGGCCAAGGCCGTGGCGCTGCTGCTGGTAACCCTGCTGGCGCTGGCCTCGTACCGCTGGGTGGAGTTGCCGTGGCGGCATGGCCGGATCGGCCGCGCACGCACGCCGACGCGGACCATCGTCGCCGGATTGGGGCTGGTGTTGCTCGCCGCCGGCATGCAGGCGCTGCTGCAGGACACCCAGCGTTACTACGGCTTGAGCACGGTCAGCCGGCATCCGCTGGACTGGTATGCGTATGCCAAGGGCCTGCGCCGGGAGTTCCCGCAGTGCACGCTGCAGACGCGCCAGGTGCCGGTGCAGGTGGGCAGCGCCAAGCTGTTCGAGCGCGGTGCCTGTACGCTGCACAAACGCGATGGCGGCCAGTTGTTCGTCGCCGGCGACTCGCATGCGCTGGCCTACAACGAACTGCTGCGACGCTTCGCGCTGCAGAGCGGGGTGCCGGTGCGCCTGTACGGCGTCGGCGGTTGCCCGATCGTCGGCCTGCAGGCCTGGCAGGCCGGCAATCCCGGTTGCCAGGCCTACGAACGCAGCACCCTGGCCGACGTCGCCGCGCACGCGCGCAGCGGCGACGTGCTGTTCCTGCCCGCGCTGCGGGTGCTGCGGCTGGCCGACCAGGATCGCCTGTTCGACGAGACGGCGGTGATGGCCGAGCAGGAAGGCGCCGCCGCGCAGGCCGCGCGCAGCGCGGGCGAAACGGCCGCGGTGGCGCTGTTGCAGCCGCTGGCGCAGCGCGGCGTGCGCATCGTCTTCGAGGCGCCCAAGCCGGTGCTGCGCGCGCCGCCGTACCGCTGTTCGGACTGGTTCAATCGCGGCAATCCGATCTGCGCGCACGGCATCCCGATCCCGCGCGCGACCATGGAGCGCTACCGCGCGCCGGTGCTGCAGAGCCTGCAGCGCATCGCCGCGCAACTGCCGCATGCCTCGGTGTGGGATCCGCTGCCGCTGCTGTGCGACGCGCAGCAGTGCAGCGGCCGCCGCGACGGGCGTCCGCTGTTCTTCGACGCCGACCACCTCAGCGGCTACGGCAACCGCGTGCTGCTGCCGGGCTTCACGTCCCATTTCGCTGCGATTCAGGCAAACTCGCCGCCGGTGCCCTGAGACGCAGCCCTGCGCCTCCCGCGTCGCAAGGAGTTCGCGCATGCCCGTTCCACGTTTCGTCGCGCTGCGGCTATCGCCGGTCGTCCCGCCATCCGTTGCCTGTCGCCGGGCGCGGTTGCGCCGCCGCGGCGATGCGCTGCTGCGCGGGGCGCTGCTGCTGGCCGCGCATGCCGGTGCCGCCGGTGTCGCCTGCGCCGAGGACGCGCCCGCGTTCGACCGGCCCGGCATCGGCTTCGCCTCGACCACCCTGCAGCGCGGTCAGGTGGCCTGGGAGCAGGCGTTCTTCGACGGCAGCTACGACCGCGACGGCGACGTGCGCAGCACCGAGTACGTCGCCAACAGCCGCCTGCGGTTTGGCCTGAGCGCGAGCACCGAATTGCAGCTGGCGATCGACAGCCAGGTCTGGCAACGCGTGCGCGGCGGCGGGCAGGATCGGCGCGGGCACAGCGGTGGCGACGCCAGCGTCGGCATCAAGCAGGCGCTGCCGAGCGCCAGCGACGGCTTCACCTGGGCGCTGCTCGGCAGCGCCAGCCTGCCGGTCGGGCGCGCGCCGTACGGCGACGCCGGCCACCGCTACGACCTGGGCGTGAGCACCGGCTGGGACCTGCCCGAAGGGCGCAGCCTGGCGCTGTACGGCAATGTCAGCGACAGCGAGGACGGCTCCGGCTGGAGCGTGTCGCCGAGCTATACCTTCTACGCCGGAGACACCCTGAGCGCCTACGTCGAGGCCGGCATCGGCGGCGGCGAGGACGACATGCGCGCGCTCGGCAGCGGCGTCACCTGGCTGTTCGCCAAGCGCGTGCAACTGGATGTGTCGGTGCTGCGCGGCCTGTCGTCGCAGACCCCGGACTGGCAGGGCGGCCTCGGCATTTCGGTGTTGCTGCGCTGAGCCCGAAGCCCCTCTCCCGTCGGGAGAGGAGGTGTGGTGAGGGTAGGCGCGAAGCGTCTCGTGGTGTCTGGAGTGACGTGGCTGCGCCCGTACCCTCATCCGCCCCTTCGGGGCACCTTCTCCCGAGGGGAGAAGGGAGGAGCGGTAATACGCGTGCCCCTCTCCCGTCGAGAGAGGGGTTGGGGTGAGGGTAGGCGCGAAGCGTCTGGTGGTGTCTGGGTTGACGTGGCTGCGCCCGTCCCCTCATCCGCCCCTTCGGGGCTCCTTCTCCCGAGGGGAGAAGGGAGCAGCGGTAATACGCGTGCCCCTCTCCCGTCGGGAGAGGGGTTGGGGTGAGGGTTGGCGCGAAGCGTCTCGTGGAGCTGGAGCGCGCGAGATTCTTGCGCCTACCGACATGCATCTACTCGCGCGCGGCCGCGCCATCGCCGGGCGGCAGGACCTCCGGGACGTGCTGGTCGTACTGCACCAGCACCTCCGCGAAACCGTAGCGCGGTCGCCAATCCAGCGCCTGCATCGCGTGCTGTGCCGAGTAGACGCGGTCGATCCGCGCCGGGAGCGTCCAGCCGCGTTGCTTGAATGCATCCACCAACTCGGGTGCACGACGTCGCAGGACCGCCGGCGCCGTGCGGTGCAGTTCGGCGCAATCCTCGCGCTGGAACGGCGTGGCGCCGGAAATCACGAACGTCGCGCTCGCCGGCCCGGCATGCCGCAATGCCGCGGCATGGGCCTCGGCCACGTCGCGCGCGTCGATGCCGCGATGCAGGCGGAACGCGGCCATCACGTTGACCGGCTCCGGGAAGCAGCGCGACATGCGCAGGATGCGCACGCTCGGACCGCCCTGGTCGGCGGCCTCGCGCAGCAGCGCCTCGGCCTCCAGCTTGGTGTGGTGGTAGATGGTCTGCGGCTGCGGCGCCAGCGTCTCGTCGACCCAGGCCGCGGTGCCCTCGGGCGTGGCGGCGCTGCCGTACAGCGCGGTGGTGCTGGTGAACACGATGCGGCGCACGCCCGCCGCCGCGGCGGCATCCAGCACGCGGCGGGTGCCGTCGACGTTGACCTGGCGGAAGCGCGCCGCCGGCACGTGCGCGACGTGCGGCGCATGCAGCGCGGCGGTGTGGATCACCGCGTCGGCGCCCTGCAGCGCCCGCGCCAGCAGCGCGACATCGTCGAGGTCGCCGACCCAGTCGGCGGTGGAGCAGGGCGTGCGGTCGAAGCCGCTGACGCGGTGTTCGCGGGAGAGCCGGATGTGGATCGCGCGGCCTACCCGGCCGGCACTGCCGGTGACCACGATCTTCAGCGGGGATGCGATGGGCATTGGCATCGGCGATGGGCGCGAAGGCGGTTGGGGAGTGCCGAGGCGGGCGATGGTGCGCGCAGCGGCGGGGCGTCCCGGCTCACTCCGGATCGTAATCCAGGTTCGACGCCAGCCAGCGCTCGGCCTGTTGCAGCGAGACGCCCTTGCGCCGGGCGTAGTCGGCGAGCTGGTCCTTGCCCAGCCGGCCGACCACGAAGTACTGGCTCTGCGGGTGGCTGAAGTAGTAACCGGACACTGCCGCGGTCGGCAGCATCGCGAAGCTCTCGGTCAGCGACATGTCGGCGTTGCGTCCGGCGTCGAGCAGCGCGAACAGGGTCTGCTTCTCGCTGTGGTCGGGGCAGGCCGGGTAGCCGGGCGCGGGACGGATGCCGCGGTAGCGCTCGGCGATCAGCGCCTCGTTGTCCAGCGCCTCGTCGTCGGCGTAGCCCCAGAACTCGGTGCGCACGCGCTGGTGCAGGCGTTCGGCCAGCGCCTCGGCCAGGCGGTCGGCCAGCGCCTTGAGCAGGATCGCGTTGTAGTCGTCGTGCGCCGCCTCGAAGCGCGCCACGTGGGGCTCGATGCCGATGCCGGCGGTGACCGCGAAGGCACCGATCCAGTCCTGCTTGCCGCTGTCGCGCGGGGCGATGAAGTCGGCCAGGCAGAAGTCCGGGCGCTCGGCGGGCTTGTCGACCTGTTGGCGCAGGAAGTGCAGGGAATGGGGAATGGAGAATCGGGAATGGTCGAGCGACGCAGTCCCACTCGACGATTCCCCATTCCCGTCTCCCGATTGCCGGTCCGTCAGGACCACAACGTCATCCCCGACCGACTGCGCCGGCCACAGCCCGAACACGGCCTTGGCGGTCAGCCATTTCTCGGCGACGATCCGCTGCAGCATCGCCAGCGCGTCCTGGTACAGCTCGCTGGCCTGCTGGCCGACGATCTCGTCGGTGAGGATCGCAGGGAACTTGCCGGCCAGTTCCCAGGCCTGGAAGAACGGGGTCCAGTCGATCAGCGGGACCAGGTCGTCCAGCGGGTAGTCGTCGAACACGTGCAGGCCGGGCTGCCTGGGCGCTGGCGGGGTGTAGGCGTCCCAGCCGCCGTCGAAGCGCTGGCCGCGCGCGTGGGCCAGCGACACCAGGCGCTTGGCGTCGCCGCGGTTCTTGTGGCGCTGGCGGATCTCGGCGTAGTCGGCGTCGTTGGCGGCGACGAAGGCCGCGCGCAGGTCGCGCGAGATCAGCGATTGCGCCACGCCGACCGCGCGCGAGGCATCCTTCACCCAGACCGTCGGCGCCGCATAGTGCGGGTCGATCTTCAGCGCGGTGTGCGCGCGCGAGGTGGTGGCGCCGCCGATCAACAGCGGCATCGAGAAGCCCTGCCGCTGCATCTCGCGGGCGACGTGGGTCATCTCTTCCAGCGACGGGGTGATCAGCCCGGACAGGCCGATGATGTCGGCGTTCTCGGCACGGGCGCGGTCGAGGATGGTCTGGGTGGGTACCATCACCCCGAGGTCGATCACGTCGAAGTTGTTGCAGGCCAGGACTACGCCGACGATGTTCTTGCCGATGTCGTGCACGTCGCCCTTGACCGTGGCCATGATGATCTTGCCGTTGGACTTGCCGGTGTCGCCGCTGCGCAGCTTCTCTGCCTCGATGTAGGGCAGCAGGTAGGCGACCGCCTTCTTCATCACCCGCGCCGACTTCACCACCTGCGGCAGGAACATCTTGCCGGCGCCGAACAGGTCGCCGACCACGTTCATGCCGTCCATCAGCGGACCTTCGATCACGTCCAGCGGGCGCGCGGCCTGCTGCCGCGCCTCTTCGGTATCGACCTCGACGAACTCGTCGATGCCATGCACCAGCGCATGGCTCAACCGCTCGCGCACCGTCTTCTCGCGCCACGCCAGCTTTTCCCGATTCCCGGTTCCCGCATCCCGATTGCCCGCTTTTTTGTAACGTTCGGCGATCTCCAGCAGGCGCTCGGTGGCGTCGCGGCGGCGGTTGAGGATCACGTCCTCCACGCGCTCGCGCAGTTCCGCATCCAGTTCGTCGTAGATCGGCATGCCGCCGGCGTTGACGATGCCAATGTCCATGCCCGCGGCGATGGCGTGATACAGGAACACCGAATGGATCGCCTGGCGCACGGTCTCGTTGCCGCGGAACGAGAACGACACGTTGGAGACGCCGCCGGAGACATGGCAATGCGGCAGGGTGCGCTTGATCTCGCGGGTCGCTTCGATGAAGTCGACCGCGTAGTTGTCGTGCTCCTCGATGCCGGTGGCCACGGCGAAGATGTTCGGATCGAAGATGATGTCTTCCGGCGGGAACCCGACCTGCTCGGTGAGGATGCGGTAGGCGCGGGTGCAGATTTCCACCTTGCGCGCGCAGGTGTCGGCCTGGCCGACCTCGTCGAACGCCATCACCACCGCCGCGGCGCCGTAGCGCAGCACCTTGCGCGCGTGTTCGACGAACTGCGCCTCGCCTTCCTTGAGCGAGATCGAATTGACCACGCTCTTGCCCTGCAGGCACTTCAGCCCGGCCTCGATCACGCTCCACTTGGAGGAGTCGACCATGATCGGGATGCGCGCGATGTCCGGCTCGGACATGATCAGGTTGAGAAAGCGCACCATCGCCTTCTCCGAGTCGATCAGGCCCTCGTCCATGTTGACGTCGAGGATCTGCGCGCCGTTGGCGACCTGCTGGCGCGCCACCTCCACCGCCTCCTCGTAGCGCTCTTCCTTGATCAGCTTGCGGAACTGCGCGCTGCCGGTGACGTTGGTGCGCTCACCGACGTTGACGAACAGCAGGT
This sequence comes from Xanthomonas sacchari, assembly GCF_040529065.1. NCBI lineage: Bacteria > Pseudomonadati > Pseudomonadota > Gammaproteobacteria > Lysobacterales > Lysobacteraceae > Xanthomonas > Xanthomonas sacchari. The sequence continues at coordinate 2,978,698 of NZ_CP132343.1, read as the reverse complement.
CCGGGGTCAGCAGCAGCGGCTCCAGGCCGGACAGGCGGGTGTGGCGGGCGGAGGACATGATCAGCGTTCCGGAAACAGGGAGGTGCAGGCGCGCACGCGGGTGGCGACGGCGAGGGTGCGCGCGGCGTTCATCAGGCGGCCTGCGCCTGCGCCGCCAGCGGCACGCGCGGCGCCAGCCCGCGCACCGCCTCGGCGATGGCGCGGATGTGCGCCGGGGTGGTGCCGCAGCAGCCGCCGACCAGGTTCAGCAGCCCGGACTCGGCGAACTCGCGCAGCGTCGCCGCCATTTCCTCCGGCGTCTCGTCGTATTCGCCGAAGGCGTTGGGCAGGCCGGCGTTGGGGTGGGCGCTGACGTAGCCGTCGGCGATCCGCGCCAGGGTCTCCACGTGCGGGCGCAGGTCCTTGGCGCCGAGCGCGCAGTTCAGCCCCACCGACAGCGGCCGCCCGTGCGCGACCGAGGCGTAGAACGCCTCGGCGGTCTGCCCGGACAGGGTGCGGCCGGAGGCGTCGGTGATGGTGCCGGAGATCATCACCGGCAGGCGCCCGCCGCGCGCGTCGAACACTTCCTCGATCGCGTACAGCGCGGCCTTGGCGTTGAGCGTGTCGAAGATGGTCTCCACCATCAGCGTGTCGGCGCCGCCGTCGATCAGGCCGTCGATGGCCTCGCGGTAGGTGGCGCGCAGTTCGTCGAAGCTGGTGTTGCGGAAACCGGGGTCGTTGACGTCCGGGCTGATCGAGGCGGTGCGGCTGGTCGGGCCGAGCACGCCGATCACGAACCGCGGCTTGTCCGGCGTCAGCGCTTCGACCGCGTCGCAGCAGGCGCGCGCGACCTGCGCGCCGGCCTTGTTGAGTTCGTAGACCAGGTGTTCCAGGTGGTAGTCGGCCTGGCTGATCGACGTCGCGTTGAAGGTATTGGTTTCGAGCAGGTCGGCGCCAGCATCGAGGTAGGCACGGTGGATCTCGGCGATCACCTCCGGCCGGGTCAGCAGCAACAGGTCGTTGTTGCCCTTCAGGTCGTGGCCCTGCGGCGCGTGGTCGCAGCCAGGGCCGTGCACGTGCCCGGCCTGCGCGTCGTAGCCCTCGGCGAAGCGCTCGCCGCGATAGTCGGCTTCCTGCAGCCCATGGCGCTGGATCATCGTGCCCATCGCGCCATCGATGATCAGGATGCGCTTGGAGAGGGCCTGCAGCAGTTTCTGCGTGCGCTCCGGGTTCAGCCAGGGCAGGCCCGGGAGTGGGGATTGGGGATTGGGGATTGGTGAAACCGCCGCGCCACTCATGCTCCGGCCTCCGCCTTGGCTTTTGCCTTCTCCACTCCCGAATCCCCATTCCCGATTCCCGGCTTCCCAGCAATCAACGAAATCACTTCGAAGTGCGGCGGGCGCTTCTCGCGGGTCACGGTTTCCAGGCTGGAGACCTCGAGCCCGGCCTTGCCGACGAACTTGCGCAGTTCCTTGGCCGAAAAGCCGAGGTTGACGTGGCCGTAGGCCTGCACCGCGGCCTTGTGTTCGTGGCGCGCCAAACTGCACAGCAGTAGGCGCCCGCCCGGGCGCAGCACCCGCGCCGATTCGCACACCGCCTGCGCCGGCTTGGTGGCGTAGGTCAGGGCGTGCATCATCACCACCAGGTCGAAGCTGGCGTCGGCGAAGGGCAGGGCGTGCATGTCGCCCTCGCGCACTTCCACGTTGCCGAGCCGGCGCAGGCGCTCGCTGGCCGCGGCCACCACCCGCGCGCTGGTGTCGATGCAGACGTAGCGGCGCGCGTGCGGCGCCACCAGTTCGGCCAGCACGCCGTCGCCGGAGGCGATGTCGAGCACGTCGCCGGTTTCCAGCAGCGGCAGGGCCGTGCGCGCCAGCGCTTCCCAGGTGCGGCCGGGCGAATAGTGGCGTTCCATGTCGCCGGCCACCGAGTCGGCCCAGTTCTGGTCGGCGGCGCGGTTGGCCAGCACCGCGGCCACGCGCTCGGCGTCCTGGCGCAGCAGCGGGTCGTCGCTGCCTGTGCTCAGCGCCAGCCACAGCGCACGCTGGGCCGGGTCCAGCAGGGTCTCGTCGAAGCGATAATAGGCCGACACGCCGGCGCGGCGGTCGCGCACCAGCCCGGCTTCCTTGAGTTTGGCCAGGTGGGTCGAGACCCGCGGCTGCGCCAGGCGGGTGATGGCCGACAGCTCGGCCACGGTCAGCTCCTCCTGCTCCAGCAGCGCCAGCAGGCGCACGCGGGTGGCGTCGGCGAAGACCTTCAGCCGGGACGACCAGTCCTCCAGATCCATAAATATCTTCCTATCGCGATATAGAGATATTTTGGTCCGGGCGGCGGTTCCGGTCAAGTTGCACACGCCAGCGTATGGTCGGCACGGCTACAATGGCCGCACCAACAAGCCCGGGAGGGGTTCGACGTGGATTTCAGCTTTACCGAAGAGCAATTGATGATCCAGGACGTGGCGCGGCGCATCGCCCAGGAGCGGATCGCCCCCAGCGCCGAGCACCACGACCGTACCGGCGAATTCCCGCTGGAGAACATCCGCCTGCTGGGCGAGAACGGGCTGATGGGCATCGAAGTGCCGGAGGAATACGGCGGTGCCGGCATGGACCCGATCGCCTACGTGCTGGCGATGGTCGAGATCGCCGCAGGCGATGCCGCCCATTCGACCATCATGTCGGTCAACAACTCGCTGTTCTGCGCCGGCATCCTCAAGAACGGCAACGAGGAGCAGAAGCAGAAATACGTGCGCGCCATCGCCGAGGGCCGCGAGATCGGCGCCTTCGCGCTGACCGAGCCGCAGTCCGGCTCCGACGCCACCGCGATGCGGTGCCGCGCGGTGCGGCAGGACGACGGCAGCTTCGTCATCAACGGCAAGAAGAGCTGGATCACCTCCGGCCCGGTCGCCAAGTACATCGTGCTGTTCGCGATGAGCGAGCCGGACAAGGGCGCGCGCGGCATCACCGCCTTCGTCGTCGACACCGACAAGCCGGGCTTCCACCGCGGCAAGACCGAGCCCAAGCTGGGCATCCGCGCCTCGGCCACCTGCGAGATCGAGTTCCAGGACTACGTGGCCAGCGCCGACGAGGTGCTTGGCACGCCGGGCGAGGGCTTCAAGATCGCGATGAGCGTGCTCGACGCCGGCCGCATCGGCATCGCCTCGCAGGCGATCGGCCTGGCCCGCGCCGCCTACGAGGCGACCCTGGAGTACGTGAAGGAGCGCAAGGCGTTCGGTTCGCCGATCGGCGCGTTCCAGATGACCCAGGCCAAGATCGCCGACATGAAGTGCAAGCTGGACGCGGCGCTGCTGCTGACCTTGCGCGCGGCCTGGCTGAAGGGGCAGGGCCAGCGCTTCACCACCGAGGCCTCGGTGGCCAAGCTGACTGCCTCCGAGGCGGCGATGTGGATCACCCACCAGGCGGTGCAGATCCACGGCGGCATGGGCTATTCCAAGGAGATGCCGCTGGAGCGTTACTTCCGCGATGCCAAGATCACCGAGATCTACGAAGGCACCAGCGAGATCCAGCGCTTGGTGATCGCGCGCAACGAGACTGGGCTGCGGTGAAGCCGTGAGTCGGGAGTCGGGATTTGCCGGTTCCCGAATCGGTTGAGGGATCAGGAGAAGCGGCCGCGAGGCCGCTTTTTCTTTTCGCGGAAAAGGGATGAGCGGCGTTCGGGCTGCAATGCGTCGGGACTGAAGTCCCTCCCACAAGGAGCGCTCAGCCTTCAATGAGCGCTCCGCCTGCATGGGGTGTTGGGTCGCGCTTCCCGACCAGATTCCCGGACAACAAAAAAGCGGCCTTGCGGCCGCTTTTGTTTGTTTCTACAGAGAGGCATCAGGACCGGGAGTGGGGCTCGCCTTACGAATCCCCACTCCCGAATCCCCAATTCCCGCCCCTCAGCGATCCGGCTGATGCCGCGACAGGCCCGCTTCCTGCATCTGCGTGAACTCCTTCGACGGCTCGTCCAGCTTGTCGCCGAGCATGCGCCGCACCATCACGAAGAACAGCGGGATGAACAGCACGCCCAGCACGGTGGCGAACAGCATGCCGCCGATCACGCCGGTACCGATGGCGTGGCGGGCGTTGGCGCCGGCGCCGGTGGAGATCGCCATCGGCAGCACGCCGAGGATGAACGCGAACGAGGTCATCAGGATCGGGCGGAAGCGCAGGTGCGCCGCTTCGGCCGCGGCCTCGCGCAGGGTCTTGCCCATCGCCCGCTGCTCCACCGCGAACTCGACGATCAGGATCGCGTTCTTGGCCGCCAGGCCGATCACCGTGATCAGGCCGATCTTGAAGTAGATGTCGTTGGGCAGGCCGCGCAGCAGCGAGAACGCCACCGCGCCGAGCACGCCGATCGGCACCACCAGCAGCACCGACACCGGGATCGACCAGCTTTCGTACAGCGCAGCCAGGCACAGGAACACCACCACGATCGACAGCACCAGCAGCAGCGTCGCGGTATTGCCGGCGATGATTTCCTGGTACGACATGCCGCTCCAGTCGAAACCGAAGCCCGGCGGCAGGTCGTTGTTGACGATGTCCTCCATCGCGCTCATCGCCTGGCCGGAGCTGCCGCCCGGCGCCGGGTTGCCGACGATGTTGACCGCCGAGTAGCCGTTGTAGCGGCTCAGCGAGGGCGAGCTGTAGATCCAGTCCGAACTCACCACCGTGCTCAGCGGGATCATCTGCGGCAGGCCGCTGCTGTCGGTGGACGTACTGCTGGGCACGTAGAAGTTGCGCAGCGACTCCGGACCGGTGCGGAACGGCGCGTCGGCCTGCATGTTGACGCGCTTGATGCGGCCTTCGTAGAAGAAGTCGTTGACGTACACCGGCGCCAGCATCAGCTGGATCGACTGATAAATGTCGCTCACCGACAGGCCCATCGACTGCGCCTGCACGCGGTCCACCTTCAGCTGCAGCTGCGGCGAGTTCTCCAGGCCGTTCGGACGCACGCCGGCCAGCGCGTTCTGGCGCTGCGCGGCCTTGCCGAGCACGATGTTGCGCGCCTGCAGCAGGGCTTCCTCGCCCTGGCCGCTGCGGTCCTGCAGCCACATGTCGAAGCCGCCGAACTGGCCCAGGCCCTGCACGGTCGGCAGGTTGACCACGAAGATCTGCGCGTCCTTGATCCCGTAGAACATGCCGTTCAACTGCTGGATCAGGTCGCCTGCGGCGATGTCGCGCTCGTCCCAGGGCTTGAGCCGGATGAAGCCCATGCCCACGTTCTCGCCGCGGCCCAGGAAGCTGAAGCCGGCCACCTGCAGCATGCCTTCGACCGCCTTCTGCTGCTGCAGCACGCCGCGCATCTGCGCGAACACCTCGTTGGTGCGGGTCTTGGTCGCACCCGGCGGCAACTGCACGATCGCCAGCGCGAAGCCCTGGTCCTCTTCCGGCAGGAAGCTGCCCGGCATGCGCGTGAACAGGAAGCCGCACAGCACCAACAGCAGCGCGAACACCGCCATCCAGCGCGGCGCGCGGCGGATGGTGCTGCCGACCGCGCCGACGTAGCGATGCGACAGCTTGTCGTAGTACTTGTTGAAGGTGCGGTAGACCCAGTTCGGGTTGTCGTTGTGGGTGGGCTTGAGGAACGCCGCACACAGCGCCGGGGTGAAGCTCAGCGCCAGGAACGCCGAGAACGCCATCGACATGGCGATGGTGATCGCGAACTGCTTGTAGATCGCGCCGGCCGCGCCCGGCTGCATCGCCGAGGGGATGAACACCGCCGCCAGCACCACGGTGATCGCCACCACCGCGCCGGTGATCTGGGTCATCGCCTTGTGCGTGGCCGCCTTCGGTGCCAGGTGCTCCTCGGACATGATGCGTTCGACGTTCTCGATCACCACGATCGCGTCGTCGACCACGATGCCGATCGCCAGCACCATCGCGAACAGGGTCAGCTGGTTGATGGTGAAGCCGATCGCCCACATGCCCAGGAAGGTGCCCAGCAGCGCCACCGGGATGACCAGGGTGGGGATGATGGTGGCGCGGAAGTTCTGCAGGAACACCAGCATCACCAGGAACACCAGCACGATCGCCTCGGCCAGGGTCTTGACCACTTCCTCGATCGAGATCTTGACGAAGGTGGTGCTCTCGTACGGCGTGAACCAGGTGACGCCCTGCGGGAAGCTGGGCTGCAGCTCGTCCATCTTGGCCTTGACCGCCGCCGACACGTTCAGTGCGTTGGCGCCCGGCAGCAGCTGGATGGCGAAGGCGCCGGTGGGCTTGCCGTTGTACTGGGTGTCGAAACCGAAGTTGGTCGGGCCGAACGCGACCCGGGCCACGTCCTTCAGCCGCACCACGGTGCCGTTGCCGTCGGCGCGCAGGATGATGTTCTCGAACTGCTCGGGCGAGGTGAAGCGGCCCTCGGCGCTGACCGTGGCGGTGAACGACTGGCCCTGCGGCGCCGGATCCGAACCCAGCGAACCGGCCGCGAACTGCACGTTCTGCGCGCGGATCGCGGTGTACACGTCGTTGGCGGACATGTGGTAACCCTGCAGCTTCTCAGGGTTCAGCCAGATGTCCATGGCGTATTCGGCACCGAACTGCTGGGTGCTGCCGACGCCGGGCACGCGCGAGATCTGCTCCAGCACGCGCGACCCGACGATGTCGTTGAGCGCGTCGCGGTCGATCGACGGGTTGTCCGAACGCAGCGCGATCACGCTGAGGAAGCCGGCGTTGGCCTTGGCCACCACCACGCCCTGCGCGGTCACTTCCGAGGGCAGGCGCGGGGTGGCCAGCGACACCTTGTTCTGCACCTGCACCTGGGCGATGTCCGCGTCGGTGCCGGTCTCGAAGGTCAGGGTGATGGTGGCGGTGCCGCTGGAGGACGACGACGAGCTGAAGTACAGCAGGTGATCGATGCCGGTCAGCTGCTGCTCGATCACCTGGGTGACCGAGCGTTCGGTGGTGCTGGCGCTGGCGCCGGGATAGGTGGCGGTGACGGTGACCTGGGGCGGGGCGATCGAGGGATACGACTCGACGCCGAGATTGAGGATGGCGATCACGCCGCTGAGCGAGATCAGGATCGCCACCACCCAGGCGAAGACCGGGTGTTCGATGAAGAACTTAGGCATGGGGGGAGTCCGTTACTGCTTCGGCTGGTCGGAATGCGAGGCGGCGTCCGGCGTGTCGCCGTGCGCTGCGCCCTGCGCCGGGGCGGCGCCCTTGGCCGGCGCCGCGGCGCCTTGCGCGCCCTGGCCGGGAGCCGCGCCGGCACCCGGGCCCTGGCCCTGGGCGGCGGCGTTCGGGTCCCACGGCTTGGCCACGGCCGGTGCGCCTTCCTTGACCTTGGGCAGGCCGCTGACCACGACCTGGTCGCCGCTCTGCAGGCCGCCGCTGACGATCCACTTGTCGCCCTGCTGGCCGGCCGTGGTCAGGTCCTTGCGCACCACCTTGCCGTCCTTGCCCACCACCATGGCGTAGGGGCCCTTGGCGTCGCGCAGCACGGCCGCCTGCGGGATCAGGTACACGTCCTTGCGCTCGCCCAGATTGGCCGCAAAGCTGACGAAGGCGCCCGGCAGCAGCACCCGGTCCGGGTTCGGCAGCAACGCGCGCAGCGTCACCGAGCCGGTGCTCGGGTCGACCGCGGCGCCGGAGAAGTCCAGGGTGCCGGCATGCGCATAGGTGCTGCCGTCGCCGAGCTTGATCTGCACGGTGGACTTGTCCTCGGCGTTGAGGGCGACGTTGCCCTCGGTCTGCGCCTGGCGCAGCTGCGCCAGTTCGTCGGCGCTCATCGAGAAGTTGACGTACAGCGGGTCGAGCTGGTCGATGGTGGTCAGCAGGGTGCTGTCGCCCTGGCCGACCAGCGCGCCCTCGGTGACCTGCTGCTTGCCGGCGCGGCCGGCGATGGGCGCGGTGACGGTGGCGTAGCCGAGGTTGATGCGCGCGGTTTCGACCGCCGCACGGGCCTGCTGCACCGAGGCGGCGGAGCTGCGCTCGGTGGCCTCGGCGTTGTCCAGGTCGGACTTGGACACGTAGGCCTGCGGCGCCAGGCTGCGCGCGCGGGCGGCGGCGGCCTTGGCATTGGCGTAGGTGGCTTCGGCCGCGGCCAGCTGGCCCTGTGCCGAGGCCAGGGTCGCCCGCAGCGGCGCCGGGTCGATCTGGAACAGCGGCTGGCCTTCCTTGACGTCGGTGCCTTCGGTGTACAGGCGCTTTTCCAGCACGCCGGCCACGCGGGCGCGCACATCGGCGCTGCGGAACGCGGACAGGCGGCCGACCAGGTCGCGCTGCAGCGGGACGGTCTGCGGCTGTGCCTGCAGCACGCCCACTTCCGGCGGCGGCATGGCCTGCTGCTGCTCCTGTTTCTTGCAGGACGCCAACACCACCACGACGGCGCAGGCCAGGGCGAGAGAACGCAACGGGGAGGTCATCGGGTGGTACTCCGGTCTGGTTTTGTAGAAGGAAGGGAAGGGGTGGCGGCGAACGCGCGCAAAAAGCCGTCCACGGCGAACTCGGCCCAGGCGCGCTGTGCGGCGGCGTCGCCGCGATGCGCGCTGTGGAAGCGCTGACGCTCGAAATCCATGCCGACGATCATGCTCAACAGCAGTTCGGCCATGAAGTGCGGATCGTCATGCCGGAGCTGGTCGCGGGCCATGGCGCCGCGCAGGCATTCGCCCAGGCGCTGCATCAGCGCACCGGCGCTGTCGCGGAACATGGCGCGCGCTTCGTCGGGGAAGTGCCGCGACTCGGCGGCGATCAGCTGGCAACTCTGCAGCACTCGCGGTTCCGACAACTGCTCCAGGTATTCGCAGGCGAAGCGCAGCAGGCTGCCGCGCAGGTCGTCCTGCACCGGCTCCAGGTGCGCGGTGGCCAGGTCCAGGTGATCCTGCATCGCCCGCCGCAGCAGGCCCTGCTTGCTGCGGTAGCGGCTGTACAGGGTCTGCTTGGAGCAGCCGGCGCGTGCGGCCACCGCCTCCATGCTCAGGCCCATGCCTTCCTCGGCCAGCAGCTCGCGCACGGCGGCGTACACGCGCTGGTCGCGCGCTTGGCGCTGTGCGGCAGAGGCGAGGGGGGTGTTCATCGATTGTGGACTATACCGTCCAGTTTAGAATTGGAACAGCCTTGACACCGGCGCGTTCTTGTTGACAACAGCCCGGTCAGGGAAAGCATGGTGACCGCCGCGTGACGACGATGTTTGTAGACACTTTGCGTGATCTGGCGCGTCGTCTTCGCCACGCCCTCGGTTTGCGATGCAGCAAGGTAGTTGAACGAGGCACCGGTACAATTCGCGCTTTCCCATCGAGCATCGCTGCTGCTCTCCGTCATGAAACCCAAACACGCCGCTTCCCGTTCCAAATCCTCGGCCGCCACCCGCACCTCCGCGACCCCGTCCGCCACCAAGCCGGCCAAGGCGCCTGCCAAGACCAAGGCGGCCGCCAAGCCTGCAGCCAAGCCCGCCGCCCCGCGCAAGGCCGCGACGCCGCCCAAGCTGGCCGCGACCGTTCCGGCCACGGCCAAGGTGATCGACGCGGCGCCGGTCGCTAGCGGTTTCAGCCTGACCCCGGTGTTCGCGGCGCTGCGCAAGCGCTATCCGGCCGCGCGCCAGGACGAGGCGCAGACGTTCGCCGAGGAGTTCTACAAGCGCATGGAGGAGGACGAGTTCCCCCACCACAGCGCGCAGGAGTGGGCGGCGCTGGCCGCGTCGATGCTGGAATTCGCGCGCAAGCGCAAGCCGGGCACGGTCAACGTGCGGGTGTTCAATCCGAACCTGAAGGACGACGGCTGGGAGTCGTCGCACACGGTGCTGCAGATCGTCAACGACGACATGCCGTTCCTGGTCGACTCGGTGAGCATGGCGCTGGCGGAACTGGGCATCGGCGTGCACGTGCTGGGCCACCCGGTGCTGCGCATGCAGCGCGACAAGGGCGGCACGCTGGAAAGCGTGGGCGAGGGCAAGCCGGAGTCGCTGATGGCGCTGGAGATCGACCGCCAGCCGCCGGAGGACATGGCGCAGGTGGAAGCGGCGATCCGACGCATCCTCGGCGAGGTGCGCAACATCGTGCGCGACTGGAGCAGCATGCGCGAGAAGATGCTGGCGCTGGCCGACGACCTGACCACGCGGCGCCTGCCGGTGGACGACAAGGGCCGGCGCGAGGCGCAGGAATTCCTGCGCTGGGCCGCGGCCGACCATTTCACCTTCTTCGGCTACCGCGAATATCGGGTGGAGAAGCAGGGCGGCGAAGACGTGCTGGCGCCGCTGGAGGACAGCGGCCTGGGCCTGCTGCGAGGGCAGGACAAGTCGCCGGCGCGGCCGGTGCGCACGCTGGCCGCGCATGGCCTCAGCGAGTCCGGCACCAAGGAAGCGCTGATCCTGACCAAGACCAACGCGCGCTCGCGGGTGCACCGCAGCGGCTACATGGACTACATCGGCGTGCTGGAGTTCGACGCCAAGGGCCGCATCGTCGCCGAGCAGCGCTTCCTCGGCCTGTTCACCTCCAGTGCCTACAACCGCCGCCCGTGGGAGATCCCGTTGGTGCGCGAGCGCTTCGACTCGGTCATGCGCAAGTCCGAGCTGACCCCGAGCAGCCACAGCGGCAAGGCGCTGCGCCACATCCTGGAGACGCTGCCGCGCGAGGAACTGTTCCAGTCCAACGAGGACGAGCTGTACCGCACCGCGATGGGCATCCTCGGCCTGCAGGAGCGGGTGCGCAGCCGCCTGTTCCTGCGCCGCGACAAGTACGGCCGCTTCATTTCCGCGCTGGTGTACATCCCGCGCGAGCGCTTCAACACCGACGTGCGCCTGCGCATCGAGGCCTTGCTGAAGGACGCGCTGCACGGCGAGTACATCGATTCCAACGTGGTGCTGGGCGAGTCGCCGCTGGCGCAGCTGCACATGATCGTGCGGCCCAAGCCCGGCGAGGCGCTGGAGTTCGACACCACCGAACTGGAATCGCGCCTGGCGCACCTGCTGCGCAACTGGCACGACGACCTGCGCGAGGCGCTGGTGGCCAGCCGCGGCGAGCGCGACGGCCTGCGCCTGGCCGCCGGCTATGGCCGCGCGCTGCCGGCCGGCTACATCGAGGAGTCGACCGCGCAGATCGCCGCGCGCGACGTCGAGCGCCTGGCCGCGCTGCGCGGTCCGGAAGACCTGCACCTGAGTCTGCAGGCCCTGCGCCGCGACGGCGCCGACAGCCTGCGCCTGAAGCTGTACCGCCAGCATGACGACCTGCCGCTGTCGGACGTGCTGCCGATGATGGAAAACCTGGGCCTGCGGGTGATCTCCGAGCGCCCGTACCGGTTGGTGGTGGATGGCACGCCGCTGTCGATCCAGGATTTCGAGGTCGAGCCGCTGGCCGGCAGCATCGACGTGGAGGCCGCCGACGCGCCGCTGTGCGAGGCCTTCGTGCGGATCTGGCGCGGCGATGCCGAGAACGACGGCTTCAACCGCCTGATCGTCGGCGCCAGCCTGAGCTGGCGCCAGGTCGCGGTGCTGCGCGGCTACTGCAAGTACCTGCTGCAGACCGGCGTGCCGTTCTCGCAGGCCTACGTGGAAGAAACCTGCAACCGCTATCCGCTGCTGGCGCGGCTGCTGGTGGAACTGTTCGAGGCGCGCTTCGACCCGGCCACCGGCAGCGAGAGCAAGGCGCAGATCGCCGAGGGCCAGGCCGCGCTGGCGGCGCAGCTGCGCCTGCTGGCCAACGGCGACGAAGCCGCGCTGAAGGCGCTGCAGCCGGTGATCGATGCGCGCAGCGGCAATCGCGAGGCGCAGCTGGAGGCGGTCTCGGCGGCGCTGCTGAAGCTGTTCGACCAGGTGGCGAGCCTGGACGAGGACCGCATCCTGCGCAGCTTCAAGGGCGTGATCGAGGCGACCCTGCGCACCAGCCACTACCAGCGCAGCGCCGACGGCGGGCTGGGCCACTGCATCAGCTTCAAGCTGGATTCGGCCAAAGTGCCGGACCTGCCCAAGCCGCGTCCGTACCGCGAGATCTTCGTGTATGGCCCGCGCGTGGAGGGCGTGCACCTGCGCTTCGGTGCGGTGGCGCGTGGCGGCCTGCGCTGGTCCGACCGGCGCGAGGACTTCCGTACCGAGGTGCTGGGCCTGGTCAAGGCGCAGATGGTCAAGAACACGGTGATCGTGCCGGTCGGCGCCAAGGGCGGCTTCTTCTGCAAGCGCCCGCCGGTCGGCGGCGACCGCGATGCGGTGCTGGCCGAGGGCATCGCCTGCTACAAGCTGTTCATCCAGGGCCTGCTGGACATCACCGACAACATCGTCGGCGGCAAGATCGTGCCGCCGCCGCAGGTGGTGCGCCACGACCAGGACGACCCGTACCTGGTGGTCGCCGCCGACAAGGGCACGGCCACCTTCTCCGACATCGCCAACGGCCTGGCGCTGGACCACGGCTTCTGGCTGGGCGATGCGTTCGCCTCCGGCGGCTCGGTCGGCTACGACCACAAGGGCATGGGCATCACCGCGCGTGGCGCCTGGGAGTCGGTCAAGCGCCATTTCCGCGCGCTGGGCCGCGACTGCCAGAACGAGGACTTCACCTGCGTGGGTATCGGCGACATGTCCGGCGACGTGTTCGGCAACGGCATGCTGCTGTCGCGCCATATCCGCCTGCTGGCCGCGTTCGACCACCGCCACATCTTCCTGGACCCGAACCCGGACGCGGCGGCGTCCTTCGCCGAGCGCGAGCGCCTGTTCAAGCTGCCGCGCTCCAGCTGGGCCGACTACGACGCCAAGCTGATCAGCGCTGGCGGCGGCATCTATCCGCGCACGCTCAAGTCGATCGAGATCAGCGCGCCGGTGCGCGAGGCGCTGGGCCTGGAGCCGGGCGTCAAGCAGCTCTCGCCGAACGACCTGATGAACGCCATCCTCAAGGCGCCGGTGGACCTGTTCTGGAACGGCGGCATCGGCACCTACGTCAAGGCCGCCAGCGAAACCCACGGCGACGTCGGCGACCGCGCCAACAACGGCCTGCGCGTCAACGGCGGCGAACTGCGCTGCAAGATCGTGGGCGAGGGCGGCAACCTCGGCCTGACCCAACTCGGCCGCATCGAGGCCGCGCAGGTCGGCGTGCTGCTCAACACCGACTTCATCGACAACTCGGCCGGCGTGGACACCTCCGACCACGAGGTCAACATCAAGATCCTGCTCAACGACGTGGTGCAGGCCAAGAAGCTGACCCTGGAGGCGCGCAACAAGCTGCTGGCGTCGATGACCGACGAGGTCGCCGAGCTGGTGCTGTGGGACAACATCCGCCAGAACCAGGCGCTGAGCCTGATGGAGCGGATGAGCGTCAAGCGCCTGGGCTCCAAGCAGCACTTCATCCGCACCCTGGAAGCGCAGGGCCTGCTCGACCGGCAGATCGAATACCTGCCCTCGGACGCGGAGATCTCCGCGCGCAAGGCGCGTGGCCAGGGCCTGACCCGGCCGGAACTGGCGGTGCTGCTGTCCTACTCCAAGCTGGTGGCGTTCCAGCAGTTGCTGGAATCGGACATCCCCGAGGACCCCTACCTGTCCAAGGAACTGCAGCGCTACTTCCCGCAGCCGCTGCAGAAGAAGTACGCCGACGCGATGGAGCGGCACCGCCTCAAGCGCGAGATCATCGCCACCGCGGTGACCAACACCACCATCAACCGCATGGGCGCCACCTTCCTGATGCGCATGCAGGAAGACACCGGCCGCAGCATCGCCGAGGTCGCCAAGGCCTACACCATCAGCCGCGAGACGCTGGATGCGCGCGCGCTGTGGACCCAGATCGACGCGCTGGACGGCAAGGTGCCCGAGTCGGTGCAGATCGACGCGCTGGAAGTGATCTGGACGCTGCAGCGCGCCTTCGTGCGCTGGCTGTTGTTCCGTCCGGGCCCGATGCCGGGCATCACCGCGGCGGTGGAGCGCTACTACGAGCCGTTCAACGACATCCGCGTCGCCTCCGGCGTGCTGCCCGATTCGCAGCGTCCGCGCTACGAGGCCCTGGTGCAGGAGTGGCAGGACAAGGGCCTGCCGCCGGCACTGGCGCAGCAGCTGTCGGAACTGCGCTTCCTGGAGCCGGCGTTCGACATCATCGAAATGGCGCGCACCCGTAAGCTCAAGCCGGTGGAAGTGTCCAAGGTGCACTTCCGCCTGGGCGAGGCGCTGCAGTTGCCGTGGCTGTTCGAGCAGATCGACGCGCTGGAGGTCAACGGCCGCTGGCATGCGGTGGCCCGCGGCGTGCTGCGCGACGAACTGGCCAAGCACCACAGCGCGCTGGCCGGCCAGGCGCTGAGCCTGCCGGGCGGCACCGCCGAGGCCAAGGTGCAGCACTGGCTGCAGCGCGACGACAGCAGCCTGCGTTTCACCCTGAGCATGCTGCAGGAGCTGGCCGCGCAGAAGACCCTGGACTACCCGACGGTGTCGGTGGCGGTGCAGCGGTTGGGCCAGTTGGCGGCGCACGGCGTCTGAGGTCGTGTGTCGATGGCCAGGTCCGCGCTCGCGGACCTGGCCCACGGCGGTACTGCGTCATCGCGTGGTACCGCCTGGCGGGTCGCCTGCGTCCGCGGCGACACGCCCTTGTCGGATGCGCCGCATTGCGCTGTTGCTCGCGTCGATTGCCAGATCGGCAACACCCCGCTGCTGTCGACCGCGCTGCGCACGGCAGGGCGATTCTGTAAAGCTAGCCGATCCCATCCGTGTCATGCGGCGCGCATTCGCCCGCAGCGCCTTCTTTCGAGACGCATCATGTGGTTCCTGGCCATCCCCGCGCTGATCCTGTTGTGGATCGTCATCCAGGCACGGCAGCCCCCGCTGGAGGTGCGGCTGCAACAGGCAATGCAGCAGGCGCGACAGGGCGACCTGAGGCGCTTGCGCGCCCTGTCCAGGGCATCCGTTGGCGATGCGGCCTATGCGCTGTTTCTGCAGCTGGACGCCCAGGGCGAGCAGGCCGCGGCGCTGGCCGCACTGAAGCGCGCGGTGCATGCCCGCACCTGGCTGGACATCTGTGGCTGCAGCGTGGCCTTGCGCGAGTATGGCCGTCGTCGTTTTCTGGGCGTGGGCGCCACGCCTGACCACGCCGCGCTGCTGGCCGAATGGAGCCGTCCCGGCTGGTGCGCGGGCGCTGGCTGGGAGCCCGAACTTGCCTGGATCCAGGCCTGCGGCCCGCAGGCGTGCCGGGACGAGGCACGCGCCTGGTACTGGCTGTGCCTGGCCGATGCGCGCAAGCAGGAGGGTATGGGCGAGATCAGGTCGGTGGAACTGGCGCAGCAGGTGCGGGCGCATCTGACCCCGCTGGTGCCGGCGCCGGTGCGCCAGGCGACGCAGGAGCAGGCCGCGCGCACCGCGCGCGACGATTACCTGTCCG
The DNA here is from genome assembly GCF_040529065.1 of Xanthomonas sacchari. NCBI lineage: Bacteria > Pseudomonadati > Pseudomonadota > Gammaproteobacteria > Lysobacterales > Lysobacteraceae > Xanthomonas > Xanthomonas sacchari. The sequence goes on along the minus strand of NZ_CP132343.1, from coordinate 2,963,451 downwards.
GCAGATAGGCCGGACCGCGCGACAAGGCCCGGTCGCAGGCCCGGTTCGCAATCGCCGGGACTGCGGACGCGTTCTGGCGCAGGGGACGATCGCAAGCGCAGCGCAGGCGCACGCGCCATCCGCGGCGAGCGCAGACAGCGCCATCGCTGCGACCGCAAATAGGTGTCGCCGGTACGCTTGCGCGCGCCAGTCATGGCGCCGCGGGTATGATCGGGGCCATGAATGCTTCCGTCCTGCCGTCCTCGCCCCGCATCTGTTTCCTCGCCAGCGTCGCGCCGGAGGCGCAGCACGCGCGCGAACAGTTGGTGACACGCTACGGCGACTGCGAGCCGGCCGACGCCGACGTGCTGTGCGCGCTCGGCGGCGACGGCTTCATGCTGCAGACCCTGCATCGCCACGGCAGCCTGGGCAAGCCGGTGTTCGGCATGAAGCTGGGCACGGTCGGTTTCCTGATGAACCAGTTCCGCGACGACGACCTGGTCGCGCGCCTGGCGCTGGCCGAACCGGCCAAGCTGCGGCCGCTGGAAATGCTCGCGCAGACCGAATCCGGCGCCACCACCGGCTCGCTGGCCTACAACGAGGTTTCGCTGCTGCGGCAGACCCGCCAGGCCGCGCACGTGAGCATCGACCTCAACGGCCAGACCCGCGTGGACGAACTGATCTGCGACGGCGTGCTGGTGTCCACCCCGGCCGGCAGCACCGCCTACAACTCCTCCGCGCACGGACCGATCCTGCCGCTGGGCTCGCACACCCTGGCGCTGACCCCGATCGCCCCGTACCGGCCGCGGCGCTGGCGTGGCGCGATCCTCAAGGCCGACATCGAAGTGCGCTTCCGCGTGCTGGACCCGTACAAGCGCCCGGTCAGCGTCACCGCCGACTCGCACGAGACCCGCGACGTGGTCGAAGTCACCATCCGCGAATCCCGCGACCGCCTGGTCACCCTGCTGTTCGATCCGGAGCACAACCTGGAGGAGCGGATCTTGAGCGAGCAATTTATGGTGTAGGGGCGGGGATTCGGGAGTCGGGATTGGGGATTCGTAACAGCGCACCGCTTTCTCTGATTCCTCTGTGCACCTTCCGATCCCTTTGCCCGCTTTTGCCAATCCCCAATCCCCACTGCCGAATCCCTGCTCTCATGTCCGACAACTCCCCCCGTCTGCTCACCGTCGCGGTCACCTCGCGCGCCTTGTTCGATCTGGAAGAGGGCCATGCCCTGTTCGAGCGGGAGGGGGTGGAGGCGTACAGCGCGTATCAGCGCGAGCGCGAGGACGATGTGCTGACGCCCGGGGTGGCGTTTCCGGTGGTGCGCAAGCTGCTGGCGCTGAACCAGGGCACGCCGCCGGAGACGCCGCCGGTGGAGGTGATCCTGCTCTCGCGCAATTCCGCCGACACCGGGCTGCGCATCTTCAATTCGATCCAGCACTACGGCCTGGGCATCGTGCGTGCCACCTTCACCTCCGGCGAGGCGACCTGGCCCTACGTCAAGCCGTTCGGCACCGACCTGTTCCTGTCGGCCAACCCGGAGTCGGTGCGGCGCGCGCTCAGCCATGGCATCGCCGCGGCGACCATCCTGCCCAAGCCGCCCGGCGAGCACGCGCAGGAAGCGGCCGCGGCGGCTGGCGCGATCGACGCCGACCGCCTGTCCACGCAGCTGCGCATCGCCTTCGACGGCGATGCGGTGATCTTCGGCGACGAGGGCGAGCGGTTCTCGCGCGAGCAGGGCGTGGAGGCGTTCGGTCGCTACGAACGCGAGAACGCGCGCGAGCCGCTGACCGGCGGGCCGTTCCGCAATTTCCTGTCGGCACTGCATGCGCTGCAGTCCGCGTTTCCGGCCGGCGAAGCCTCGCCGATCCGCACCGCGCTTGTCACCGCACGCTCGGCGCCGGCGCACGAGCGGGTGATCCGCACCCTGCGCGAATGGGGCGTGCGCCTGGACGAGGCGCTGTTCCTCGGCGGCCGCCACAAGGGCCCGTTCCTGCAGGCGTTCGGCGCTGACATCTTCTTCGACGATTCGCAGCACAACATCGACAGCGCTGCCCGCGAGCGCGTCGCCGCCGGGCATGTGCCGCACGGGGTCGCCAACGACATCGCCAAGCCGTGAGTGCGGCGCCCGGCGGCGGCCGCTGGGCCGCGCTGCGCCGCCTGCTGCGGCAGGGAGCGGACGCGCCTGCCGACCTGCGTCCCGGACAACCCTACGTGCGTCATGGCTGGCGCTACACCAGCCTGCAGTTCAAGGGCGAAGTGACCCAGAGCCGCATGTACACCTGGTGGCCGGACGTGCTGCAGGTCGGCTACACCCGCAGCATGCTTGGCGCGCTGCTGCTGCGCCCGGATCCGCGGCGGATCGGCATCGTCGGCCTCGGCGGCGGTTCGCAGGCCAAGTTCTGCTATCGGCACCTGCCGCAGGCGCGGATCGAGGCGATCGAGGCCGATGCCGACGTGCTGGCCCTGCGCGCGGCGTTCCGCATTCCGGACGACGACGCGCGCTTCGAGGCCGTGCACGGCGACGGCGCGCGGTTGCTGCGGCAACGGCGCGACCGCTACGACCTGCTGCTGCTCGACGCCTACGACGCCGACGGCATCCCGGCCGCGCTGCTCAGCCGCGGCTTCTACAAGGACTGCCACGCGGCGCTGGTACCGGGTGGGGTGCTGGCGGTGAACCTGTACGATACCGACACCCGCCGCCATCTGACGCATCTGCGTGCGCTGTTCGGCGGCCGCGTGCTGCGCCTGGACGAGCCGCAGATGGACAACCACGTGGTGTTCGCCTGGACCGGCGCGCTGCCGGCTCTGGACGCGCACGCGGCCCTGGCACGCCTGCCGTGGTCGGCACGCTGGCAACTGCGCACGCCGTTCCGGCGCGTGCAGCAGGCGCTGGCGGGCAGGACGGGGTCGGGCGCGCCGCGCTAGGCGAGGACTGGCGGTATCGGGTCACTGGGTTGCGCCTGTATCGTTCGCACACGGCGCCTGCCTGACGTTGCACGCCATTGCTGGCAACACGTTGCGCTCAGGTGCGATTTGCAAGAATTCCCGCTCGTTTGATGGAAGAGTCCGCGCATCGATGCGTCCGCAACACGAGTCAGCTGTGTCCCCGCCTGCGCACGCGAGCGCAGATCCCGAGGCTGCCACGACTCTGTGGCAGACCACCGTGCCCGGCGTGGCCGCCCATCGACTCTGGCTGGATGAGCGGACCGGGCAGGTGCTGGTCGCGGATGGATGGGGCGTGAGCTTCGGCGCGCTGCGGGTGCGCGCGCTGTCCATGGCGACAGGCGACGAAGTGGCGTCGGTCGCCCTCGGCAACCAGGCGCGGGCCTTCGCCAGCGATGGCGAGGGCAGCGTGCTGGTGGCCACCGATACCAAGCTGTTCCGGCTCGAGGCCGGCACGCTGCGCGTCGCGGAAAAGTGGACGTCGCGCATTCCGCGGTATATCGATCGCCTGCTGCCGCTCGGTGGCCATGTGCATGCGGTCAATGCCCGCTCCGCACAGCTCAGCGCCATCAGTCTGGCGGATGGCAGCGTGCGGCGCAGGGCGCTGGCAGAGGAATTGCAACTGCACGCGACGCCCGATGGAAAGATCCTGGCGGTAGCGGCCGAGGGCAGCGTGTGGTTGGCTGAGCCGGGTCTGCCGCAGCCGCCCAAGCGCATCGCGCGGATACCGCCGATCTGCCACTCGGCGATGGACGGACACGGCCGCCTGTGGCTCTCGCTCGGACCCGGCCGCATCGTCGACGGCAACCGCGTGTCCTGGGCGGCACCGACCGCGAGCGCCGGCTTCATGGACCCGCCGTACACGTCGGTGACAGAGATCGACCTCGGCACCGACTTCTGGAACATCGCGGTCGCTCGCGATGGCCGCATGCTGTCGGTGGCCGCCACCACGGCGACGACGGGCGAGCAAGCGCGGCATGTCCAGACGGGTGTCGCGTCCTTCCGCACCGAAGAATGGGAGCCACACCGCTCGGTGCAGGCGCCGCCGGCGTTCGAGATCGCGCTGATGTTCCCGGACGCCGGATGCGCGTTCGCCACCCGAAGCCTGTGGCGTAGCGCCGGCGATCCGGAAGTGTCCGGGTTGATTTGCCTTCAGCTGTGGTGATTCTCACGTGGCGAGGCCAGGCAGGCAACGCTGGAGAACTACCTGTGTGCGCCTAGTCGAACGGTTGATCAGCCCTGCAGACAACGAAGGGCAGGGCGGCCAGATGTGCCTCTTGTGGGAGGGACTTCAGTCCCGACTGCATACTGCCTGATGAGACATCCGCGTTTCGATCGTCGCGACTGAAGGTCGCCTCTGATCAAGACAGGGCGCACCCGTAGGAGCGGCTTCAGCCGCGACAGCCACGCACGGGCTGCCTCGTCGCGGCTGAAGCCGCTCCTACTAGACAGGACGATGCCAGGCAAAACGGGTTGTTGGAGATGTTCTGAAAGGTGATCCCAGCCTAGCCCAGCCGCAAGCCGCCGCCATCGCCTACAGCGGCAGCAGGATGTTGCTGAGCTTCCAGCGCAGGCCGTCGCGGGTGAACACGAACGGCACCGCGGTGCCATCGGCGGTGTGCACGGTGGCGACGAAGCGCGTGGTCGATTCGAAGCGGTGTTCGGCCTGGCGCAGCGGTTGCGGCGGCCGCGGTGCGGCGTAGGTATCGCCGCCGATGGTGTCGCCGCTGGCGCGTTTCCACAGCGCGTCGCCCTGCATCAGCGCGCCGATGCCGGCCGGGGTGACCAGCGCATCCACGCTCATCCCACCGAGGCCACCGGCCAGCGACAGCAGTGCGCCGCCGAACAGGCTGGACTGCAGGTCGGGTCCGGCGCGGCGCACCAGCGCATCGTCCACCTGGGCCTTCAGGTTCACCCGCAGCGTGGGGAAGTCGACATAGCGCTCCAACGCAGCCGCATCGCGCTCGCGCAGCGCCTGGTCGATGCCGCGGATGGCCAGGTACGGCCCGGCCACGACGTAGCCGCCGAGGGCGAACAGGGCGAGGAACAGCAATGCCAGCCATTTCTTCATGGGATGCCCTCGGTTCGGAGCGGGTTCTCGTGGTTGTAGGAGCGGCTTCAGCCGCGACCGACGCGACCCATGACGCCCGTCGCGTAGGCGAAGCGCTGTCGTTTCAGAACTCCAAGTCCAGCGCAGCGCACAGATAGTCCACGAACGGGGCCAGCGTCTGCAGGTCGGCGGCGATCTGCGTGCGCAGCCGTGGGCCGGTCATGGTGGCGTCGTCGAGCTGGCGCCAGAACACCCAGTTCTTGTGCTTGAGGTCGTCGATGCACTCGAAGTCGGCCGGGAAACCGCGCGGCGGGCGCACCAGCATCTCGCTTTCCTCGAAGTCGAAGCGGCGGCGCAGCGCCGGCGCATGCGCGGCGGCCTTCCAACTGCCGGGATTGTCGAAGATGAACTGGCGCACCTTGCGCTGGGTGTCCGGCTCCGGATGCCACAGCCCGGCGCCGACGAAGCTCTCGCCCGGCTGCAGGTGGATGTAGAACGACGGCGCCGGCACCTGCTTGCGCCGCTCGTGGAACAGGCGCGCGCCCTGCCAGGTCTTGTACGGCGACTTGTCGTGCGAGAAGCGCGCGTCGCGGTGGATGCGGAACAGCGAGCCGCCGACCCCGCGCGGATCGGCGCGGAAGTGCTCGCTGACCTGGGCCAGGTCCGGCTGCAGGTCAGTGATCAGGCGCAGGAACGGCTGGCGCACGTGCTCTTCGTACTTGTGCCGGTTGTCGTTGAACCAGGCCTTGTCGTTGTGCCGCGCCAGGGCACGCAGGAACTTGAAACTGGCGTCGCTGAAATAGCTGGTCATAGGCTGCGTTGCAGGTCGTGGCCCCAGGCGGCCAACTGGTCGAGCAGGGCTTGCTTGGTAGCATCCTGCGGGTGAGCCAGGCGTAAACCGGCCAGTTCCGCGTAGAAGGTGTCGAAGTTCAGTTCGGACAGGCCGCTGTCCTGCTGCAGGCGCTGCCGCCGGTAGTCGTCCCAACGCGACTGCTCGGCGATGGACAGGCTCTGCGGCCAGTTGCGCGCGCGGTAGCGGAACAGCAGTTCGGGCAGGCGCGGATCGCGGAACTGGCCTTCGAGCGCGGCCAGTTGCGCCGGTGGGGTGGCGCGGACCTGGGCCATCGTGCGCTTGTCGCCATCGGCCAGGAAGCCGTCGTACAACGACGCGTCGGCATCCGCCGGTACCGCGGCGCGCTCGCTGGCGAACACCCGCCGCACCTTCTCCGCCAGCGCCGGGCCGGCCTCGCGCAGGCGCTCTGCCTTGGTCAGGAGGTGCGCGGGGTCCAGCCGCAGCCGGGCGAAATCCGCTTCGCGCAGGTGCGCCCAGGCGACCAGTGCGGGCGCCTTGTTCAGATGCACTTCCTTGAGCGGGATGCGCTGTTCGCCCTCGGGCAGGTCGGCCTGCGGGGTGTACAGGCGGTCGGCGATCTGTTCCGGCGAATAGCGCAGCAATGGCTCGATGTCGCCTTCCAGGTCGAACACCAGCACCCGGCTGTCGATGCGCGGGTGCCGCGCCAACGGCAGCACCGGCGCCGCGCACAGGCGCGCGGCCGGATAGCGCATCGACACGTGCAGCACCGGCTGCATCGCCACCGCGTCGAGCAGGCTGCCGCAGAAGCGCTTGTCGCGCAGCTTCAGCGCGTACTCCCACAACCGCGGCTGGCTGCGGCGGAAATGCCGGGCCATGCCGATGGTGGCGTACACGTCGGACAGGGCCTCGTGTGCATCGCCGTCGCGCACGCCGTTGGCCAGCGCCAGTTGCTCCAGCTTGAACGAGGTGGCGCCGTCCTCGCGCTGCGGCCAGACGATGCCTTCCGGGCGCAGCGCGTGCATCAGCCGCAGCATGTCCAGCAGGTCCCAGCGCGAGTTGCCGTTGCGCCACTCGCGTTCGTAGGGATCGTAGAAGTTGCGGAACAGGCCGTGGCGCACGAACTCGTCGTCGAAGCGCAGCGAGTTGTAGCCCAGCGTGCAGGTCTGCGGCCGCGCCATCTGCTCGGCGATGCGCGCGAAGGCCTCGGCTTCGCTGACGCCCTCGCGTAAGGCCTGCTGCGGGGCGATGCCGGTGATGAGGGTGGCGACCGGCGAGGGCAGCAGGTCGTCGGCCGGCTTGACGAAGAAACTGATCGGCTCCTCGATCACGTTCAGCTCGGCGTCGGTGCGCACCGCGGCGAACTGCGCGATGCGCGTACGCCGCGGATCGGCGCCGAAGGTTTCCAGGTCGTAGAAGAGGAAGCTGTCGGGCATGACGAATCGAATGGTGCGAGGCAGGCGAGGCTAGGAGCGTGGGAATGCGTGTAGGAGCGGGTGTCCGGATAGGCTACGCCGGTTCAATGCGCCCCCTCCAGCGGTTCCAGCCGCGCATGCACGATGCGCTCCAGCCACTGCCAGTCGATCCGCGACAGATCGCTGTGGCCCTGCGTGGCCTGGACCAGGATGTCGCGCTGCACCTCGCTGCGTTCCAGCGCCTGCGCGTATGGCGTGCGCAGGAAGGTGACCATGGTGTAGTGCGGCACGAAGCGGGTGGGATGCCGCGCCTGCAGCGCCTGGCCGAGTTCGCGCTGCAGCAGGAAGCCGGCATCGCCGACGCGGTCGCGCATTTCCACGTAGTTCTCCAGCGCCATCTGCTGGATGGCGCCGGCATTGGGCTTGCGCTCGGCCTCGAAGGCGGCATAGGCACGGGCCAGGTCCGGCTCGCGCTGCAGGTGCGCGGCCAGCGCGGCGCAATCCTCGAACGCGCAGTTCATGCCTTGCCCATGGAACGGCACCATCGCGTGCGCGGCGTCACCCAGCAGCACCGCGCGGCCGCCCAGGTGCCAGCGCTCCAGGCGCAGGGTGCCGAGCAGGCCCGGTGGGTGCTGCTCCCAGTGCTCGGCCAGTTGCGGCATCAGCGGCAGCGCATCGGCGAAATCGCGCGCGAACAGCGCCAGCGCCTCCTCGCCGTTGCGCACGGTGGCGAAGCTGGGCTCGCCCTTGTTTGGCAGGAACAGGGTGACGGTGAAGGTGCCTTCGTGATTGGGCAGGGCGATGCACATGTAGTGCCCGCGCGGCCAGATGTGCAGGGCGTTGGGCTCGATGCGGAAGCCGCCGTCGGCGCCAGGCGGGATCTCCAGTTCCTTGTACGAGTGGTCGAGGAACTCGATGTGCTCGGCCATCGGCGCCTTGCGCTGCATCGCCGCGCGCAGCGCCGAGCCTGCGCCGTCGGCGCCGATCATGCTGTCGAAGCGGATGTCGTGCGGCTGGTCGTCACGGTCGTCGATGAAACGCGCATAGCCGGCGTCGAAATCCACCGTGTGCAGGCGCCGGTAGAAATGGATGCGCGCGCCGGCCTGCTCGGCCAGTTGCAGCAGGGTGATGTTGAGGTCGTTGCGGTGTACCGACCAGGTCACCTCGCTGTCGTCGCGGCCATAGCGCTGCAGCTGCTGCTGGCCGTCGGCGAAATGCACCATGCGCCCGCGCATCATCACCGCCTTGGCCATCACCGCGGCATCGGCGCCGGCCTGGCGCAGCACGTGCAGGCCGCGCTCGGCCAGGGCCAGGTTGATCGAGCGGCCGCGCTCGTAGTCGTGCACCCGCGGGTCGCCGCGGCGCTCGTAGACGGTGACCTGCCAGCCCTGGCGCGAAAGCAGGATGGCGAGCAGGGAGCCGGCCAGGCCGGCGCCGATCAGGGTGATGCTGCGGGGGGATGCGTTCAATGCGGTGTCCGGAAGACGCGGCCGCTGGCCGCGCGAAGAAGGCGGCTCAGACGCCGGCCCAGGTTTCCACTTCCTCGACGAAGCGGTAGACGTCGCGGTAGCGGTTGTACAGCGGCACCGGGCTGATCCGGATCACGTCCGGCTCGCGCCAGTCGCCGAGCACGCCGACCGATTGCAGGTACTCGAACAGGGCGCGGCCGCGCTCGCGGCCGCCGGCCACGCGCAGCGACAGCTGGCAGCCGCGTTGCGCCGGGTCGGACGGGGTGATGATCTGCAGGGTATCGGCCAGGCGGGCGCGGATCAGCGTCTCCAGGTAGCCGGTGAGCTGCTGCGACTTCTGCCGCAGCGCGTCCGCCCCGGCGCGCTCGAACAGGTCCAGCGAGGCGCGCAGCGGCGCCATGCTCAGGATCGGCGGATTGCTCAGCTGCCAGCCGTCGGCGCCGGGCGCGGCGACGAACTCGGGCGCCATGCGGAAGCGGGTGCGCTTGTCGTGGCCCCACCAGCCGGCGAAGCGCGGGGTGTCGCCGTGGCCATGGCGCTCATGCACGAACGCGCCGGCGACCGCGCCGGGGCCGGCGTTGAGGTATTTGTAGTGGCACCACACCGCGAAGTCCGGGGCCGCATCGTGCAACTGCAGCGGCACGTTGCCAATGGCGTGGGCCAGATCGAAGCCGACCGCGGCGCCGGCCGCACGTGCCAGCCGCGCCACCGCGGCCAGGTCGAAGGCCTGGCCGGTGCGGTACTGCACGCCCGGCCACAGCACCAGCGCCAGGCGCGGGCCGTGCTCGGCGATGGCGCGTTCGATCGCCGCCAGCGACACGGTGCCGTCGGCGCCGTCGGGCTGCACTTCGATCAGGTCGGTGGCCGGGTCGAAGCCGTGGAAGCGGATCTGCGAGGCCACCGCGTGCTGGTCGGAGGGGAACGCGCCGGCCTCGATCAGGATCGCCGGGCGCTCGCGCGTGGGCCGGTAGAAGCTGACCATCAGCAGGTGCAGGTTCACCGTCAGCGTGTTCATCGCCACCACTTCGTGCGGATGCGCGCCGACCAGCCGCGCCAGCGGCGCGGCCAGCAGTTCGTGGTAGGTCATCCACTGCGTATCGCCGTTGAAATGGCCTTCCACCGCCAGCGACGACCACTTGTCCAGCACCTCCTGCACCGCGGCGCGCGCGCCGCGCGGCTGCAGGCCCAGCGAGTTGCCGACGAAATAGGCCTGGTCCGCGCCCTGGTGCTGCGGGAACAGGAACTCCTGGCGCAGGGCGCGCAGCGGATCGGCGGCGTCGAGGGCGATGGCGTGCTGGCGGGACAGGATCTCGTTCATCGGCATTGGTTCCGGGAAGCAGGGCGAGAGTCTAGAGCGTGAGGGACGACGTGAGGTGACTGCCGGGCGGCGTGGGCGGGCGCTGCCGCGCGGGCCTTGCCGAGCGCGCAGGCCGCGTCGGTGTTCACCCGCTGCGGTGCGCGGTCGCCGGTGGATGTTCCTTGTTGGCCGCGGTCGCCGGCAGCAGCGCACTGCGGACCAGGTGGGTGAGGGTGCCGATGCTGTCGGCGACGCGGTCGCTGGTGTCGCCCAGTGCGGACAGGGCGCCGCCGTCGCTGCCGTCCTGCGGCTGCGCGGCCAGCGCCTCGGCCAGGCGCCGCTCGTCCGCGCGCAGGCTGGCCTGCGGCGGTGGCGTGCCGCTGCGCAGGCCCTCGGCCAGTTCGGTCAGAGCGGCATGCGCCTGCTGCCGGAAGTGCCGCAGTTCCGGCAGCGGCGGCGGTGGCGGCGCATCGCGCAGCACCGCCTCCATCGCCAGCGAGGCGCGGATCAGCCGGTTGCCGTTGGCCAGCACCGATTCGGCCAGGGTCAGTTCGCGCAGGTTGCGCTTGCGCCGCGGCTCGCCGCGCAGGCGTTCGATCGAGGCCTGCGCGTTGGTGCGCGCGGTGCGCGAGGCCGCGCGGGTCTCCGGCAGCGCCTGCAGGCGGCCTTCCAGCACCGCGTCGAGATGGTCGCGGTAGGCGAGCAGCAACTGCGCCAGGATCGCGCGGATGTGCTTGCGCTCCCAGGTCGGCCACAGCGCGTAGGCGGCCAGCGCCAGCGCGCTGCCGAGCACGGTGGCCTGGATGCGCTCGCCGATCGCCTCGCCCGGGGCCATGCCTTCGAACGACAGCAACAGCACCAGCATGCCGGTCAGCGACGCCACGCCGAGCCCGTAGTTGACCTGAGTCAGCAGGCGAAACCCCAGGCAGAACACGGTCAGCAACAGCAGCCGGACCACCGCCCCATCCATCACGAAGTGGGCCAGCACGGTGGCCAGCAGCAGCCCGGCGAAGGTGCCGGCCACGCGTAGCGCGCCGAAGCTGAGGGTGCCGCCGAAATCCGGCTTGAGCACGATCGCAGTGGTCATCGGGATCCAGTAGCCGTGCGGGATCGCCTGCCAGCGCGCGAACAGAACCGCCAGCGCCAGGCATACCCCGCAGCGCAGCGCGTGGCGGAACGCCACCGAGGACAGATTCAGGTTCGCCCGCAAGGTCTGCAGCGGCGCCAGCGGGCGCAGTGCCGCCGGCAACTGCGCTTCGGCCAGTTCGGCCTGGATCTCGCCGCGGCTGCTGGCCCAGCGGCCATTGCGTGCCAGCGCGCGCAGCTGGCCGCCCAGGCCCTGCGCGCGTGCCACCGCGATGCGCAGCAGGCGGCGTTCGCGGGTGTCCTCGGCCTGCGCCTGCACTTGCGCCAGCGCGTCCACCAGATCGTCGAATCCGGTCATCGACGCAGTGGCCGCGTCCGGGTCCTCGGCGCTGTCCAGTGCGTGCGCGAGCTGGTCCAGCACCACCGCGCTGCGCTCGAGCACGCGTTCGATCGGCAGCCGCGCCGGCGACGCCGGCTCCAGGCGTCCGTGCAGGTCGGCCAAGGTCAGCAGTTCCAGCCGCGCGCGTTCGCACAATTCGGCGATGACCCGAAACGCCTGCACCGCACGCCCACGCGAGCGGTGTTCGCCGTGCAGCATCACCATCGCCTCGAGCACCGCCTCGGTGGCCGGCGGCGCCGCGGTCGCGCTCGGCCGCTGGCGGGCGATGCCGGCCAGTTGCCGCATCAGGTCGGCCAGCGCGAAGCGCTCCGGGCGGTAGCGCTGCAGCGGCCAGGCCGCCAGCGCCATCAGCATCTGCAGCACGCCGCCGGCGAAGATCAGCGTGGCCACGCCCACGCTCTGCAACGGCGGCAGGCGCACGTCGGCACTGACCACCAGCAGGATCATGCTGGTCAGCCCGACCCGCGCGGCCACCGGGCCCAGCGCCACCAGCAGGCCGCCGCCGAGGCCGAGCAGCAGCGCGCACAGCGCCAGCGCCACGGTATGCGCACCGATCAGCATGCCGAGCAGCGCGGCGATGCCGGCCGCCAGCGCCGCCATCAGCATGCGCTGCATCCGCGCCCGGTACGGGCCGGGCTGGTCGGAAAACATGGTGTTGAGCGCGCCGGTGGACACCGCCAGGCCCAGCTCGGCATGGCCGGCGGCCACGCCCAGCGCCAGCGGCGCGACCACCGCGGCGGTGTTGCGCAGAGCCACGCGCACCGGCACGTCGCGCGGCTTGAGCGCGATCAGGCTGCGCAGCATTGCGGTCCCGAGAGGCGCGGGCGCCAGGCGATCACGGCGCGGCGGCCGCCGGCAGCGGATGCACGTGGCCGCAGCGGGCGCAGGTGCGCAGCGCTTCGGAAGCATAGAAGCGCGCGAACACCGGTGGGAAGTCGGTCTCGATGTCCTGCAGCGGGAAGTAGGCTTCGTGCAGCAGGTGGTTGCAGCGCTCGCAGAACCACAGCAGGCCGTCCTGCTCGTGCGGCAGGCGTCGCCGCTCGATCACCAGGCCGACCGAGTCGGGCCCGCGCTGCGGCGAGTGCGGCACCTTCGGCGGCAGCAGGAAGGTCTCGCCGGCGCGGATCGGGATCTCGCGCACCGCGCCGTCTTCCTGGATCTTCAGCACCATCTCGCCTTCGAGTTGGTAGAACCACTCCGGGCCTTCGTCGTAGTGGTAGTCGCTGCGCGCGTTCGGCCCGCCGACCACCATGACGATGAAGTCACCGGCATACAGGCACTTGTTGCCCACCGGCGGCTTGAGCAGGTGGCGGTGGGCGTCGATCCAGGCGTGCAGGTTGAGCGGGCCAGGCAGCATGCGGGTTCCTTGCGGAAAGGGGCGGAGCGGCGGACCGCTCAGCGGTCCTCGCGGTCCTGGCCGATCCGCGCCAGGGCGGCGTCGTAGCGCGGGACCAGGTCCTCGATGCGGTCCAGTTCCATGCCCAGGTCGTGCACGCGGCCGTCGCGCAGGCTGTAGACCCAGCCGTGCACGGTCAGTTCCTGGCCGCGCGCCCAGGCGTCGAGCACGATCGAGGTCCGGCTGACGTTGACCACCTGCTCGAGCACGTTGAGCTCGCACAGGCGCGCATGCTGCACGTTGAGGTCGCCGGCCTGCTGCAGGCACTGCTCGTGCTTCTCGGCCACGTCGGTGACGTGGCGGATCCAGTTGTCGACCAGGCCCAGCCGCGCGCGGGTCAGGCCCGCGTGCACGCCGCCGCAGCCGTAGTGGCCCACGACCAGGATGTGCCGCACCTTCAGCACCTCCACTGCGAACTGGATCACCGACAGGCAGTTCAGGTCGGTGTGCACGACCACGTTGGCGATGTTGCGGTGGACGAACACCTCGCCCGGTGCCATGTCGATGATCTGGTTCGCCGGCACCCGCGAATCGGAGCAGCCGATCCACAGGTATTCCGGCGTCTGTTGCTTGGACAGACGGCTGAAGAAATCCGGGTCTTCGCGGCTGATGCGATCGGACCAGGCGCGATTGTTGCGCAGGAGTTCGGCGATTTTGCTCATTGCCGGCCATTATCCCAGAAGCCCGCGGCCGGCGCGCGGCCCGCGCCCATGCAGCGCCTGCATGCCTGGCTTGCGGATGCGCGCGGCGGCTCAGTGCGCAGGCGCCGCCGGATCGGGCTTTTGCCGATCCCGCCGACGCGGGCCGCTGCGCAGACTTCCTCCACGCCCACACCGGGCATCAGCGGAGGATCCCATGGCCGACTTCAACGCATTCTTTCCGACCCTGCTCAAGCACGAGGGTGGCTTCGTCAACGATCCGGTGGACCCGGGCGGTGCCACCAACAAGGGCGTCACCATGGCCACGTTTCGCCTGTACGCCAAAAGCCTGCTGCAACTGGAGCCGACCCTTGACAATCTGCGTGCGCTCACCGACGCGCAGGCCGGGGTGATCTACAAGACCTGCTACTGGAATGCGGTGCATGGCGACGAGATCGCGCTGCAGCCGCTGGCCAACATCCTGTTCGACTTCCAGGTCAACGCCGGCAACAACGCCATCAAGCTGCTGCAGCGCGTGCTCAACGCGCAGACGCCGGCGCTGAAGCTGCCGGAGGACGGCAAGTTCGGTTCGGCCACCCTGGCGGCGCTGAAGGCCGCCGACCAGCGCGATCTGTACGCACGCTACAAGCAGGGCCGGCGCGACTACTACCAGCGCCTGGTCGCGGCCAAGCCGCCGCTGGGCAAGTTCCTCAAGGGCTGGCTGGCGCGCACCGACTCCTTTCCTGACCTGACCTGAGCTGACCTGAGCGAGCGCGCCCGGCGCGCGCCGCCGATCCGCCGCCGTCGCCGACGGTGGCCTTCCTTCTCCCGGAGCGACCATGGCTGGACCGACCGCATTGAACGACCTGATCGAAGCGCTGGCCGGCGCGGTGATCGAGGCGCAGGACCGCATCGAGCAGCACCAGATGGCCAACCTCGGCGACTACTTCGACGAGTTCCACCGGCCCAAGAGCGTGATCATCCGCCTGCCGTCGCAGCACCCGCAGGCGGCCGAGGGCGACGAGGACTACTACCGCGCGCCGCTGCTGCCGCTGGTCTCGACCAACGTGCTGCGGATCAAGGACGTGGAGATCAGCTTCGATGCGCAGCTCGGCGACCTCGGCGGCCTGCAGTCCGCCGACGGCTTCTTCGCGCCGGAATCGCCCGGCCCGCAGGCGGCCTGGCAGGCCAAGCGCACCGCCACCCGTTCCAGCGTGCGCGTGGATACCAGCGCCAGCGCGCGGAGCCAGCGCCAGAGTGCCGTCCACGTCGTGTTGCGCGTGGAAGGCACCGAACCGACTGACGGAGCGGCCAGATTGCTCAACCATCTGGCGCAGACGCAGGGCGTGTTCAAGACGGTCATGGCCGACAAGCCGGACGTCGCGGGCACGGACGATGTAACCAATCCCACCAACTAAGGAGTCACTGCAATGGCTGACGAACTCGTCAACATGTCAAGTCAATTCAAGGGTCTGCCCATGGGCGACCTGATCGGCGGACCGCTGGATGCGGCCTGCGACGCGCAGGTCAAGCTGGCCCGCGCCACCGCCGATTTCATCCGCGTCATCGGCTTCCTGCCCCCGACCGATCCCAAGGATCCGCAGGGCACCGGCGCGACCCGCACCGCCAGCTTCCGCTTCAAGCGGCCGGTCGACGATCCGGACAATGCCGGCGGCATCGCCGAGGAAGAGGTCGAGCTGGAAGTACCGCTGCTGGCCATCGTCAACGTGCCCAGCCTGAGCATCCAGACCGTGGACGTCACCTTCGACATGGAAGTGAAGTCGTCCTTCTCCTCGAAGGAAAAGACCGATGCGTCGGCGTCGATGTCGGCGGACGTGGAATACGGCTTCGGCCTGTTCAAGGCCAAGGTGCACATCCAGGGCTCGGTGGCCACGAGCAAGGAGAACACGCGCAGCTCGGACAACTCGGCCAAGTACCACGTCTCGGTGCATGCCGCGGACAAAGGGCCGCCGGAAGGTCTGGCGCGGGTGCTGGACATCCTGCAGACCGCGGTGGCCCCGCGCAAGGTCGGCAAGCCGGTTGCGGTCACCCCGTAATCCGCTAGCGATCCGTTGAACCATCTCGTCGGGGGACTCGTCAACCATGTTCGACCTCACTGAAGTCAAGTTCGTCAAGCGGGTCGTGGTCGGTAGCGACAACCCGACGCAGATGCAAACGCCCGAGCAGATCGAAGCGGCCCGGGCCCTGCTCAACCGATGTCTGAGCGATTCGCCCAAGGGTGCGATCATCGGCACCGAGAAGAATTTCGCCGTGCTGCAGATCGGCGAGCACCAGGTGGTGATGCAGTGGCTGTGCTACCACGTGGGCTTCCCGCGCAAGCCCGGCTGGCTGACGGACGACTGATGGCCAGGCTGCGTTGCGACTTCGACCTGCTGCTGCAGGGATTGTCGGC
Organism: Xanthomonas sacchari; assembly: GCF_040529065.1. NCBI lineage: Bacteria > Pseudomonadati > Pseudomonadota > Gammaproteobacteria > Lysobacterales > Lysobacteraceae > Xanthomonas > Xanthomonas sacchari. Next base: position 2,947,548 of record NZ_CP132343.1, on the reverse strand, counting down.
GGCCTTGCTGGATGCGCAGCGGCGCTGCCGGGCGCGCCACGAGCGGGCGCTGCGCGCATGCTTCGGCGCCGCCGAGACCGTGCAGGTGGTGACGGAGGAGGCCGAGCCGCCGGCGTTGCAGATCCCGCTGTGGGAACTGCGTGCGTGGCAACTGCCGCAGATCGGCGAACTGGCCCTGTCCTTCGATGTGGAGCTGGAGGTGGTGGAGATGCCGGACGAGGCGCCGCGCCTGCTGCTGCAGGTGTCGCCGCGAAGGCCGCGCCGGCCCGGCCACCGCCTGCAGATCCTGTTCCGCGGCACCCATACCCCGGTCGGCGAGGTGCTGTTCGACGGGCAGCAACTGAAGCTGTGGCACCTGTCCGAACCGGCCACCCCGCACGACCCCGACCAGGAGACGGCGCATGCGTAGACACGGCTTTCTGCTGTCGCGGCACGACACCGACCTGTGGTGCCGAGAGCTGCACATCGACCTGCGCTCGCTGGCCCGCGCGCAGCGCTTGCGCCGGCGTCGACGGCGGGCGCTGTGGCTGCTTGCGGCCCTGTTGCTGGCGGCGGCCGTGGTGGCGCTGGTCTGGTTCGGCCTGCACTGACCGCACCGTTCGTTTCCCTTTCGTATTTCCAGAGGAGAGTCGCATGCGTATCCGTTCGCGTGGTGTTGCACATTTCCCGCTTTGGCTGGCGCTGTGCCTGGCCTTGCCATCCGCTGCCGACGCCGCGCCGCAGGCGGGCACTGCGGCCAAGCCGGGCGCGGCGGCCAACGCCGAGGCGCTGCCGGCTGGCCAGTGGAGCGGCACCCTGACGCTGGAGGCACAACCGCCCGGTGCGGAGAATCTGGTCGCGCTGCGCCTGATCCAGGGCAGCGGCCAAGCCAGGCTCGCCTTCGGCTCGCCGCTGAACTGCAACGCGCTGGTCAAGTCGCAGAGGGCTGGCGGCTTCGTCCTGGACTCGATCAACGGGGGAGCCTACTGCGACAAGTTGATGGGCAAGCCGCTGCGCGTGCAGCGCAGTGGCGACGACCTGCGGCTGTTCGTCGACGGTAAGGCCCTGCTGGTGGTGCTGCACACCGATCCTGGTCGGCCCAGTCCGCTGACGGGCACATGGCAGGGGCTGGACTCCGGCGGAAAGATCCTCGAAAAGCCGACCCTGGAGGTGACGGTCTCGTCCAGCCCGCAGGCGCCAGGCAGTCCCACGGTGGAGCTGCACTACGGCACGCCCTGGGGCTGCAAGGTGCAGGCGCGCTACGTTGGCATGCGCGCGGATGCGGCGGTGTATTCGCTGGACATGAACGACCAGGGGCACTGCGCGGAACTGAGCGACGGCCGTCTGGTCTTGCGTGCAACGCCGGACGGGGGCGTCAGTCTCCAGATCGCCGGCAAGGCCGGGAAGTCCCCACACGTCGTGCCGCTGAAGCGCGTGTCCGCCAGCCGGTAATCCGTGGCGCATGCGCGCCGGCCGTCGTTTCCGTCCAGGAGTGAAGCAATGAACGTCTGGATCAAGACACTGGCCGGCGCGTTGCGGCGCCGGCTGACCGCGGCCCGCAGTGGCGTGCCGCGGTTGCCGCCGCCGGGCATCCTGCCGCAGTTGCTCGCCGAGTGCGAAGCGATGGCGCGCTATGCGCTGGAGCACGGCTTGGCGGTGCCGCCGGAACTGATCGCGCGCCTGTCGGTGCTGGTGAGCGTCGGTTCAGCGGAGGGCGCGGCCGGCGACAGCGACATCGAGCCGCGCGCGCACGAACTGGCGGTGACCCATCGGCGGCTGGCGCAACTGATCCGCCCGGCGACACCGCAGGCGGTGTTCCTGCTCGATGCCGAGCGCCGCCGCCCGCACTGGGCGATCTTCCTCGGTCCGCTGCCGCTGGTGCGCGCGCTCACTGCCACCTCGCTCGTGTTCCTGTTCCTGGTGGTGGCCACGGCGTTGTCCAGCAAAGTCAGTGCGGACAACGTGCGCCTGGGATTCCTGGATTCGTCCGGCAGCGTGCTGCTGTGGAACGCGCTGTTTCTGTTGTTCTGCGCCGGCCTGGGCGCCTCGTTCTCCTCGCTGTTCCAGGTGCACCGCTACGTCGCCGACGCCAGCTACGACCCCAAGTACGACGCCTCCTATGGCGCGCGCATGATCCTGGGCCTGATCGCCGGCCTGATCCTGGTCGAAGTGCTGCCGCCGGACCTGTTCGAGACCGGCAGCATGCGCAGCTTCGGCAAGCCGACCCTGGCGATGCTGGGTGGCTTTTCCGCCACGGCGGTGTACCGCCTGCTGCAACGCCTGGTCGATGCCATGGAAACGCTGGTGCGCGGCGACACCTCGGCGCAGGCGCAGGCCTCGCTCGAGGTACAGCGTGCCAGCAACGACACCGAGCGCATGCGCTGGCAGGGCGAACTGGCCGCGCAACTGATGGCGCTGCAACAGTCGATCGAGGCGGGCACGCCGCCAGCGGCGGTCCAGCAACGTCTCGCCGAGTTCGCCCGCGCGATGCTGCAGGTGGAAGCCGCGCGGCTGCCGCCCCCATCAGCGTCGTCCGACTGAAGCGCGCCTCTCCTCGCGAACCGGACCACACGCAGGAACGGCGTGTAGCCGCGACCGGCGTGGCCGGGCAGCTCCATCGCGGCGGATCCCGCAGAACTGGACGCGCGCCGCTCCACAAGACCTCGTGTCGCGCGGCGAAGCCGGGCGTTGGACGTGCCCGGATGGCACTCGCGTGGCGTCCGCACCGCACGCGCCCTCAGCATCGATCGCGGCGCAGGACTTCGGTCTGCGTCACAGGCCGAGCGCGCTAGCACGAGATTCTGTCTACGAAACTGGACGAATGCGGTAATTCGCACAATTTCAGCTGTCCTCCTCGCCCATATCAGCCTGAACCCGATGGCTGCCATCGCGCAGCGTGACAAGCTGGGGGCGCAACGCAAGCGCGGGTTCAGCGCTGTCGCATCGGTTGAAGAAAAGGGGCGCGTCGCGCTGCATGGGACGCGGGTTACCGCGCGGTCGCGCGTTGGAGATCCATTGCGAACACAGGTAGAGAATGAACACACGTATCGTGATTGCCGCCGAACGCAGCATCGTGCTGGAGGGCATGGTCGCCCTGTTGAACAACACGTCGGGCATCGAAGTGGTCGGCCACGCGGTCGACGGATTGGAGTGCGTGCAACTGGTGACCCGACGGCAGCCGGACGTCGTGCTGATGGACGTGATGCTGCCGGGCCTCAACGGTATCGAGGCCACCCGCCGGCTGCTGCAGCGCAGCCCGCGCAGCAAGGCGATCTGCATCGCCGCCTCCGACGCCGCGGCCAACGTGCGCGCGGTCATCGATGCCGGCGCCAAGGGCTACCTGGCGCGCAACAGCACCTTCCACGAATTGCTGCGCGCGATCCAGCAGGTCGGCAACGACCAGTTGTACATCAGTCCTCAGCTGTCGCAGTCGCTGGTCAGCGAGTACCGCTGTCCGCCCGGCGATGCGGTCTCGGCCTACACGCTGCTGACCTCGCGCGAACGCGAGATCGTGCAGTTGCTGTCCGAGGGGCTGTCGACCAAGGAGATCGCCGCGCGCCTGCACATCAGCGTCAAGACCATCGGCACCCATCGCGAGCACATCATGCTCAAGCTGGGCATGCAGAGCATCGCGCAATTGACGCGCTATGCGATCCGCGAAGGCCTGTCGCCGCTGGAAGGCGGCAGGGCCAGTGCGCGTCGTGCCGAGCGCGACCGTCAGGGGCCGGCCAGCCGTTGTGGGTGAGGCGACGCGCGCCATGGCGGCGTAGCCGGCGACGACGCGCGTTCCCGTCGGCCACGCTACGTGGCGACGTGGGGTCAGTCCGGGCGACGCGCGCGCATCAGCGCCGCGACGGCTTGCGCGCCGGAGTTTTCCTGGGCCTGCAACGCCTCCCGCACCGCAGCCTGGTTCGCCGGCGGATGGTTCTGGCTGAGCTTGAACTTCAGCTCGACCCGCTCGACCTGGAAACGGAAACCGACGATGCCGCGCAACTGGCGTCGGTGCGCGTCGTTGTCCGGCTCGTAGCGCCAGTCGCTGCCCAGCGCGCGCTCGTGGCGTTCGCTCAGCCGCGCCACCACATCGGCCAGCAGCGCTTCGTCGTCGCTGGCGTGCAACTGCCCGTGCAGGTGCGCGGTGGCGTAGTTCCAGGTCGGCACCCGCGCCATCGCCTCCTTGTCCGGGTACCAGCTTGGCGAGACGTAGGCGTGCGGGCCGTGCACGATCAGCAAGGCCGGCCCGGCGTGCCGCGCCTGCGGGTTGGCGCGCGACCAATGGCCTTCGACCAGGATGCGTTCACCGTCGCGCCGGTACAGCACCGGCAACGGCGTGGCGCAGGGCAGGCCGTCGGCGACGGTGACCAGGGTGGCGAACGGGTTGTCGGCGATCAGCGCATCGAGCGCGCCCAGGTCGCGTTCGGCGAAGGCGGGTGGAACGTGCATCGCCGGATCAGGCGCGCGCGCCCAGGGTCTGGGTCATGCGCCCGCGCAGGCCGGCATCGTCGTCGGCCTGCGGCGGCGACACCTCGCCCAGCGAAAAGCCGCGCGCCCGCGCATCGTCCTCGTCCAGGCCGTCGAAGGCGACGAACTCGGCGTCGAACAGGGCCGCGCGGGCGGTGTCCTCGCTGTCGTAGCTGAGGGTGTTGCCATCGCTGTCCAGCACCTCGGCGGTGCCGGCGGCGCGCACGCGCAGGCGCGCCCATACCAGCAGGCGGCCGAGGCTGGCCAGGTACCACTGATCGTGGGCGGGAGAATCTGAAGTCATGGAATCACCAGGGAAAGCAGCCAGAGCAGGGCGGCCATGCCCAGGCCGAAAAAGATGGTCAGCAGCGACAGCCAGGCCGGCGTCGCCAGGCCGGACAGCCCGCGGTCGCCGAGCGGACGGTAGCGCCGCGCCAGCAGCCAGCCCAGCGCGACCGGCTTGAGGAAGGCGCCCGGCCCGAACGCCGCCACCAGCGGTGGATGGCGGTCGCGGATATGCACCAGGGTCAGCGGCCAGAAGATCAGGAACGCGCTGGCGCCGGCGATCGCCACGCCGACGAAGCACAGCGCGAAAAACAGGATCATGGCGTGCGCTCCCCGGCTTGCCTCAGAACTCGGCGCTGCCCGGCGCGCGCGGGTAGGGGATGGCGTCGCGGATGTTGCTCAGCCCGCACACGTACACCACCAGACGCTCGAAGCCCAGGCCGAAGCCGGCGTGCGGCACCGTGCCATAGCGGCGGAAGTCGCGGTACCAGCCGTAGTGCTGCGGATCCAGGCCGAACTGCAGCATGCGCGCGTCCAGCACGTCCAGGCGTTCCTCGCGCTGGCTGCCGCCGATGATCTCGCCGATGCCCGGCGCCAGCACGTCCATCGCCGCGACAGTCTTGCCGTCGTCGTTCAGGCGCATGTAGAACGCCTTGATGTGCTCGGGGTAGTTGGTCACCACCACCGGCCGGCCGACGTGCTGCTCGGTCAGCCAGCGCTCGTGCTCGGTCTGCAGGTCCAGGCCCCATTCCACCGGGAACTCGAACTTCTGCCCGGACTTCTGCAGCAGGCTGATCGCGTCGCCGTACTCGATGCGCTCGAACGGCGAGTTGATGAAGGTCTCCAGCTTGCTGATCGCGGTCTTGTCCACGCGCTCGGCGATGAACGCCAGGTCGTCGGCGCGCTCGTCCAGCACCGCGCGGAACAGGTACTTGAGGAAGTCCTCGGCCACGCGCGCATCTTCGGCCAGGTCGGCGAAGGCGATCTCCGGCTCGATCATCCAGAACTCGGCCAGGTGGCGGGTGGTGTGGCTGTTCTCGGCGCGGAAGGTGGGGCCGAAGGTGTAGACCTTGCTCAGCGCCAGGCAGTAGGCCTCGACGTTGAGCTGGCCGGACACGGTCAGGAAGGTCTCCTTGCCGAAGAAGTCGCGGCCGAAGTCGACCTGGCCCTGCGCGTCGCGCGGCAGGTTGGCCAGGTCCAGGGTGGAGACGCGGAACATCTGTCCGGCGCCTTCGGCGTCGGAGGTGGTGATGATCGGCGTGCTGATCCAGGAATAGCCGTTGCTGTGGAAATAGCGGTGCACCGCCTGCGCCAGGCAGTTGCGGATGCGCGTCACCGCGCCGAACAGGTTGGTGCGCGGGCGCAGGTGCGCGACCTCGCGCAGGAACTCCGGCGACATCGGCTTGGGCTGGATCGGGTAGGTCAGCGGGTCCTCGACCCAGCCCACCACCTCCACCGCGCTGGCCTGGATCTCGTACGACTGGCCCTTGCCCTGCGACTTCACCAGCACGCCCTTGGCGATCAGCGAGCAACTGCCGGTGAGCCGCTTGACCTCGTCGAAGTTGGGCAGCGCGTCGGTCGCCACCACCTGGATCGGGGCGAAGCAGGAGCCGTCGGTCACGTTGATGAAAGCCAGTCCGGCAGATCCGCGCAGCGTGCGCACCCATCCCCGCACCGTGACTTCGCCGCCTTCCGGGATCTTCCCGGCCAGCGCATGTGCAACGCTCACCACCGTCATGACTTGAATCCTCGCCGCAGCGACTCGATATGGAAGGGGCAAGTGTACTGGCTGAAGCGCGGCGCTTGCGAGGCATGCGGCGATCGGTCGCCGTCCTTCCTATAATGTCCGTTCGCAGTCGCCGGAGTTCGTCATGGCCATCCGTCTCACCCCCGTCGCCCACGCCCGCGTGCAGCGCTTCGTCGCGCAGACGCCAGGCGCCCTGGGATTGCGCTTCGGCGTCGAGCGCACCGGTTGTTCCGGCTGGGGCCACGTCACCGACCTGGCGCGCGAGGCGCGTGCGGACGATGCAGTGTTCGAGCAGGACGGCGTGCGCATCTACGTCGATGCGACCAGCCTGCCGCTGGTGGACGGCACCGAGATCGACTTCGCCAAGCAGGGCCTGGGCGAGACCTTCGTGTTCCGCAACCCGAACGCCACCGCCGAATGCGGCTGCGGCGAGAGCTTCACCACCGACGCCGCGCACGCCGGCGCACCCTGAGCGTCGCCGCTGCGGCCAGGCGGCCTCCTCCAGGAGGGCGCAGGGCAGGGCGGCATCGGTTCGTATTCAACTGCCTCAGTTCCTTCATCACCCAAGCGCCTCTGCGCTGTGCTTCGCGCAGGGAGACGGCGTCTGCGACTGCTGCGGTGAAACCCGCGCATGTGCTACCAGGGACCGTTCTACTGCGCCGGCGTCGCCCCGCAGTCTGTGTGTCCCTGGTGTATTGCCGACGGCCGCGCGGCCCGTTGGCTGCCTGTTCCGCTGCCTGCAGGGCAGCCAGCATCGCCTGTATGCACATGGACTGATCTAAGCCGTTGATTCGATTGGTTTCGTCCGCTGCAGTGGCGTCCCTGTCCCGCACCGGGGATGGCTGGCTTGTCGGTGAGTGGGCATCTCGGTCATAATGTGCGGCTTCCTGCCTTCCCGGCAGGAGTCCTTGCCCCACCGCCGTCGCACCGCGGGGGGCTGTCCGGCCGCAAGGCCACATCCGAAAGGTACACACCATGAGTCGTCATTACGAAATCGTGTTCCTGGTCCACCCGGACCAGAGCGAGCAGGTCCCGGCCATGATCGAGCGCTACAAGTCGCTGGTCGAGAACGGCAAGGGCACCATCCACCGTCTGGAAGACTGGGGCCGCCGCCAGCTGGCGTACCCGATCCAGAACCTGGTGAAGGCCCACTACGTCATGCTGAACATCGAAGTGGACCAGGCCGTGCTGAGCGAGCTGGTCGAGAGCTTCCGCTTCAACGACGCAGTGCTGCGCCACCTGGTGATCAAGCGCGACGGCGCCGACACCGAGCAGTCGCTGATCATGAAGAGCAAGGACGAGAAGGCCGACAAGCCCGAGCGCGGTGAGCGCCGTCGTCGCGACGACGAAGAGGGCGATGCGCCCGCCGCCGCCACCGAAACCGACGGCGACGCCGCCGAAGCCGCCTAAGGAGCATGCTCATGTCCAAGTTCTTCCGTCGTCGCAAGTTCTGCAAGTTCACCGCCGAGGGCGTCAAGGAGATCGATTACAAGGATCTCAACACCCTGCGCCAGTACCTCACCGAGAACGGCAAGATCGTGCCGAGCCGCGTGACCGGCACCAAGTCCAAGTACCAGCGTCAGCTGGCCACGGCCGTCAAGCGCGCGCGTTTCCTGGCGCTGATCCCGTACACGGACAACCACGACGTTTAATTCCGGGTTTCCCGGAGCGATACGGCCCGCACCCTCCGGTGCGGGCATTCAAGCGAAGTCTGGCGATTAGAAAAGTGCGGTGTCGATCGGGCGCAATCCCGATTCCCCATCCCCAATCCCGGCTTCTCCTATTCGGACAGCACCCGTTGCGGCGGCCGCGTGCCGACGCTAACGAATAACGGAGCAAGACCATGCAACTGATTCTTCTGCAGAAAGTGACCAACCTGGGCGGCCTCGGCGACAAGGTCGACGTCAAGCCGGGCTACGGCCGCAACTACCTGGTGCCGCAGGGCAAGGCCGTGCCGGCCACCGCCGCCAACATCGCCGAGTTCGAAGCCAAGCGCGCCGAGTACGAAGCCAAGGCCAAGTCGATCCACGACGACGCCGAAGCCCGCGCCGCCAAGCTGGAAGGTGCCAGCGTGACCGTCAAGGCCAACGCCTCCACCGAAGGCAAGCTGTACGGCTCGGTCGGCCCGCGCGACATCGCCGAGGCCTTCACCGCCGCCGGCATGCCGCTGGAGAAGGGCGAAGTGGTGCTGGGCGAAGGCGCGTTCCGCAACATCGGCGAGTACGAGGTGCTGGTGCGCCTGCACGCCGACGTGGAAACCACGGTCAAGGTCGTGGTCGAAGCCGACGCCTGATCCCTGCGTCATCGCTGTACCGACACGGGCACCGCAAGGTGCCCGTGTCGTTTTTGCCGACCTGCGCCACCTGAGTGTGCCGTGCTGCCCTGGCCGGTGGGTCGCGGTCGCCCGCGTATGCGACCGCCGTCGCATCGCCGCCGCCCGGCGCCGGCCGCCCCAGTGCCGCGCGGGGGCCGCTATACTCAGCGACTCGTGTCCGATGTCGGCCCAGCGGTGTAGCCGCATCAATGGGTTGGACGCAGGACCTCACCTGGATCTTCATTAGCGGCAGCGCAGCTCGGAATGCCGGCGGCGTCTGCCATGGATTGCCCGCACCATGCGCCTGTCGACCATCAAGCTGTCCGGCTTCAAGTCCTTCGTCGATCCGACCACGCTGCACCTGCCGACCAACATGACCGGCATCGTCGGTCCGAACGGCTGCGGCAAGTCGAACATCATCGACGCGGTGCGCTGGGTGATGGGCGAAAGTTCGGCCAGCCGGTTGCGCGGCGATTCGCTGACGGACGTGATCTTCTCCGGTTCCTCGGCGCGCAAGCCGGTGTCGCAGGCCACGGTGGAACTGATCTTCGACAACACCGACCACACCATCGCGGGCGAGTACGCCTCGTTCAACGAGATCTCGGTCAAGCGCCAGGTCAGCCGCGACGGCAGCAGCAGCTACTACCTCAACGGCACCAAGTGCCGGCGCCGCGACATCACCGATCTGTTCCTGGGCACCGGCCTGGGCCCGCGCAGCTACTCGATCATCGAGCAGGGCATGATCAGCCAGATCATCGAGGCGCGCCCGGAAGACCTGCGCGTGTACCTGGAAGAGGCCGCCGGCATCTCCAAGTACAAGGAGCGGCGCAAGGAGACCGAGACCCGCATCCGCCATACCCGCGAGAACCTGGAGCGTCTGGGCGATTTGCGCGAGGAGATCGGCAAGCAGCTCGAGCACCTCAAGCGCCAGGCGCGCCAAGCCGAGCAGTACCAGGCGCTGCAGGAAGAACGGCGGATCAAGGACGCGCAGTGGAAGGCGCTGGAATACCGCGGCCTGGACGGGCGCCTGCAGGGCCTGCGCGAGGCGCTGGGCCAGGAAGAGACGCGCCTGCAGCAGCTGATCGCCGAACAGCGCGATGCCGAGGCGCGCATCGAGACCGGCCGCGTGCGCCGCGAGGAGGCCGCCGAGGCGCTCAGCACCGCGCAGGCCGAGGTCTACAAGGTCGGCAGCACCCTGGCCCGGATCGAGCAGCAGATCCAGCACCAGCGCGACCTGTCGCAGCGCCTGCACAAGGCGCGCGACGAGACGCAAACGGCGCTGGCCGAACTTGGCCAGCACATCGGCACCGACGAGGCCAAGCTGGCGCTGCTGCGCGAATCGGTGGACGTTGCCGGCCCGCAGTTGGAGCAGTTGCAGGAAGACAACGAATACAAGCAGGAAGCGCTGCGCGAGGCCGAGGCGCGCCTGGCCGACTGGCAGCAGCGCTGGGAATCGCATCAGCGCAACACCGCCGAAGCCTCGCGTGCCGGCGAAGTGGAGCGCACCCGCGTCGATTACCTGGACCGGCAGTCGCTGGAGGCCGAGCGCCGCCGCGAGGCGCTGCTGGCCGAGCGCGCCGGGCTGGACCTGGACGCGCTGGCCGAGGCGTTCGCGCAACTGGAACTGCAGCACGAGACCCAGCGCGCCGCGCTGGACGGCCTGACCGAGCAGGTCGAGGCGCGCAAGCAGGCGGTGGCGGCGCTGCAGGACCAGCAGCGCACCGCGCAGGCCGAACTGGCCGACGTGCGCAAGCAGGCGCAGGCCGCGCGCGGGCGGCTGTCGTCGCTGGAAACCCTGCAGCAGGCTGCGCTCGGCCAGGAGCAGGGCGCGGCAGTGGCCTGGCTGCAGGCGCGCGGGCTGGATTCGGCGGCGCGCGTCGGCGAACGGCTCAACGTCGAGAGCGGCTGGGAGAACGCCGTCGAAGGCGCGCTCGGGCAGTTGATCGAAGGCGTGCTGGTGGAGGCGCCGGAACAACTGGTCGATGCGCTGGGCGAACTCGGCGAAGGCCGCATCGCCCTGGTCAGCGGCGAGGAGGCGGCCGAGACCTTCGCGCCGACCTCGCTGGCGGCCAAAGTGCAGGGGCCGATCGCGATCCGCCGGCTGCTGGCGCGGCTGCACGCGGCCGAGGACCTGGCTGCCGCGCGGGCGCTGCTGCCGCAGCTGGGCGAGGGCGACTCCATCGTCACCCGCGACGGCGCGCGCCTGGGCCAGGGCTGGTTGCGGGTGTCGCGCTCCGGCGCGGCCAAGCAGGGCGCGCTGCTGCGCGAGCGCGAGATCCAGAGCCTGCGCGGGCAGATCGAGACGCTGCAGGAGCGCGAGGCCGACCTCGAACACCGCCTCGGCGAGATGCGCGCGCAGTTGCTGGCCGGCGAGCAGCAGCGCGAGGACGCGCAGCGGCAGCTGTACCAGGCGCACCGCAGCGCCTCCGAACTGGCCGGACAGTTGCAGAGCCAGCAGGGCAAGGTCGACGCCGCGCGCACCCGCATCGAGCGCATCGAGCTGGAGGTCGCGCAGCTGCTGGAGACCTTGGACAGCAGCCGCGAGCAGGCGCGCGAGGCGCGCTCCAAGCTGGAAGACGCGGTCACCAGCATGGGCGACCTGGAGTCGGTGCGGCACGCGCTGGAAAGCGAACGTCGCCAGCTCACCGAAGCGCGCGACCTGGCCCGCGACGCTGCGCGGCGGGTGCGCGAAGCCTCGCACGCGCTGGCCCTGACCCTGGAGTCGCAGCGCACCCAGATCGCCTCGCTGAGCCAGGCGCTGGAGCGCATGGGCAACCAGCGCGGGCAACTGGACGCGCGCCTGGGCGAGCTCAGCGCGCAGTTGAACGAGGGCGACTCGCCGGTGCTGGCGCTGGAGGCCGAGCACCAGGCTGCGCTCAGCGAGCGCGTGCGCACCGATCGCGCACTCGGCGAGGCGCGCGCGCTGCTGGACGGCATCGACAACGAACTGCGCGCGCTGGAGCAGACCCGCCAGCAGCGCGACGAGCAGGCGCTGGCGCAGCGCGAACGCATCGCCCAGCGCCGGCTCGACCAGCAGGCGCTGGTGCTCAGCGCCGAGCAGCTGTCGGCGGCGGTGGTCAAGGCCGGCTTCGTGCTCGAGGACGTGATCAACGGCCTGCCCGAGCACGCCGACCCGGCCGAGTGGGAGCAGGCAGTGCAGCAGATCGACGCGCGCATGCGCCGGCTGGAGCCGGTCAATCTGGCGGCGATCAGCGAGTACGGCGAGGCCGCGCAGCGCGCCGAGTACCTGGAAGCGCAGGACGTCGACCTCAATACCGCGCTGGAGACCCTGGAAGACGCCATCCGCAAGATCGACCGCGAAACCCGCGGCCGCTTCAAGGACACCTTCGACCGGGTCAACTCCGGCGTGCAGGCGCTGTATCCGCGCCTGTTCGGCGGCGGCCACGCCTACCTGGAACTGACGGGCGAGGACCTGCTGGACACCGGCGTGGCGATCATGGCGCGGCCCCCCGGCAAGCGCGTGTCCAGCATCTCGCTGCTGTCCGGCGGCGAAAAGGCGATGACCGCGGTGGCGCTGGTGTTCGCGATCTTCCAGCTCAACCCGGCACCGTTCTGCCTGCTCGACGAGGTGGACGCGCCGCTGGACGAGGCCAACGTCGGCCGCCTGGCGGCGATGGTCAAGGAAATGAGCGAGAAAGTGCAGTTCCTGTTCGTCAGCCACAACAAGGCGACGATGGAGGCGGCGCACCAGCTCAGCGGCGTCACCATGCGCGAACCGGGCGTCAGCCGCCTGGTCAGCGTGGACCTGGAGGAGGCCGCGCGTTTGGCGGGCGCGGCCTGACGTGACATGCTAAAGGGCGTGATGCGCGTCGAGGCGCTGTCGCTGTAGGGACAGACCTCGTGCGCAAGCAGCTACGTTTCCCCTGTGTACCCTTGCCGGAGTAACCCCTGAATGTCCGACATGGCAATGCTACGCATCGGCATCCTCGCCGCCGGCTTGCTGTTGATTGCGGCGATCTTCCTGTTCGGCCGCCCCAAGAAACCGAGCCAGGGCCGGCGCGTGGAGCCGGCCGATCCGGCCGCGCCGCGCCGCGAACCCTCGCTGGGCGACGCCGCCCCGGCGGTCGGCGATGACGCGCTGGCCGCCGATGGTGTCGACGGCGACGCGCGCCAGCCCGAACTGGGCCTGCCCGCCGCGGAGGCGCCGGGCGCCGAACTCGGCAAGCGCCCGAGCCAGGATTTCGACAAGATCGTCTCGCTGTACGTCGCCGCCCGCGCCGGGCAGGTGCTGCGCGGCGAGGACATCGTGGTGGCGGCGGAGAAGACCGGCCTGACCTTCGGCCACATGAACGTGTTCCACCGCCTGGTCGAGGGGCATCCAGAGCGCGGCCCGATCTTCAGCATGGCCAGCATCATGAAGCCGGGCAGCTTCGACATGGCGCACATCCGCGAGATGGAGACCCCGGCGATCGCCTTCTTCCTGACGTTGCCGGCGCCGATGACCGCGCTCGACGCCTGGGAGAAGATGCTGCCGACCGTGCAGCGCATGGGCGAACTGCTCGACGGCGTGGTCCTGGACGACAGCCGCAACGCCCTGGGCCGCCAGCGCATCGCCCACATCCGCGACGACCTGCGCGCCTACGACCGCCAGCACCAGGCGCCGCCGTTGACGAAAGCACCACGCTGGTAGTTTGGTGCCGGGAATGGGGAAACGGGAATGGGGAATCGTAAAAGCGATTTCCTGGTGCTGATTGCCCCGTGCGTTTTTCCCTTCTCCCACCGGGAGAAGGTGCCACCGAAGGGGGCGGATGAGGGCGCGACCGCCGCCGATGCCAAAGCCCCTAGCTTTGGCTGTTGCGAATTCCCAGTGCCCTTCCCGAATCCCGACTCACCGCCAATCGAGCGTTGGCGCCGAGGCTAGCGAATCGCGAATTCGCAACGTGAATGCCAGGGCAAAACCAGGCACGCCTCAGCCGCACGACAACCCGCTTTTACGATTCCCGATTCTCCATTCCCGATTCCCGGCCCCCAAGCTACTTGCGCGCCTTCCCAAACGCCTCCCGAAACCGCAGCATCTCCGCTTCGGTGCCCACGGTGACGCGCACCAGCTTCGGCCAGATCGGCCAGCTGCGGCCGACGATCACGCCTTGCTTGGCCATCGCCGCGGCGAACGTGGCGCCGTCGCGCTTGACGTCGACCATGAAGCAGTTGGCCTGCGACGGCAGGCACTTGTAGCCCTTGCTCTGCAGCCAGGCGATGGTGGCGTCGCGGATGCGCGCGTTCTCGGCGCGGCGGGTCGGCACCAGTTGCAGGTCCTGCAGGCTGGCGATGCCGGCGGCCAGCGCAGGCACCGACACCGGATTCTCGCCGAACGCGGCCAGCTTGGTCTGCAGCCCCGGCGCGGCCACCGCTAGGCCCAGGCGCAGCCCGGCCATGCCGTACAGCTTGGAGAAGGTGCGCAGCACCAGCAGGTCCTGGCGCTGGCCGATCAGGTCGATCACCGACGGCTCCTCGCTGTAGTGCAGGTAGGCCTCGTCGACCAGCAGCACGCTGGAGGCGGGCTTGTTGGCCAGCAGCCATTCGATGTCGGCGCGCTTGGTGATCGAACCGGTCGGGTTGTTCGGATTGCACAGGTAGATCAGGCCGGCATTCGGGTCGACGCTGGCCATGGTCTTGACGTCGTGCGCGCCGTCGGCGCGCAGCGGCACCCGCCGCACCGGCGCGCCATGCGCGGCGGCCACGTCGGCGACCGCCTCGAAGGTCGGATCGGCCACCACCACGCCAGCGCGCGGCGTGGTGAAGGCGCGCGCGGCCCGCGCCAGCGGCTCGCTGGAGCCGGGATACACCGCCACGTGGTCGGCCGGCAGGCGCTGCTGGCCGACGAAGGCGGCGATCAGTTCGTCCGACAGCTCGAACAGATAGCGCCCGCTGCGCGGCAGGATCGCCTGTGCGGCTGCCAGCGCGGCGGGTGCCGGACCCAGCGGGCATTCGTTGAAGTTGAGGTAGACCGTGCCGGCGGCCGGCGCCACGCCGGGTGTCGCGGCTGCGGCGGCCGCTGCCTTGCGCCGCGCCGCCTCGGCAACGGGGGACAGGCCCACGGCGCCGAGCGCCAGACCGGAGGTGGCCAGGGACAGGAAGGAACGGCGCGAGACCGGTAGCGACACGTGGCTCTCCAGAGCGGGCGGGGGAGGTCACGTTAACGAGGTGTTAATGGCGCGGCAAGGGTGTGAGGGGGCGGGATTCGGGATTTGGGATTTCGGGATGGGCTTGAGGCCGGGATTGGGGATTGGGGATTGGCAAAAGCCGGGGTGGTGACGTCGATGGCGCTGCGCGCCCCGTACCCTCACCCCAACCCCTCTCCCGATGGGAGAGGGGCTTCACAGCTTCTCCCTTCTCCCTTTGGGAGAAGGTGCCCCGAAGGGGCGGATGAGGGTCCGACCGCCGCCGACACCAGAAGTCCGAGCTCGGCTCTTGCGAATCCCCAATCCCCAATCCCCAATCCCGGCCGTCCGGCCGTCAAGCCGACTCCCCAATCCCCGCCTTCCAGCTACTATCGCCCCCTCTCCGTTACCCGCCTTTCCGCTGCGCATGACCGTCACTCCCGATCCCCAGCAGCGTGTCGCCGACTTGCGTCAGCGCATCGACGACGCCAACCATCGCTACTACGTGCTCGACGACGCGTCGATTCCCGATGCCGAGTACGACGCGCTGATGCGCGAGTTGGAGGCGCTGGAAGCCGCGCACCCGGAGCTGGCCAGCGCGGATTCGCCGACGCGCAAGGTCGGCGCGCGGCCGGACGGCGGCTTTCCCGAGGTGCGCCACGCGATCCCGATGCTCTCGCTGGCCAATGCCTTCGAAACCCCGGGCGTGGCCGAGGACGCCGACGACCGCACGCGCTTCGCCGAGGTCGCCGATTTCGAGCGCCGTATCGAGCGCGAACTCGAACTGGCCGCGCCGGTGTTCTCGGTGGAGCCGAAACTCGATGGCCTGGCGATCAGCCTGCGCTACGAGGACGGCGTGTTCGTGCAGGGCGCCACCCGCGGCGACGGCAGCACCGGCGAGGACGTCACCGCCAACCTGCGCCAGGTACGTTCGGTGCCGCTGAAGCTGCGCGACCTCGGCGTGCCGCCGCCGGCGGTGCTGGAAGTGCGCGGCGAGATCTACATGCCGCGCGCCGCCTTCGCCGCGTGGAACGCGCAGGCGCTGGAGCGCAACGAGAAGCTGCTGGCCAATCCGCGCAACGGCGCCGCCGGCTCGCTGCGCCAGCTTGATCCGGCGGTGACCCGGCGCCGGCCGCTGGCATTCTTCGCCTACTCGGTGGGCGAGGTGCGCGGCCTGGAACTGCCCGAAACCCATTCGCAGACCCTGCAACTGCTGCGCGACTACGGCTTCCCCGTCGCTCCGGAGGCGGACACCGCCACCGGCTTCGACGGCCTGATCGCCTATTTCCGCCGCATCGGCGCCGCCCGCGACACCTTGCCGTACGACATCGACGGCGTGGTCTACAAGCTCGACGACTACGACCAGCAACAGGCCATGGGCTTCGTTTCGCGTGCGCCGCGCTGGGCGCTGGCGCACAAGTTCCCGGCGCAGGAACAATCCACCGTGCTGCGCGCGATCGAAGTGCAGATCGGCCGCACCGGCGCGGTCACCCCGGTGGCGCGGCTGGAGCCGGTGCAGGTCGCCGGAGTCACCGTCACCAACGCCACCTTGCACAACGCCGACCAGATCGCGCGGCTGGATGTGCGCGAGGGCGACACCGTGATCGTGCGCCGCGCCGGCGACGTGATCCCGGAAGTGGTGCGGGTGATCGAGGAACGGCGTCCGCCGGGGACCGCGCCGTGGACGATGCCGGCGACCTGCCCGGTGTGTGGCTCCGAGCTGGTCAAGGAAGAGGACGCGGTGGCCTGGCGCTGCAGCGGCGGCCTGGCCTGTGCGGCGCAGCGCAAGGAGGCCGTGCGGCACTTCGCCTCGCGCCGCGCCATGGACATCGAAGGCCTGGGCGAGCGCCAGGCCGATGCCCTGGTCGAGTTCGGCTTCGTGCAGTCGCTCGCCGACCTGTACGCCTTGAGCGTGGAGGATCTGGTACGGATGAAGACCGCGCTGGACGCGGTCACCGCCGCCGACCTGCTGCAGGCGCTGGAGGACAGCAAGGGCGCGTTGGCGCTGGATGCGGCCGGCCGCGCCGCACTCGAGGACGCGGCCATGCCGTGGCGGCGCGCCGACTTCCTGCGCGCGCATCTCACGGTGGACCTGGGCGGCAAGCTGGCGAGCAAGTGGGCGGAAAACCTGGTCGCCGGCATCGACGCCAGCCGCGCCACCACGCTGCCGCGCTTCCTGTTCGCGCTGGGCATTCCGCACCTGGGCGAGACCACGGCCAAGGCGCTTGCCTACTGGCTGGGCTCGCTGGCATTCGTGCGCAGCACCCCCGCGGTGCTGCTGCAGGCCTTGCCGGACATCGGCGGCGAGGTGGCGCGCTCGATCGCCACGTTCTTCGAGCAGCCCGGCAACGCCGCGGTGGTCGATGCGCTGATCGCCGCCGGCATTCGCTTTTCCGACGAGGGCGCACCGCCTGCGGAACTGCGCGAGCGCCTGGACCTGGCGCATCTGCTCGGCACGCTGCCGGTGGACAAGCTCGGCGGCAAGAGCGCGCAGCGCCTGGCCGCCACCTACGGCACGTTGCACGCGTTGCTGGGCGCCAACGAAAGCGGCTGGACCGGCGCCGGCCTGTCCACGGCCGGCGCCGCCAACCTGGCCGCGTACCTGGCCGATCCGCTGCAGAAGCAGGCGCTCCTGGATGCCGAGGCGGCGATGCAACGCCTGCTCGACGCCGCTCCGGCGCAGACCCGGCGCCGCGCCGGCCCGCTGGACGGGCAGACCGCGGTGCTGACCGGCACGCTGACCGCGCTGACCCGCGACGAGGCCAAGGCACGCCTGGAGGCGCTGGGTGCCAAGGTGGCCGGCAGCGTGTCGAAGAAGACCGCGTTCGTGGTCGCCGGCGAGGCCGCCGGTTCCAAGCTCGACAAGGCGCAGGAGCTGGGCGTGGCGGTGTGGGACGAGGCGCAGTTGCTGGCGTTCCTGCAAGCGCAGGAGCAGGGCGCATGAGTGCGCCCGGCACGCTGCAGGACGAGCTGCGCTGGCGCACCGCCGGTGTGGCCGACCAGCCGGCCCTGCTGGCGATGCTGCAGGCGTTCTACGCCGAGGACGGCATCGCGTTCGACGCCGAGCGGGTGACGCGTGGCCTGCAGGCGCTGCTGGCGCAGCCGGCGCTGGGCGAGGCGCTGCTGTGGCTGGCGCCGGACGACGCGGTCGTCGGCTATGCGCTGGTCACCGCGTGCTTCAGCGTCGAACTTGGCGGGCGCTATCTGCTGCTCGACGAGCTGTATCTGGGTCCGGCCGCGCGCGGTCGCGGCTGGGGACGGCGCGCGGTGGAGCTGGTCGAGGCACGCGCCCGCGCGCTGGGCGTGGATGTGCTGCGGATGGAGGTCAACCACCACAACGCCGCCGCCAAGCGCCTGTACCTGGGCCTGGGCTACCGCGACGACGCGCGCGACCAACTGAGCCGCCGGCTCGACATGGCGCCCTGATGGACCTGCTGTCCGTCCTGCAGTTGCGCGCCCGGCTCAACGCCGCCATCCGCAGCTTCTTCGCCGCGCGCGGCGTGCTGGAAGTGGAAACCCCGATGCTGTCGGCGGCCGGCAACACCGAGCCGAACATCGACAGCTTCCAGACCCGCTTCAGCGGCCATGTCGACGCCGGTCCGGCGCTGCGCTGGCTGCGCACCTCGCCGGAGTATCCGCTGAAGCGGCTGCTCGCCGCGGGCATCGGCGACTGCTACGAACTGGGGCGGGTGTTCCGCAACGGCGAGGCCGGCGGCCGCCACAATCCCGAGTTCACCATGCTCGAGTGGTACCGGGTCGGCTGGGATCACCGGCAACTGATCGAGGAGACCGTGGAGCTGGTGCGCACGGCGCTGGCGCTGGTCGGGCGCAGCGCCACGCTGCAGGTGCTCAGCTACCGCGACCTGTTCCTGCAGGGGCTGGGCCTGGATCCATTCACTGCGCCGTTGGAGGCGCTGCAGCAGCCGCTACGCGAGATCCGCATCGATGCCGACGGCCTGGGCCGCGACGACTGGCTGGATCTGCTGATGACCCATCGCCTGCAGCCGGCGTTCCCGGTCGACCGCCTCACCGTGGTCCACGACTGGCCGGCCAGCCAGTGCGCGCTGGCGCGCGTGCGCGACGGCGACCCGCCGGTGGCCGAGCGCTTCGAGCTGTACCTGGGCAGCTATGAACTGGCCAACGGCTACCACGAGCTCAACGATGCCGCCGAGCAGCGCCGGCGTTTCCTGCGCGACCACGCGCTGCGCCAGGCGCGCGGCGCGGTGCTGCCGCCGCTGGACGAACGCCTGCTGCAGGCGCTACCTGCCTTGCCCGATTGCGCGGGCGTGGCGGTTGGCGTGGACCGGCTGCTGATGGCGATGCGCGGCACCGCGCAGATCGGCGACGTGCTCGCCTACGATTTCGCGCATGCCTGAACCGGCCGTCACGTGTTTTCGCGGCGCCTTGTTGCGTTGTCCACACCGATGATGGTTTGATCGGGCACGGCATGCGCACGCCGCGCGCCAGCAGGTCTTCGTTGTTCAGGTTCTAGGCATAGGGGCAGAGCCAAGCATGAAGTGGGCGTACGGGCTCGGTGGCTGGTGTTGGCTGGGGTTGGCGGCAAGCGTGTGGCCAACGCCGTCGCCGGCGCAGGACACCGATGCGTACGATGCCGCGGTGGTCCGCTGCGAGTCGCGCGACATGACCTGGGTGCACTGTCCGATGTCCACCGACCAGGGCGTGCAACTGGTGCGGCAACTCTCCGACAACGACTGCATCCGCGGCAGCGAGTGGGGGTCTGACGCCACCGGCGTGTGGGTCACCCTCGGTTGTCGTGCCGAATTCCGTCCCAATCCGGTGGAAGCGCCGCGCAGCGCGATGCGCCGCGTGTTGCGCTGCGAGTCCGATGGTCGCCTGGAGAGTTGCCCGGTGATGCTGCGCGGGGCGCCGGTGCGGTTGATGCGGCAGTTGTCGTCGGTGCCGTGCCGCGAGGAGCGCAGCTGGGGCGTGCGCCGCAACGAGATTTGGGTCGCGCGCGGCTGCCGCGGCGAGTTCGAGATCGGCGCCGCCGACGGCTCCGGGTTTCCCGCCGGCCCACGGCCGGTGTTGTGCGAATCCAAGGGCAAGGCGCGGCGCCGCTGTGGCGTCAGTGTCCAGGACCATGTGCAACTGCGCCGGCAGTTGTCCGGCGCGCCTTGCGTGCAGAACGACAGCTGGGGCTGGGACCGCGACGGCATCTGGGTCGACAAGGGCTGTCGCGCCGAGTTCAGCGTCAACTGAGCGCTGGCACGGCGCTGCGACGCCGCGCGACGTCCTCAATCCGCAATCGCCGGCGTTTACAATGGGGCGATGAACGCCGCCCTCGATATTGATTACGCCCGCTACGACCATATCCGCCCGATCCTGTGGACCGGCGATGCGCTGGAACTGCTGGACCAGCGCAAGCTGCCGTTCGCGGTGGAACACGTGCGCTGCAGCGACAGCGACCAGGTCGCCGCGGCGATCCACGCCCTGGCCGTGCGTGGCGCGCCCGCGATCGGCATCGCCGCCGGCTGGGGCACCGTGCTGGCCGCACGCGAGGTGCAGGCCGAAGACGGCGCCGAGGCGCTGCTGAAGCTGGAGCCGGCCTTGCAGCGGCTCAATGCCGCGCGGCCGACCGCGGTCAACCTGGCCTGGGCGCTGGCGCGCATGCGCACGGCGCTTGGCGCGGCCGGCAGCGACTGGCGCTCGGTGCTGGAGCGCGAGGCGCAGGCGATCGCCGAAGAGGATCTGGCCGCCAACCGGCACATGGGCGCGCTCGGCGCCGGCCTGATCGCGCCCGGCAGCGGCGTGCTGACCCATTGCAACACCGGCTCGCTGGCCACCGCCGGCTTCGGCACCGCGTTGGGTGTGATCCGTGCCGGCGTCGCCCAGCAGCGCATCGCCAAGGTGTTCGCCGGCGAGACCCGGCCCTGGCTGCAGGGCGCGCGGCTGACCGTGTGGGAACTGCAGCAGGATGGCATCGATGCCACCCTGATCGCCGATTCGGCCGCCTCGCACCTGATGAAGACCGGCGCGGTGCAGTGGGTGATCGTCGGCGCCGACCGCATCTGCGCCAACGGCGACACCGCCAACAAGATCGGCACCTACCAGCTGGCGATCGCCGCGCGCCACCATGGCGTCAGGTTCATGGTGGTGGCGCCGTCGTCCACGGTGGACATGGACACAGCCGACGGCGCGCAGATCGAGATCGAGCAGCGCGATCCGGGCGAGCTGTTCGGCGTCGGCGGCACCCGCACCGTGGCCGACGGCATCGCCGCCTGGAATCCGGTATTCGACGTGACCCCAGCGGACCTGATCGATGCCATCGTCACCGAGCGCGGGGTCATCGAGCGCCCGGACCTGCCGCGCATGCGCGCCGCCTTCGGCGGCTGACCCGGGACACTGCGGCGGCGCCCGGCGGGCGCCGCCGAAGGCGCGCAAGTGCTTGTTCGCGCCGGCAAAACCGGGCAATCGGGCGCCCGTCATGATAGAATCCGGCGGTTCGATCGACCGCCGTGCGCCCTAGGCGTGCGGCCGCGGCGGGCCCGCCTGTCGCGGGCCGGCGTCGTGGTCGATCCGCCACCAGACTTACGGAACCCGAATGGCAGAATCCGCCAAGGAAATCATCCAGGTCAACCTGGAAGACGAGATGCGCAAGAGCTACCTCGATTACGCCATGAGCGTGATCGTGGGGCGTGCCCTCCCGGATGCGCGCGACGGCCTCAAGCCGGTGCATCGCCGCGTGTTGTTCGCGATGAACGAGTTGGGCGCGCACAGCAACAAGCCCTACTACAAGTCGGCGCGTATCGTCGGCGACGTCATCGGTAAGTACCACCCGCACGGCGACCAGTCGGTGTACGACACCCTGGTGCGCATGGCGCAGCCGTTCTCGCTGCGCTACATGATGGTGGACGGGCAGGGCAACTTCGGCTCGGTCGACGGCGATTCCGCGGCGGCGATGCGTTACACCGAGGCGCGCATGTCGCGGCTCGCGCACGAGATGATGGCCGACATCGACAAGGAAACCGTCGATTTCCAGCCCAACTACGACGAGAAGGAACAGGAACCGTCGGTGATGCCGACGCGCTTCCCGAGCCTGCTGGTCAACGGCTCGGCCGGCATCGCGGTGGGCATGGCCACCAACATTCCGCCGCACAACCTGACCGAGTCGATCAATGCCTGCCTGGCGCTGATCGACAACCCGCAGATCGACGTCGACGGGCTGATGGAACACATCCCCGGCCCGGATTTCCCGACCGCGGGCATCGTCAACGGCACCACCGGCATCGTCGCCGGCTACCGCACCGGCCGCGGCCGCGTGCGCATGCGCGCCAAGGCCGAGATCGAGATCCAGGACAACGGCCGCGAAGCGATCGTGGTCACCGAGATTCCGTACCAGGTCAACAAGGCGCGGCTGATCGAGAAGATCGCCGAGCTGGTCAAGGAAAAGAAGCTCGAGGGCATCAGCGAGCTGCGCGACGAGTCCGACAAGGACGGCATGCGCATCTACATCGAGGTCAAGCGCGGCGAAGCCGCCGACGTGGTGCTGAACAACCTGTACCAGCAGACCCAGATGGAGTCGGTGTTCGGCATCAACATGGTGGCGCTGGTCGACGGCCGCCCGCAGCTGCTGAACCTCAAGCAGATGCTGGAGGCGTTCGTCCGCCACCGTCGCGAAGTGGTCACTCGCCGCACCATCTTCGAACTGCGCAAGGCGCGCGCGCGTGCGCACATTCTGGAAGGCCTGACCGTCGCGCTCGCCAACATCGACGAGATGATCGAGCTGATCAAGACCTCGGCGAACCCGAACGAAGCGCGCGAGCGCATGCTGGCCAAGACCTGGCAGCCGGGCCTGGTCGGCGCGCTGCTCAATGCGGCCGGCGCCGAGGCCTCGCGCCCGGAAGACCTGCCCAGCGGCGTCGGTCTGGTCGGCGGCGGCTACCAGCTGACCGAAGTGCAGGCCACGCAGATCCTGGAAATGCGCCTGCACCGCCTGACCGGCCTGGAGCAGGAGCGCCTGACCGAGGAATACAAGCAGCTGCTGGAGGCCATCGCCGGGCTGATCCGCATCCTGGAAAACCCGGACGTGCTGCTGCAGGTGATCCGCGAGGAACTGGTCAACATCCGCGAGGAATACGGCGACGCGCGCCGCACCGAGATCCGCCACAGCGAAGAGGACCTGGACATCCTCGACCTGATCGCGCCGGAAGACGTGGTGGTGACCCTGTCGCATGCCGGCTACGCCAAGCGCCAGCCGGTCAGCGCCTACCGCGCGCAGCGTCGTGGCGGCCGCGGCCGCAGCGCGGCGGCGACCAAGGAAGAGGATTTCATCGACCAGCTGTGGCTGGTCAACACCCACGACACGCTGCTGACCTTCACCAGCAGCGGCAAGGTGTTCTGGCTGCCGGTGCACCAGTTGCCGGAGGCCGGGCCGAATGCGCGCGGCCGCCCGATCGTCAACTGGATTCCGCTGGAGAACGGCGAGCGCGTGCAGGCGGTGCTGCCGGTGCGCGAGTACGCCGAAGGCCGCTACGTGTTCTTCGCCACCCGCAACGGCATGGTCAAGAAGACCCCGCTGAGCGAGTTCGCGTTCCAGCGCAAGATCGGCAAGATCGCGATCAATCTGGACGAGGGCGACGCGCTGGTCGGCGTGGCGCTCACCGACGGCGAGCGCGACGTGCTGCTGTTCGCCTCCAACGGCAAGACCGTGCGCTTCTCCGAACGGCCCAAGGACGACGAGACCGATGATGCGGCCGTCGACGAGGCCGCTGCCGACGACGGCGCCGTCGCCGACGACGAGGCCGGTGGCGAGGAGGGCGACGACGCCCGCGGCGCGCGGCGCAAGAGCCGTGGCGGGGTCAAGCCGACCGGACGCAGCAGCCGCGGCGTGCGCGGCATCCGCCTGGCCAAGAGCGAGTACGTGGTCAGCCTGATCGTGGCCGAGCCGGCGGTGGGTCAGGACGAGGACGCCGAGGACGTCGACGCCGCGGCCGACACCGAGGTCGAGGCCGAGGCGCGCAACGGCGACGAGGCCGATGCCTACATCCTAACCGCGACCGAGAACGGCTACGGCAAGCGCACCCCGCTGGGCGAGTATCCGCGCAAGGGCCGCGGCACCCAGGGCGTCATCGGCATCCAGACCAGCGAGCGCAACGGCAAGCTGGTCGGTGCGGTGCTGCTGAGCACCCGCGACGAAGTGCTGCTGATCTCCGACGGCGGCACCCTGGTGCGGACCCGCGCCTCGGAAATCTCCCGCGTCGGCCGCAACACCCAGGGCGTGACCCTGATCCGCCTGTCCAAGGGCGAGAAGCTGCAGGCGGTGGAACGCCTGGACGGCTCGCTGGTCGAGGAAGACGGGTTGCCGGGCGAGGAGGGCGCCGCCGAAGGCGCTGGCGAGGCAGCACCGCCGCAGGCGTGATCCACGCCTGAGCGAACGACGACGCCGGCCTCGTGCCGGCGTCGTCGTTTTTGGAGTGGCCACCATGACGATGCTAGCGACCTGCTGCGCGTGCACGCTGGCGGCGCCACGACAGTCATGCGTTCTGCCGCCGCGCCACATCGCCTGTCTCAATGTCCTCGGGCAATCGCTGCTCTCCACTGCACATGCTGTGTGATGCCCAGGTCGGCGCCGGATCACGAAGACCGCAAGATTGCGTGTCACTGTGTGTCGCCCGGAAACGCGTGATGTTCACTTGCAGCCTGGGATAAACGCGAGGCGGCGCGCACGCGCCGCTGCCACGGCGGATGTTCCGCGTGGCCGTGTCCTGCGAGGAGTGGCAATGAACGAATTCGAACGAACCGAGCGTCGTGGCGGCTGGCCGCTGCGGTTGCTCGGCGGTGTCTGCGCGCTGATCGGCGCAGTGCTGACGATTGGCGGCGCCTGGCTGCTGGCGTTGGGCGGCTCCTGGTACTACCTGGTCGCCGGCCTCGGCCTGGCGATCTCCGGCGTGCAGCTGTGGCGCGCGCGGCGCAGCGGCGCGCTGTGGTTCGCCGCGACCTTCCTGCTGTCGCTGCTGTGGGCGGCATGGGAGTCGGGCACCGATTATTGGCGCTGGGTGCCGCGCATGGGCCTGATGGTGTTCCTGGCGCTGTTGCTGGCGTTGCTGCTGCCGCGGCTGGACCGGCCGTTCTCGCGCACGCTGTCGCGCACGCTCGCCGCGGTGCTGGCACTGGTGTTCGTCGGCGCGTTCGCGCTGGCGTTCCTGCCGTACGGCGTGACCGAGGCCGACGGCACGCTGGCGCATGCGGCCGGCATGGCCGCGGCGCTGGCGACCCCGCGCACCGGCGCGCAGCCTGCCGACGCGCCTGCCGATGCCGACTGGGCCGCCTACGGCCGCGACAACGCCGGCAGCCGCTATACGCCGCTGCGGCAGATCGCCCCGGACAACGTGGCGCAGTTGCGTACCGCCTGGACCTTCCGCACCGGCGACCTGCCGGACAAGCGCTGGGGCGCGGAAACCACGCCGCTGAAGATCGGCGACAGCCTGTACCTGTGCAGCGCACGCAACCAGATGATCGCGCTGGATGCGCGCAGCGGCCGCGAACGCTGGCGCTACGATCCCAAGGTGGCGGACAAGGCGATCCCGTATACCGCCGCCTGCCGCGGCGTCAGCTATTACGCGGTGCCCGACGCCCAGGCCTCGGCGTCCACGGCTTGCCGCCAGCGCATCATCGAAGGCACTTTGGACGGGCGCCTGATCGCGGTCGATGCGGCCGACGGCAAGCCCTGCGAAGACTTCGGCCAGCACGGCCAGGTCGACATCACCGCCGGCATGGGCTCCACGCCGCCGGGCTACGTCTCGATCAATTCGCCGCCGACCATCGTGCGCGGGGTCGTCGTCACCGGCCACCAGGTGCTGGACGGACAAAAGCGTTACGAGCCGTCCGGCGTGATCCAGGGCTTCGATGCGGTGACCGGTGCGCTGCGCTGGGCCTGGGACATGACCCATCCGGACTGGACCGGCGCGCCGCCGCCGGGGCAGACCTGGACCCGTGGTACGCCCAACATGTGGACCAGCGCGGCCGGCGATGAGCAACTCGGCTACGTGTACCTGCCGATGGGCAATTCCTCGGCCGACTACTGGAGCAGTTCGCGCACTCCGCAGGAAGACCGCTATGCGACCTCGCTGGTCGCGCTGGACGTCACCACCGGCAAGCCGGTGTGGAATTTCCAGACCACTCACATCGACGTGTGGGACTACGACCTGGGGTCGCAACCGACATTGCTGGATTTCCCGCACGACGGCACCACCGTGCCGGCGGTGCTGCTGCCGAGCAAGCAGGGCGAGCTGTACGTGCTCGACCGGCGCACCGGCACGCCGCTGGTCGGGGTCGAGGAACGCGCGGTGCCGGGCGGCGGTGTGGAGCCGCAGCGCCGCGCCAAGACCCAGCCGTTCTCGCTGTACCACACGCTGCGCAAGCGCGACCTGACCGAGCGCGACATGTGGGGCATGACCCCGATCGACCAACTGGTGTGCCGCATCCAGTTCCGCAGTGCCAGCTACAAGGGCATCTACACGCCGCCGGAAGCCGACCGCCATTCGATCGAGTACCCCGGTTACAACGGCGGCTCGGACTGGGGCAGCGTGGCGGTGGATCCGCGGCGGGGTGTGATCGTCGCCAACTACAACGACATGCCCAACTACAACCTGCTGGTGCCGCGGGCCAAGGCCGACAAGATGGGCTGGGCGCCGCGCGACCAGGTGCGCGGCGACAGCGGCGGCGCCGAGGGCGCCGGCGATCCGCAGGCCGGCACGCCGTACGCGATCAACGTCAACGCCGGCTGGCGCCTGCCGTTCACCGGGCTGCTGTGCAAGCAGCCGCCGTACGGCGGCATCCGTGCGATCGATTTGGCCAGCGGCAAAACGCTGTGGGACCGTCCGTTCGGCAGTGCGCGCGGCAACGGCCCGTTCGGCATCCACTCCGGATTGCCGATCGAGATCGGCACGCGCAACAACGGCGGCGCCGTGGTCAGCGCCAGCGGGCTGATCTTCATCGCCGCGGCCACAGACGACATGATCCGCGCGATCGACCTGGCCAGCGGCAAGACCCTGTGGCAGGCCAAGCTGCCCGCCGGTGGCCAGGCCACGCCGATGGTGTACGCGGTCGACGGGCGCGAGTACCTGGTCATCGTCGCTGCCGGCCATCACTTCATGGAGACCAAGCGCGGCGACTACGTGATCGCCTATGCGCTGCCGCCGGCAAACTGATGCGGGCTGCCGCTGCGAGGTCGCGATGCGGCGTAGCGGCGGCGGGGCGTGGCGGAGGCGGTGTCGCCGCTCACGCCCATCGCGTTGCGTGCGTCCAACCACGGGTGTGCGATGCGTCGTAGGAGCGGCTTCAGCCGCGACAGGCATTCCCGTGAAGGCTTGTCGCGGCTGAAGCCGCTCCTACGGGGTAGGGGTGAGATACCCTCAGCTTGCGACGGCGCCTACTCCAACTGATCCCGGGCGAACGCCGCGTCCAGGGCTTCCATCGCATCGCGCGGCTTGAGCTTGGCGGCTTTCTCGAAGGCCGCGGCGGCAGCGTCCTCGCGCTTGTCCCCATGCAGCAACAGCAGCACGTTGGCGTGTTCGACGTGGGCGATCGG
Organism: Xanthomonas sacchari; assembly: GCF_040529065.1. Lineage (NCBI taxonomy): Bacteria > Pseudomonadati > Pseudomonadota > Gammaproteobacteria > Lysobacterales > Lysobacteraceae > Xanthomonas > Xanthomonas sacchari. Next base: position 2,920,093 of record NZ_CP132343.1, on the reverse strand, counting down.
GGCGTCCGGCACCAGTTTCAGCGCCTGCTGGATGTGCTGTTCGGCGGTGGCCGCCTTGGCCCCGTAGGTGAGGCCGCCGATCATTGCGCCGACCTTGCCGATGATCTCGGCGTGGTACAGCGCCAGCGCCATGTGCGCCTCGGCATGCTTGGGCTCCAGTTCCAGCGCCGCTTCCAGCGACGTGCGCACCTTGCTGGCGATGCCCTGCTTGAGCGCCTTGACGATGCTCAATCCCTGACTGTAGCGGCCCAGCGCGAAGGCGTGGCGGTAGTGGCTGTTGGCCTCATCCGGCAGCGTCGCGATCGCCGCTTCGGCCAGTGCCGCGGCCTGCTGCAGCCGCTGCAACTGCTCTTTTTCGTCATCGACCAGATAGCCGGCGTGGATGCCGATCGCCTTGACCGCGACCGAGGCACCGAACACGCCCAGCGCCTTGCCGGCCTCGTAGGCCTGCTGGAACTGCCCATGGTGGAAGGCCCGCCAGGCCTCGATCAACGCGGCCGAGAGGGTCTGCGCGTCGTGCCCCTTGCCGGCCTTGCCGGCGGCATCCAGCAGCGCCTGCGCGCGCGCCGGGTCCGGATAGGGTTCGCGGTCGCCGGCGTGCAGCTTGGGCCAGGCTTTCTTCAGCGCATCGCCGGCATAGGCGTAGGCCTTGGCGTCGTACGGAAACGGCGCCCAGGCGCCCGATTTTGCTGCCATGCGGATCTCCCTGTGCGGCGCCGGGCCACGGCGTCCGCGCCGAGCATGGCGCGGGCGCCGGCGCGTGGCAAGGGTGGTCGTGGATAGTGTGTTTGCTCAAGCCGCCGGCGCCAGCATGGCACGCATCGGGGCCACTGCCGGCCCTTCTGGAGATCGTGCGATGGCGACCAAGAAGCGTTCCACTTCCGCGCTGCGGCCGGATCGGCTGAACCCGCGGCACCTGTGGCTGGCCGGGCTGGGCGTGGTCGCGCTGACCCGCAAGCGCGCGCTGGCGGCCGCCGCCGATGCCGCGCAGGGCGCGGCGACGCTCAAGGCGCTGGCCACGCAACTGGCCGACGAGGCCGAGAGCAGCGTGCGCGAGGGCGCCGCGGCGCTGCGTGGCCAGGTGCAGCCGCTGAGCGCCGAGGTCGAGGCGCGCCTGCAGCCGGTGCTGGTCAAGCTGGGCTTGCAGGTGCGTCCGCAGCCGCGCAAGCGGGCCGCCGCCAGCAAGCGCGGCGGCAAGACGGCCGCAGCCAAGCGTGCGCCAGGCAAGCGCCGCACGCACGTCTGACGCGGCGCGGCCACACCCACGGTGCAGGGCCGCGCTCGGGCATACTCGCCGCTCGCTCTATGAACCGAGATGCCCACGCCATGCAGATCCGGACTGCGACGCTCGACGACGCCGAGGCAATGGTCGCGGTGCAGAACGCGATCTTCGCCGCCGGCCTGCGCAAGGCACCGACCGATCCGGCGACGGTGCGCGCGACCTATCTGCAGCATCCCGATCGCTTGCAGTGCGTGCTGGCGGAGGCGTCCGACGGGCGCGTCCTCGGTTTCCAGTCGCTGCGCATCGCACGTCCCGGCAATGCCTACGACGTCGCCGAGGGCTGGGGCATCATCGGTACCCATGTCGACCCGCGCGCGGCGCGCCGTGGCGTCGGCAGCGCGCTGTTCCGGGCCACCTGCGCGGCGGCGCGCAGCGCCGGGTTGACCAGGATCGACGCCAGCATCGCCGCCGACAATGCACTCGGGCAGGCGTACTACGAGGCGATCGGCTTTCGCACCTACCGCACGCCGCCGGGCCTGGTGTGCAAGGTCTACGTGCTCGACGGCGCAGCCGCCGACACCGCCACCGGGGCAAGCGCCTGACGCTGCGCAGGGCTGGGTGCATCAATCCAGGTAGGCGTCCATCAGTGCGGCTAGGTGCGCGCGTTCGGCCTCGCGCAGAAACGGGGCGATCAATTGCATCACCTGCACGATGCCGTGGCGGATCGCCACTTGCTCGTCCTTCTCGCCGCGCGCGGCCGCGTAGTTGAGCCAGAACGTGGCCACCACCAGCACGTTGGTGGCCACGCCGCTTCTTTCCTGGGCGCTGGCGCGCATTGTCCCGGTCTGCGCCAGGCCCTCGAACACCGCCTGCACGCTGGCGTCGGCGCGGCGCAGGATGCGCGCGAAGCGCAGGCGCAGGCGCCGGCTGCGGCTGAGGATCTCGACCAGGTCGCGGTACAGGAAGCGGTAGTCCCAGATGCACTCGAACACCAGGTGCAACTGCAGCCAGATGTCCTCCAGCCCCGGCAGGCGCGCGCTCGGCAGCGCCAGCGCCGCGTCCATGCGCTCCTCGTAGCGCGCGAACAGGTGCTCGATGATGTCGTCCTTGTTGCGGAAGTGGTAGTACAGGTTGCCGGGGCTGATCTCCAGCTCATCGGCGATGTGGTTGGTGGTGACGTGCGGCTCGCCCTGCGCGTTGAACATCGCCAGGGCGGTCTCGAGGATGCGCCGCCGGGTGTCGCGGGCCATCAGGCCAGCAGCTTCTTCACCAGGTCCACGTACTTCTTCTGCGCGTCGGCTTGCGGCATGCCCTTGAGCTTGGCCCAGGCCTCGTACTTGGCGGTGCCGACGAAGTCGAAGAAGCCCGGCTTGGCGCCGCTGACGTCGCCCTCCGAGCCTTGCTTGTACAGCGCATAGAGCCGCAACAGCGTGTCGTTGTCGGGGCGCTCGGCCCGTTGCTTGATGTCCTGGACCGCTTTCTCGAAGGCCGCCTTGCTGTCTGCCATGATCCCGCTCCGCCCTGACCGGCAGGCATCACAGCACGGGCGCGGGGCCGGGTCAACGCGGGGCGCGGCAGTCGGCCGGCGCGGATGGCGCCGTCACAGCATCGACAGTGCGTCGGCCTGGCGGCTGTCGGCGATGCGTTCGTGCGCATGCGCGGCCTGTTCGTGCGCGGCCTGCGCCTGCCGCGCCAGCGAGGCCTTGGCCGCGATGGAACGGATCGCATCGGTGACCTCGGCCAGCGGCACCTGGGTGCTCAGCCGCTGGAAGGTGTCGCGGCTGTTGTAGCCGGAACCGTCGCGCAGGTACTGCTCGTACATGGTCAGCAGCTCGGTGCAGGCGGCGGTGAGGGTTTCCATGTTGTTGCGGGCCAGGGCGTGGCCGACCTGGTCCAGGTTGTGCAGGCAGTCGGACAGCCAGTGCAGGTCGTAGCGCGCGCTGGCCGGCTCCGGGCCGTTGTGGCCGCGGCTGTAGGCGCTGTAGCGGCGGATGCTGCGCGCCACCCGCGCGACGTGCGCGAGCAGGGTGCCGACCTCGTCGGCGATGTCGATCTGCGCCAGGGCGATGGTCGAGGGCGGCGCGGCCGGGGTCGGCGCAGGCGCCGCCCTCGTTGCGGCCGGCGAAGGCGCATTGGCGGGCGCGGCGGTGGCGGACGCCGCTGCCGCGGGCGCCGCCTCGTATTCGAGGGTTGCGCGCAGGCGCTCGTGGTCCTGGCGCAGCGTTTCCAGTTCCTGCGCGCTGGCGGCGGCCTGCGCCTTCAGTTGGCTCAGCGCCGCCTGATACCGCGCGATGGTCTCCTTCGCAGTCGCGTCGCGCCGATAGGCGTGCCCCAGACGCTGGAACAAGCCATGCGCGAACGCTGTGGCAACGGCAGCCCACAGCGCCACGGCAGGAGTGAGGTAGATCAGGATGCCCATGCAGGCTCCTTGAAACGATGCATCCCTTGTCGGCGTGCGTCGGCCGATCTTGAGGGTGCATCGTGCGAGCGGTGACGCAGTTCCGGTTTGGCGCCTCGCGGGCCGCTCGCCGCCACCAGGCGACGGAGGCCGCGTCGGCCTCAGCGCAGGATGCCGGGCAGATCCAGCTGCTTGTCGCGCGCGCAGGCCAGGGCGATGGGATAGCCCGCGTCGGCATGGCGCATCACCCCGGTGGCCGGGTCGTTCCACAGCACCCGGGCGATGCGCTTGGCCGCCGCCTCGGTGCCGTCGCAGACGATGACCATGCCGGCGTGCTGCGAGAAGCCCATGCCGACGCCGCCGCCGTGATGCAGCGAGACCCAGGTGGCGCCGCTGGCGGTGTTGAGCAGGGCGTTCAGCAGCGGCCAGTCGGAGACCGCGTCGGAACCGTCAGCCATGGCCTCGGTCTCGCGATTGGGCGAGGCGACGCTGCCGCTGTCCAGGTGGTCGCGGCCGATCACCACCGGCGCCTTCAGTTCGCCGTTGGCGACCATCTCGTTGAACGCCAGTCCGAGGCGGTCGCGATCGCCCAGGCCGACCCAGCAGATCCGCGCCGGCAGGCCCTGGAACTGGATCTTCTCGGCGGCCATGTCCAGCCAGCGATGCAGGTGCGGGTTGTCGGGAATCAGTTCCTTGACCTTGGCGTCGGTCCTGGCGATGTCCTCCGGGTCGCCGCTCAGCGCGGCCCAGCGGAACGGGCCGACGCCACGGCAGAACAGCGGACGGATGTAGGCGGGGACGAAGCCCGGGAAATCGAAGGCATTGGCCACGCCTTCCTCCAGCGCCATCTGCCGCAGGTTGTTGCCGTAGTCCACGGTCGGCACGCCCAGCGCGTGGAAGCCGAGCATGGCGCGGATGTGATTGGCCATCGAGGCGCGCGCGGCCTGTTCCACCTCCTTAGGCGTGCTGACGCGCTTGGCGTCCCACTGCTCGACGGTCCAGCCCTGCGGCAGGTAGCCGTTGACCGGGTCGTGCGCGGAGGTCTGGTCGGTCAGCAGGTCCGGCTTGATCCCGCGCGCCAGCAGTTCGGCGAGCACGTCGGCGACGTTGCCGAGCAGGCCGACCGACCGCGGCGTCTTCGCCGTGCACGATTCGGCGATCAGGCGCAGCGCCTCGTCCAGATTATCGGTCCAGGTATCGAGGTAGCCGGTGCGCAGGCGCATGTCGATGCTGCTCTTGCGGCACTCCACCGCCAGGCACGAGGCGCCGGCCATCACCGCGGCCAGCGGCTGCGCGCCGCCCATGCCGCCGAGGCCGCCGGTGAACAGCCACTTGCCGGACAGATCACCGCCGTAGTGCTGCCGGCCCATTTCCACGAAGGTCTCGTAAGTGCCCTGCACGATGCCCTGGGCGCCGATGTAGATCCAGCTGCCGGCGGTCATCTGCCCGTACATGGCCAGGCCCTTCTTGTCCAACTCGTTGAAGTGGTCCCAGTTGGCCCAGCGCGGCACCAGGTTGGAGTTGGCGATCAGCACCCGCGGCGCGTCGGCATGGGTGCGGAACACGCCGACCGGCTTGCCCGACTGCACCAGCAGCGTCTGGTCGTCGTCCAGCCGCTTGAGCGTCTCGACGATGGCGTCGAAGCTTTCCCAGTCGCGCGCGGCGCGGCCGATGCCGCCGTACACCACCAGTTCCTGCGGACGCTCGGCCACGTCCGGGTGCAGGTTGTTCATCAGCATGCGCAGCGGCGCTTCGGTCAGCCAGCTCTTGGCGGTGAGGGTGCTGCCGGTGGGCGCTTGGATGGTGCGGGTGGCGTCGAGGCGGGTCATGCGGGAATCCTCAGGTGGATGCGCGGAAGGCGAAAGCGCGCTGCGCGCGCGTCAGTCGGCGGCGCGGGCGGATGCGGCGGGGCGGCGGGCGAAATCGAGGCAGGCCTGCAGCACCTGCTGCAGCACCGCGCGCAGCGGCGCGGCGTGGTCGGGTTGCCACGGCGAGGGCCAGTTGCTTTGGTCGACCGTGTCCGGCTCGTGCATGTAGCCGCGGCAGGCCAGTTCCATCTGGATCGCGTGCACGCCGTTGGCCGGCGCGCCGTGGTGGCGGGTGCTCCAGCCGCCCTTGAAGCGGCCGTTGCGCACGTGGCTGAAGCCGCTGCCGGCGCAGACGCGTTCGACCGCGTCGGTCAGCGCCGCCGCGCAACTGCTATCGACCGCGCCGGAGGCACCGGCGCTGCCGATGTTGAACTGCGGCAGCTCGCCGTCGAACAGGTGCGGAATGCGCGAGCGGATCGAGTGCGCGTCGTACACCACGATCGCCGGGTGCAGCGCGCGCAGGCGCGCGATCTCCGCGTCCAGTGCGGCGTGGTAGGGCGTGAACCAGCGCGTGCGGCGCGCGTCGATCTCGGTCGCGTCGGGTTCGGCGCCGGGCCGGTACAGCGGCTGCGCGTCGAAGGTGGTGAGCGGGCACAATCCGGTGGTGTTCTGCCCGGGATACAGCGACACCCCGGCCGGGTCGCGGTTGACGTCGATCACCGAGCGCGAGATCGCCGTGCGCACCGTGGTCGCGCCGAGTGTTTCGGCGAAGTCGTACAGCAGGTGCACCCACCAGTCGGCATCGCGCTGCGCCAGCCATGGCGAGACGAAGCGGTCGGCCAGCGCCTCCGGCAGTTCGGTGCCGGTATGCGGGAAGCTGAGGATCAGCGGCGCATCGCCGCGGTGCACAGTGAGCCAGTCGGGCAGGGATGTCATACGGCCTCGCGGGTTATGCGGTGTTGTAGGAGCGGCTTCAGCCGCGACCGGGCATTACCGAGAAAGCACGGTCGCGGCTAATCCCAGGGGGCGAGAGCCGCTCCTACGAGGGGGGCGTCGGATCAGGCGCTCGCCTCGGGCAAGCGCATCCCCACCGCCGCAGCCAGCGCGCCATCGCGCACCAGCGCGGTCGCGGCCAGCATGTCCGGGTGGAAGTAGCGATCGTCCTGCAGCGCCGGCACGCGGGCGCGCAGCAGCGCGCGTGCCGCTTCCAGCGCGGCACTGGAGCGCAGCGGCGCGTGGAAGTCGCAGCCCTGCGTGGCCGCCAGCAGTTCGATGCCGACCACGTTGGCCGCGTTCTCGGCCATCGCCAGCAGGCGACGCGCGCCGTGCGCGGCCATCGACACGTGGTCTTCTTGGTTGGCCGAGGTGGGGATCGAATCGACGCTGGCCGGATACGCGCGCTGCTTGTTCTCCGACACCAGCGCCGCGGCGGTCACCTGCGGGATCATGAAGCCGGAGTTGAGGCCGGGCTTGGGCGTCAGGAACGCCGGCAACCCGGACAGCGCCGGGTCCACCAGCATGGCGACGCGGCGTTCGCTGATCGAGCCGATCTCGCACACCGCCAGCGCCAGCATGTCGGCGGCGAAGGCCACCGGCTCGGCGTGGAAGTTGCCGCCGGACAATGCCTCGCCGGTGTCGCTGAACACCAGCGGATTGTCGGAGACGCCGTTGGCCTCGGTGGCCAGGGTGGTGGCGGCCTGGCGCATCACGTCCAGCGCCGCGCCCATCACCTGCGGTTGGCAGCGCAGGCAGTACGGGTCCTGCACGCGTACGTCGTTGTCGCGGTGCGAATCGCGGATCGCCGAGTCGCGCATCAATTCACCCAGCGCCGCGGCGGTGGCGATCTGCCCGGGCTGGCCGCGCAGCGCGTGGATGCGCGGATCGAACGGGGTGTCCGAGCCTTTCGCGGCCTCGGTGGACAGCGCGCCGGCGACCAGCGCGGCATGGAACACGCGCTCGATCTCGAACAGCCCGGCCAGCGCATAGGCGGTGGAGTACTGGGTGCCGTTGAGCAGCGCCAGGCCCTCCTTGGCGCCGAGCGTCAGCGGCTGCAGCCCGGCCTGGGCCAGCGCCTGCGCCGCCGGCAGGCGCGCGTCGCCGACGAAGGCCTCGCCGACGCCGAGCATCACCGTGGCCAGGTGCGCCAGCGGCGCCAGGTCGCCGGAGGCGCCGACCGAGCCCTGGCACGGCACCACCGGGATCACCTCGTGCTGCAGCAGTGCTTCCAGCATCGACAAGGTTTCCGGGCGCACACCGGAGGCGCCCTGCGCCAGACTGGCCAGCTTCAGCGCCATCATCAGCCGCACCACCGGCACCGGCATCGGCGCGCCCACCCCGGCCGCATGCGACAGCACGATATTGCGCTGCAGGGCGTGCAGGTCCTCGCGCTCGATGCGCACGCTGGCCAGCTTGCCGAAGCCGGTATTGATGCCGTACACCGGCGCGCCGGTGGCCACGATCGCCTCCACGGTCTGCGCACTGCGCAGCACCGCGTCGGCGCAGGCCGGGTCAAGCCGCACGCCGGCGCCGCGGTACACCGCGCGCCACTGCGCCAGGCTCACCGCGCCAGGGCGCAGCAGGATCTCGTCGTCGCTCATTGTCCTCTCCAGATACGCGCATGCAGCGGGTTGAAGCCCATGCGATAGACCAATTCGGCCGGTTCGGCGATGTCCCAGATCGCCAGGTCGCAGGCCAGCCCGGCGCGCAGCCGGCCGACCTGGTCGTGGCGCCCGAGCGCGCGCGCCGCCTCGCGGGTGAAGCCGGCGATGCATTCGGCCACGGTCAGCCGGAACAGCGTCGCCGCCAGGTTCATCGCCAGCAGCGGGCTGGTCAGCGGCGAAGTGCCGGGGTTGCAGTCGGTGGCCAGCGCACGTGGCACGCCGGCGGCGCGCAGTGCGGCGATCGGCGGCAGCTGGGTGTCGCGGGTGAAATAGAACGCGCCCGGCAGCAGTACCGCGACGGTGCCGGCCGCGGCCATCGCGGCGACGCCGGCGTCGTCCAGGTATTCGACATGGTCGGCCGAGCGCGCGCCGTAGCGCGCGGCCAGCGCCGCACCGCCCTGGTTGGACAATTGCTCGGCGTGGATCTTCAGCGCCAGGCCATGGTGTTGCGCGGCCTGGAACACCTGCTCGGTCTGCGCCGGGGTGAACGCCAGGTGCTCGCAGAACACGTCCACCGCCTCGGCCAGACCCTGCGCGGCGACCGCCGGGATCATGCGCTCGCAGACTTCGTCGATGTAGGCCTGCGCCTCGCCGCCGGGCGGCACCGCGTGCGCGCCGAGGAAGGTCGGCGACACCGCCACCGCGCGCAGTTCGCCCAGGCGGCGGGCCACGCGCAGCAGGCGCAGCTCGTCCTCCAGCGTCAGGCCGTAGCCGGACTTGATCTCCACCGTGGTCACGCCTTCGGCCAGCAGCGCGTCCAGCCGCGGCAGGCTGGCGGCGAGCAGGGCGTCCTCGTCGGCGGCGCGGGTGGCGCGCACCGTGGAGACGATGCCGCCGCCGGCGCGGGCGATGTCGGCGTAGCTGGCGCCGAGCAGGCGCTGCTCGAACTCGCCGGCGCGGTTGCCGGCATAGACCAGGTGGGTGTGGCAATCGATCAGGCCGGGGCCGATCCAGCGTCCGCCGCAGTCGATGCTGCGCTGTGCCGACAGCGGGCCGGGCAACTGCGCGGCCGCGCCGGCATAGACGATGCGGCCGTCGCGGCACGCCACTACGCCGTCGTGGACCAGCCCCAGGCCGCCGTCCTCGGCGTCCAGCGTCATCAGGTGCGCGTTGTGCCAGAGCGTGTCGCAGGGCATGGTCACGGGCAGGTTCGTCGGTTATTTTGTATATACAATATTGTGGTCGATGGAGGGTGTCCAGTGCAGACCCAGGTGCAGCAGCAGGCCAGCGGCAACGCGGGATCGGGCGAATTCTGGTGCGCGCACGCGCTGCTGCCGCAGGGCTGGGCGCGCGACGTGCGCATCGGCGTGCGCGGCGGCCGCATCGTCGCGGTCGAGAGCGGCGCGCCCGCGGCGCTGGGCGATCGACGCCTGGACATCGTGGTGCCCGGGCTGGGCAATCTGCACAGCCACGCCTTCCAGCGCGGCATGGCCGGGCTGACCGAGATCGGCGGGCGCAGCGGCGACAGCTTCTGGAGCTGGCGCGAGCTGATGTACCGCTTCCTGCAGCGGCTGAGCCCGGACGATCTGCAGGCCATCGCCGAGCAGGCCTATGTGGAAATGCTCGAGGCCGGGTTTACCCGGGTCGGCGAGTTCCATTACGTGCATCACGCCGCCGACGGCCGGCCCTACGCCGACCGCGCCGAGATGGCGCAGCGCCTGGCCGCCGCGGCGCAGACCAGCGGTATCGGCCTGACCCTGCTGCCGGTGTTCTATGCGCATGCCGACTTCGGCGGCGCTGCGCCGAACCCGGCGCAGCAGCGTCTGCTGCACGACGTCGACGGCTTCGCCGCGTTGCTGGACGGCAGCCGCCGCGCCCTGCAGGGACTGGACGACGCGGTGCTGGGCCTGGCCCCGCACAGCCTGCGCGCGGTCACCCCGGACGAACTGGCGGCGCTGCTGCCGCTGTGCGACGGCCCGGTGCACATCCATATCGCCGAGCAGACCCGCGAGGTCGACGCCTGCCTGGCCTGGAGCGGGCAGCGGCCGGTGCAGTGGCTGCTGGCGCACGCGCCGGTGGATGCGCGCTGGTGCCTGGTGCACGCCACCCATGTCGACGCCGCCGAAGTGCAGGGCATCGCCGCCAGTGGCGCCGTGGTCGGGCTGTGTCCGATCACCGAGGCCAACCTCGGCGACGGCCTGTTCCCGATGCAGGACTTCCTGCGCGTCGGCGGCCGCTTCGGCGTGGGCTCCGATTCCAATGTGCTGATCGATGCGGCTGAGGAACTGCGCCTGCTCGAGTACGGCCAGCGCCTGAGCCTGCGTGGGCGCAACGTGCTGACCGGCGACACTGCGCTGTCCAGCGGCCGCTTCCTGTTCCAGTCCGCCGCGCGGGGCGCGGCGCAGGCGCTCGGTGTCGAACAGGGCCTGTGCGAGGGCGCCCCGGCCGATCTGGTCGAACTGGACGCAGCGCATCCGGCCTTGCAGGCACGCCATGGCGACGCCTGGCTGGACAGTTGGCTGTTCGCCGCGCGCGGCGGCGCGGTGCGTTCGGTGTGGCGCCACGGTCGCGAACTGGTGCGCGAAGGCCGCCACCTGCAGCGCGAAGCCGTCGCCGCGCGCTATGCACGTGCGTTGACCCGGTTGCTGGACGCATGAGGCGCGCGCCTCGCGTCGCCTTGCGCAGTCGCCGCCGCAGCGCGGAGCGCCCGTGAGTCCCGCCGCGCCGACGCTGCCGCTCAACCAGCGCATCCGCCGCGACATCGAGGCGCGCATCCGCAGCGGCGAGTGGCCACCAGGCCACCGCATTCCGTTCGAGCACGAACTGATGGCGCAGTACGGCTGCTCGCGCATGACCGTCAACAAGGTGCTGGCGCTGCTCGCCGACGCCGGCATGATCGAGCGCCGGCGCCGCGCCGGCTCGTTCGTGGCGCGGCCGCATCCGCACATGGAGCAGGTCGCGCTGGAGATCCCGGACATCCCGGTCGAGGTCGCCGCGCGCGGTCATGTCTACCGTTTCGAACTGCTGGAGCGGCAGCAGCGTGCGCCGCGCGCGGCGTTGCCGCAGGAAGCCGAGGTCGCCGCGGACGGCAGCCTGCTGGCGCTGCAGTGCCTGCACTACGCCGACGGCCGCCCGTTCGCGCTGGAGGAGCGGGTGATCAATCCGGTGGCGGTGCCGGAGGCCTTGCAGATGGACTTCGCGGTCACCGTGCCCGGCAGTTGGCTGCTGCAGCACGTGCCCTGGACGCGCGCCGAGCACCGCATCAGCGCGGTCGGCGCCAGTGCCGCGCAGGCGGCGCGGCTGCAGGTGCCGGCCGGCACCGCGTGTCTACTGATCGACCGCCGCACCTGGCGCGGCGAGCAGGCGGTGACCTTCGTACGCCAGGTGTTTCTCGGCGACACCTACGACCTCGTCGCGCGCTTCTCGCCCGGCGCGCGCTGAGCCGGGCGCGCCCGGCGACTGCAGGCGATTCACGTACGCCGGGAAGCATCCTGTAGGAGCGGCTTCAGCCGCGACGCGCTTGTCCGTGCTGTCGCGGTTGACGGCGCTCCTTCACGACCACATGGCCCGAGGCGAACGCAGGTTGCTAGCGGTACCCGCCGTCGCCTCTGCGCTGCGCGATGTTGCGATGCCGCACGTTCGCCATACGCCAGCGTGCGTTTGTCCTGCCTGCCGCACTCTGGCAAGTTAGCGTCAGGGCCGGGCGAGGGGCCGTGGCCGCGGAACGAGGGATGGTTCGGCATGACGTATTTCGTGACAGGCGCCACCGGTTTCATCGGCCGTTACCTGATGGCCAAGCTGATGCGGCGCAAGGGCGTCGTGCATGTGCTGCTGCGCAAGGAGTCGCAGCGCAAGTTCGATGCGCTGGTGCGCGAGCAGGGCTGGGATCCCAAGCGCCTAGTGGTGCTGCACGGCGACGTCGGCACGGCGTACTGCGGGCTGACCGCGGCGCAGCGCAAGGCGCTGCAGGGCAAGGTCAAGCATTTCTTCCACCTGGCCGCGCTGTACGACCTCACCGCCAAGGCCGAGGACCAGCGCGTCGCCAATCTCGACGGCACCCGCAACGCGCTGGAACTGGCCGCGCAACTCGGCGCCGGCATCTTCCACCACACCAGTTCGATCGCGGTGGCCGGGCTGTACCCGGGCATCTTCCGCGAGGACATGTTCGAGGAAGCCGAGGGACTGGACGATCCCTATCTGCGCACCAAGCACGACGCCGAGGCGCTGGTGCGCGCCGAGACCCGCATCAAGTGGCGCATCTACCGCCCGGCGATGGTGGTGGGCGATTCGCGCACCGGCGCCATCGACAAGATCGACGGCCCGTACTACTTCTTCCCGCTGATCAAGAAGCTGCGCCAGCTGCTGCCGCCGTGGGCGCCGATGCTGGGCATCGAGGGCGGGCGGATCAACCTGGTGCCGGTGGACTTCGTCGCCGACGCCATGGACCACATCGCGCACAAGCCCAAGCTCGACGGCCACACCTTCCACCTCACCGATCCGGAGCCGCTGCGCGTGGGCGAGGTGCTCAACGTGTTCTGCCGCGCCGGCCACGCCCCGGAAATGACCTTGCGCGTGGACGCGCGCATGTTCGCGTTCGTGCCCTCCAGCATCCGCGCCGCGGTCGGCAGCCTGCCGCCGATCCGCCGCTTCACCGGCATGCTGCTGCGCGACTTCCGCATCCCGCGCGAGGTGCTGAAGTTCATCACCTATCCCACGCGCTTCGACAGCCGCGAGACCGAGCGCGCGCTCAAGGGCAGCGGCATTGCCGTGCCGCGGCTGGAAGACTACGCCTGGCGCCTGTGGGACCACTGGGAACGGCACCTGGACCCGGACCTGTTCGTCGACCGTTCGCTCAAGGGCAAGGTCCGCGGCAAGGTGGTGCTGATCACCGGCGGTTCCTCCGGCATCGGCCTGGCCACCGCGCAGCGCGTCGCCGAGGCCGGCGCCATCACCGTCATCGTGGCCCGCGGCGAACAGGAACTGCATGCCGCGCGCGATGCGATGAACGCCAAGGGCGGCAAGGTCTTCGCCTACACCGCCGACCTGTCGGACCTGGCCGACTGCGACCGCCTGCTCAAGACCGTGCTGGACGCGCACGGCCATGTCGACGTGCTGATCAACAACGCCGGCCGCTCGATCCGCCGCTCGATCGAACTGAGCTACGACCGCTTCCATGATTTCGAGCGGACCATGCAGCTGAACTACTTCGGCAGCCTGCGCCTGATCATGGGCGTGCTGCCGGGCATGACCGCGCGGCGCAAGGGTCACATCATCAACGTCAGCTCAATCGGCGTGCTGGCCAACTCGCCGCGCTTCTCCGCCTACGTCGCCTCCAAGGCCGCGCTGGACGCCTGGAGCCGCTGCGCGCAGGGCGAACTCTCGGGCAAGGGCATCAGCTTCACCACGGTCAACATGCCGCTGGTGAAGACCCCGATGATCGCCCCGACCAAGATGTACGACAGCGTGCCGACGCTGAGCGTGGACGAGGCCGCCGACCTGATGGTCAAGGCCATCATCGAACGCCCCAGCCGCGTGGCCACCCGCCTGGGCATCTTCGCCGCCCTTGTCAATGCGGTGGCGCCGAAGGCCTACGAGGTGGTGATGAACACCGCCTTCGAACTGTTCCCCGACTCGGCCGCGGCCAAGGGCGACCGCAAGGCGCTACGCGAGACCAAGCCGAGCCAGGAGCAGATCGCGTTTGCGGCGTTGATGCGGGGCGTCCATTGGTAGGAGCTGGGAATCGGGAATAGAGAATCGGGAATTGCAAAGGCGCTGGCTGCACGCAGCGCCGCTGCTGTGCCATTCAGGCAAAAAAGTCGCTCGTGCATGCTCGTCGCGCGCCGATAGCCCGCTCTACCGACTCCCCATTCCCGATTCCCCAATCCCCGCTCAAAACGTCCTACATTGCCGCCACCGCACCGGTTCCTCGTGGCCGGGGCGAGGGTTGAGCTGGATGCGGACGGTGCGCAGGGACGGGTAGCGTTCCACTTCCTTGCAGATGCGCGGCCACACCTGGGCGTCGTCGCCGCTGCGGTCGACCACCAGGGTCATCTGCGTCTGCCAGATGCCGCGGATCACCCCCGGGGTGCCGGCCAGGGTCTTGGAGAGATCCTGGCGGTGGCGTTGTTCGGTGGCGGGGTCGGGTTCGGCCAGGTCGCCGGCGTCGTCGAGCGTCGGCGCCGGCGCGGCAGCGCTAGTGCTGGTTGGCGTGGTTGCGGCCGGCGTAGGGGCGGCTGCGGCGGCGGGCGTAGGCGATGGCGTCGTTGCGGCCACGGCTGCCGGCGGCGCTTCGGGTTGCTGCAACGCCAACGCACCGACGCCGACCACCACGCCCAAGGCCAGCGACGCCAGGCCGGCGATGGCGATGTGGCGTTGCGCGCGGCGACGGCTGGCGCCGACCACGCCGTCTTCCAGTTCGCTGGGCAGGTAGGGCTTGAGCAGCGGCCAGATGCGCCGGCCGTCGAGGATTTCCACCGCCTGCTTCTCGGCCGCGGCGATGCCGTCGCGCTGCACCTTGCCTTCGGTGATCAGGATGCCGCCCTGCGCGCCCATCAGCCGCGCCGCCGCACCCAGTTCGTTGACCGCGGCCGAGCCGATCCGGTAGGCGCGGCCGTGCTTGCACGACAGCAGCCAGCGCGCGTCGCCGCGGGTCATCACGAAGTCGCTCTGCGGTTCCTGGCTCGTGTGCTCGTCGACGGTGGCGTCCTGCAGGTCGCGCTGTTCGCGCATCGCGCGCCGCACCATGTAGGAGAAATCGCGCCAGTGCAGGCCGGCCAGCGCGTGCAACCCGGCGCTGGTCTCGTTCTCGCGGCGCCGCACCAGCCACAGGTAGAGACTGGCCGCCAGCCATGCCGCGACTGCCAAGACCGTTGCCGCTATCCAGGAAAACATGCTCGCACCCGCACACGCGCCGAAAGAAGTCAGTGTATCGCCAGCGTGTCACGGCGCCGGCAAGGCGACAGCGGGGAACGGCGGACAGAAAAGACCCGCCAGTCCGAAGCCGAGAGGGGAGGGGAGCAAACGGTCTTCTGATGGACTGGCGGGTCCGCTTCGATTGTCTGGAAAAACGTGTTGCTTTGCAACAATTCCGTTACTCGGCCGCGGACGGGGCCTCGTTGCGCTTGCGGCTGGCGCGCTTGGGCGCGGCCGCGCGCTTGGCTGGCGCGACCTTGGCGACCACCGGGCCGGCAGGTCGGCGCGCCGGTGCCGCGCGCTTTGCGGCGCCGGCGGGCGACGCAGTGGTCTTCCTGGCGGCCTTCTTCGCCGCCGGCGCCTTGCCCGCGGCCTGCGTGGCACGGCCGCCGCGCAGATGGCGCAGTTCGCCGTTGAGCGCGTCCACGCGTTCGATCAGCGCACCCAGGTCTTCGCGGCTGGGCACTTCCAGGCGGCGCAGGGCACGCTGCACGCGGTCCTCGAACACCTTCTCCAGGCGGTCCCAGGTATCGGCGGCGCGCTCGCGGGCCTGGCCGACGCGGTTCTCCACCGCATCGCGCACCGCGTCGACGCCGCCGCCGGCTAGCTTGCGCGTGCTCTGCTCCAGGCTAAGGCCTTCCTTCACCAGGGTCTCGAACAGCTTGCCGCCCTCGGCCTGCGCACGGCCGAACGCGCCGACCCCGGCCAGCCAGACCTGCTGCGCCGATTCGCCCAGGCGCTTGGACAGCTTCTCCGCCTGCGCCTGCAGGGTGTCGTCGGCAGCGGCGGTGCTGCGCTTCTTGCGCGCGGATTTCTTCAGAGTGGCCATGACGGTGCGGTTCCTTCGGCGGGTGAGTGGCGGGATTCGAGACTCGGGACTGTGACTAGAGTAATCACACCAGCGCGCGCAGGACGTGCGCTGGGAGCGATGGCGACGTCGGCCGGCGCTGCACGCTACGCCTCCGGCGAACGCCGGGTGCGGCGCTTGGCGCGGCGGTTGGCGATGACCTGGTCGACGTCGTCCAGCGCACGCCGCAGGCGCGCGGTGGTCTCGGTCATGCGCCGCGGCTGCACGTCCACGCCATCGAGGAAGGTGCGCTTGCGGTCGTTGAGGATGTCGTGGCGCAGTGCGATGCCGTGCGCGGCCAGCAGCGGCTCCAGCGTCTGCGCGTTGCGGCGCAGGTCCGACAGGGTGTTGCGGTAGGCGAGCTGGCACACGCGGTGGCGCGCGGCGTAGCTGAAGAGATTGGTGAAGAACAGCTCGCCGTTGTCGGCGTTGGGCTCGAACACCAGTTGATCCACCTGCGGGTACTGCCGTGCGTACTTCTCCAGCCCCACCTGCATGCGCGATTGCAGCAGGGTGCGGAAGGTCTGCGACAGCACCGCCGGCAGGCCACCGGCGAGCAGCCGCGCGCGGTCGACGTGGCCATTGCGGCGCGGCGCGTGGGTGGCGTCGTAGGGCACCAGCGGGTTGATCCCGATCATCAGGTCGATACCGCGCTCCAGCAGGGTGGATGCGTGCATGGTGCGGCGCAGCGCACCGTCCACGTAGTGGTGGCCGTCGATCTGCACCGGCGGGTACAGCCCGGGCAGCGCCGCGCTGGCCTGGATCGCCAGCGAGATCGGCACGTGGTCCATGCCCGGCTCGCCGAAGCGCACCGTGCGGCCACTGTCCAGGTCCACCGCAACCACGAACAGATTGGTGCCCAGCTCGCGGAAATCGTTGCTGCGGCCACGACGGCTGAACACGTCCTGCAGGAAGCGCTCGACCCCGGCGTTGTCGAACAGGCCGCTCGGCACCAGCCCACCGAAGCGGGTGATCAGGTCGGACCAGCGGGTCTTGCGCGGTTCGGTGAGCAGGTCGTGCCACCAGCCGTAGGCCAGCCGCGGCAGGGTCGCCGCGCGGCGCAGGTATTCGTAGACGTTGGGCCGCAGGAAGTCTTCCGGGCGGAAGTGCGCATCGTCGCTGTTGCCGGTGACGAAGATCCGGCAGATCTCGGCGCTGCTGACCCGGTTGGCCAGCCCGGCGGTGAGGAAGGCGCCGGAGCTGACCCCGACGTAGCAATCCAGGCGGGTCAGGTCCAGTCCGTCCAGCGCCTCGTCCAGCGCGCGCAGCGCGCCGAGGCCGTACATGCCGCCGATCGGGCCGCCACCGGCGATGGCCAGGCCGATGCGGCCGTTGGAGTGGGGACGGGGCGAGGCGCTGTGGAGGGAAAGCATGCGCGGTCCGCAGGAGGCAGTGGCGCGAGTGTAGCCGAGCGCCGTGACGCTTGCGGTCGTGCCGGGCTGCGACCATCATCGGCGGCCATGGCGCGCAGCACTCCCGTCCTGGAACGACTCGGCCGCCGCCTGGCGTGGCACCAGGCGCTGCACGACCCCGTGCGCGAACCGCGCAACGCACTGCGCTGGCTGCAGGAACTGCGGCGCTGGCAATCGGAGCGGCTGGAGCGCAGCTTCGAGCATTTCCTGGAGGATCCGCAGCGGCGTCCGGCGGCGATGTTCTTCCTGACCGACGTCTATGGCGACCGCGACTTCAGCCGCCGCGACGCGGACATCGTCAAGGTGTTGCCGATGATGCAGCGGCTGATGCCGGCGTCGCTGCTGGACACCGTGGCCGACGGCATCGAACTGGGCGCGCTCACGCATGCCCTGGATCTGCGCATGGCCGAGGCGTTGCAGGCCCTGGCACCGCGGCGCAAGCGCCTGGACGAAGCGTTGTATGGCGACGCCTATCGGCAGACCGGGCTCCACCGGCTGCGCCAGCGCCAGATCGACCTGATCGCCCGCGTGGGGCTGGGCCTGGCCAAGGCGGTGCATACCCCGGGCGTGCGCATGCTGCTGCGCTTCGCCCGCGGCCCGGCCAAGGCGGCGGGGCTGTCGGAACTGCAGGGATTCCTGGAGCGGGGTTTCGACGCGTTCTCCAAGCTGGGCGACGCCGAGGGGTTCATCGGCGACATCGAGACCACCGAGCGCGCCGTGTCGGAACGGTTGTTCGCGGGCGATCCGGATCCGTTTGCGTTGGAGTGAGTGAGCGGCTGGACCCTCACCCCAACCCCTCTCCCGGTGGGAGAGGGGCTTTGGCTTCTCCCTTCTCCCCTCGGGAGAAGGTGCCCCGAAGGGGCGGATGAGGGTACGAGCGAAGCCTCGTGCAGCTGATCGCGTCAGCGCTTGGTACCGCACCCTAACCCCAACCCCTCTCCCGGTGGGAGAGGGGCTTTGGCTTCTCCCTTCTCCCGCTGGGAGAAGGTGCCCCGCAGGGGCGGATGAGGGTACGAGCGAAGCCTCGTGCAGCTGATTGCGTCAGCGCTTGACGCCGCACCCTCACCCCCAACCCCTCTCCCGAGGGGAGAGGGACTCGATGCACCGATCAGCCCAGCTTTTCCGACAGCACCCGCCGAATCTCGCTTTCCACCGTGCCCTTCATCGCCGACAGCAGGAAGCCCAATTCAGCGGTCACGTGCACCTGCTTGGGCAGCAGTTCGATGCGACCGTCCACGCCCGAGCGCGAGAACAGCAAGGAATCGCCATCCCAGTGCGATTCCAGGTCGAAGCGCTCGGCCAGTTTCTTGGCGGCGGTTTCGATGGCCTTGCGCGCCTGCGCGGGGGTCTTGTCGTGGTCGTGGCGGATGTCGATGCTGGACATGCTGGCTCCTGTGCGGGCGGGTGCCCGCGTGAACGATCAGGCATTGTGCGTATGCGCGGTGCATTGTCCAGCACGCGCGCTTCTGCGCGCGCAGGCAACCTGCTAGGCTGCCCGCCGTGCACGATCTGCTAGTCCATTTCAGCAACCGCCAACACCCCGACCGGCCCCTGCGCGCGGGCGTGCATCGCATCGTGCGGCTGGCCTCTGGCCAGGTCAGCGTGGTCGACGACACCCAGGGCGCATTGCTGCTGGCGCAGTTCTGCCTGGACCGGCGCGGTCTGTGGCTGCAGGTCGCCAACGGCAGCCGCGGTATCCACGTCAACGGCCGCCCGGTGCGGCGCATGGCGCTGCTGCGCGCCGGCGACGCGGTCTACGCCGATGGCGTCGAAATGGTGGTGCAGGGCAAGTGCGAGCCGCTGCAGCGCCTGCCCGAGGTCAGCGAGGCCGAACACGACGATCCGCGCCTGGTGCTGCGCGGCGTCGGCGGCCCGCACCATGGCCGCAGCTTCACCGTGGACCGCGTACGCAGCGTCGGCCGCCTGCGCGAGTGCGACATCCGCATCGACGATCCGGCCTGCGCCGAGCAGCACGCGCGCCTGGAACGGCACGGCGAGCGGGTGCTGCTGCGCGGCTTCGGCGAGGCGCAGACCCAGGTCAACGGCGTCGCCGTGCGCAGCTGCTGGCTGCAGCCCGGCGACCAGGTGGTATTCGATGCCCAGCACCGCTTCGTGCTCGAAGTCCCGCAGGTCGTCGGTGCCGAGCCGCTGCGCGACGACCCCGCCCTGGCCGCGCTCGCGCTGACCCCGGCGGTGGCGCCGCGTCCGGCCACCGCGCGACGCTGGCCGTGGCTGTTGCTCAGCGCCTTGTTGCTGGCTGCCGCGCTCAGCGGCCTGCTGTGGTTCGGCGCGCGCTGAGCGCCCGCCAGCCGCGCCAGCCCAGCAGCACCGCCAGGATCGCCGCGTACAGCAGCGGTTCGCGGATGTCCGACTTCACCAGCCACCAGAAGTGCAGCACGGCGAGCACGCCGATCGCATAGATCGCCTTGTGCAGCTTGCCCCAGTTGCGCTTGAGCCGGCGCATCCAGCCCTGGGTGGAGGTGATCGCCAGCGGCACCAGCAGCAGCCAGGCCAGGAAACCCACGGTGATGTACGGGCGTTTGACGATCTCCTCGAAGATCTGCGTCCAGTAGCCGCGCAGGTCCAGCCCCAGATAGGCTCCCAGATGCACGGTCGCGTAGAAGAACGCGTACAGCCCGAGCATGCGCCGGAAGCGCAGCAGCGCCGATTGCCCGGTCAGTTGCCGTAGCGGGGTGATGGCCAGGGTCAACAGCAGCAGCCGCAGCGCCCACAACCCGGTGCGATGCTCGACCTCGGCCACCGGATCGGCGCCCAACGCATCGCTGCCGGTCTGCCACACCTGCCAGAACTGCCAGCCCAGGTACGCCATCGGCGCCAGCGCCAGCGCATGCACCACCGCCTTGGCGGCGATCACTGAAGCGGAGGTCTTAGCCATGCAGTCTCAAACCAATGCGCACCAATGCTGCCAGAGAGGACGCGCAAACCCGCCGCGCGCAGCGACCGCTCCGCGAATCCCCAATCCCGAATCCCCAATCCCGGCTCAATACCATTTCTTCAGATCCATCCCCGCATACAGCGACGCCACCTGGTCGGCATAGCCGTTGAACGGGCGGGTGGGAATGCGCTCGGCGAACAGTTTGCTGGCCTTGCCGGCGATACGGCGCTCGGTCTTCTGGCTCCAACGCGGATGGTCCACCGCCGGATTGACGTTGGAGAAGAAGCCGTACTCGGACGGTTGCAGTTCGTGCCAGGCGGTCTCCGGCATGCGCTCGACGAAGCGGATCTCCACGATCGACTTGATGCTCTTGAAGCCGTACTTCCACGGCACCACCAGCCGCAGCGGCGCGCCGTTCTGCTGCGGCAGCGGCTTGCCGTACAGGCCGGTGGCGAGCAGGGTCAGCGGGTGCATGGCCTCGTCGATGCGCAGGCCTTCCTTGTACGGCCAATCGATCGAGCTATAGCGGACCCCGGGCATCTGCTGCGGATCGGCCAGGGTGGTGAAGGCGACATACTTGGCCTTGGAGGTCGGCGCGAAGCGCTTGAGCACATCGCCCAGCGGCACGCCCAGCCACGGGATCACCATCGACCAGCCTTCCACGCAGCGCAGGCGGTAGATCCGCTCCTCGGGCGTGTGGCCCTTGAGTAGGTCGTCCAGGCTCAGCGTGCCAGGCTTCTCGCACTCGCCGGACACCTTCACCGACCACGGCGAGGTGCGCAGGGTCTTGGCCGCCTTGGACGGATCGGTCTTGTCGGTGCCGAATTCGTAGAAGTTGTTGTAGCTGGTCACGTCCTCGTAGCGGGTCAGCTCCTCGTTGGTGCGGAACCCGCTGCGTGCCTGCTCCGGGGTCACCACGGTCTTGGGCGGGGCCGGTGGTTCGGCGTCGGCGCAGCCGACCAGGCCGGCCACCGGGGTCAGTGCCAGGGCCTGCAGCAGGC
The DNA here is from genome assembly GCF_040529065.1 of Xanthomonas sacchari. Lineage (NCBI taxonomy): Bacteria > Pseudomonadati > Pseudomonadota > Gammaproteobacteria > Lysobacterales > Lysobacteraceae > Xanthomonas > Xanthomonas sacchari. The sequence goes on along the minus strand of NZ_CP132343.1, from coordinate 2,898,997 downwards.
GCCGCCGGTCGCGGTAGACCGCCTCGTCGGTGATCTCGCGGCTGGGAACGGTGAGGGCATCGCGCAACGACATGGCGGACTCCTGGAGCGAAGGGGCGAGCAGTGGCGGGGACTTCAACACAGACTACGCATGCGCAGGGCGAATGGATGCAAATGCAACCTAAATTGCCCGGGCCGCAAGCTGTTGCGCTGCGGCATACTAGGGGTCCTGTCCGATAGGTGCCCCATGACGCGCGCGTTCAATTTCAGTGCCGGCCCCGCTGCCTTGCCGGAATCGGTCCTGCGCCAGGCGCAGGCGGAGATGTTGGAGTGGAATGGCGTGGGCGCCTCGATCGTGGAGCTGAGCCACCGCGGCGCCGAGTTCATGGAGGTGGCGGCGCAGGCCGACGCCGACCTGCGCCGGCTGATCGGCATTCCCGACGACTATGCCGTGCTGTTCCTGGCCGGTGGCGCCACCACCCAGCAGGCGCTGCTGGCGCTGAACTTCGCCGCGCCCGGGCAGACCGTGGACTACGTGGTGACCGGGCACTGGGGCAAGACCGCGATCAAGCAGGTCGGGCCGTACGTCGACGTGCACGTGGCCGCCAGCAGCGAGGCCGACGGCTTCCGCGACATCCCGCCGCGCGCCGCATGGCAGCTGCGCGAGGATGCCGCCTACGTGCACATCACCGCCAACGAGACCATCCACGGCGTGGAGTTCCGCGACACGCCCGACGTCGGCGACGTGCCGCTGTTCGCCGATTTCAGCTCCAGCATCGCCTCCGAGCCGATCGACGTCTCCAAGTACGCGCTGATCTACGCCGGTGCGCAGAAGAACCTCGGCCCGGTCGGCGTCACGGTGGTGATCATCCGCCGCGACCTGCTCGAACGCGCCGGCCAGCCGCGCGCGGACATCTTCGACTATCGCTCGCACGTGGCGCGCGACTCCATGCTCAACACCCCGCCGACCTGGAACTGGTACCTGGCCGGGCTGGTGTTCAAATGGATGCTGGCCGAGGGTGGCGTGGAGGCGTTCGCCGCGCGCAACCAGGCCAAGTCGGCGCTGGTGTATTCGGCGATCGACGCCTCCGGTGGCTTCTATCGCAACGAAGTCGCGGCGGCGGTGCGCTCGCGGATGAACATCCCGTTCTTCCTGCCGGACGAGACCCTCACCACGCGCTTCGTCGCCGAGTCCAAGGCGGCCGGATTGCTGGCGCTGAAGGGCCACAAGGCGGTCGGCGGCATCCGCGCGTCGCTGTACAACGCCATGCCGCTGACCGGCGCGCAGGCACTGGTTGCGTTCATGCGCGACTTCCAGCAGCGCCACGGCTGAGTCGCCGATTTTTGTAGGAGCGGCTTCAGCCGCGACCGGATCGCGCCGGCGATCCGGACCACCGAGGAACCCCCGATCCATGGCCGCAAAGCCGAAGAAATCTCCCGCCGCCGACGCCAAGCCGGCCAAGTCCGCGAAACCCGCCGCCACGCCGGCCCTGGCCGACGTGCGCGCCAAGATCGACGAGATCGACCGCAACATCCAGGCGTTGATCGCCGAGCGCGCGCAGTTCGCGCGCCAGGTCGGCAAGGCCAAGGGCAAGCTCGCCGCGGCGGTGGACTATTACCGCCCCGAGCGCGAGGCGCAGGTGCTGCGCATGGTGGTGGACCGCAACCAGGGCCCGCTCAGCGACGAGGTGCTGGTGCACGTGTTCCGCGAGATCATGTCCGCGTGCCTGGCGCAGCAGGAGCCGCTGAAGATCGGCTACCTGGGGCCGGAAGGCACCTTCAGCCAGCAGGCGGTGCTCAAGCACTTCGGTCGCTCGGCGGTGGGCCTGCCGATGGCCACTATCGAGGAAGTGTTCCAGGAAGTGGAAAGCGGCAACGCCGACTTCGGCGTGGTGCCGGTGGAGAACTCGGGGCAGGGCACGATCCAGGTCACCCTGGACATGTTCCTGACCTCCAACCTGAAGATCTGCGGCGAGACCGAGCTGCGCGTGCACCAGTTCCTGCTCTCGCGCAGCGGGCGGCTCGACGCGATCGAGCGGATCTATGCGCATCCGCAGTCGTTCGCGCAGACCGCCGGCTGGCTGCGCGCGAACCTGCCCAAGGTGGAGAAGATTCCGGTCTCCAGCAACGCCGAGGGCGCGCGCCGGGCGCGCAATGCCGACGATGCGGCGGCGATCGGTGGGGAAAGCGCGGCGCATGTGTATGCGCTGAAGAAGGTCATCATGAAGTCGATCGAGGACGACGCGGACAACACCACGCGCTTCCTGGTGATCGGGCGGCAGATCTTCCCGCCGTCGGGGCACGATCGCACGTCGGTGCTGGTATTCATCCACGACAAGCCGGGTGCGCTGTTCGATGTGCTCAGTCCGTTCGCGCGGCATGGGATCAGCATGAACCGGATCGAGTCGCGGCCGTCGCATCAGGCGAAGTGGGAGTACGGTTTCTTCATCGATCTGGCGGGGCATGTGGAGGATGAGGCGATGAAGTTGGCGTTGGCGGAGTTGAAGGCGCATTCGGCGCAGATCAAGGTGTTGGGGTCGTATCCGGTGGCAGTGCCTTGAGTTGCTCGCGCGGTTGTGTCGGCCCTGTCGTTGCGCGCTGCTTTGCTTACGAGGAGATGTGCATCTGTTGTAGGAGCGGCTTCAGCCGCGACGGGGCGTTCCCTGGAATGTGAAACCGCTTCTTCAGCAGCAACATCTTTAACGGCAACAGCTAACCGCAACAGCTTTCGCGCTGACGCGCGAGTTACTTTTCTTTGCTTGTGCAAAGAAGGGCTTTACAGCAGCCGGAGGCTGATCAAAGTAACCAAAAGAAACACACCCCCGGGCGGGCTGCCCCGCGCTGCGCGCGGGGTCCGCGGACACGACGGGAATTTTCGGAAGGCACATCCATGTGCCTGCCGAAAACGACGCGCATCCTGCGCGTCGCCCCTCATGGGGTTTTACCCGTCGTGTCCGCCAGCCCTTACGGGGGATTGAGAGCAACAGCGAAAGCAAGAACAACGGCAACAGCAACAACGGCAACAGCAACAGCAACAGCAACAGCAACGGCGGTGGCTGACTTGGTGTAAGCGTCGTGCCAGCAGCGTAAGCGCGCTTTAGCGGCGCCGATGTCGCCGGGTGATGGTGGATCTTCGGGTGGTTGGACTTTCAGGAACGATGATGAGCAACGAGCAAGGCTGGATCGCAACGCGCGGCACTGCGCTGCAGGGCACGCTGACGGTGCCGGGGGACAAGTCGGTGTCGCATCGGGCGGTGATGTTCGCGGCGTTGGCCGATGGGACGTCGCGGATCGAGGGGTTTCTCGAGGGCGAGGACACGCGTTCGACTGCGGCGATCTTCGCGCGGCTCGGGGTGCGGATCGAGACGCCGTCGCCGTCGCAGCGCATCGTGCATGGCGTGGGCGTGGATGGGCTGCAGGCGCCGCAGGGCGAGTTGGATTGCGGCAATGCCGGCACCGGCATGCGCCTGCTCGCCGGGCTGCTCGCGGCGCAGCCGTTCGACAGCGTGCTGGTCGGCGATGCGTCGCTGTCCAAGCGGCCGATGCGGCGGGTGACCGAGCCGCTGGCGCTGATGGGCGCGCGCATCGATACCGAGGCCAATGGCGTGCCGCCGCTGCGCATCCATGGCGGGCAGCCGCTGCGCGGCATCGACTTCGTCTCGCCGGTGGCCAGTGCCCAGGTCAAGTCGGCGGTGCTGCTGGCCGGGCTCTACGCCGAAGGCGTCACCTCGGTGCAGGAACCGCATCCCACCCGCGACTACACCGAGCGCATGCTGTCCGCATTCGGTGTGGACATCGCGTTCTCGCCGGGCCAGGCGCGGCTGCGCGGTGGTCAGCGCCTGCGCGCCACCGATATCGCGGTGCCGGCGGACTTCTCGTCGGCGGCGTTCTTCATCGTTGCGGCCAGCATCATTCCCGGCTCGGACATCACCCTGAAGGCGGTCGGGCTCAATCCGCGTCGCACCGGGCTGCTGGCGGCGCTGCGGCTGATGGGCGCGGACATCGTCGAGCACAACCACAGCGAGCACGGCGGCGAGCCGGTCGCCGACCTGCGCGTGCGCTATGCGCCGCTGCGCGGTGCGACGATTCCGGAGAGCGTGGTGCCGGACATGATCGACGAGTTCCCGGCGTTGTTCGTCGCCGCGGCCGCCGCCGAAGGCCAGACCGTGGTCAGCGGCGCGGCAGAGCTGCGGGTCAAGGAGTCGGACCGCCTGGCGGCGATGGCCACCGGATTGCGCAGCCTGGGCATCGTCGTCGACGAAACCCCGGACGGCGCCACCATTCACGGCGGCACGCTGGGCGCCGGGACCATCGAGAGCCACGGCGACCATCGCATCGCGATGGCCTTCGCCATCGCCGGGCAACTGGCGCAGGGCGAGGTGCTGATCGAGGACGTGGCGAATGTGGCGACGTCGTTCCCGGGCTTCGACGCGCTGGCGCGCGGCGCCGGCTTCGGATTGCGCAGCTCCTGAGTGAGCGCACCGCATCGGCCGCGTGCAAGCGCGGCCGACGGAACAAGCACGTCAGGCAGTCAGGAAGTCAGTGCGTCGGCTGCGGACGCGGCGGATCCTTGGCAGGTGTCGATGACGAGGTCTGATAGCCACTGGCGTCGTCGTCGCGGTCCAGCGCCAGCCACCAGCCGGCCACGGCCAGCGCCAGCGCGATCACCACCATCCAGGCCCAGGGCGATCCGTGGTCGGCGCGCGCATGCTGCTCCCCGCGGTCAGCCGGTCGCGCGGAAGAGCGCTTCCACGCATGGATCGGCTGTGTCGACTTGTAGGGGGTTGGCATGGCGGCAACTCCGGTGCCGTGGGTGCGGGGCCAGTGTCGCCCAGGACCCGTACCTGCAGTGTCACCCCCATGTGAACGCCGCCGGCGCAACCGGGCGGCGGTTCAGTTATTTCGGTTACGGTCCTGGCTTGAAGTCGAACGGGATCTCGATGCTGGCCGGCACCGCGCGGCCGTTCTGCTGCGCCGGGCGGAACTTCCAGCGGCGCACGGTTTCCATCGCCGCGCGGTCCAGGTCGCGCGAGCCGCTGCGCCGCACTAGGGCCACGCCGGCAGGCGCGCCGCTGGCATCGACCTCGACTCGCACCACCACGGTGCCGGCATCGCCGCGGCGCAGCGCCGCTGGCGGATAGCGCGGCGGCGGGGTCTGTCCTTCCAGCGGCACCGGGCGGTCGCCCGGGGCCAGCGCGGTGGCCGTGCTGCCGGCGCCATCGCTGCCTGCGGCAGGAGCCGGTGCTTCCGTGGTCGGCGGCGGGGTCGGCGCGGTCTCCACCAGCTTCGGTGCGTCGCCGGCGGGCGCCGGCTTGGCCTGCGGCATGCTGCTGGCGGCGCTGCCGGCGGGCAGCGGCTCGGGCAGCGGCTTCACCTGTTCGGTGTCCTGCTGCACCTGCTGCACCTGCTGCGCCGGCTGCGGCTTGTAGAAATCGTTGTCCTTGCGTCCGACCAGCCACACCACCAGGAACAGCAGCAGGCCGGCGACGAAGGCGATGCCGACGATCGCGAGCAGACGCCGCGGCAGATGCAGCACGATGCCGGGCTTGGAAGACGAGGGCGACGTGGACATGAGGCTCACCGTGGGGAACCGCCCGATTCTGGCATAGCCGCGGTGAATCGCGCGCCGCGGCGGGCGCGGGTCGGCAAAACCACGACGGACAGGCGATAATCCCAGGTTCGTTCCCCTGGCACCCCGCGCCCATGCTCGATCCCGCTCTGCTTCGCCAACAGCCCGCCGACCTCGCCGAGCGCCTGCGCACCAGCCGCGGCTATGCGCTGGACGTGGCCGCCCTGGAGGCCCTGGAGGCCGACCGCAAGCGCATCCAGGTGCGGACCCAGGAACTGCAGAGCCTGCGCAACAGCCGTTCCAAGGCGATCGGCCAGGCCAAGGCCAAGGGCGAGGACGCGAGTGCGCTGATGGCCGAAGTGGCCGGCTTCGGCGACGAACTGAAGGCCTCCGAGCAACGCCTGGACGAGATCCGCGCGCAACTGGAGACGTTGGCGCTGGAGATTCCCAACCTGCCGCAGGCCGACGTGCCCGTGGGCAAGGACGAAGCCGACAACGTCGAACTGCAGCGCTGGGGCAGCCCGCGCAGCTTCGATTTCGAGGTCAAGGACCACGTCGAACTCGGCGCCCGCCACGGCTGGCTGGACGGCGAGTCCGCGGCTAAGCTGTCGGGCGCGCGCTTCACCGTGCTGCGCGGGCCGATCGCGCGCCTGCACCGCGCCCTGGCGCAGTTCATGCTGGACCTGCACACCGGCCCGCACGCCTATCAGGAAACCAACGTGCCGGTGATCGTCAACGCCGACAGCCTGTACGGCACCGGCCAGTTGCCGAAGTTCGAGGAAGACATGTTCGCCACCGCGCTGGGCGAACAGAAGCGCTACCTGATCTCCACCTCGGAGATCTCGCTGACCAACCTGGTGCGCGACGAGATCGTCGAGGCCGAGCGCCTGCCGCTGCGCATGACCGCGCACTCGCTGTGCTTCCGCTCCGAGGCCGGCAGCGGCGGCCGCGACACCCGCGGCATGATCCGCCAGCACCAGTTCGAGAAGGTGGAACTGGTCAGCGTGTGCCGCCCGGAAGACAGCGCCGCCGAACACGAGCGCATGACCCGCTGCGCCGAAGTGGTGCTGGAAACGCTCGGCTTGCCGTACCGCAAGATGCTGCTGTGCACCGGCGACATGGGCTTCTCCGCCAGCAAGACCTACGACCTGGAAGTCTGGCTGCCCTCGCAGCAGACCTATCGCGAGATCTCCTCCTGCTCCAACTGCGGCGATTTCCAGGCGCGGCGCATGCAGGCGCGCTGGCGCAACCCGGCCACCGGCAAGCCCGAACTGCTGCACACGCTCAACGGCTCCGGCACCGCGGTCGGCCGCGCCATGATCGCGGTGATGGAGAACTACCAGAACGCCGACGGCTCGATCACCGTGCCCGACGCGCTGCGCCCGTACATGGGCGGGGCCGAGCGGATCGGCTGATTGCCGTCCAGCCCGGGGCATCCGCCCCGGGCGCGCCTCGCGTCGCCGTTGCTGCGGCGACGCACCCCTGTCCGTCCTTGCGCTCAGGCAAATTGTCCTGATGCGGGCAGTGCACCGCCTTGCGCCACAAGTGGGTATTCGACCCGGACGGGGCAGGGCGTTCGCATGCATTGCCCGCTGCAGCACTCGCCGCAGCGACGTTCCGCGTGCGCCGAACTCCCGTCCCCATCACTTCGTGCTAGCCAAGCCGGGGTTACCCTGCGTCCGTCTCTATCCGTGCCTGAGCCACCGCGCGAGCGCGACCGGCGTCCCTGCAGCGCAAATCGTTGTAGGAGTAGAATGAACCGGATCCGATTGTCCCCATCGTTCTAAATATCGAAAGAACATGCACGACCTCAACGATCTGTACTACTTCGCCATGGTGGTCGACCACGGCGGCTTCGCCGCCGCCGAACGCGCCCTGGGCATCCCCAAGTCGCGCCTGAGCCGCCGCATCAGCCAGCTGGAGAGCGACCTGGGCGTGCGTCTGCTGCAGCGCTCCACGCGCCGTTTCGCCGTCACCGACCTGGGCATGAGCGTGCATCGCCACGCCCAGACCATGCTGGCCGAGGCGCAGGCCGCACGCGAAGTGGTCGACCGGCTCAGCGCCGAGCCGCGCGGGCTGGTGCGGGTCAGCGTGCCGGTGTCGCTGGCGCAGATGCAGTTGCCCAAGCTGCTGCCGATGTTCCTGGACCAGTACCCCAAGGTGCGGCTGCAACTGAACATCAGCAACCGCCGCGTCGACATCATCAACGAAGGCTACGATGTCGCCCTGCGCGTGCGCTCTCGCCTGGACGACGACGGCAGCCTGGTGATGCGCAGCTTCGGCCAGGTCCAGGAACTGCTGGTCGCCAGCCCCAAGTACCTGGACCGCGCCGGCCGTCCCAAGGATCCCGAGGAATTGACCTCGCACGTCACCCTCAGCATCAGCGAGGACGAGGCGCGGCAGCGCTGGGAACTGCACGGCCCGGCCGGCGAAGTGCGCCGCGTCGACCTGCAGCCGCGCGTGGCGGGCTTCGACTTCCCGCTGCTGCAGTCGATGGTCAAGGACGGCTTCGGCATCACCCTGCTGCCCGAGACCGTCTGCGCCGAAGCGGTGCGCAACGGCGAACTGGAAGTGGTGCTGCCGGAATGGTCGCTGCCGCAGGGCATCTGCCATGCCGTGTTCGCCTCGCGCCGCGGCCTGCTGCCGGCGGTGCGCGTGTTCATCGACTTCCTCGCCGAACACCTGCCGCGCCAGATCGAAGCCTCGCGCCTGGACTGTGGCGGCAACTGTCCCGAACGCACCAAGGCTCGTCACTCGACCCTGGGCGCGATGGCGGTCGAGGCGGGTTGATCGCGACGCCGGCCGCGCACGTCGGTCGAGCAAAACCGCCGCGGGCGTGCGAAAATGCGCGCCCGTGCTGGTGGTCCTGGGTTCGGGGTTCATGTGGTGCCGTCATCGGCACCGATTGCTTCAGGCTGGACAGGCACTGCAGCGTCGCGCTTCCGCGGCGTTGTGCTTCAAGCGGCTGCGACGCTCTTCCGCAGTACCGCCGCGTTCGCAAACGGAGAGATGGCCGAGCGGTTTAAGGCACCGGTCTTGAAAACCGGCGAAGGGTCAAACCTTCCGTGGGTTCGAATCCCACTCTCTCCGCCATTCTTAATATAAATTTGATTGATGTTATGAAATTTTTATTTCTGGGCTCTAGGCAAATATCTAGAGTGGATATGGATGCTGCGGGCGTCTGATTTAAGTTTTTATTACTGGTCTGGCTGGTGGGTACGTCGCTTTTGGTCGTTTGAATGCCTTGCGTTTCATTTAAGCGGCGTGCCCCTATTGTCGCTCTCTATATTTAGAGTTTTAAATGTGCATGAGAATGCTTAAGTGGCATGGTTGGGGCTCTGCTTAATTATGTCTGGAAGCGATGAGTGAGTTTTGCCGCTACATATGCTTGCTGTAGTTTGCTGTGAGCTATTTTTTTTCTCGAAACTTGCGGAGTTTTTTGATTTCTTCTTCTAGGCGTTCATTTTCTCTTTTAAGCTCTCGGATCTGCTTATCTTGGCGTGTATCAATGGCTAGTGCGTCTAAAGAGTCTCTCAATATCTGGACGGTCAAATCTCTACTGTCTTCCTTCAGCGCATCTCTCTCCAACGTATCCATGTGTTGCTCGGCTCGAGGGCGTCCTTCCTGCTTCGCATTAGTAAGGAGGCGATCTCTGACATTGCGCATCAGTATACCGCGCTTTGCCCACGGCATCTCCAATTCGCGGCTTGATCGCACAATGCGGATGAGCTTCCGCTCGAATCCCGTAGTAAATCTATGGCGATGTTCATCAAATAGGAATGCTTTCATTTGTGAAAGTCCTAATGCAAGATTGGGTAGGAGCGAGACAAGTAAGAGAGTGCTTTGCACAGAAATGATCATTTGACGTTCGCCGGTCTCTTTGAAATGATCCTCAACTTGTGACAGACGTCGGCCCGAACTGACCAATAAACAGGAGGCGCCTGGATCAGCATCTCTTACGGAATTAACGTAATTCACAAATGCTGTATATAGCTCCGAGTCGCGGGCGGCTTTATCGCGCATTATTTTTGTAACTCTCAACTGGCTTTTTTCAAAGAGGTCTAGAGAGTACTTATAGACCTGCTGCGCGAGGTCGCCCTGAACCGATGACCTTCCCGGAAGTCGGAGAATCGAATAGTCGGCGGACAGAGTTTGCTGGATGGAGGTATAGTCATCCTTGTTCTTGCCTGCAAAGTGGAGGTAATAGGATCTCCAGCCATCTCTGCGAATGCCGTTTCGACTTAGAATCTCTGCGAATGATCGAACGAACACATTGTCAATAGAATTGAGTCGATCTTGAGGAGTTCCAGGTAGGAAGTGTTTTACTTCTTGGTAATCGTTATCCGCAATCCATGCATGATGAGCAAGTTCCTGCAGTACAGGCTCAGCAACAAGAATTGTGCCTTTGTTTTTTTTCCAATGCTTGACTATAGTCTGGACTGCATCATGATCCGGCTCACCTTCTCCCAGTAAAGATAAAACGACGTCAGAGTCCAGTACAATTGTCGTTCGAGCAAGTAGCTTGCCAATAGCATTTGCGCTTTTGTGCTCTAACCCCATAGTGCATGCTGCGATAAAACCCGCGCAAACCTGCACCAGCCAATCGGCTGCTGGGCCGACTCTGTTCGAGAAGAGATCCTTGATCGCCTGCTGGATCTCGGCTTGACGCTGTTGATGTCCTGCTACAGCTGAAACTGCTTCGGCGATATCCTCAACAAAGCTTAATGGCTCGATAACATCGTTGCCACTAGATGAATTTGGTTCAATTAATGCGCTAATCTCCGCAACTACTGAGGCTCCGCGTACATAAAGGGCATATGCGAGCTTTTCTTCGAAAACATTCCATATAGAAGCGAAGGCGTCAGGAAGCATTTTCATTCCGATGGCTGTTTCGAGCGCTATTTGAATTTTGGAGCGCCCCTCCATCAGGCTTTGAGCCGCAGATGTCTCTCTTTCAGTCAGTCTGTCGATGCCTAATTGTGTTATAGCGTATATGTCTTTGCTCTTTTCACGGTCGTGCCGGTGTAGCTCGATGAGTCCTTCTGCAGCCATTGGGCCAAGATAAGGTGCGAGTGTTTTTTCGTCGAGAGTTCCTGGGAGACGAAGTCGCTGTGAAATTGAGTTGCAGATCGTTCGTATGGTTTTTTTTGATTCATTTAGTGAATCAAGAATGGCTGCGGCATAGATTGAAGAGCGAATTTCTAGAGAATTCTCTGCTCCCGATGTCATGAGAGCAAGTCGAAGTCCCGCTGTTTCGGCGGAGTCATCATCCTCCGGTTCGATCGCTGCTTTACAATTTGCTATTTCTGCGGCGTATTTTGTCTTTATTAAATCTGGATCTCGAAGGCTTAGCTCTCTAAGTTGGTGCGCACCAAGTACTTCATATTCATATGTGCTGCCGTATTCCTGTATGAGTGCTGATGTGATTTTATTCCGAGCATGTTCCGTTAAGAGCTGACTGGAGCAGAAGTAAACTTTCTTGATTCCACACGTTTTATCTTCCAGGCGAGACATGTCTGATAACGCTTTTGCGTCAACGTCATCTCGTAGGCTGGCACAGACAAATATACCTTTACTTGCGCCGAACCCTACGCCGTCACGTCCTAGGTCCCATTTCGGTCTAGTAGTAAGGATAGAACCGTTTCCTTCAAGTTGAGAAACGACCCCGCAAGCGAAAGACTCGAATCGCCCGTCGTTCGTGTCTGTCTTTATGACTATCTCGTAGATGTTGCCGATCAATGGATTATTTTCAGAACTCATTTTCCATCCTCTGGAAGTCGCATTTGGGAATTCTTAACCAACCTTAGCGATTACGTTGTACGAAGCTTGATCGCTCGTTCTGAATCTGACTTTCCAGTGCGGTGCTACACCGTATTTCGCTTGATGTTGCATTTTTTTGCAACCCGGTGCTACCGTCCGGCCGAGCTTCCAAAAGGGTCACCCGGTTTGGCGAGCAAAGCGTCTCTAGGGCAATGGCGGACACGGATGCTGGCCGGGATCGGTGGCATTGCCGCGATCGTGGTGGGGTGGGGCATCGGCTTGTTCGAGGCCAAGGACGTGCCGGTGCCGCCCGCGCTGCAGGCCGGGAAGGACGTCGCCGCGGGCGAGTGGTCACTTCGCCTCGATCACGTGGAGACCAGTGACCGGCTACCGAATGGCGACACCGTGTCGCGCGACGGGCGCAAGGCGATCGTGCTGTATCTGCAGGCCACCAATCGCACCACGCAGACCAGCGGCTCGCTGGTGCAGGCGGTGGCGTTGAAGACGCCGCCGCGCGGGGCCGATGCGCGGCCGACTGCTTACCTCTTGCGCGATCACGCGGCGACCACCGAACTGCAACCGGGCCTGCCGGAACAGATCGCGCTGGTCTGGACCTATCCGGCGACGGAACAGGTGGCTGGCCGCCTGCGCTTCGAGATCACCGCCAGGACCTTCAAGGCCTTCGACAATCTCTACGCGCAGCCGATATGGACCGATCCGCATCCGGTCGGGGTCGTGCAGTTGCCGCTTGATGCGTCGCGTTCCAACACTGGGGCAGGTGCGCCGTGAAGCGACTGGCCGCCATTGCGATCCTGCTGCTCGGCTTCGTGCTGCTCGCCGGGATGCGCTGGACGATGCCGCGCTACGAGCGCATCACCGGCCCGATCGCGGTGTCCGGCGCGCCGGGCGGCTGGGTGCAGACCGACAATCTGGCCGTCGACGCCCGCACACCTCAGCTCGCGCGCAACATCCGCTTCAAGGCAGCGGGCGCGGCGCAGCAGCGCGACAGCGGCGGCCTGTGGTTGGTGGTGCCGGTACGATCGAAGGTCGCGCGCGCGACCGCACGCGTGTATGGCCGGGTCTGGGCGACGCCCGACGGCCGCCGCTACCGCGCCAGCGGCCGCGCCGAGATGGGCGACGCGGTGCTGTCGTCGATCAAGACACTGCAGCCCGGGCTGGAGCGCAAGGACGTGCTGGTGTTCGAACTGCCGTCCGCACTCGCCACGGCGGGCGGCACGCTGGTGCTGTCGGAAGACCGCGACCCGCAGCTGACGGCCGAGGCGCAGGTGCGCTATCCGCCGCTCCCACCCGCAACGGCGGTCACCGATGTGCTCGATCTGGATGCGCTGCATGCACGCCTCTGACCGCGACGTGCCCCCGGTCGTTTCCGAGCGGCGCATGCGCTGGCTCGCCCTGGCGGCGCTGCTGGTGCTGGTGCCATTCACGATGGCCGCGACCGGCTGGCGCGACGCGCGGGAACTGCTGCATGCACGCGAATGGCGACCGGTCGAGGGGGCGATGGCGCAGACCACGGAGTACGACGGTGCCGCCGTCCGACTGGTATCGGTCGACGTGCTGCCGTTCGAGCCAGGTCTGCCCGCCGACCGCACCTTCGTGCGCACGCGCCTGTCGCTGGTGCCTGGCGCCGCCGGCGCGCAATGGAGCGATTGCACACTCAAACTGGTCGATGGCACTGGCCGGTCGTGGGCTGCGATCGACACCGTGCCGGACCTGTTGCAGCGTGCCCTGGCCAAGCCGGGCGAACCACCCGGCGTGGCCTGCGATGGGCTGGCCGTGTCCGCGGCCAAGCCGGGCGTGCCCTTGGCGATCGACGGCTACTACCTGGTGCCGCGTGCGGTGGCCGCGCAGCTGCAACTTACCGTGAGCACGCGCGGCGGCCGTCCGCGTTACCTGCGCTTCGCGAGAGGAGCAACGCCATGACCGAGATGGCGCTGCGCGGCGGGTCGCTGGGGTTGATCGGCGACACGCTGCGGCTGTGGTTTCGCTACTTGCCGCAATTGCTCGCCGTGGCGCTGGCCGGCTTACTGCTCAACGAACTGCTGCTGCAAGCCGCGGTGTGGATCGGCTATCAGAACCGGCTCGCCGGCTTGCTGTCGCTGACCCTGGTGGTGCTGGTCAAGCTGGTGATCTTCGTCCTGCTGTTCGAAACGTTGCGCCCGGCCTTGCCGGGGATCGCCAGCGCGGCATTGGCCGAGCAGGCCGACGCGTCGGCAGCAGAGGACGCGGGTAGGGCGCGCTTGCGCCGCCTGTCTACGATCGTCTCGCAGGCGCTGGTGCCGTTCTTCGCCTACTACGCCGCCTGGGGCTTCCTCGGCGAGACCATCCGCGCCTATGGGCGCGAGGGGTTGGGGCAGTTCAATCCCTTCGATCCGACCTATCGGGGATCGCTGTTCGAGGTGTCCGGCGGCTGGTGGCTGGCGGCGTCGGTGGCACTGCTGTGGCTGATCCGGCGCGCTGCGAAAAAACAGAAGCAGCGTAGCGCGCATCCGGCATGGAACGTGCTGATCGTGCTGTGCGAGGCGGGCTGGACCTTCGTCGGCATGTACGTGCTCACCGAATGGAAGGGCGGGGTATTCCGCTGGCTGGCGCATCTGCGTATCGCCGATCTCGGCCAGCAACTCTGGCAGGGCATCAGCCATCCGATCGGCGTCGCCCACGCCGCGTTGCCGGGCGCGGTAGAGCAGGCACCGCCGGGCGTGGCGGACACGCTGGTGGCGATCTTCTTCTCGGCCTTGTTGCCGGTAGTCTGGCTGGCGCTGGCCGCGCTGATCTACCGCTACGACGTCCACAATGCCGAATGGAATGCGTCCGCCAAGTGGTCGAGCAAGGTCGACGGTACGTTGGGACTGTGGCGGAAACTGCCGACCTGGTTGCGCGACTTCATCGGCCATTTCTGGGCCGGCACCGTCTCGCGCTATCGCGCTGCGGCCAACAGCGTGCAGTTGGCCGGTGCGACCGGGCTGGCAGCGCTGGTGACGCTGATCGTGCTGTATCGCGCCCTGGACTGGGCCTCGGCCTGGGCCTGGATGGGCCTGACCCGGCTGATCGGCCCGCACCCGCAGGTGGTGTGGCAGGCGATCGCCAATCAGCTGTCGGTGGTGCTGGGCATGCCCAGCGACCCGGGCGAGGGCATCCTGCCGCAGACGCTGAAGATCTGCCTGCTCGCGGCGACGCTGGAGCGCGCGTTCCGTGCCGGGCGTAGTTGGCGGGCGTTGAAGTAGTCCGGCCTGTCTTGGGCTTTTGCCTCTAGCGGTCGACACGGACAGATGACGGCTGTGACGACTGCGTGGCGAATTCGTCGAACAGCGCTCGCAGCACCGGCGTCCTGGGCATCCTGTCCAGCGGGATCTCGGCCTCTTCGAACCAGCTCCGGTCTGCCTCGGGATGCGGACCGCTGAGGACGACGGTGCCGCGGCCGAAGCTGTAACGAGCCGCGGCCACGTCGCCGTTGGCGTAGGTGGCGAGCGCGCGGAAGCCACCCTGGGTGCTCTGCGGGAAGTAGGGGCCGTCCTGGAAGAACACGCTGTCGGGCCGGCCCTTCCAGCGAACCGCGACGGCGTCCTCATCGATGGTGGTGACAGGGAAGCCGGGCCGCCCGACCTCGCCATCGAGATCGTCGCCGATCAGGCCCATGTTGGTGTCGTCGGCGAGATACGCGCCCATGCACAGACCCAGATAGCCGCCGCCCTGCGCGACGAAGTCGCGGATGGCGGCGATGCGGCGCTCGCCCATCGCCTGCAGCGCGGCGGGGATGTCCTGCCCGCCGCCCGGTTGCACGTACACCGCGTAGCCGCGCAGGGTGGCAGGCGTGACGTCCTGCGCCTCCTTCGGGCCGATGATGTCGACCTTGTACTGCGGACTCAGTGCCTCGATCGCGTCCTTGGCGGTTTCCGAGCAGTCGTCGCAGCCGGCAGCGCCGCGATAGACCGCGACCCGGATCGGGGGTTGTGCGTTCGCCGCGGACACGCAGGCGAACGCCAGGCAACACAGCGCTGCCAGTCGCAATCGAAGTTTCATGGTTGGCACTCCTGGCGCACGTCGGAGATTCAGCGCTTGTGCGCACGCGGCAATGCAATCAATCGGGAGTCTCCATCGCCGATCGACGGCCCGATCTTGCAATCGGCGAGGCGCACCGCCTCGTGGCCGGCGACCTTGCGCGGCAGGCAACTGCCGCCATGCGTGCAGAACGCACTGCCCGACGGCGTGTCGCGCGCGATGTCCACCGGCACGGTCTGGCCCTTGTTCCAGGTGTTGTGCATGTCGTCCTCCACCGCGGCCAGCATCACCGCGTGACAATCCGACGCCGGTGTGCGCGCGCTCGCCATGGCGGGGGCGGCCACGAGCGCGATCAGCGTGGTGAGAAGGGCGTTGCGCATGGTGTCTCCTGTTGATTGTGGTTCGGCACGGTTCGCCGCGAGGGGTGGCAGTGGTGTGGGTGGAGACTGGCGTGGGCGATCTACATTCAGCCGATCCGCCTGCAACCAGGCATGAACAACCCATTGCCTTCGCTGCGCGGCCGCGCGTGGTCAGTGGTGGATCGAGCATCTGCAAGCGCGTGGACGCGCCCATGAAAAACGCCGCGACGGGTCACCATCGCGGCGTGTTGAACAAGCACAGGGACTTCCCGGAAAGCGGCGCCGGGCGCCGCCCTCAAGGGACAAGCGTACTCAGCCGGCAGCCGGCGCCTTGGTATCGCCGGCCTTGATGTCGCCCGGCTGGCACTCGCCCAGGCGCTTGCCGTCCATCTTCATGTGCGTCTTCATCGACATACCGCCCGGCAGGCCGGTGATCGTGGAGTGCGATTCGGACGCCATCTCGGTGGCGCTGAAGGTGCCGGTGCTGGTGCCGGCGACCTTGATGTCGCCCATCGTGCAATGCATCTTCGCGTCGATCTTGCCGTCCTTCATGCTGAAGGTGTCGTACACGCAGTTCTTCTGCATCGGCGAGGCGCTGCCGAAGAGGCTGGCGGGATCGTTGATCTGCTCGGCGGTGAGGCACACCTTGGCGGTGCTCGGCGGCATCTTCGGCATCTGCGGCATGTTGCCGGAACCGCCGCTGGTCTCGCTGCTCACCTGTTCGATCCGCATCTCCCACTGGCCGGGCTGCAGCTTGGCCGCCTGCACCTTGGCCACGTCGGCGACCGAGGCATTGGACATGGCGACGTTGTCGCCGTTCTTGTCGCCGCCCTTGCTGCAGGCGGCGAGCAACACACACACGGCAAGCGTTGCCGGCACGGTCAGACGCATGAACTTCTCCCTAAGTTATGTGAGGTGCGCGGAGCATAGCCGGGGG
The DNA here is from genome assembly GCF_040529065.1 of Xanthomonas sacchari. Lineage (NCBI taxonomy): Bacteria > Pseudomonadati > Pseudomonadota > Gammaproteobacteria > Lysobacterales > Lysobacteraceae > Xanthomonas > Xanthomonas sacchari. The sequence goes on along the minus strand of NZ_CP132343.1, from coordinate 2,882,376 downwards.
CGTGATTAAGATCGCGTCGACGCCGGACGCTCGCCGCCGACCCGCGCCTGGCGCCGCAGCGGCACCGGGGAAGCGGACGAACCGATCGCTGCAGGCTCGCCCAGCGGCTGCAACGGAACAGAGAAACCTTGCGAAGTCGCGCGATATCGCCGCTCGATTGCATGCGCCTCGAACGCGCGTGATCCGGAGACACGGAGCGCGTTGCCGCCGCGGCCGCCGTGCACGGACCATTCCGCTCGGCTCTGCTAGCGTCTGCGCCGCCGCGCGTGACCTCCACGCCCATTGCTTCGGTTCTCCCCGCCATGCCAAGCCTCGCCGAACGCCCCGCGATTCTCGAAGACAAGCGCACCCTGAAGATGGCCCGCTCCGCCCATGCCTACGTGCGCGGCAATACCGCCAGGTTCTACGAATGGCTGGCAGCGTCGCCAGCGGCGCGACGCGTGCCGATGGGGCCGGCGATCTGGATCTGCGGCGATTGCCACCTCGGCAATCTGGGCCCGGTCGCCGACGGTGAGGGGCGCGTGGAAATCCAGATCCGCGACCTCGACCAGGGCGTGATCGGCAACCCCGCGCACGATCTCATCCGCCTGGGCCTGTCGCTGGCCACCGCGGCGCGCGGCTCGGACCTGCCCGGCGTCACCACGGCGCGGATGATGGAAGCGATGATCGACGGCTACAGCGCGGCGATCGCCGACCCGACCCGCGAGCATCCGGGCGCCGAACCCGAGACCGTGCGCAGCATCCGCCGCGAGGCCTTCGGCCGGCGCTGGCGGCATCTGGCCAAGGAGCGTCTGCAGGCGGTGGAGCCGCGCATCCCGCTTGGCGAGAAGTTTTGGGCCTTGGCGCCGGAAGAGCGCGAGGCGCTGGAACGGCTGTTCGCCGATCCGAAGGTGGCGCAGATGGTGCTGTCGCTGAAGGGGAAACCCAAGGATCGCGAAGTGCGCCTGGTCGATGCGGCGTACTGGATGAAGGGCTGCAGTTCGCTGGGCCTGCTGCGCTACGCGGCGATCGTCGCGCTGAAGACCGGCAAGGGCCATTGGTCCTATGCGCTGGTCGATCTGAAGGAGGCGGTTGCGCCGATCGCGCCGGCGGCGCCCGACGTGCGGATGCCGGCGGACAACGCCGAACGCGTCACCGCCGCGGCGCGGGCGTTGTCGCCCTACCTGGGCAGCCGGATGATGCCGGTGCACATGCTGGGCCGCTCGCTGTTCATTCGCGAACTCTCGCCGCGCGATCTGAAACTCGAAGTCGACCAGTTCAACCACGCCGAGGCGGTGCGCTCGGCACGCTATCTCGCCTTCGTCGTCGGCAAGGCGCATGCGCGGCAGGTGAAGCCGCGGACGCGCGCCGGGTGGCTCCAACTGCTGAACGCCGATCGGCGCAAGGCCATCGACGCACCGTCGTGGCTCTGGGAGAGCGTGGTCGCGCTCGCCGGCCACCACGAGGCCGGCTATCTGGAGCACTGCCGTCGCTATGCGCTCGCCGCATGAGGACGAATGCGGCGCGGCGAAGAGCGGGGCCGCGTTCGACAGCGCGTGTCGACCCAACGAAGCGATCTGCGGACGTCGTTGACGGATAAATTTTACCCGGGTATAAATTGCCGAACGTTTCCAGCGTGTCTGCCATGCCCGATCCCCTGCAAATGCCCTGTACCGCCTTCGCCGGCCACCGCATGTGGATGGCCGGGCCGCTGGGCGAGGTCGCATTGGCTGCAAAGCGCGCGGTACTGGCGGGCGAGACGCTGCTGATCTTCGACGACGCCAGCGGCGGCATCGTCGATCTCGATGTGCGGGGCAGCGATGCGGAGGTTCTGGCACGGTGGTCGCGACCGCCGTCCTCCGCCACCGAACGCGACGGCTCTGGCGCCGTCGCCGCCGTCGTGCCGGACGCGGGGGGACACGGCAGAAGCCGCGGACGCCCCAAGCTGGGGGTCGTCGCGCGCGAGGTGACCTTGTTGCCGCGGCAATGGGAATGGCTGGCGTCGCAGCCCGGTGGTGCCTCGGCCGTGCTGCGTCGGCTGGTGGACGAGGCCCGCAAGGCAACGCAGCCACGCCAGCAGCGCCGCGCTGCGCAGGAGCGCGCATATCGTTTCATGCAGGCGCTGGCCGGCGATTTGCCCGGTTACGAAGAGGCGCTGCGCGCACTCTTTGCGGACGATCGCGCCGCATTGGAACACCGCATCGCCGGTTGGCCTGCGGATGTCCGCGCATATGCGTTGCGCCTCGCCTTCGATGCCCCCGCTGGCGCGTCTTCGCCCCCCATATCTGGAGCGCCGCATGCATGACCCGGGCCGCACGCGTTATCTCGAACCGACCCAGGACGCCGGTCGCAGCTTCCTGCAGAGCGGCATGACTGCGTCGCTGGTGATGCTCAACCTGCTGCGATTTCGCGAGGTTGCCGATTACGCGCAGCATCCGCAACTGGCACCCGCCGTGCCCATCAGCGGCGCGCAGGCGTTCGATCGCTACATCCGGCATACGTTGCCGCATCTGCGCGCGAGCGCGGGCGACCTGCTGTTCCTCGGTCGCGGCGGTCCGTTCCTGATCGGCCCCGACGACGAGCGCTGGGACATGGCGATGCTGATCCGGCAAGCTAGTCCGGCGGCGTTCGTCGGCTTCGCCAGCCATCCCGCGTATCTCGCCGGTCTTGGGCATCGCACTGCGGCGCTGCAGGACGCGCGCCTGTTGCCACTGTCCGAGTGTTCTGTCGGATGATCGGCGATGCTGGAGCGATCGGCACCGTACAACGCGTACGCGTCGAAGGCCTCGACATCGCCTGGGACAGCGTGGGCGATGCCGATGCCGATGCCGAGGCGGTGCTGCTGATCTCCGGATTGGGGACGCAGATGATTCGTTGGACCAGCTCCTTCTGCACGCGGCTGGCAGCCAGGGGCTATCGCGTCATCCGCTTCGACAACCGTGATGCCGGAGCCTCCACTCACTTCAGCACGTGCGCAGTGCCGGATTTCGCCGAACTCGCCGCCGCACTGCGGGCCGGGCGACGGCCCGAGACGCCGTATACGCTCGCCGCAATGGCCAGCGATGCGATCGGACTGCTCGATGGGCTGGGCGTGGCGCGTGCGCACATCGTCGGACGCTCGATGGGCGGCATGATCGCGCAGATACTGGCAAGCGATTATCCGCAGCGGGTGCTGTCGCTCACCTCGATCATGTCGAGCACGGGAAACCCCGCGCTGCCACAGGCGACGCCGGAGGTCATGGCGCTGATGTCGGCGCCTGAACCCGATCCCGCGCACGATCTGGACGGCTATCTGCGAGCGCGTCTGGCGTTCGCGCGCCGGCTCGCGGGCAGGCGGTATCCGTTCGATGCTCAAGCCCATCGCAAGCTGCTGCTGCAGGAACTGGCGCGTTGCCGTGGCACGGGCGGCACGGCACGGCAGATGGCGGCTGTCGCGACGGCCGGCGATCGGCGCGCGCGCTTGGCCACCATCGCCGCGCCCACGTTGGTCGTTCACGGCAGTGACGATCCCTTGATCCTGTCGGCCTGTGGCGAGGACACGGCGCACGCGATTCCCAGCGCCAGGTATCTGCCCGTGCCGGGTATGGGCCATGATCTGCCGCGCGGCTGCGAGCGCCTGCTGATCGAGGCGATCTGCGCGGTGGCGCGCGGCTGAGTGCGTGTGCGTGGGGGCGGCGGCGATCAGTGCATCGATCGGATGCGCCGAGCGCAGTGCGCCGCCTGCGTGTGTGCTTTTTCGTCCTGGTCGCAGGCCTTGCCTGCAGCGGGGCATGTTGCTGCTTTCGTCCTGGCCAAGGGCCGCCATGGCCGAGCGCACTGCAGCTTGGCGCATGCCGGTGGCCGCGGCGAGTCAGCAGGCGAGCAGGCGATCCAGGTCCAGCGCCATGTCCCAACGGTCCAGCCCCGGGCCATAGCCGTCGGCCATCACGCGTTCGACGCCGAAGCCGAAGCGCGCGTAGAACGCCTGGGTGTGCTGGCTTGTGTCCAGTTCGATCCGCGTTACGCCGGCGCTGCGCCGGCAGGCGTCGAGCCGTGCCTCGGTCAAGGCGCGGCCCAGGCCCTGGCAGTGCAGGAGGCGGTCGACCATGCCCCAGCCGAAGCTGGCGACGCGGCCGTCGGCGCTCAGCGCGTGGCCGCCGCAGGCCACGACCGCGCCCGCGCGCACGATGACCAGATAGTGCCAGGTGCCGACGTCCTGTTCGAGGAAGCGCTCGAAGGCGGCGCGTTCGCTGCGGTCAAAGAACTGCGGGACGTTGCTGTCGAACAGCGCCAGGCAGGCGGCGTGGTCCTGGGTGACGTAGGGGCGGATCATGTTCATCCGGGCAGTGTGCAGCAGGCGGCCAAGCGCGTCGTGGTCGTACTAAGTGCGATGGCGCGCGTCGGCCATTTCCCAAGCCGGTTGTCGGAAAATTTCGCCGGCTCTGTCCGGGAATCCGCGGTGGGGAGTGTCCGGGAGCGAGAAGGGCGAGGGTCAGATAATTCTGACGTGAGATCAGGATTGTCCTGATAACGCTTTCCCCTCCGCGCCAGCATACTGGCCTCGGCCTGACGCAGGGACCGTCGCGCGCCTTCCGAGGAAAGCGCAGGCAGGTCACTCGACCCTGCGTGCCGAGCCTTGAGTAAGCTCGGCAGGGTTTTGATGACGACATCATGACGTTTCGCGAGGTGTGAATGAGCACCCCGTGAAGCGTCGTCGTTTGTCTACGAATTCGTCTTGCCCTGAATAATTCACGCAGATAGGCTGGATGGTGCGGTATCCGCTGCGTTGGGGTTATACGAGATGGCCATCAGGGTTTTTCTGGTCGATGATCACGCTCTTGTCCGCACGGGCATGAAGCTGATCCTGTCGAATCAAACGGATATCGAAATCGTCGGCGAGGCCGACAGCGGCGAAAATGCGCTCCCGCAGATCCGCCAGCTGAAGCCGGACATCGTCCTGTGCGATCTGCACATGCCCGGCGTCAGCGGGCTGGAAGTCACCGAGCGCATCGTCAAGGGCGACCACGGCACCAAGGTCATCATCGTCTCGGTGCTGGAAGACGGTCCGCTGCCCAAGCGCCTGCTGGAAGCCGGTGCGTCCGGCTACGTGGGCAAGGCCGGCGACGCGCAGGAGTTGCTGCGCGCGGTGCGCGACGTGGCGATGGGCAAGCGCTACCTCGGCGCCAACATCGCGCAGAACCTGGCGCTGGCCAATCTGGAGGGCGGAGGTTCGCCGTTCGACGCGCTGTCGCCGCGTGAACTGGAAGTGGCCCTGCTGCTGACCCGCGGCCTGCGCCAGGAAGACATCGCCAAGCGCCTGAGCCTCAGCGCCAAGACCGTCAACACGCACAAGGCGCGGCTGTTCGAGAAGGTCGGGATCCAGGACAACATCGCCCTGGCGCGCCTGGCCACGCAATACGGGTTGCTGGATCCGGCGCACCCGCTTTAATCGCCGGGACTGGTCGGACTGCATGGGAGCGGCCTTCGGGCCGCTCTTGCGTTGTGCTTGCGCGAACGAGCAGGCCTGTTCGATGTGGATTGGCTGCGACCATGTGTCCGCCGGCTTCGCCGACGAATGGCATTCGCGAGTGTCGCGGTTGGAATGGCTGGGCCTACATGGAATGGCTTGGCGCAAGCGCGGTGGATGGAGGCGCGCCGCGCTGTGCGCGCATGCATCGCCCAGGACTTGGCGCGAGCCTCCCGCCGACACGCCTGTGTTGGTGCGTCTTCATGACACTCCGGTCGATCGCCTTCCACGCATCTCACGCGCCACCCATCACGCGGTCTCGTAGGAGCGGCTTCAGCCGCGACGAGGCGTTACCGGTGAAGCCTCGCGGCTGAAGCCGCTCCTACGGGATGGCAGAGCGAGCAGGAGGCGCTGAAGATCTCGCCATGCAGGCGATCGCCTTGAACTACCGCATTGCGCGCGCTGCGCACCGACCATGAAAAAAGCGGCCCGAAGGCCGCTTTTTTCATGCTGCAACGGAACGCGCTTGGATCAGCCGCGATCCTTGTGCTCGTCGCCGTCCGCCTTGTCCGCGGCATGCGGCGCATGCGTTGTGGCCTGCGCAGCTGCGGCGGCACGTTCCTTCTTGTCCGCCTCGTCTGCAGCCGCGACCTGCGCCTGCGTCGGCGCGGCTGGCGTGGCGACCGCGGCGCTGCTGTCGTTCGCGGAGGGCGCCGATGCAGGCTCGGTCGGCGTCGCGGCCGCTGCTTCGCCACTCTGCGAGACCTGCGCCGGTGCCTCGGCGAAGGCGTCGAGCAGGGTGGTCTGCACCGGCGCGTAGGCCGGCTTGACCGGCGCGGTTTCCTCGGCACGCGGTTCCGCGGAAACGGCGGGCGCGGTCGTCGGCGCCGCGCTCGGCGCGACGGTAGCCGTCGCCGGTGCAGTCACGCTCGCCGGATCCTCGACCGTCGCCGTGGCATCCGCGGCCTCCGGTTCCACAACCGGTGCCTTGGCGGCGGTGGCGGTCGGTTTCTCGACTGACGTGGCGACCGCCTGCGGCTGCTGCGGCGCAGCCGGCGCGACGGCCGGGCTTGCAGGCTCGGATGGCGATGCCGCGCGCTCGGCGGCGACAGTCTCCTGCGCAACCGGCGTGGTCGCGGCGACCGGAGCCGGTGCCGCAGCCACCACGGTATCGGCGTGGGCCACGGCGGCAGCGCTGACGCCCTGCGCTGCAGCGGTCGGTGCAGTCGGCGCAGGCGATGCGATCACGGCATCGGCAGCGGCCGGCTGCATCGGTGCGGTGGCCGGCGCAGGCACGGGGTCGGCGGTGATCGGCGCGGGGGCCTGGGCTGCGTCATCGGTCGGTGCTGGTGCACTGACAGCAGCCGGACGCTCACGACGCGGCTCACGCTTTTCCTGCGGCTCGCGCTTTTCCTGCACGGGCGACTGCGGCTTGGGCGCCGGCGCGTCGGAGGCAGCGTCGTCGTCGAAGTCGAACTCCGGCTGGCTGCGGCTCGGCGCCTGCGCGCTTTCGCCATCGCTGTCGCTGTCGCCGGCATCCAGGTCGGTATCGTCCAACCCGCTGGCATCGCCGGCAGCGCCGGCTTCGCCATTGCCACGGCGGCGGCGGCGGCCACCGCGACGGCCACGACGGCGGCGGCCGCCGGCGTCGCCGGTACCGTCCTCACCCTCGGCGCCTTCGCCAGCGGGCACGGCCTGCGCGGTTTCCGCGGCGCTTTCGCGCGCGTCGATGCTGTCTGCGGCGGCGGCCGGTGCCGGTTGCACCGGTGCCGGGGTGGCGGCCTCGACGGCCGCTGCCGGCTCCTGGGTCGCGGCGATCGCGCCACCGGCGACCGCCGCGGCGGCCAGGGTGGTGGCGTCCTGCGCCGGCGTCACCGGAGCGGTCGCGACAGGCGCGGCCTGCTGCTTGGCGACGGCCTCGTCGGCGCGCGGCTGGCGCTGCGGCTTGTCGCCCTGCGCGGCGGCCGGCACCGGCTCCTGCTGCGGCTTCGGCTGGCGCGGCGGGTTCTGCGGCTGCTGCTGCTTCGGCGGCTTCGGCGTTTGCGGCTGCTGCTGCGGCTTGGCCTGCTGCGCGGCCTGCTCGTTGCGCGGCGCCTTGGGCTGCTGGTTCTGCTGCCCGGCGGGCGCGGCGCCACCGTTGCTGGCGCGGCGCTCGTCGCGGCGCGCGTTGCCGCCACCGTTGTTGCCGATGCCGCGTGCGGCATTGCCGCCCTGGCCGCCGTTGCGGTTGCCGTCGCGGCGGGCGTTACGGTCGTTGCGATCGCCACGGTCGTTGCGGTTGCGGTTGCCGTCCTGCGGGCGCTGGCGCTGGGCCGGCTCGGCGGCGGCCGGAGCGGGGGCCGGGCTGTCGCCAGCGCCGAAGATGCGCTTCAGCCAGCCGACCACGCCGGTGGCCGGCGGCGCGACCGGGGCCGGTGCGACGACCGGCGTCGGAGCCGGTGCCGCCACCGGTTCCTCGACCACTTCGCGCACCGGGGCCGGCTGCGAGTGCTTCACATTGGTCACCGCGGGCGCCGGGATGTTCAGCTGCGCCTTGGTCAGCGCGTGCACCGGCAGCTTGCGCGGGGTGCCGCGCTGGTAGCTGGGCTTGGTGCTTTCCTCGCCCAGCTCGTTCTCGCGCAGGCGGGTCACTTCGTAGTGCGGGGTGTGCAGTTGCTCGTCGGCGACGATCACGATCGGCGCGTCGTGGCGCTTCTCGATCTCGCTGAGCGCGCGGCGCTTCTCGTTGAGCAGGTAGTTGGCGATCTCCACCGGGGCCTGCACCAGCACCTGCCCGGTGTTCTCCTTCATCGCGTGCTCTTCGGCGACGCGGATGATCGACAGCGACAGCGACTCGACGCTGCGCATGCGGCCGTGGCCGTCGCAGCGCGGGCAGACGATCTGGCTGGATTCGCCCAGCGACGGACGCAGGCGCTGGCGGCTCATCTCCAGCAGGCCGAAGCGCGAGATACGGCCGATCTGCACCCGCGCGCGGTCGTACTTGAGCGCGTTCTGCAGGCGGTTCTCGACCTCGCGCTGGTGCTTGTTGGAGGCCATGTCGATGAAGTCGATGACCACCAGGCCGCCGAGGTCGCGCAGGCGTAGCTGGCGCGCGACCTCTTCGGCCGCCTCCAGGTTGGTCTGGAACGCGGTGTCCTCGATGTCGCTGCCCTTGGTGGCGCGCGAGGAGTTGACGTCCACCGCGGTCAGCGCCTCGGTCTGGTCGACCACGATCGAGCCGCCGGAGGGCAGGCGCACGCTGCGCTCGTAGGCGGCCTCGATCTGCGACTCGATCTGGAAGCGGTTGAACAGCGGGATGTCGTCGGTGTAGTGCTTGAGCTTGCGCAGGCTCTGCGGCATCACCTGCTGCATGAACTCCTTGGCGTCGCCGTACATCTCCTCGGTGTCGACCAGGATCTCGCCGATGTCGGCGCGCAGGTAGTCGCGCAGGGCGCGGATGATCAGCCGCGATTCCTGGTAGATCAGGAACGGCGCCGGCTTGGCCAGGGCGGCCTCGGCGATCGACTTCCATACCTGCAGCAGGTAGTCCAGGTCCCACTGCAGCTCTTCGGCATCGCGGCCGACGCCGGCGGTGCGGATGATCACGCCCATGTCGTCGGGGATGTTCAGCTTGTCCAGCGCTTCCTTCAGCGCGGCGCGGTCCTCGCCCTCGATGCGGCGCGAGACGCCGCCGGCGCTGGGCGAGTTCGGCATCAGCACCATGTAGCGGCCGGCCAGGGAGATGAACGTGGTCAGGGCCGCGCCCTTGTTGCCGCGCTCTTCCTTGTCCACCTGCACCACGACTTCCTGGCCCTCGCGCAGCAATTCGCGGATCGTCGCCTTGTTGTGGTCGACGCCGGCCTGGAAGTAATCGCGGGAGATTTCCTTCAGCGGCAGGAAGCCGTGGCGCTCGCCGCCGTATTCGACGAAGGCCGCTTCCAGCGAGGGTTCGAGCCGGGTGATGCGGCCCTTGTAGATGTTGGACTTCTTCTGTTCCTTGGACGGCTGCTCGATGTCGATGTCGTACAGGGTCTGGCCGTCCACGATGGCCACACGCAGTTCTTCTGCCTGCGTGGCGTTGATCAGCATTCGCTTCATTGTTGCGTTCCTCGCGCTGCTACCGCGCGGAACGCCATGGGGTTTCGCTTCTGGTCACGCTTCGTCGCCCATCGCGCAGGCGCGGGGTGGGCGTCTTGGGTTTCCAGCGCTACGACACCACGGCGAGCCGCGGGAGCGCTTTTTGCTTTTAGGTGGTTCAGGACCGGCGGCGACTCCAGCCAGGCTGGGCGCCGCACGGGGCATGTTCAGCGCGGACGCTTGCGGCATCCGGCGATGGCCGGGTAGGCCGGTGAGCCGCTAACATGGCCGCCCCGGGGGCGGTGGTCGCGCACTGTGCCGGAATCGTCGTAAGCCGGGCTTCTGGCCCTCAACTAACTTCCAACGAAATCAAACCCTTATCTCGCCCCCCGAGTGTAACAGAATAAACTGCCTGATGACTTCCCCCCCGATCCCTCCGAAGCTGCGCGATGTCGCGACCAGCGCGGTGCGCATTCTCAAGGTCCCGGAAGACAGGGCCGGACAGCGCGTAGACAATTTCCTGCTCGGCCAGCTCAAGGGCGCGCCGCGCAGCCTGATCTACAAGCTGATGCGCAGCGGCCAGGTGCGGGTCAACGGCGGCCGCACCAAGGCCGAGCGCAAGCTCGAGGCCGGCGACGAGGTGCGCATCCCGCCGGTGCGGCTGACCGAGGAGGGCGAGAAGAGCGCGCCGCCGGACGCGTTCATGGCCCGGCTCGAGGCGGCGATCGTCTACGAGGACGCGCGGCTGCTGGCGCTGAACAAGCCATCCGGCGTCGCCAGCCACGGCGGCAGCGGGATCAGTTTCGGCGCCATCGAGACGCTGCGTGCGCTACGTCCCAATCAGTCGCTGGAGCTGGTGCACCGGCTCGACCGCGACACCTCCGGGCTGCTGATCGTGGCCAAGAAGCGCTCGGCGCTGACCGAACTGCAGGCGCTGATGCGCGAGGACGACCGGGTCCAGGGCCGCGGCATCAGCAAGCGCTACCTGACCCTGCTGGTCGGGCGCATGCCCGACGGCACCATGAGCGTGGACGCGCCGCTGCACATCGGCCTGCGCCAGGGCGGCGAGCGCCACGTGCAGGTGAACGCGGCCGGCAAGCCGTCGCTGAGCCACTTTCGGGTGCTGGAGCGGCGTGGCGGGCATTCCTATTGCGAGGTACGGATCGAGACCGGCCGCACCCATCAGATCCGCGTGCATGCCCAGCATCTCGGGCATCCGGTCGCCGGCGACGATAAGTACGGCGATCCGGCGGTCAACAAGCGCCTGCGCGAGCAGATCGGGCTCAAGCGCCTGTTCCTGCATGCCGCCTCGCTGGAGTTCAGCCTGGACGACGGCAAGACACCTTATCTATTGAACGCACCGCTGGCCGACGAACTGGCCGAGGCGCTGAACCGCCTCGGCTGAGCCAGGCCCGCGGGAGCGGCCTGCTGCCGCCCCCGCGCTGCGCTCAGCTTTCGTGATGGTCGTGATCGTGGTGCCCGTCGTGGTGCGCGGGTGCCGGACGTTGTGCCGGATGCGACTCGGCCGGCCGCTGCTCGGGCATGCGCGGCGGTGGGGAGAACCGGGCCACGCGCTGTTCTTGGTGCTGTTCCTGACGCTGCTCCTGGCGCGGTTCCGGCATCGGCGCGCGCATGGTCTCGCGCGGCATCTCCTGCGCGCGCGCCTCATGCTGGGGCGCCGGCGCATGCCAGGCCTGGGCGCGCGGGGCTTCGCTCGGCAGTGCCTGGCGCGGCGGCTCCGTGCGTGCCATCTCGCGGGCGAAACCGGACGGCTGCATGCCCGGGTCGCCGCGCCGCGGCGGTTCCGCAAATCGCGCTTCCGGCATGCCGCGATTGGCGATGGCCTCGCGCGGCGCTTGGTTGGGCGTCAGCGCCTGCGGCACCGGCCGGCCATGGAACTGCGGGACCGGCATCGACGGTGCCGTGCGTGGTGCATTCGGCTGCGCCATCGCCACGCTGTGTTGCGGTGCGGCGGCACGCTGGGCGAAACCGGGTAGCAGACGCTGGTCGCGCACGGCCGTCATCGCTGCCGGTGTGCCCGGCGCTGGCAGGCGCTGCACCGGCGGTGGCATCGCTGCCACCGGGCGGCCGGCCTGCAGCATCTGGTTGGTGAAATGCGGCATGGTCTGCGGCATCGCCGGGGGTTGGGCCCGCGCGGGTCCGAACGCAGCTGCCGGCGCACGCGCCGCCATCGCCGCGGCGGCCATCGCGGCGCCCGCCGGCGCACGCGCGCCAGCGAAGGCCTGCTGCCCGCCCGGACCTCCCATCGGCGCGGCCGGCGGTGGCGCACCGCGGTAGTCGTTGTGCACGTAGCTGCGGTTGTCGTAGTGGTTGTTGATGATGGTGGTGCGCGGCGCGTACACGCTGTTGCGGTAGACCACGTAGTTCGGTGCCGACGGCGGCGCGTTCCAGTTCACTCCCCAGTTGTTCCAGCCCCAGCTGTGCCACGGCGGCGCCGGTTCCAGCCAGCCGAACACGCTGTGGTGGTGATGTTCGAGCGCATCGCCGACCAGCACGCCGACGCCGAACGAAATGATGCCGGCGGTGACCAGGTCGCCGGTGTCGTAGTAGGGGCGCGGCGGGCGGTAACGGTACTCGCGATAGACGTTGACCGGTGCGCCGTAGACCACGTCGGGATCGTAGCGGGGCACGTAGACCACGTCCGGCTGCGCCGGTTCGATCACGATGGTGCGGGTCGGCGGCGGCACCGCGTCGGCATAGGCCGGGGCCGGCTCCACCACGGTGCGCTGCACCACCTGCACGCGCTGCTGCGGGGTACTGCGCAGGTGGCCCTGTGCCTGCGCGCGCTGGCGCATCACCTGCACCGCGTCCAGCACCTGGTTGGGATCGTGGGCGTAGGCGTCGCCCAGCGCGCGGGTCCAGTCGCCGTTGCCGGCCAACTGGTCGACCACGTCGGGGAAGGCGGTCAGCGCCTTGACGCTGGGATCCCAGGGCTGCGCCGCGGCCGCCTGCAGGCGGTCGGTGGCGGACAGGGTGCGGTTGTTGCGCAGCCAGTCCTGCGCGGACATCACCTGGTCCGGATACACCGAGGCGGCCAGGGTCTGCGCCAGCAGCTTGTCCGGGAACAGCGCGATCGGCGCGACCAGTTGATACAGCTGATCGGCGGTGGGCGGGACGTAGGGTGCAGGTGCGGGCGCTGCGGCGGGGGCCGGCGCATCGGCCTGGGCCGCGGGTGCGGGCGCATCCTGTCGTTGACAGGCGCCCAGCGCCACCACGCTCAGGGCGGTGAACAGGGCCAGCCTGGCCGGAGGACAGGGGCGGAGATCCATGCGACACCTCATCGAGCGGGGCGAAGGTGGCCGCAGCATGCGCCGCCTTGGGTGTCTGCGACCTTTCTGCGCAGCGCTGTCGCGCAGGCCAGCGAGCGCGCGTTCAGCCGGCGTCGGCCGCTGCCATCAGACCGGCGCGGACAGGCGGAACAGCACCAGGCTGAGCGCCAGCGTGGCCATGCCCGCGACCAGGCCGTACACCGTCTCGTGCCCCTGCGCGTAGCGCTTGGCCGCCGGCAGCAATTCGTCCAGGGCCAGGAACACCATCACCCCGGCGATCAGCCCGAACACCGCGCCGAACACCCCCTCGGACAGGACGTGCGCCAGCGCGACGTAGCCGATCAGCGCGCCGATCGGCTCGGCCAGGCCGGACAGCAGGCTGGCGGCGAAGGCATAGGACTTGCGCCCGGTGGCGTAGTGCACCGGCACCGCGATGGCGATGCCTTCGGGGATGTTATGCACGGCGATGGCGAAGGCTAGCGGCATGCCCACCGCCGGGCTCTCCAGCGTGGCGAAGAAGGTGGCCAGGCCCTCGGGGAAGTTGTGCGCGGTGATCGCCACCGCGGTGAGCAGGCCGACGCGCTTGACGTAGGCGCGGTTGTCGTCGCGAAACAGCGGATCGCGGCTGTTGAGGCTTTCGTGCGGATTGGGCACCAGCCGGTCGATCGCCACGATCAGCACCATGCCGGCCAGGAACGCCAGGGTGGCGTAGGCCTGGCCCAGGCGCGGGTCGAAGGCGGCGCTGAAGGCGGTGATCGACTTGCCGAGGATCTCGGTCAGCGACACATACACCATCGCGCCGGCGGAGAACGCCAGGCCGAAGGCGAGCAGGCGCGGATTGGGTCCCTTGCTGAACAACACCAGCACGCTGCCCAGGCCGGTGGCCAGGCCGGCGCCGAGGGTCACGGCCAGCGCGACCAGGACGTTGTGCAGTGGGATGTCCAGCATGCGCCGGCGGCTCCGAAGAAGAGGCGTCGATCAGACCTGGCGCGCTGCGGGTGTCGCGTGAAGGCGCGCGGCGCGCGCCCGTGGGTCAGCCGGCCTTGTGCGCCTGCGCGTCCAACGCGAAGCAACGGTCCGGGCGCGGTTGCGGCGGATTGAAGTTGACCGGCACCTGGATGGTCCACGGCACCGCCTGGCCGTTGCGGGTGGCGGGCTTGAAGGTCCAGCCGCGCACCGCCTCCTGCGCCGAGGCATCGAGCTTGGCCTGGCCGCTGCCGGTGACCACGTCCACCTCGGTCGGCTTGCCCTGCACGCCGACCACCACCTTCAGCACCACCGTGCCGCCGAGTCCGGCGCAGGCCACGTCGATCGGGTAGTCCGGCGGCGGTGTCTTCACCGCGGCCACCTCGGTCGGCGGCTGCGCCACGGTGTGTGTCTGGGATTGCTGGGATTGGCCGCAGGCGCTGAGCAGCACAGCGCTCAGGCAGGCCAGGGGGAGCAGACGGCGGGCGGTAGCGGTCATCGGGGTCATTCCGGAAGGGCGGACGCCTTGGCGGCGCAGATGAAGTCGTTCTCGCTGAGGCCGCCGACGTCGTGGGTGGAGTAACGCACCACCACGCGGTCGTAGTGCACGCCCAGGTCGGGGTGATGGTCCTCGCGGTGCGCGATCCAGGCCAGCGCGTTGACGAAGGCCAGGGTGCGGTAATAGTCGGGGAAGCGGAAGGTGCGGCTGATCGCAGTGCCGTTCTCCACGACCTCCCAGCCGGGCACCTGCGGCAGCAGTTCGGCGACGCGCGCCTGGGTCAGTTTGTACTCGCTGCCCTTGCAGGGCGAGCAATGGGCCTGGGCGAGGGGGATCAGGTCGTTCATGAAGGGTCTCTGCGGTGGAACGGACAGGGCCGGACAACATACCGCCCGCGATGAGCGCAGGGCGTGGAAGGGTCTAGAATAGCCGCATGATCCAGATCTCAGACAACGCACAGGCCCATTTCCGCAAGCTGCTCGAACGCGAGGCCGTGCCCGGCATGGGCGTGCGCCTGAGCGCGGTCGATGCCGGCACCCCGCGCGCGGATGCGCGGCTGGAGTTCGCCGAGCCGGCGGACCTGGCCGGCGACGAATGGGCGATCGATTGCGCCGGCTTCACCCTGTACGTGGCGGCCGACAGCGTCGGCTGGCTCGACGGCGCGGAAATCGACTACGTCACCCAGGGCACCGGCCAGCAACTCACCATCAAGGCGCCCAAGATCAAGGGCGAAGCCCCGGGCGAAGCGGCCTCGCTGGTGGAGCGGGTGCGCTGGGTGGTGGAGAACGAGGTCAATCCGCAGCTGGCCCAGCACGGCGGCCGCGTGGCGGTGCAGGAAGTGTCCGCCGATGGCGTGGTGCTGCTGCGCTTCGGCGGTGGCTGCCACGGCTGCGGCATGGCCGACGTGACCCTGAAGCAGGGCATCGAGAAGACGCTGATGGGCCGCGTGCCGGGGGTGACCGCAGTACGCGACGCCACCGACCACGACAGCGGCAGCGCTCCCTACATTCCGCGCGATTCGGCCGCCTGACGTCCCGCTGCCGGTGACGCGCGCCACCGACATCCTTGATGTGTTGTTGGCGCGCACGCCGCGCAAGCTGCTGCGCGACCGCCGCACCGGTCTGCCATACGCATGGGCGCACTGGATCGCGGCGCAACCCGCCGTGCCGCGGCCGTTCGCCGCCCCCGAGCTGATTGCGGCGCTGCCGCCGGCGCAGCCGCCGGTGACCACGCGTCTGCCGGCCTTGCCGCTGTGGCAGGCGTTCCGCCGCCTGTGGTGGCAGCACTGGGATCCGGCGCCGTACGACCAGCGCTGGTGGCGGCGCATCGCCGTGCTGCTGAGCCTGTTGCTGCATCTGCTGTTCGCGGTGTTCCTGCTGTGGGTGGCGTTCGTGCGCTGGCTGCCGCCGCTGACCGATGCGGACCAAGCCGGACGCGTGCAGGTCGAATTCGTCGGCCGCGGCACGCCCGCCGAGAGCGGTGGTGGTGCGCCGGCCGAGGCGGCCGCATCCACGGAGGCGACGTCGCCGACGCCGCCGCGTGCGCAGCGCGCCGCGTCCGCGCGTCCGCGCCCGACGCCGCCCGCCGCGGCAGCGCCTGCGCCGGCAGCGGCCGCAGCGCCGGCACCCGTTCCACCGGTGCCCGCGCCGACCACGGCCAGTGCGCCACCACCGCCGCCAGCGGAACAGCCGCTGCAGGTGACCGAAACGCCCACGCCCACCCGCGATTTCGTACTGCCGCCGCCGCCGAGCGTGCGTGTGCCGGTCCCGACGCCGCGCGCGGTGGTGCCGCCCGACGTGCAGGTGCCGGTGCGCGAGGTCGAGGTGGTCACCGACGTGCCGACCGTGGCGCAGCTGCGGCCGCGCGACATCGCGGTGCCGCGCCCGGCCGCGCCGCAGGTGCAGGTGCGCGAACGCGAGGTGCCGGCCCCGTTGCCGCAGGTGCAGGTTCCGGCGCCACAGCTGCGCACGCCGGTGCCGACACCGGTGCTGCGCAGTGCCGAGGTGCCGCAGGTGCGCCAGATCGAAGTGCCGACGACGACGAATACCGCCACCGCGAGCGCACCCACGCCGGCAGCGCCAGCTGCCCTGGTCGCCAGCCCGGACACCACGCCGGCGAGCGCGCCGACACCGCAGCCGGCGCCGACCCCGCAGCCGGCGCCGGCCGCCGCTGCCGGCGCTGCGGCCAGCGCGACTGCCAAGCCGACCGCCGCTGCGGCCGGCACCGCGCCGCCCGGCAGTCAGGCCGCAGCGCCTGGTAGTGGTCCTGCGCCGGTCGCCCGCGACGGCGGCTGGGCCACGCCGCAGCGCGGCGACGACTGGGGTGCGGCCGCCCGCAATCGCCCAGGCGATGCCGGTGCGGGCGCCAGCAAGGGCGGCGGCCTGTTCAATGCCGACGGCAGCGTGCGCCTGGCCGATGGCCGCGGCAACGACCAGGCGCCGGCGCGCAGCGCGCCCGGCTCGGAGACCGACACCTGGACGCGCGAGCGCATCGAAAAGGCGGGCGAGTGGCTCAAGCGCCCGCCGTACGACTACACGCCGACCTCGTTCGACAAGTACTGGCTGCCGAACGCGACGCTGCTGGAAGAGTGGGTGCGGCGCGGCATCAAGTCGGTGAAGATCCCGATTCCCGGCACCACCAGCAGCATTTCCTGCGTGATCTCGATCCTGCAGGTGGGCGGCGGCTGCAGCATCACCGATCCCAATCTCAACGAGCAGCCGGCCGGCGCACGGCCGCCGCCGAACGTCCCGTTCAAGCGCGAGCTGCAGGAAGATAACGGCAGTCGTTGAGTGGCGGGGTGCGGGCTTGGTGTCAGAAGAGGGCGCCGCATATCACCTGCTTTCAGCACATGCGAGCGACGCGGCTGCACTGAGTGAGCGGCTTCAGCGGCACGGCTTTCCATGAGCGGGCTCATTGCTGCGGAAAGACAACTCCAAACAACCTGTCGCGCACGGCGTGCTGTTTCGTAGGAGCGGCTTCAGCCGCGACGGGCGTTCCCGGTGAAGCCCGGTCGCGGCTGAAGCCGCTCCTATGTGGGGCCCTCGCGTTGGATGGCGCCGGAGCGACAGGATTGCGCGTGTGCGAACGCGCATCCGGAGTGCGCCGTGTGCGGCCGGGCCGCCGCTGCTCAGCAGCGCACCATGCAGGCAACCACGCACGTCACACGGCGTGCGTGGTCCCCCGCGCGTGGTGCGTTCAATTCACGCCGTGCAAATCGCGCAACTGGCTGCTGCGCGAGCCGAAGTAGGCGGCCAGGTCGGCGATGTCCTGGTCGCTCAACTGCGCCGCCTGCGGGCTCATCAGCGGATGCGTGCGGGTGCCGCCGCGGTAGGCCTGCAGCGCGTGCGCGAGGTAGTCGCCGTATTGGCCGCCGAGCTTGGGATAGGTCGGGTCGATCGGCGCGTTGCCGTCGGCGCCGTGGCAGTCGATGCAGCTCTGCCCGGTGGCCTTGCCCTTGGCGTGGGCCAGTTTGTCGCCGGCCTCGATGCGCCCGCCGGGCAGGCCGGCGGAGGAGCCGGAGCCGTGCTCGCCGCTGGCATGGCCGGGGTCGCCGGCGGAGGTGCTGGTGGATTCCACCTGCGATTGCGAACAGGCCCCCAGGCACAGGGCGGCAAGCAGGACGAGGGCGGGACGCAAGGCGTGCGCGGCGTTCGGCATGGGAGGCCTACTTGAGGGTGGACAGGAAAGCGGCGATGTCGGCGATCTCCTGGTCGGAGAAGCTTTCCGCCTGGGCCTGCATGGTCGGATGCTTGCGCTTGCCCAGCCGGTATTCGGTCAGCGCCTGGGTCAGGTACTGCGCCGACTGCCCGCCGATCTTGGGGATGCGGTAGCTGGGGTAGGCGTTCTTGTAGCCGGTGACGCCGTGGCAGCCCTGGCAGGTGTAGGTGAGTACCCGGCCGTTGGCGGCATTGCCCTGCACAGGGGCGGGCGCCGCGGCTGCGGCGGCGGGAGCGGCGGGCGCCGGCGCGGTCTGCGCCATGGCCGGGGCGGCCCCAACAGAAACGAGTACGGCCAGAGCAAAACAAGCGGCTAGCGGCTGCGTGCGCATGGTTTCGTGGTCCGGAGGACGGATTGGGGTTCCGGCGTGGGGGAACACGGAACGGCCCGAGTATAGCCTCACCTTTCGCGGCTCCGAAACTGGCGGCGGTGGGCGACCCGTGACCTTTGGGGCATACGGCACGACGTTGTTTGGTGATCTACTTATCTACAACACCATTCACGCCATCCACCAAGGACACGACGATGACGCGACCGCTGATGCGCCGCACTGCCACTTGCGCTGCCGCGCTGCTGGTCACCACCACGCTGCTGCTCGGCGGCTGCAAGCCAGCCGCCGAGGCCAAGGCCAAGGCCGCCGACAGCGAAAAGGCACTGGAGGCTGTGCCGGTGGAGGTGGCGGCGGCCAGTCGCCGCGCGGTGGCGGCCAGCTACAGCGGCACCGCGGCGCTGGAAGCGCGCGCCGAGTCGCAGGTGGTCGCCAAGACCTCCGGCGTGGCCCTGGCGGTGTTGGCCGAGGAAGGCCAGCAGGTGCGCGCCGGGCAGCCGCTGGTGCGGCTGGACCCGGATCGCGCGCGGCTGGCGCTGGCGCAGAGCGAGGCGCAGCTGCGCAAGCTGGAGAACAACTACCGCCGCTCGCAGCAACTGGTGGGCCAGCAACTGGTCAGCGCCGCCGACGTCGACCAGATCAAGTACGACCTGGCCAACGTGCGCGCGCAACACCAGTTGGCCGCGCTGGAGCTGTCCTATGCCACGGTGGTGGCGCCGATCTCCGGGGTGATCGCCTCGCGTTCGATCAAGACCGGCAACTTCGTGCAGATCAATACGCCGATCTTTCGCATCGTCGACGATTCGCGGCTGGAGGCCACGCTCAACGTGCCCGAGCGCGAACTGGCTACGCTCAAGACCGGGCAGCCGGTGACCCTGCTGGCCGATGCGCTGCCGGGCAAGCAGTTCCGCGGCCGGGTCGACCGCATCGCGCCGGTGGTGGATGCTGGCAGCGGCACCTTCCGCGTGGTCTGCGCCTTCGACGAGGGCGCCGAAGCGCTGCAGCCCGGCATGTTCGGCCGCATCCGCATCGACTACGACCAGCGCACCGATGCGCTGGTGGTGCCGCGGCTGGCGCTGCTCGACGATGGCGAGCCGGCGGTGTTCCGCGTGGTCGCCGGCAAGGTCGCGCGGGTGCCGGTGACGCTGGGTTATGCCGAGGGGCCGTGGGTGGAGATCCGCCAGGGACTGCAGGCCGGCGATCAGGTGGTCACCGCTGGCAAGGTCGCGCTGCGCGACGGCAGCCGCGTGCAGGTGATCGCCCCGCAACGCGAGGTCGCCGCTGCCGCACCGGCGACCGCTTCCGGAGCGCGCTGATGCACGGCGCCGGTCCCGACGCGCACGTCCCACCGCCAACTTCCGCTGCACACGGCGGCGGCCTGGTCGAATTCGCCACCCGCCGCCGCGTGACCATCGCGATGATCACGCTGACCATGCTGCTGTTCGGCGCGATCGCGCTGCACGGGCTCAAGGTCAATCTGCTGCCGGACCTGAGCTATCCAACGCTGACCGTGCGCACCGAGTACGCCGGCGCCGCGCCGTCGGAGATCGAGACGCTGGTGACCGAGCCGGTGGAAGAAGCCGTCGGCGTGGTCAAGAACCTGCGCAAGCTCAAGTCGGTCTCGCGCACCGGACAGAGCGACGTGGTGCTGGAGTTCGCCTGGGGCACCAACATGGACCAGGCCAGCCTGGAGGTGCGCGACAAGATGGAGGCGCTGTCGCTGCCGCTGGAGGCCAAGGCGCCGGTGCTGCTGCGCTTCAACCCCTCCACCCAGCCGATCATGCGCCTGGTGCTGTCGAGCAAGACCGCCGCGCACACCGATGCCGAGGCGGTGCGCGCGCTGACCCAGTTGCGTCGCTACGCCGACGAGGACCTGAAGAAGAAGCTGGAGCCGGTGGCGGGCGTGGCCGCAGTCAAGGTCGGCGGCGGGCTGGAGGACGAGATCCAGGTCGACATCGACCAGCAGCGGCTGGCGCAGCTCAACATGCCGATCGACACGGTGATCGCGCGGCTCAAGGACGAGAACGTCAATCTCTCCGGCGGGCGCCTGGAGCAGGGCACGCAGCGCTACCTGGTGCGCACGGTCAACCAGTTCGCCGACCTGGACGAGATCCGCAACCTGTTGCTGACCACTCAGGGCGCCGGTGGCAACGCGGCCGACGCGGCCCTGCAGCAGATGTATGCGATCGCCGCCTCCACCGGCTCGGAAGCGGCGCTGGCCGCGGCGTCGGCAGCGCAGAGCGCGACCTCCAGCACGACCACCACCGTCGCCGGCGGCATGCCGATCCGGCTCAAGGACGTGGCGCAGGTGCGGCAGGGCTACAAGGAACGCGAGGCGATCATCCGCCTGGGCGGCAAGGAGGCGGTGGAACTGGCGATCTACAAGGAAGGCGACGCCAACACCGTGGCCACCGCGGCGGCGCTGCGCAAGCGCCTGGAACAACTGCAGGCGCAGATTCCCGCCGACGCCGAACTGACCACGCTGGAGGACCAGTCGCGCTTCATCGAACACGCCATCGGCGACGTCAAGAAGGATGCGGTGATCGGCGGCCTGCTGGCGATCCTGATCATCTTCCTGTTCCTGCGCGACGGCTGGAGCACGTTCGTGATCGGGCTGTCGCTGCCGGTGTCGATCGTGACCACGTTCTTCTTCATGGATCGGATCGGCCTGAGCCTCAACGTGATGTCGCTGGGTGGGCTGGCGCTGGCCACCGGCCTGGTGGTGGACGATTCGATCGTGGTGCTGGAAAGCATCGCCAAGGCGCGCGAGCGCGGCCTGAGCGTGCTCGATGCGGCGATCGTCGGTACCCGCGAGGTGGGCATGGCGGTGGTCGCCTCGACCCTGACCACGATCGCGGTGTTCCTGCCGCTGGTGTTCGTGGAGGGCGTGGCCGGGCAACTGTTCCGCGACCAGGCGTTGACCGTGGCGATCGCCATCGCGATCTCGCTGGTGGTGTCGATGACCCTGATCCCGATGCTCAGCTCGCTGAAGGGCCGTGCGCCGCTGGCGTTCCCGGTGGAACCGGCGCCGCCGCACTGGCAGCCGCGGCGCGGCTGGCTGAAGCCGCTGGCCTGGAGCCGGCGCGGCGCCGCTGCGGCGGTGCGCGGGGTGTTCTTCGGCGTGGCCTGGCTGTGCGTGCGGCTGTGGCGCGGTGCGGTGGCGGTGGTCGCGCCGGTGATGCGCAAGGCCAGCGCCCTGGCGATGGCGCCGTACGCGCTGGCCGAGCGCGGCTACCTGCGGTTGCTGCCCGGCGCGCTGGCGCGTCCGGGCTGGGTGCTGGGACTGGCGGCGCTGGCCTTCGCCGCGACCCTGGCGGTGGCACCGCTGCTGGGCGCCGACCTGATCCCGCAGCTGGCGCAGGACCGCTTCGAGATGACCGTGAAACTGCCGGCCGGCACGCCGCTGCGGCAGACCGATGCGCTGGTGCGCGAACTGCAGGAGGTCCACGGCAAGGACGCTGGCGTGCAGGCGCTGTACGGGGTCAGCGGCAGCGGCACCCGACTCGACGCCAACCCCACCGAGAGCGGCGAGAACATCGGCAAGCTGACCATCGCCATGGCCGGCGGCGGCAGCGCGCAGTTCGAGGCGCAGCAGAGCGAGCGCATGCGCGCGACGATGCGCAACCATCCGGGCGTGCAGGTCGGTTTCAGCCGACCGGAGCTGTTCAGTTTCTCCACGCCGCTGGAGATCGAACTGCGCGGCCAGGACCTGCAGACCATTCAGCACGCCGGGCAGAAGCTGGCGGCGCTGCTGCGCGGCAACGGCCACTTCGCCGACGTCAAATCCACGGTGGAAGAAGGTTTCCCGGAGATCCAGATCCGCTTCGACCAGGAACGTGCCGGTGCGTTGGGACTGACCACGCGGCAGATCGCCGACGTGGTGGTGAAGAAGGTGCGCGGCGACGTCGCCACCCGCTACAGCTTCCGCGACCGCAAGATCGACGTGCTGGTGCGCGCGCAGCAGAGCGACCGCGCCAGTGTCGACAGCATCCGCCGGCTGATCGTCAATCCGGGCAGCAGCCGGCCGGTGACCCTGGACGCGGTCGCCGACGTGGTCGCCACCACCGGCCCCAGCGAGATCCACCGCGCCGACCAGATCCGCGTGGCGATCGTCTCGGCCAACCTGCGCGACATCGACCTGGGCACGGCGGTGCGCGAGGTGGGCGAGATGGTGGCGCGCGATCCGCTCGGCGCCGGCGTCGGCATGCACATCGGCGGGCAGGGCGAGGAACTGGCGCAGTCGGCACGCTCGCTGCTGTTCGCGTTCGGCCTGGCGGTGTTCCTGGTGTACCTGGTGATGGCCTCGCAGTTCGAATCGCTGCTGCATCCGTTCGTCATCCTGTTCACCATCCCGCTGGCGCTGGTCGGCGCGGTGCTGGCGCTGCTGCTGACCGGCAAGCCGGTGTCGGTGGTGGTGTTCATCGGCCTGATCCTGCTGGTGGGCCTGGTGACCAAGAACGCGATCATCCTGATCGACAAGGTCAACCAGCTGCGCGAGGAGGGCGTGGCCAAGCGCGCGGCGCTGATCGAAGGCGCACGCTCGCGGTTGCGGCCGATCGTGATGACCACGCTGTGCACGCTGTTCGGCTTCCTGCCGCTGGCGATCGCCAGCGGCGAGGGCGCCGAGGTGCGCGCGCCGATGGCGATCACCGTGATCGGCGGGCTGCTGGTGTCCACGCTGCTGACCTTGCTGGTGATCCCGGTGGTCTACGACCGCCTGGACCGCCGCGCCGACGCGTACTACGCCGAACGCGGGCGGCGTGCACGGCAACGCGAGGAGCGCCTGCAGAACGGCGAGGGCGCCCCGGCATGAGCGTCGCCGAGTTCAGCATCCGCCGTCCGGTCACCACCATCATGTGCTTCGTGTCGCTGGTGGTGGTCGGGCTGATCGCCGCCTTTCGCCTGCCGCTGGAGGCCTTGCCGGACATCTCCGCGCCGTTCCTGTTCGTGCAGTTGCCGTACACCGGCTCCACTCCGGACGAGGTCGAGCGCAACCTGGTGCGGCCGACCGAGGAAGCGCTGGCGACGATGACCGGGATCAAGCGCATGCGCTCGACCGCCACCGCCGACGGCGCCAACATCTTCATCGAGTTTTCCGACTGGGACCGCGACATCGCCATCGCCGCCTCCGATGCGCGCGAGCGCATCGACGCGATCCGCGCCGACTTGCCGACCGACCTGCGGCGCTACAACGTGTTCAAGTGGTCCAGCAGCGATCAGCCGGTGCTGAAGGTGCGCCTGGCCGGCGCGGCCGACCTGACCGGCGCATACGACATGCTCGATCGCGAGTTCAAGCGCCGGCTGGAGCGCATTCCTGGGGTGGCCAAGGTGTCGGTGTCGGGCGCGCCGCCGAACGAGGTCGAGATCGCCATCGCCCCGGACCGGCTCAGTGCGCACAACCTCAGCCTCAACCAGCTCAGCGAGCGCCTGGGCAAGCTCAACTTCTCGCTGTCGGCCGGGCAGATCGACGACAACGGCCAGCGCCTGCGGGTGCAGCCGGTCGGCGAACTGCGCGACCTGCAGGAACTGCGCGACCTGGTCATCGACCCCAAGGGCCTGCGCCTGGGCGACATTGCCGAGGTGCGGCTGAAGCCGACCCGGATGAGCTACGGCCGGCGCCTGGACGGGCGCCCGGCGGTGGGCCTGGACGTGTTCAAGGAGCGCAGCGCCAACCTGGTCGAGGTCTCGCGCGCAGTGCTGGCCGAGGTCGAGCAGATCCGCAAGCAGCCGGCGCTGAGCGACGTGCAGATCAAGGTCATCGACAACCAGGGCAAGGCGGTGACCTCGTCGCTGGCGGAACTGGCCGAAGCCGGCGCGGTGGGCCTGCTGCTGTCGGTGACGGTGCTGTTCTTCTTCCTGCGGCACTGGCCGTCGACCCTGATGGTGACCCTGGCGATCCCGATCTGCTTCGCGATCACCCTGGGTTTCATGTATTTCGCCGGGGTCACCCTCAACATCCTGACCATGATGGGCCTGCTGCTGGCGGTGGGCATGCTGGTGGACAACGCGGTGGTGGTGGTGGAGAGCATCTACCAGGAGCGCGAGCGCATGCCCGACCAGCCGCAGCGCGCCTCCATCGTCGGCACCCGCAACGTCGCCATCGCGCTGTCTGCGGGCACCCTGTGCCATTGCATCGTGTTCCTGCCGAACCTGTTCGGCGAGACCAACAACATCAGCATCTTCATGTCGCAGATCGCCATCACCATCTCGGTGTCGCTGCTGGCGTCGTGGCTGGTGGCGGTGAGCCTGATCCCGATGCTGTCGGCACGCATGCGCACCCCGGCGCTGCTGCATTCCCCGCACGGGCTGATCCCGCGCCTGCAGCGCCGCTACGCGCGGGTACTGGCCTGGTCGCTGGCGCACCGCGGCTGGAGCGTCTGCGCGATCGTGCTGATCAGCGCGCTGAGTGTGATCCCGATGATGCAGACCAAGAAGGACATGTTCGGCGGCGACGGCGGCGAGCAGGTCTTCATCGGCTACCAGTGGAAGGGCGCCTACACGCGCGAGCAGATGGCCGAGGAAGTGACCCGGCTCGAGCGCTTCATCGATGCGCGGCGCGCGCAGTACCACGTGACCCAGGTGTATTCCTGGTTCAGCGAGGAGGAGGGCAGCAGCACCACGCTGACCGTGGATCTGAAGCAGGTCCGCGACCTGCCGGCCCTGATGGAACGCATCCGCAAGGAACTGCCGCGTTCGGCGCGGGTGGACTTCCACGTCGGCAACAGCAACGGCGGCGATGGCGGCAACGGCGGCGGGCAGACCGTGCAGGTACAACTGGTCGGCGATTCCACCGAGGCGCTGCGCGCGCTCGCCGACGACGTGGTGCCGCTGCTGGCACGGCGCAAGGAACTGCGCGACGTGCGCGTGGACAGCGGCGACCGCAGCACCGAACTGGCGGTGCGGGTGGATCGCGAACGCGCCGCAGCGTTCGGCTTCAGCGCCGAGCAGGTCGCCAGCTTCGTCGGCCTGGCGCTGCGCGGCGCCTCGCTGCGCGAGTTCCGCCACGGTGACAACGAGGTGCCGGTGTGGGTGCGTTTTGCCGGCGCCGAGCAGACCTCGCCGGAAGACCTGGACAGCTTCAACGTGCGTACCCAGGACGGGCGCAGCGTGCCCTTGCTGAGCCTGGTCGAGACGCAGCCGCGCGCCGCCGCGACCCAGATCGCCAGGACCAATCGGCAGACCACGCTGACCATCACCGCCAACCTTGGTGCCAAGGTCACCGCGCCGGAAGCCAAGCAGGCGATCGAGGACACCCTCAAGGCGGTCGATTTCCCGGTCGGCTACCGCTACAGCTTCGACGGCGCGGACGGCCAGGACGACGATCAGGCCAGCAAGCAGATGCTGTTCAACCTGCTGATCGCGCTGGTGATGATCTACGTGGTGATGGCCGCGATGTTCGAATCGCTGCTGTTTCCCGTGGCGATCATGAGCGGCGTGCTGTTCTCGGTGTTCGGCGTGTTCTGGCTGTTCTGGATCACCGGCACCAGCTTCGGGATCATGGCCTTCATCGGCATCCTGGTGCTGATGGGCGTGGTGGTGAACAACGGCATCGTGATGATCGAGCACATCAACAACCTGCGCCGGCGCGGCCTTGCCCGCACCGAGGCGCTGATCGAAGGCTCGCGCGAGCGCCTGCGCCCGATCATGATGACCATGGGCACGGCGATCCTGGCGATGGTGCCGATCTCGCTGACCACCACGCAGATGTTCGGTGACGGCCCGGCCTACTACCCGATGGCACGCGCGATCGCCGGCGGCCTGGCGTTCTCGACCGTGGTCAGCCTGCTGTTCCTGCCGACCATCTACGCGATCCTGGACGATCTGAGCAACGGCGTAGCCAACCTGGTCCGGCGCGCGCGTGGGCGTCGCGGCATGGCCGCGCAGCTGGCGTCCTGATCCAAAGGCTTCAAACGACCTGTGGGAGGGGCTTCAGCCCCGACGCCGTACCACCGAGGCGTCGGGACTGAAGTCCCTCCCACAAAGGCGAAACCCGCGCGGTGACAGTTGCCGTCGCCGCGCGGCGGGTGTTCAACCCGCCAGCTTGCCGAAGATGCGGAAGCCGGCCAGCCACACGCCGAGCATGCTGCCCAGGTTGGTCAGCAGGAAGGTCAGCACCACCCGCGAGACGCGGTTGCGGTACCAGCCGCGCAGGTTCTGCGCATCGTCGCGCAGGGCCAGGAAATCGCCATAGGCCGGCTTGCGCATGTGCACCTCGACCAGGGCGCTGAACGCCCCGGCGGGCACGCCGGGGCGGAACGGCTTCAGCGGCGCGGCGATGGCGCCGGCGATCACGCTCAGCGGATGGCCGCCGGCGAGGATGCAGCCCAGCCCGGCCAGGCCGCCGGTGAACAGCACCCACTGCAGCAGCAGGTCGGTGCCCAGCGCGAAGCCGCCGTGCCAGTAGCCCCAGGCCACGCCGCCCAGCACCAGCGCGGTCAGGGTCAGGGTGATCCATGGCACCTTCTTCTTGGTTTGCACCTCTTCCAGCGCCTTGCGCAGCGTCGCCGGGTCGTCCTGGTCGCCCTGCAGATGCCGCGCCAGTCCGGCCAGGTGACCGGCACCGACCACCGCCAGCACCTCGCGCACGCCGGTCGACGGCGCGCCCTCCAGCGGTTCGGCATTGTCGGTCAGCGGCAGCGCGCGCTGTTGCGCCCGTTCCTCGCGCAGGCGCGTGGCCATGTAGCGGTCGCGCTCGGCGATGATGGTTTCGTACAGCGCCGGACTCTCGCTGGCGAAGTCGCCGAAGCTGGCCTCGAGCATGTCGCCCTGCTTGAGCTTCTCGATCTCCGCCTCGCCGACCTCGTCGGAGGCGAACAGGCCGCCGAGCAGGCCGCTGGCCAGCTTCAGCTTGCCGAAGAAGCCGAGCCGGCTGGACGCGCGCTTGAAGGTCAGGCCGACTTCGCGATCGACCAGGTACACCGGCAACTGCCGTTCGCGCGCCAGCAGCACCGCGCGCTTGAGTTCGGCGCCGGGTTCGATGCCCAGTTGCTCGGCCAGGCGCCGCTGGTAGGCGGCCAGCGCGAGGTTGGCGGCGAACAAGGCCACCCGGCCCTTGCGGATCACCTGCACCAGGTCCAGCTTGGTCAGTGCGTCCGGATCGGTCAGCGCCTGCAGGCGTTGCGGATCCAGTTCCACCGCCACCGCATCGAAACGGCCGCTGCCGATCGCCCGTTCCACGGCAGCGACGCTGGCCAGGGACACGTGCGCGGTGCCGAGCAGGGTGTAGCGGATGCCATCGCGTTCGACGATGCGGTACGGCTGGCCGTCGAACAGCGCATCGTCGCCGTCGGCCTGGGAAAGTTCGTTCATTCCATCACTCATCGGAGGGCGCCTCGTCGGCGCCGGGGCTAAGCGGGCATGGGGGGTGAGGGCATCGGCCGCGACAGGCATGGGCGCCTGCCGCCGGGGCGGGCTGCGTCGCAGCCCGCGGCGCGGCGCATGCGAGGACCGGGGCGGCGCTGCGGGTCAGTCGATGTAGCGTTTCAGCAGATCGCCGTAGGCATCGATGCGGCGGTCGCGCAGGAACGGCCAGATCCGCCGCACGTGCTCGCTGCGCTGCAGGTCGACGTCGCAGACCAGCACGGTCGGCTCGGCGCCGGCCTCGGCAATGAACTCGCCCTGCGGACCGAGCACATGGCTGTTGCCCCAGAACTGGATGCCCGATGCGCCCAGCGGCGACGGCTCGTGGCCCACACGGTTGCAACTCAACACCGGCACGCCATTGGCCACTGCATGGCCGCGATGGCTGAGGATCCAGGCATCGCGCTGGCGTTCCTGCTCGGCCTGTTCGTCGTTGGGGTCCCAGCCGATCGCGGTGGGATACAGCAGCAGTTCGGCGCCGGCCAGCGCCATCAGCCGCGCCGCTTCCGGGTACCACTGGTCCCAGCACACCAGCACGCCGAGGCGACCGACCGAGGTCTGGATCGGGGTGAAGCCCAGATCGCCCGGGGTGAAGTAGAACTTCTCGTAGAAGCCCGGATCGTCGGGGATGTGCATCTTGCGGTATTTGCCCAGCAGGCTGCCGTCCGTTTCGAACACCACCGCGGTGTTGTGGTACAGGCCGGCGGCGCGGCGCTCGAACAGCGAGCCGACCAGGACCACGCCATGGCGCTTGGCCAGCGCGCCCAGGCGCTCGGTGCTGGGGCCGGGAATCGGCTCGGCCAGGTCGAATTCGTCCACCGACTCGTGCTGGCAGAAGTACGCGCCGTTGTGCAGTTCCTGCAGCAGCACCAGCTGCGCGCCCTGCGCGGCAGCCTCGGCCACACGCGATTCGATCGCTGCCAGGTTCGCCGCGGCGTCGCCGTGGTTGCGCTCCTGGATCAGCGCGACGGAAAGAGTGTTTCGGCTCATTGCGGAATCAAGGTTCGCGGTAAACCGGCATGGTAGCGCGGATGGCCGCGCGGCAGGTTCCAGGGAGATGAATCCCGCGCCGCGCGTGGCCGCAGCACGGGCGTGGTCGGCGCTGCGCCGGCGTGCGGCGCAGCGGCGGCGGCTCAGTCCGCGAGCAGTCCGGCCGGCAACTGCATGGTGATGCAGTGCAGGCTGCCGTTCTGCCAGATCAGCGCACGGCAGGGAATCGGCACGATTTCGTGCTGCGGGAAGGCCTGCGCCATCACCGCCTGCGCCTGCGCATCGGCCGCGTCGCCGTAGGCCGGCATCAGCACCGCGCCGTTGACGATCAGGAAATTGGCGTAGGAGGCGGCCAGGCGCCGGCCCTCATCGATGACCGGCTGCGCCCACGGCAGCGGGAACAGGCGATAGGGCGCGCCCTCGGCGGTACGCAACGCCGCCAGTTCGGCGCCCATCGCCTGCAGCTCGGCGTAGTGCGAATCGCCGGCGTCGTCGCAGGCCTGGTAGACGATCGCGTCGGTCCCGGCGAAGCGGGCGAGGGTGTCGATGTGCGCGTCGGTGTCGTCGCCTTCCAGGTAGCCGTGGTCCAGCCACAGCACACGTTGCTGTGCCAGCCAGTCGGCCAGGTCGTGGCTGAGCGATTCGCGGCTGCGCTGCGGGTGGCGCTCGTGCAGGCATTGCCAGGTGGTCAGCAGGGTGCCGGCACCGTCGCAGTCGATGGCGCCGCCTTCCAGGGCGAAATCGATGCGGCGCACGGCGCTGTCGGCGAACAGGCCCTGCTCGGCCAGCACGCTCACCAACTGATCGTCGCGGCTGGCCTGGAACTTGCCGCCCCAGCCAGTGAAGCGGAAATCCAGCAACTGGAAGCCGCCGCCGGCGCGCGCCAGGGTGATCGGGCCAGAATCGCGCAACCAGGTGTCGTCGTACTCGGCCTCGACGAAGCGCACCCGCTGCATGTCCACCCGCGCTGAGCGCAGCCGCGCCTCGGCATAGATCTGCAGGTCGGCATCGGCCACGCAGATCAGCACCCGCTGGAAGCGCACGATCGCCGCGACCAGGGCGATGTAGGTCTCCTCGACCTCGGCCAGGCGTTCGGCCCAGTCGGTGCCGGCATGCGGCCAGGCGATCAGGATGGCGGACTGGGGCTCCCATTCCGCGGGAAGGCGAAGACGATCAGACATTGCGACCACTACTCACGTGTTGCCGGGGGACGCCCGGCGGTTATCTACGTCCCCGCACAGACATGTGCGGGTGTTTGCCCGGGACGCGCGCTAGCGGATCGCCGGCTTCGGGCCGATCTCGTTGGGATCGGCCTTGTTGGCGACCACGTCCACCACCTTCTGTTTCTCGAAGTACACGGTGAAGGCCGGATAGACCCAGCGGTTGATGGTCGGCCACTGCCGCTTCTGTCCGCCGCGCGGCTCCAGCTTCTGCTGCGGGGCGCCGTAGCGCGCCTGCACCTGGGCCATGCTCAGGCCGCGGGTCGGCAGCGCCGCCGCGGGTTCTTCCTTGACCCGGTCGACCAGCAGGGTCTCGGCGTGGGCGCCGCCGGCCAGGCCCAACACGGCCAGCAGCGGCAGGACGGACAGACGATGCTTCATCACGTGTACTCCCCAGAGGACGAACGCCGATTACAGCAAACTTCGGCAACAAAAAACCGCCCGAAGGCGGCTTTCGTCGACGACCGGCCACCGCTGCGCGCGGTGCGGCAGGGCAGGCCGGGTCGGATCAGCGCTGACGCGCCTTGAAACGGGGGTTGGACTTGCAGATCACGAAGACCTTGCCGCGGCGGCGGACCACCTTGCAGTCGCGGTGACGGGCCTTCGCCGACTTCAGGGAGGACAGGACTTTCATGGCACACCTCGGCGTAAACTTGTGGATTCGAAGGAGGGCGGCACGGCCGAAACCATGGCGCGGGATCAGTAAGCCGGCGATTGTAGCCTGGTTTTCTTCATGGTTTCAACTGCTTGCGCCAGCCCGGCCGGCGTCGGCGCTACAATGCGCCGCCCCCCGTCCGAGGAACCGCATGAACGAGCCCGCTCCCGTCCTGACCATCGATGGCCCGTCCGGGGCCGGCAAAGGCACCGTCAGCCGCATCGTCGCCGCCCGCTTGGGCTGGCATTACCTGGATTCGGGGGCGCTGTACCGGGCGGTCGGGGTCGCGGCCAGCTGGGCCAATCTGGACATTTCCGATGCCGCCGCCCTGGTGCGCTGCACCTTCGATACCCGTGTGGACTTCGACGAGGTCGCCGGCGGCGGTCTGCGGGTCCGGATCAACGGCGCCGACGCCACCGACGAGTTGCGCCTGGAGACCACCGGCGCGGTGGCCTCGGCGATCGCCGCCATCCCCGAGGTGCGCGCGGCGCTGAAGCAGCGCCAGCGGGCCTTCCGCACCCCTCCCGGGCTGGTCGCCGACGGTCGCGACATGGGGACGGTGATTTTCCCCGACGCCCCGTACAAGGTGTTCCTGACCGCCAGCGCCGAGGAGCGTGCCCAGCGCCGGCATAAGCAGTTGAAGGGAAAAGGGGTTTCGGTTATATTCGACGACCTGCTGCGCGAGATCATGGCCCGCGACGCACGCGATGCCCAACGCGCGGTGGCCCCGCTGAGGCCGGCAGACGATGCCGTCCTTCTCGATACCACCGGCATGGACATCGACCAGGTGGTGGGCCGCGTCCTGCAGTTGCTGCCGGTCTGAGCGGCACGCAGGCAGCAGCAGGGCGGCATCGTCATGGATGCCGCCGGTTCCTCGCAACACCCGCAACATCCATGTTCCACCGATAGCGTCAAAGGCTCCGCTGCGCAATCCCGCGCTGCGGTTTTTCCATTCCACACCCGGCCGCTGTTCGGGCCGACTAACAGGTGGACAGTCGCTGTTTTCCAGAAGAAAACGCCCTGTCCGTGTGTCCACTAGAGTAATTTCAAATGACCGAATCTTTTGCCGAACTGTTCGAAGCCAGCCAAGCCAACCTGGCCAAGCTGAAGCCCGGCGCCATCGTCACCGGTACCGTCGTGGAAGTCCGCGGCGACGTGGTGGTGATCAACGCCGGCCTGAAGTCCGAAGGCATCGTGCCGATCGAGCAGTTCCGTAACGACGCTGGCGAAATCGACGTCGCCGAAGGCGACCTGGTCAAGGTCGCGCTCGACTCGCTCGAGAACGGCTTCGGCGAGACCGTGCTGTCGCGCGAGAAGGCCAAGCGCGCCATGGTGTGGGACGAGCTGGAAGAAGCGTTGGAGAAGAACGAGACCATCACCGGCCGCATCAGCGGCAAGGTCAAGGGTGGTTTCACCGTGGACATCAAGGATGTCCGCGCGTTCCTGCCCGGTTCGCTGGTGGATGTGCGCCCGGTGCGCGACCCGGCCTACCTGGAAGGCAAGGAACTGGAGTTCAAGCTGATCAAGCTGGACCGCAAGCGCAACAACGTGGTGGTCTCGCGTCGTGCCGTGGTCGAGAGCGAGCACTCGGAAGAGCGCGAGCAGCTGATGGACAAGCTGCAGGAAGGCGCGATCCTGAAGGGCGTGGTCAAGAACCTGACCGACTACGGCGCGTTCGTGGACCTGGGCGGCATCGATGGCCTGCTGCACATCACCGACATGGCCTGGAAGCGCGTGCGCCATCCGTCCGAAGTGGTCAACGTCGGCGACGAGCTGGACGTGCGCGTGCTGAAGTTCGATCGCGAGCGTAACCGCGTCAGCCTCGGCCTGAAGCAGCTGGGCGAGGATCCGTGGGACAACATCGCCCGCCGCTACCCGGCCAACAGCCGCGTGTTCGGCAAGGTCTCCAACGTCACCGATTACGGCGCGTTCGTCGAGATCGAGCCGGGCGTGGAAGGCCTGGTGCACGTGTCCGAGATGGACTGGACCAACAAGAACGTCAACCCGTCCAAGGTCGTGCAGGTCGGCGACGAAGTCGAAGTGATGGTGCTGGACGTGGACGAAGAGCGTCGCCGCATCTCGCTGGGCATGAAGCAGGTCGCCGCCAATCCGTGGGAGACCTTCGCCGCCACCCACAAGAAGAACGACAAGGTGTCCGGCCAGATCAAGTCGATCACCGACTTCGGCATCTTCATCGGCCTGGACGGTGGCATCGACGGCCTGGTGCACCTGTCCGACATCAGCTGGAACACCACCGGCGAAGACATCGTGCGCAACTTCAAGAAGGGCGACACGCTGGAAGCCGTGGTGCTGGCGGTGGACCCGGAGCGCGAGCGCATCAGCCTGGGCGTCAAGCAGCTGGAGCAGGATCCGTTCGGCCAGTACATGGCCGCCAACCCGAAGGGCTCGAAGGTCGAGGGTGTGGTGCGTGAAGTGGATGCCAAGGGCGCCACCATCGACCTGGCCGACGGCATCGAAGGCTACGTCGCCGCACGCGACATCGCCAACGAGCGCGTCGACGACGCCAGCCAGCACCTGAAGGTCGGCGACAAGATCGAAGCCAAGTTCGTGGGCATGGACCGCAAGGGCCGTACCCTGCAGCTGTCGATCAAGGCCAAGGACGATGCCGAAATGCGTGAAGTGCTGGAGGAATACCAGTCCGCGTCGGGCGGCACCACCCAGCTGGGCGCGCTGCTGCGCGCGCAGTTGAACGGCAACAAGTCCGAGTAATCCGCCACACGCAGCGTTACTGGCACGGCCCGGTGTTCCCGGGCCGTGCCAGGTTGCGACCCCACTGCACGCATCCGTAAATGACCAAATCCGAACTGATCGAAATCCTGGCGCGCAAGCAGGCGCATCTGAAGTCGGACGACGTCGATCTGGCGGTGAAGTCGTTGTTGGAAATGATGGGCGGCGCCCTGTCCGGCGGCGATCGCATCGAGATCCGCGGCTTCGGCAGCTTTTCCCTGCATTACCGGCCGCCGCGCCTGGGACGCAATCCCAAGACCGGCGAGTCCGTCGCGCTTCCCGGCAAGCACGTGCCGCATTTCAAGCCCGGCAAGGAGCTGCGCGAGCGCGTGAGCGGCGTCGTCCCGGTCGAATCCGACACGCCCTGAGCCCGGCGTCCGGCGCTTGCCGGAATCCACGCCTGTTCGGCTAATCTAGTGTCTCCCGACGCTGGAGTTGCTCATGAAGATTGCACGACTGCTGATCCTGCTGGTGTTGCTGTTGGCCGGCCTGGTCATCGGGTCGCTCAATTCGCAGCCGATCCAGATCAACTTCGTGTTCTCCAGCATCGCCACCACCTCCGGCATCGCCATCATCGTCTCGCTGTTCGCCGGCGTGCTGATCGGCGCCTCGCTGGTCCTGGCGGCCCTGGTGATTCCCCTGTACGCCAAGCTGCGTCGCGCCAACAAGGCCGCGAACGCCGCTGCGCCGGCCGTCGCGCCGGTCTCCCCCCATGCCCACCAGCCCTTGGACGGACGCTGATCTTCGATGGACTTTCTGACCGAGTGGTTCTGGTTCTTCCTGTTCCTGCCGCTGGCGGCGCTGAGCGGCTGGGTGATCGGTCGCCGTGGCGGCCAGCGTCATGGCGATACCCAGGTCAGCCGGCTCTCCAGCACCTATTTCCGCGGCCTCAACTACCTGCTCAACGAGCAGCCGGACAAGGCGATCGAGCTGTTCCTGCACATCGCCGAACTGGACAAGGAAACCTTCGAGACCCAGGTCGCGCTGGGCCACCTGTTCCGTCGCCGCGGTGAGGTCGACCGGGCCATCCGCCTGCACCAGGGCCTGGTCCAGCGCGGCGACCTGAGCGACGCGCAGCGCGTGCAGGCCTTGCTGGCGCTGGGCGAGGACTACATGAAGTCGGGGCTGCTGGACCGCGCCGAAACCGTGTTCACCGAACTGGCGCAGATCGACCAGCGCGCGCCGCAGGCGCTCAAGCACCTGATCGGCATCTATCAGGCCGAGCGCGACTGGGAAAAGGCCATCGACAACGCCACCCGCTACGAAGAGGTGACCGGCGAGCCGATGGGCAAGCTGATCGCCCAGTTCGAATGCGAACTGGCCGATCGCTATCGCGCCTCTGGCAAGAACGACCTGGCGCGCGCGGCGATCGCACGCGCCTACCAGGCCGACGCCAAGTCGGTGCGCGCCGGCATCCTGGAAGGGCGCATCGATGTCGACGACGGCAACGACGAGGCCGCGATCCGCGCCTTCGAGCGCGCCGCCCGCCACGACCCGGACTACCTGCCGGAAATCATGCCGGCGCTGATGGAATGCTACCGCCGCGGCCAGGACCTCAGCGGCGCGCGCGCGTTCCTGTCGGAGATGACCGAGCACTACCGCGGCATCGCCCCGGTGCTGGCGCTGACCCGCCTGATGGAGTCGCAGGAAGGCATTTCCGCTGCGCGCTCCTATCTGGGCCGGCAGCTCAAGGACCGGCCGTCGGTGCGCGGCGAGTCCGCGCTTATCGATCTGACCTTGGCCGAGGGCGCCGATTCCACCGCGACCCTGCAGGATCTCAAGCACATCACCGACCAGCTGCTGGTGCGCAATCCCAGCTACCGCTGCACCCGCTGCGGCTTCGGCGCGCGCACCCATCACTGGCAATGCCCAAGCTGCAAGGAGTGGGGCACGGTCAAGCCGTTGCTCAACTACGCGGTGGTGTAGTGCCCATCGCAGGAGCCGCGCTGCTCTTGGCGCTCGGGGTGTTCAGCGCGGCCAGCACCTGGCTGTCGCGCCAGTACGCACTCAAACGCAAGTTGATGGATGCGCCCGGCGAGCGGCGCAGCCACACCGTGGCGACGCCGCGCGGCGGCGGTGTGGCGATCGTGGCGGCGGTGCTGCTGACCTGCGGCTGGGCGGCCCTGCAATGGCCGCAGCACGGCGCGGGCATCGCTACCGTCGCCGCCGGCATTGTTCTGGTCGCTGGCGTCGGCTGGTGGGACGACCACCGTTCGTTGTCGGCGGCATTGCGATTGCTGGTGCATATGGTGGCGGCGACTCTGCTGGCTGCACTTGTCTACAAGGCGAGCCAACCGCTGTGGGTGGTCGCGCTGGTGTGGTTGGCGGCGGTTTCGTTGATCAATATCTGGAATTTCATGGATGGCATCAATGGCCTGGCCAGTAGCCAGGCGATGTTCGCCGCCCTGGGATTCGCCTGGTTGCTGCCTGAGCCGCTGCGTTGGCCATGCTGGGTGCTGCTGGTGGCCTGCGCGGGATTTTTGCCGTTCAACTACCCGCGAGCACGCATTTTCCTCGGCGATGTCGGCAGCGGCGCGCTCGGTTACCTGATCGCTGCGTTGTTCGCCTGGTGCATCGTCGCCGGCGGGCAGGCACCCTGGCTGCCGGCCTTGCCGCTGTCGGCCTTCGCCATCGACGCAGGCTTCACGCTCGCCTCGCGCATGCTCGCCGGCGAACGCTGGTGGCAACCGCACGCGCAACATTTCTATCAGCGTTGGGTACACACCGGCAGTAGCCATACTGTCGTCACGCTCGCCTACGGTCTGTTCAGCATTGTCGCGATTACAATTGCGCGGCTGGGCAGACCGCTGGATGCGGGCCTCCAGGCCGGTCTGACGATCGCCTGGTTCTGTTCGGCAGGTGTGCTTTGGCTGGCTTTGCGCAACCGGATGCGCCGAACTCTTACGGATTACTGATGCTTTCCACGCGCGACCGAGTTACCGAGTTGTTTCCGAAGGCCTCCGTGGTCGTCCACGATCTGGCCATCGTCTGGGTCTGCTGGCAACTGCTGCACGCCGCGCGCTACACCATGCTCCCCGGCGAGCATCCGTTGCCGCTGTGGAACCTCAACACCGCCATCGTACTGGTGGCCCAGGGCCTGGTGTTCTGGAAGGTCGGCCTGTACCGCGGCCTGTGGCGCTTCGCCAGCGTTCCCGACCTGCTCAATATCTTCAAGGCCAGCTTCTATGGCCTGGTGGCGATCGTGCTTGGGCTGGCCTACAGCCGTTTCGATGCGATCCCGCTGTCGGTGCTGATGGTGTATCCGTTCGCGCTGTCGGCGCTGCTGGGCGCGCCGCGGCTGCTGTATCGCGCCTGGAAGGACTACCAGATCGCGCACTCGGACGACACCGCGCGGCGAGTGCTGATCGTCGGTGCCGGCCGTGCGGCCGAGGCATTGGTGCGCGACCTGCGCCGTTCCGGTGCCTACCAGCCCGTGGGATTCGTCGACGACGCCGGCCATCTGCACGGCGCCAAGCTGCAGGGCCTGCCGATCCTGGGCCGCATCGACGAGGCCGGCGCGATCGCCAAGGAGACCGCGGCCAAGCTGCTGGTCATCGCGATTCCGTCGCTGGACGCGGCCGGCATGCAGCGCGTGGTGGCGATCTGCGAAAGCACCGGCCTGCCGTTCCGCACCGTGCCGCGCCTACTCGACGTGCTCGACGGCCATTACCTGCCGGGCGAACTGAAGGAGGTCGCGATCGAGGACCTGCTCGGGCGCAAGCCGGTGACCCCGGACTGGAAGCTGATCAAGGGCTGGCTGTCGGGGCGTACCGTGCTGGTCACCGGCGCCGGCGGCTCGATCGGCTCGGAACTGTGCCGGCAGTGCGCGCGCCACGGCGCACGCAAGATCGTGTTGCTGGAGATCAGCGAACTGGCGCTGATCACCATCCATGCCGACCTGCGCCGGACCTTCCCCGATCTGGAGATCGACTGCGTGCTCGGCGATTGCGGCGATCCGGCGGTGATCCGCCACGCCATGCAGGTGGCCG
Organism: Xanthomonas sacchari; assembly: GCF_040529065.1. Taxonomy (NCBI): domain Bacteria; kingdom Pseudomonadati; phylum Pseudomonadota; class Gammaproteobacteria; order Lysobacterales; family Lysobacteraceae; genus Xanthomonas; species Xanthomonas sacchari. The sequence goes on along the minus strand of NZ_CP132343.1, from coordinate 2,845,133 downwards.
AGCCGGACGCGGTGTTCCATGCCGCCGCCTACAAACAGGTGCCGCTGCTGGAGCAGCAGTGCCGCGAGGCGGTGCGCAACAATGTGCTGGCCACCGAGAACGTGGCGCGTGCCTGCGTCGCCGCCAAGGTCTCGACCTTCGTGTTCATTTCCACCGACAAGGCGGTCAATCCGGTCAATCTGCTCGGCGCGTCCAAGCGCTATGCGGAAATGGTGTGCCAGTCGCTGGACGACCAGGCGGTGAACACGCGCTTCGTGACGGTGCGCTTCGGCAACGTGCTCGATTCGGCGGGTAGCGTGGTGCCACTGTTCCGCGAGCAGATCCGCCAGGGTGGCCCGGTGACGGTGACCGATCCGCAGGTGACGCGCTACTTCATGACCATTCCCGAAGCCAGCCAGCTGATCGTGCAGGCCGCGGCTTCCGCGTCGCATGGCGCCATCTACACCCTGGACATGGGCGAGCCGGTGCCGATCCGTCTGCTGGCCGAGCAGATGATCCGCCTGGCGGGCAAACAGCCCGGGCGCGACATCGCCATCGTCTACACCGGCCTGCGGCCGGGCGAGAAGCTGCACGAAACCCTGTTCTACGCCGACGAGAACTATCGGCCCACCTCGCATCCGAAGATCCTGGAAGCGGGCGTGCGCAGCTTCTCGCGCGAGGACGTGCTGCGCGGCGTGCAGCAGCTGCGCACCGCGGTGGCCGATTACGACAGCGACACCATCGAGAAGGTGTTGCGCATGACCATGCCGGAGTTCGCGCCCTTGCGTCAGCAAGACGGTCACGACGGCTCCGCTACCATCGTTCCATTCCCCGCACGCGAGGCCAGAAGGCTCTGATGAGCAAGAGAATCCGCAAGGCAGTATTCCCGGTTGCAGGTTTGGGTACCCGCTTCCTTCCCGCCACCAAGACGGTTCCCAAGGAAATGTTGCCGATCATTGATCGGCCGCTGATCCAGTACGCCGTGGACGAGGCGATCGAGGCCGGTTGCGACACCCTGATCTTCGTCACCAACCGCTACAAGCACGCAGTCGCGGATTATTTCGACAAGGCCTACGAACTGGAGCAGAAGCTGGAGCGTGCCGGCAAGCACGAACAGCTGGAAATGATCCGCCACGTGCTGCCCGATGGCGTGCGCGCGATCTTCGTGACCCAGGCCGAAGCGCTGGGTCTCGGCCATGCGGTGCTGTGCGCCAAGTCGGTGATCGGCGACGAGCCGTTCGCAGTGCTGCTGCCGGACGACCTGATCTGGAACCGCGGCGACGGCGCGCTGAAGCAGATGGCCGATCTCAACGAGCGCAGCGGCGCCAGCGTGATCGCGGTGGAAGACGTGCCGCACGAGAACACCGCCAGCTACGGCATCGTCGCCACCGAGGCCTTCGACGGTCGCAAGGGCCGCATCGCGCAGATCGTCGAGAAGCCCAAGCCCGAAGACGCGCCGAGCGATCTGGCGGTGGTCGGTCGCTACGTGCTCAGCTCGAAGATCTTCGAACTGCTGGAAAGCACCGGCACCGGTGCCGGCGGCGAGATCCAGCTGACCGACGCCATCGCCGCGCTGCTGAAGAGCGAAGAGGTCGACGCCTATCGCTTCGAGGGCACCCGTTTCGATTGCGGTACCCACCTGGGCCTGGTCGAGGCGACCATCCGCTTCGCGCTGGAGAACAAGAAGCTGGCCAAGCCGGCGCGCGAGAAGCTGACCCAGATGCTTGCCGAGGAGTGAGCCTGGTGCCGCGCGTCGCTGTAGGCGGCGCGCTGGCCAAGAGCTTCAGGCACTGATTCGATCCAAATAGGTCGAATCAGGTGACAAACAGAAAAGGCAGCCGTGAGGCTGCCTTTTCTGTTTGTGCGCTGGTCTGTACAACAACGCGTGGTGCCGGACCCTCACCCCAACCCCTCTCCCGGTGGGAGAGGGGCTATGTGCTGCTCCCTTCTCCCATCGGGTGTCCGCAGGGCAGGATGAGGGTAGGGCGCTGCCGCGCGCTTACAGCGCCTCGATGATGCCCGCGGCGCCCATGCCGGTGCCGATGCACATGGTGACCATGCCGTACTTCTGCTTGTGGCGACGCAGGCCGTGCACCAGGGTGGCGGTGCGGATCGCGCCGGTGGCGCCCAGCGGATGGCCCAGGGCGATGGCACCGCCCAGCGGGTTGACCTTGGACGGGTCCAGGCCGCTGTCGCGGATCACCGCCAACGACTGCGCGGCGAAGGCTTCGTTGAGCTCGATCCAGTCCAACTGGTCCTTGCTCAGGCCGGCCTGCTTGAGCGCCTTCGGAATCGCCTCGATCGGGCCGATGCCCATCACTTCCGGACGCACGCCGGCGACCGAGAAGCTGACGAAGCGGGCCAGCGGGGTCAGTCCGTAGTCCTTGATCGCCTGCTCGGAGGCCAGCAGCACCGCACCGGCACCGTCGCTCATCTGCGAGGAGTTGCCGGCGGTGACGCTGCCGCCGAACTGGCCGTTGCGGAACACCGGGCGCAGCTTGGCCAGGCCTTCGATCGAGCTGTCCGGACGCGGACCTTCGTCGGTGTCGACCAGCTTCTTGCGCAGGGCGATGACGTTGCCGGCCAGGTCGGGCTGGTGCGAGACGATCTCGTACGGGCTGATCTCGTCGCGGAACTCGCCGGCGGCGATTGCGGCGATGGCTTTCTGGTGCGAGGCGAGGGCGAAGGCATCCTGGTCCTCGCGCGACACCTTCCATTCCTCGGCCACCTTCTCGGCGGTGATGCCCATGCCGTAGGCGATGGCGACGTGGTCGTCGGCGAACACGCTCGGCGACAGCGCGACCTTGTTGCCCATCATCGGCACCATCGACATCGACTCGGTGCCGCCGGCCAGCATCAGGTCGGCGTTGCCCAGGCGGATCTGGTCGGCGGCCAGCGCCACCGCCTGGATGCCCGAGGAGCAGAAGCGGTTGATGGTCTGCCCGGCCACCGAATTCGGCAGGCCGGCCAGCAGCACGCCGATGCGCGCCACGTTCATGCCTTGCTCGCCCTCGGGCATCGCGCAGCCGATGATCGCGTCGTCGATGCGCGAGGTGTCGATGCCCGGCGCCTGCGCCACTACCGCGCGCAGCACGTGCGCCAGCATGTCGTCGGGACGGGTGTTGCGGAACATGCCCTTGGGCGCCTTGCCGACCGGGGTACGGGTGGCGGCGACGATGTAGGCTTCCTGGATCTGTTTGCTCATGGCTTTCTCCGAAAGCCGGGATTGGGGATTCGGGATTGGGGATTCGTCAGAGCGGATCCCGGCGTCGAATGCTTTGCCCGGCTGATAAATGGTGGGAGGCGAGGGTGGCATCAGGTATTGGGGATCCGCCGTAACGAATCCCCAATTCCGACTCCCGAATCTCAGTTCCTCAACGGCTTACCCGTCTTGAGCATGTGCCCAATCCGCGCCTGGGTCTTTTCCTGCTGGGCCAGTTCGACGAAGTGCTTGCGCTCGAGCTTGAGCAGCCATTCCTCGTCCACCAGCGCGCCGCGGTCGACCTCGCCGCCGCACAGCACGGTGGCGATGCGGGTGGCGATCTCGTAGTCGTACTCGCTGATGAAGCGGCCTTCCAGCATGTTGACCAGCAGCATCTTGAAGGTCGCGATGCCGACGTCGCCGGCGACCTGGATGCGTCGGGCCGGCAGCGGCGGGCGGTAGCCGCCCTCGGCCAGGGCGCGCGCCTCGGCCTTGGCGATGTACAGCGATTCGTAGCTGTTGAACACCACCTTGTCGGTGCCGCGCAGCAGGCCCAGTTCCTTGGCGTTGACCGCCGAGGTGGAGACCTTGGCCATGGCCACGGTCTCGAAGGTCTTCTTCAGCTCGGCGAACACGTCGCCGCCCGGACCCGCGGCCTGCGCCGCGCGCACCGCGATCTCCTTGAGGCCGCCGCCGGCCGGCAGCAGGCCCACGCCGGCCTCGACCAGGCCGATGTAGCTCTCCAGCGCAGCCACGGTCTTGGCGCTGTGCATCTGGAACTCGCAGCCGCCGCCCAACGCCAGCCCGCGCACCGCCGCGACCACCGGCACCAGCGAATACTTGATGCGCTGGCTGGTGGCCTGGAAGTTGGCGACCATCGCCTCGAACGCATCGACCTTGCCGGCCTGCAGCAAGCCCAGCGCACCGGCCAGGTCGGCGCCGGCGGAGAAGGGTTCCTTGTGCTGCCACAGCACCAGGCCCTTGAAGTCCTTCTCGGCGCGGCCCACCGCTTCCTGCAGGCCGTCCAGCACCTGGTCGGAGACGGTGTTCATCTTGGTCTTGAAGCTGACCACGGCGATGTCGTCGCCGTCGTGCCACATGCGCAGGCCGTCGTTCTCGAACACGGTCTCGCCCTGCGCGAACTTCTCGCCCAGCAGCGGATCGGGGAAGCGCTGGCGCTTGTATACCGGCAGCGCCGAGCGCGGCAGCTTGGCGTCGCGCGCCGGGCTATACGAGCCTTCGGCGGCGTGCACGCCGTCGCGGCCGTCGAACACCCAGTTCGGCAGCGGCGCGCTGCTCATGCTCTTGCCGGCGGCGATGTCGTCGGCGATCCACTGCGCGACCTGCTTCCAGCCCGCGGCCTGCCAGGTCTCGAACGGACCCAGCGCCCAGCCGTAGCCCCAGCGGATCGCCAGGTCCACGTCGCGCGCGGTCTCGGCGATGTCGGCCAGGTGGTAGGCGCTGTAGTGGAACAGGTCGCGGAAGGTCGCCCACAGGAACTGCGCCTGCGGATGCTGGCTCTCGCGCAGCTTGGCGAACTTCTCGGCCGGGTTCTTGATCTTCAGGATCTCGACCACTTCCGGCGCGGCGGCGCGGTCGGCCGGACGGTAGTCCTGCTTCTGCAGGTCCAGTACCACGATGTCCTTGCCGACCTTGCGGAAGATGCCGGCGCCGGTTTTCTGGCCCAGTGCACCCTTGCCGATCAGCGCCTCCAGCCACTTCGGCGCCTTGAAGAAGGCATGCCAGGGATCGTTCGGCAGCGTGTCGCCCATGGTCTTGATGACGTGCGCCATGGTGTCCAGGCCGACCACGTCGGAGGTGCGGTAGGTGGCCGACTTCGGACGGCCGACCAGCGGGCCGGTGAGGCCGTCGACTTCGTCGAAGCCCAGGCCGAACTGCTCGGTGTGGTGGATGGTGGACAGGATCGAGAACACGCCGATGCGGTTGCCGATGAAGTTCGGGGTGTCCTTGGCGTAGACCACGCCCTTGCCCAGGGTGGTGACCAGGAAGCTCTCCAGGCCTTCCAGCACCGCCGGCTCGGTGTGCTTGGCCGGGATCAGTTCGGCCAGGTGCATGTAGCGCGGCGGGTTGAAGAAATGCACGCCGCAGAAGCGGTGGCGCAGCTGTTCCGGCAACACGTCGGACAGCGCATTGATGCCCAGGCCGGAGGTGTTGGAGGCCAGCACCGCATGGTCGGCCACGAACGGCGCGATCTTCTTGTACAGGTCCTGTTTCCAGTCCATGCGCTCGGCGATGGCTTCGATGATCAGGTCGCAGCCGCGCAGCTGCTCCAGGCCGGAGTCGTAGTTGGCCGGGGTGATGGCCTCGGCAAGGGCGGTGCTGGCCAGCGGCGCCGGGCTGAGCTTGGTCAGGTTGGCGATCGCCTTGAGCACCACGCCATCGGCGGGGCCTTCCTTGGCGGGGAGGTCGAACAGCACGGTGTCGACGCCGGCGTTGGTCAGGTGCGCAGCGATCTGCGCACCCATCACGCCCGCGCCCAGGACGGCGGCACGGCGGACGAGCAGGGGATTGGACATAGCGATCAGCCTCTGTGGGTCAACGTTTGCGGGATCAGGGAGCCGAGTGGGCGAGGAAGCCGGCTTCGGCGAAACGGATGAGTTCGCGGGCGGCGTGGGCACGGTGCGCGCCCTCGCTGACGCCGGCGGGGCGCTTGATCAGGCCGAAGTCGGCCATGGCGTAGGTCAGGGCGCCGGCCAGGAAATCCAGGCGCCAGTACAGTTCCTGCTTGCTCAGCCCGGGCACGCAGGCGGCGATGGCCTTGCCGAACTCGCGCAGCACGTGACCATAGTGGTCGGACAGGAACTGGCGCAGGCTGTCGTTGTTCTCGGCGTAGGCGCGGGCGATCACCCGCACGAAGGCGCCGCCGCTCTGCCGCTCCTGGGCCATCGCCAAGGCCGGCTCGACGAAGGCGGCTAGCACCGGGCCGAGCTGGCCGGGATGCTGCCGTTGCGCGGCTTCCAGTTGCGCCATGCGCGCGGCGGTCATTTCATCCATGCGCCGCCGGAACACCTCGTTGACCAGGTTTTCCTTGGACCCGAAGTGGTAGTTCACCGCGGCGATGTTGACGTCGGCCTGGCTGGTGACCTGGCGCAGCGAAGTGCCGGAAAAGCCGTGCTGCGCGAACAGTTCCTCGGCCGCGCTGAGGATGCGGTCCTTGGTCGAGAAGTGCGCTTGCTTTGCCATGCGGCCGCCAGAATCAATCAAACGATTGTTTGAGTCTAGGCCCGGGCGGGGAGGGCGTCATGCTGCTTTGCAGCACGATTCAGGCCCGACCGTGCAAAGCCGGCGCCGATTGGATAGAATTGTCCATCGCAATTCTGGCTAAGCCCGCGTTTTGACGCGGGTTTTTTTCATGTTAACCTCGGGCCTTCAGTGGCCCGCCCAACGGAGAACTTCCCATGGCGCTGGAGCGCACCCTGTCCATCATCAAGCCCGATGCCGTCGCCAAGAACGTCATCGGCGAAATCTACTCGCGCTTCGAGAAGGCCGGCCTGAAGGTCGTGGCCGCCAAGTACAAGCAGCTGTCGCGCCGCGAGGCCGAGGGCTTCTACGCTGTGCACCGCGAGCGTCCGTTCTTCAACGCGCTGGTCGAGTTCATGATCTCCGGCCCGGTGATGATCCAGGCGCTGGAAGGCGAGAACGCCGTGGCCGCGCACCGCGACCTGCTGGGCGCCACCAACCCGAAGGACGCTGCGCCTGGCACCATCCGCGCCGACTTCGCCGATTCGATCGACGCCAACGCCGCGCACGGCTCGGATTCGGTCGAGAACGCCGCCAACGAAGTGGCGTATTTCTTCGCTGCCACCGAAGTGGTTTCGCGCTAAGCGAGGTCGTCGTGAACGAGGTCGTCCATCCTCCCTTGGCCATCGCCGATCCCGTGCGGACCGGCGCGGCGGCCAAGCAGAATCTGCTCGACCTCGATCGCGAGGGGCTGGAGCGTTTCTTCGCCGAGACCCTCGGCGAAGCGCGCTACCGTGCCCACCAGGTGATGAAGTGGATCCACCACCGTTACGTCACCGACTTCGACCAGATGACCGACCTCGGCAAGGCGCTGCGCGCCAAGCTGCAGCAGCATGCCGAGGTCGTCGTTCCCAACATCGTGTTCGACAAGCCCTCCGCCGACGGCACCCACAAGTGGCTGCTGGCGATGGGCGTGGACGGCAAGAACGCGATCGAGACCGTGTACATCCCCGACAAGACCCGCGGCACGCTGTGCGTGTCCTCGCAGGTCGGTTGCGGCCTCAACTGCACGTTCTGCTCCACCGCCACCCAGGGCTTCAACCGCAACCTCTCCACTGCCGAGATCATCGGCCAGGTGTGGGTGGCGGCGCGGCATCTGGGCAACGTGCCGCACCAGATGCGCCGCCTCACCAATGTGGTGATGATGGGCATGGGCGAGCCGCTGATGAATTTCGACAACGTCGTGCGCGCGATGAGCGTGATGCGCGACGACCTGGGCTACGGCCTGGCCAACAAGCGCGTGACCCTGTCCACCTCGGGTCTGGTGCCGCAGATCGACCGCCTGTCCAGCGAAAGCGACGTGTCGCTGGCGGTGTCGCTGCATGCGCCCAACGATGCGCTGCGCGAGACCCTGGTCCCGCTCAACAAGAAGTACCCGATCGCCGAGCTGATGGCGGCCTGTGCGCGCTACCTGCGCGCCAACAAGCGCCGCGAGTCGGTGACCTTCGAATACACCCTGATGAAGGGGATCAACGACCAGCCCGAGCACGCGCGGCAACTGGCGCGGCTGATGCGCCAGTTCGACAACGCCGTGCAGGCGTCGAATGCCGGCAAGGTCAACCTGATCCCGTTCAATCCGTTCCCCGGCACGCGCTACGAGCGCTCCGGGGAGACCGAGATCCGCGCGTTCCAGAAGATCCTGCTGGACGCGCAGGTGCTGACCATGGTGCGGCGCACGCGCGGCGACGACATCGATGCGGCCTGCGGGCAGCTCAAGGGGCAGGTCATGGACCGCACCCGTCGACAGGCCGAGTTCAAGCGCGAATTGCAGACGCGAGCGGATCGGGATGCGGCGGCGTAGCCAAGGGCGTTCCCTCGCGATGCTGGCGATCGCAGTGCTGGCCTGTCCGGGCTGCAACTGGATCGCGGCCAAGACCGGCACGGTGCGCACCAGCGAGCAGGTGCAACCGCAGTATTCCTTCCGCGACAACCGTGCGGTGAAGGCGCGGGTGGCCTTGCAGGAACAGTTGGGTCTGGCCGCCAACGGGCTTGCCTCCGGCGACCTGGAGGCCGCGCAGACGCATGCGCGCAAGGCGCTGGCGCTGGATCCGCAATCGGTGGACGCGCTGACCGTGCTGGCGGTGCTCGCCGATCGCCGCGGCGACGCCACGACCGCCGGCGGGTACTACCGCAAGGCTGCGGAACTGGCGCCGAGCAACGGTGCGACCTTGAACAACTACGGTGCCTGGCTGTGTGCGAATGGGTCGCCGGCCGAGTCGCTGGCCTGGTTCGACCGTGCGCTCGCGCTGCAGGACTACGCCACGCCGGCTTCGGCGCTGGCCAACGCCGGCGGCTGCGCCTTGCAGGTCGGCCAGCGCGAGCGCGGCGAACGCGACCTGCGCAAGGCGCTGGATCTGGATCCTGACAACGCGTACGCGCTTGAGGCGATGGCCCGCAACGAGGTCGCGCAAGGGCGCTTTTTCGAGGCGCGCGCCTTCGCCGAGCGGCGTCTGGCGGCTGCGCCTGCCACCGCTTCCGTGTTACAACTTGCTATTCAGATTGAGCAAAGGCTGGGCGACAAGGCTGCCGCCGGCCGTTACCAACAGCGGTTGCGCAAGGAGTTTCCCGACGCCGCGACCACGACACCCGGGGCTAGTGCATTGTGATCAGTGATTCCAATCCGAACGCTTTCGATGGCGCCAAAGGCTGCGGGCAACAGCTCCGCGAAGCGCGCGAAGCGGCCGGCCTGAGCATCGACGACGTCGGCAGCCGACTGCGCATGCCGGTGCATGTGGTGCAGGCACTCGAGTCGGAGCAGTGGCAGCGCCTCGGCGCGCCGGTGTTCGTCCGCGGGCAGCTGCGCAGCTATGCGCGCCTGCTCGGCGTCGATCTGGAGCCGTTGCTGCAGACCGCGCAGATCGCGCCGGTGCAGCCGGTCGAATTGATCAGTCACACGCATACCCCGCCGCTGCGGCGCATGCTCGAAAGCGCCACCAGGCGCATGGTCTACGTGGTCATCACCGCCGGACTGGCGGTGCCGGTGTGGTACGCCACCCGCAGCCATTTCGCCGACGACAACGGCCCCAGCACCGCGTCGCTGGATGTGGTGCCGGGCACGCCCGGTACAACCCCGGCGGCAACGGCGACGCCGGCAAATGGCGCCGCTGCGGCCGCACCGGCCGCGCCGGCGCCCGCACGCCCTGCACCGAGCGCCGCGCCGTACATCGCGTCGCTGACGCCGATGCCGCGTCCGGCCGCAGAGCCGGAGAAGAACGCCCTGAGCCTGTCGTTCCAGGGCGACAGTTGGGTGCAGATCCTTGCTCCTGACGGCACGCCGGTGGAAAAAGCCCTGCTGAAGGCGGGCGAGACCCGCACCTATGCGCCGGGCCAGGTCGGGCGCGTGGTGCTGGGCAATGCCTCCGCGGTCCAGGTTCAGCAATCCGGGAGTACCGTGGATCTGACCCCGTTCAGGCGCGCGAACGTGGCGCGCTTTGCGGTATCCTCTGACGGTTCCGTGGTGCCCGCCTCCGAGTGACGGCGGCGCGGTTCCTCACTTTCAACATTCCATGTCCCGTCGCAGCGGCGGGGCGAGAGTACGCATGGCGATTGACGACCTGCTCGACGAGCACGAACAAAGCGAACGCGTCCGCACTTGGCTCAGGAAGAACGGCGCCGGCCTGATCGGCGGCATCGTCCTTGGCCTTGGCGCGATCATCGGCTGGCAGTGGTGGACCAAGCAGCGGTCCAACGATCTGGCCCAGGCCAACACCCGCTACGAAGCGGTGCTCAAGAGCATCCAGGCCAATCAACTGGACAAGGCGGCCAAGGACATGGCCGAACTGCAGCAGGGCTCGACCAACATCTACGCCGAACTGGCGGCGCTGCGCCTGGCCAAGGCGCAGGTCGATGCCGGTAAGTCCGATGCCGCGTTGACCACGCTGCGCGCGCTCAAGGCCGACGGCGAAATGAAGGTGCTGGTCGACCATCGTGTGGCGCGGTTGCTGATTTCCGGCGGCAAGCCGCAGGACGCGCTGGCGCTGGTGGCCTCGGCCACCGATTCGCAGGGTCTGGAGATTCGCGGCGATGCGCTGATCGCGCAGGGCAAGCGCGACGCGGCGCGCGATGCGTATGCCAAGGCGCTGACCAGTTTGGACGTGGCCTCGCCGCAGCGGCGCGTGGTCGAAACGAAATTGATGGATGCGGGCGGCAGCGTGCCGAATGCCGCGGAGCCGATCTGATGAAGGTAGTCATGTTCAAGCGTGTCGCCACCGTGGCCCTGCTGGGTCTGGCGCTGTCTGGCTGCAGCACCGTCAAGGGCTGGTTCGCGGGCAAGGATGCGGCCGCCAAGAAGGCCGCCGAGCCGGCCGAACTGGTCAAGTTCACCCCGTCGGTGAAGGTGGTGAAGCTGTGGTCCACCGACGCCGGCAAGGGCGAGCGCCTGATCGGCGTGCGCCAGCGCCCTGTGGTGGCCGACGGCAAGGTGTATGCGGCCGCGACCTCCGGCACGGTGTACGCGCTGGATCTGCAGACCGGCAAGACCATTTGGGAATACGACGCCAAGCAGGCGCGCAAGCAGCAGCTGTCGCAGGCCGAGGACCAGCCGAAGAGCCAGGTCGAGAGCGAGTCCGGCAAGAACCTGTCCAAGGACGAGCGTGCCGCCTACAAGCAGCGCCTGCGCAACGAAAAGCAGCAGGCCAAGGAACGCAAGCGGCTCGAGAAGAAGCGTCCGCTGCCGCGTTTCGCCGGCGGCCCCGGCGTGGGCGACGGCCTGGTGGTGGTCGGTGCGCTGGATGGCGCCGTGATCGCGCTCGATGCCGCCAACGGCACCGAGAAGTGGCGCGCCAAGGTGCCCAACGAAGTGATCGCCGCGCCGGTGATCGCGCAGAACATGGTGTTCGTGCGCAGCAATGATGGCCGCACCACGGCGTTCGATGCGGCCACCGGCCAGCAGCGCTGGTTCAATGCGCAGGAACTGCCGAGCCTGACCGTGCGCGGCAACGCGCCGGTGGTGGCGGGTCCGGGCGTGCTGTTCATCGGCAACGACGACGGCACCCTGGCCGCGCTGGCGATGCAGGACGGCCGCGTACTGTGGGAGCAGACCATCGGCGTGCCGGAAGGCCGCACCGAACTGGAGCGCATGGCCGACGTCGACGGCGCGCCGGTGCTCGACGGCACCACGCTGTATGCGACCAGTTTCAAGAACCAGACCGTGGCGCTGGAAGGCCCGAGCGGCCGCCCGCTGTGGAACCGCGATCATGGCGGCGCCGGCGGTGTCGGCGTGAGTTCCGGCAACGTGGTGGTGGCCGACAACGCCGGCACCGTGTGGGCGCTGGACAAGGCCTCCGGATCGGCGATGTGGTCGCAGCCGGGGCTGGCGCGCCGCTCGCTGACCGGCGTGGCGATCCAGGGCGATTACGCCGTGGTCGGCGACTACAAGGGCTATCTGCACTGGCTCCGGCTCGACAACGGCGAGTTCGCCGCGCGCGAGCGGGTCGGGCGCAAGCCGCTGGTGGCGCAGCCGGTGGTCGCGGATGGAATCCTGCTGATGCAGAACACGAAAGGCGACCTGACCGCGTTCCGGTTGGGTCAATAACAAGAGAAGGATGTCGCGATGCTGCCGCTGGTCGCCCTGGTTGGACGGCCGAATGTCGGCAAGTCCACGCTGTTCAATGCGCTGACGCGCAGCCGTGACGCGCTGGTCCACGACCAGCCGGGCGTCACCCGCGACCGCCACTACGGGGTATGCCGGCTGCAGCCGGAAACCCCATTCGTGATCGTCGATACCGGCGGCATCTCCGGCGAAGAGGAAGGCCTGGCCGGTGCCACCGCCGAGCAGGCGCGCGCCGCCGCCGGTGAGGCTGACCTGATCCTGTTCGTGGTCGACGGCCGCGAGGGATCGTCCGCGCTCGACGACGAGATCCTGGCCTGGCTGCGCAAGCTGGCGCGGCCGACCCTGCTGCTGATCAACAAGATCGACGGCACCGACGAGGACCAGGTCCGCGCCGAGTTCGCGCGCTACGGTCTCGGCGACGCCATCGCGGTGTCCGCCGCGCATCGCCACGGCATCGACGACCTGCTCGACGAGGTCCTGGAGCGGCTGCCGGAAGAGGGCGCCGGCGAAACCCTGGACACCGACCCGGCGCGCATGCGCATCGCCTTCGTCGGCCGCCCGAACGTCGGCAAGTCGACCCTGGTCAATCGCCTGCTGGGCGAGGAGCGCATGATCGCCTCCGAAGTGCCCGGCACCACCCGCGACTCGATCGCGGTGGACCTGGAGCGCGACGGCCGCCTGTACCGGCTGATCGACACCGCCGGCCTGCGCCGCCGCGGCCGCGTCGAGGAGGCGGTGGAGAAGTTCAGCGCGTTCAAGACCCTGCAGGCCATCGAGCAGTGCCAGGTCGCAGTGCTGATGCTCGATGCCGGCGAAGGGGTGACCGACCAGGACGCGACCGTGCTCGGCGCGATCCTCGATGCCGGCCGCGCCCTGGTAGTGGCGATCAACAAGTGGGACGGGCAGAGCGACTACCAGCGCGCCCAGGCCGAAGACCTGCTGTCGCGCAAGCTCGGCTTCGTCAGCTGGGCCGAGGCGGTGCGCATCTCCGCCAAGCATGGCTCGGGCCTGCGCGAGCTGTTCCAGGCGATCCATCGCGCGCACGCCTCGGCGGTGCGCGAGTTCAGCACCAGCGAAGTCAACCAAGCGCTGGAAATCGCCTACGAGAGCAATCCGCCGCCGAGCATCCGCGGTCACGTCTCCAAGCTGCGCTACGTGCATCCGGGCGGCAGCAATCCGCCGACCTTCATCGTCCACGGCACGCGCCTGAAGGTGTTGCCGGAGTCGTACAAGCGCTACCTGGAGAACTTCTTCCGCAAGCGCTTCAAGCTCGTCGGCACGCCGGTGCGCTTCATGTTCCGCGAAGGCGCCAACCCGTACGAAGGCAAGAAGAACGTGCTGACCGAGCGCCAGATCGCCAAGAAGCGGCGGCTGATGAAGCACGTCCGCGGCAAGTAGCCGCACGATGGACACGCGGCGCGCGATCACCCTCGGCATCCTCGCCGGCGGTCGCGCGCAACGCCTGGGCGGGTGCGACAAGGCCTGGCTGCAACGCGACGGGCAGGCGCAGGTGCAATGGCTGGTGCAGGCATTGGCGCCACGGGTGTCCGCGGTGCTGGTCAGTGCCAATCGCAGTTTGCCGCGCTATCTCGCCGTCGGCCTGCAGGCTGTGCCGGACCGTGTCGCGGCGCCGCCCGACGCCGAGCGTTCGCTGGGGCCGATCGCCGGGCTGGACGCGCTCGCCGCCCACTGCGGCACACCGTGGCTGCTGACCGTGCCGGTCGACCTGTGCGGGTTGCCGCCGGACCTGCCGGCGGTGCTCGCCGCGGCCGCTGTGGACCGCGATGGCGCTTGGGTCGAGGATGCCGCTGGCGCGCAACCGCTGGTGGCGCTGTACCGGGTGGCCGCGCTGCGTCCGGCGCTGGAGGAGGCGCTGACAGCCGCCCGCTACGCGCCGCGCGCCTTGCAGCAGCGCCTGCAGATGCGGCCGGTGGCGTTGCCGGAGATCGTGCTGGGCAATCTGAATACGCCGCAGGATCTGGTCGCAGCGGGTATCCTGCCGCCATCATGACCGACTATCCCTCCCGGATCGCCTACACCGACGCGCTGGCGATCGTCGCTGCCGCTGCGCGCGTCCGTCCCGTCAACAGCGAGCGCCTGGCGGCGTCGCGTGCCGATGGCCGCATCCTGCTCGAACCGCTGGATGCGCCGATCGACTTGCCGCCGTTCGCCAACAGCGCGATGGACGGTTTCGCGCTGCGCCATGCCGACCTGAAGCAGGGGGCGGCGACCGACTTGCGCCTGGCCGGAGAGCAGTTCGCCGGCACCGATCGGCAACAGGCGCTCGCGCCCGGCGAGTGCCTGCGCGTGACCACCGGCGCGCCATTGCCGGCCGGTGCGGATACGGTGGTGATCAAGGAGAACGTGCACGAGCGCGATGGCCTCGTGCAGGTGCCGGACGGGCTCGCCGCTGGCGCGCACGTGCGGTCGCGTGGCGAGGACGTGCGCGTCGGCGAGCGCGTGCTCGAGGCCGGCATGCTGCTGACGCCCTCGCGCATCGGCCTGGCTGCGGCCCTGGGCGTGGACCAGCTGACGGTGGCGGCACGGCCGACCGTGGCGGTGTTCGCCACCGGCGACGAGCTGGTCGAGCCGGGCCTGCCGTTACAGCCCGGGCAGATCTACAACAGCAACCGCGATATGCTGATGGCGCAACTGCGCCTGCTCGGCTTGGCGCCGACCGCCTGGCCGACCCTGCCGGACGATCCGCAGCGCATCCAGGCCATGCTCGCCGACGCGGCCTCGGCGTTCGACGTGGTGCTGACCTGCGGCGGCGTTTCCGCCGGCGAGAAGGACTACCTGCCGCGTCTGTTGGTCGAGCACGGTCGCATCCTGTTCTGGAAGGTGCGCATGCGCCCGGGCATGCCGCTGCTGTTCGGCGAGTGGGATCACGCCCTGTTCCTGGGCTTGCCTGGGAACCCGGTGTCGGTGCTGGCGACGTTCCTGGCGATCGGGCGGCCCTTGCTGGATGCATTGCAGCGGCGCAGCGAACCGCACCGGGCCTGGCGTGCGCGACTGGCGGCTGGCTGGGACAAGCGCCACGACCGGCTGGAGTTCCTGCGCGGACGCATGCGCTGCGACGCGCACGGCCAGTTGTGGGCGGAACCGAATCCCGCCGACGGCTCGCACCGCCTGCGCGGCGCCGCCGACAGCGACGTGCTGCTGCGGCTGGAGGAGGGTGCACGCCAGTTCCAGGCCGGCGACGTGGTCGAGGTGGTGCCGTATTGAGGGCACCCCTCAGCACCTGCATCCAACACCATGAAGCCGGATACAGGATGCCTGGGGAAATGGTTTCAGCGGGACGGGGCGTTCCCGGGCAAGCGCGTCGCGGTTGAATGAGGGGTTCCTTCAGCCGCGCCGTCGACTACGGACGCGGGCCCGGTTTGCGCCGATAATGCGCGCATGGGCATTCGAGAACTGACTCCTGCACAGGCGCAGGCACGGCAGGCGCAAGGCGCGCGGTTGATCGACATCCGCGAGGAGCACGAGCGTGCCAGCGGCATGGCCGCCGGCGCGCAGGGCGTGTCGCGCGGGCAGTTGCAGGCCGACCCGGCCGCCTATCTCGGCGCCGACACCGAGGTGCTGCTGATTTGCCAGAGCGGCAAGCGCTCGCACGATACCGCGGTGTTCCTGGAGCAGGCCGGCTATCCGCAAGTCGCCTCGGTGCTGGGCGGCACCACGCGCTGGCAGCGCGAGGGTTTGCCGCTGCAGCGACTGGCGCTGGAACCGGAGCAGGAAGACTTCTTCGACCGCTATTCGCGGCATCTGCGCCTGCCCGAAGTCGGGGTCGAAGGCCAGCGCAGATTGCAGGCCGCGCGCGTGCTGCTGGTCGGCGCCGGCGGCCTGGGCTCGCCGGCTGGTTTCTACCTGGCCGCGGCCGGGGTGGGACAGCTGCGTATCGCCGACGACGACGTGGTCGAGCGCAGCAACCTGCAGCGGCAGATCCTGCACGGCGACGCGCGGATCGGCCAAGCCAAGGTGGACTCGGCTGCGGCAAGTCTGGGCGCCTTGAACCCGGGTGTGCGGGTGGAGGCGGTGCGCGAGCGGGTCACCGCGGACAACGTCGAACGACTGCTGCAGGACGTGGACGTGGTGCTGGACGGCTCGGACAACTTCCCTGCGCGCTATCTGCTCAACGACGCCTGCGTGAAGCTCGGCAAGCCGTTGGTGTACGGCGCGGTGCAGCGCTTCGAGGGCCAGGTCAGCTTGTTCGACGCCGGCCGCCGGCGCGGGCAAGCACCGTGCTACCGCTGCCTGTTCCCGGAACCGCCGCCGCCGGAGTTCGCACCGAACTGCGCCGACGCCGGCGTGCTCGGGGTGCTGCCCGGCATCGTCGGGCTGCTGCAGGCCAACGAGGTACTGAAGCTGTTGCTGGAGATCGGCGAACCGCTGCGCGGCCGCCTGCTGCACTTCGACGCACTGGCGATGCGCTTCCGCGAAACCCGCCTGTCCGCCGATCCGCAGTGCCCGGTGTGCGCGCCGGACCGGCCGTTCCCTGGTTATATCGACTACGCGCAGTTCTGCGGCGCTGAGCGTTAGCTGCTACTAGGCGTCGTTGTTCGCGGCGGCGCCCGTACCCTCATCCGCCCCTTCGGGGCACCTTCTCCCGGTGGGAGAAGGGGGGAGGTCTCGATGGCTGAAACAGCATCGCGCACGCTCAAGCCCCTCTCCCACCGGGAGAGGGGTTGGGGTGAGGGTACGGCGCGAAGCGCCTCGCGATGTCTGGTTGCACTAGCTCGTCGATGGCGCAGCGGCGCTCGTACCCTCATCCGCCCCTTCGGGGCACCTTCTCCCGGCGGGAGAAGGGAGGCGGGTGCTCGATGGCTGACGCAGCATCGCGCACGCTCAAGCCCCTCTCCCTGCGGGAGAGGGGTTGGGGTGAGGGTACGGGCGCGAAGCGCTTCGCGATGCCTGGCTGCACTAGCTTTCGTTGTTCACAGCGGCGCTCGTACCCTCATCCGCCCCTGCGGGGCACCTTCTCCCGATGGGAGAAGGGAGGCGGGGCTGCGCACTGATCGCACACGATCGACGCCGTCCAACATGCGATCGCGTGCATGTCGCGCGAGAGGCATCTTGCGCGCAGCACGCAGCGCACCGCGTCTCACCTCGCATTCCGCTCCATATGGATGTCCGGACCTTGTGCGTAGAATCGGCGCATGACCAGTCCAGCCGACAGCAGCGAATTGATCAAGGTGGTGGCGCTGCTCGGCGCCGCCGTGGTGGCGGTGCCGGTGTTCCGTCGGCTCGGCCTGGGATCGGTGCTCGGCTACCTCGCCGCCGGCCTGGCGATCGGGCCGTTCGGCCTGGGTTGGTTCTCCGATCCGCAGGCGATCCTGCACGTCGCCGAACTGGGCGTGGTCATGTTCCTGTTCGTGATCGGCCTGGAGATGCGGCCCTCGCATCTGTGGAGCCTGCGCAAGCAGATCTTCGGCCTGGGCACCGCGCAGATCATCGTCTGCGCCAGCGTGCTGACCGGCGTCGGCCTGGCATTCGGTTTCCCGCTCCCGGTGGCCTTCATCGCCGCCTCGGGGTTCGTGCTGACCTCCACCGCAGTGGTGATGCAGTTGCTCGGCGAGCGCGGCGACATCGCCCTGCCGGCCGGGCAGAAGATCGTGGCGATCCTGCTGTTCGAGGACCTGTTGATCGTGCCGCTGTTGGCGGTGGTGGCGTGGATGGCGCCGGTGCCCGCGGATGCCTCGGCGCCGTCGCGCTGGGTCGGCATCGGCGTTGGCGCCGCCGCGATCGTCGGCCTGCTGGCGGCCGGGCGCTGGCTGCTCAATCCGCTGTTCCGGCTGCTGGCCGCGGCCAAGGCGCGCGAGGTGATGACCGCGGCCGCCCTGTTGGTGGTGCTGGGCGCGGCGCTGCTGATGCAACTCGGCGGGTTGTCGATGGCGATGGGCGCGTTCCTGGCCGGCGTGCTGCTGTCCGAATCGACCTTCCGCCATCAGATCGAAGCCGACATCGAACCGTTCCGCGGCATCCTGCTGGGGCTGTTCTTCCTCGGCGTCGGCATGGCGCTGAACCTGGCGGTGGTGGCCGCCAACTGGACCCTGATCCTCAGCGGCGTGCTCGCCTTCATGGCCGCCAAGGCCGCGTGTATCTATCTGGTCGCGCGGCTCACCGGCAGCGGCCATGCGCAGGCGCTGGATCGCGGCGTGCTGATGGCGCAGGGCGGCGAGTTCGCCTTCGTGCTGTTCGCCGCCGCCAGCGGCGCCGGTGTCATCGACGCGCAGATCAACGCCAACCTGACCGCCATCGTGGTGCTGTCGATGGCGCTGACGCCGCTGTTCGTCCTGCTGTACCGGCGCTGGGCGCCGGTGGAGGCGCCGTCGATGGAAGGCGTGGATGCGGCCGACGGCCTCACCGGCAGCGTGCTGATCATCGGCTTCGGGCGCTTCGGCCAGGTCGCCAGCCAGTCGCTGCTGGCGCGCGACGTGGACGTGACCATCATCGACAACGACATCGAGATGATCCAGAGCGCGGCCAAGTTCGGCTTCAAGATCTACTACGGCGACGGCACGCGTCTGGATGTGCTGCACGCCTCCGGCGCGCATAGCGCCCGCGCCATCGCGGTGTGCGTGGACAACCGCGAGGCGGCCAACCGCATCGTCGAGCTGGCCACCACCGAGTTCCCGCAGGCCAAGCTGCTGGTGCGTTCCTACGACCGCGAGCACGCGCTGGAGCTGATCGCCGCCGGCGTCGACTACCACATCCGCGAGACCTTCGAATCGGCGGTGGAATTCGGCCAGGCCGCGCTGATCGAGCTGGGCATGGACGAGAGCGAGGCGCGTTCCATCGCCCGCGAGATCCGCCGCCGCGATGCCGAGCGGCTGGAACTGGAGATCGCCGCCGGCGACGTGCGTGCTGGCAGGGGCCTGATGTACGGCAACATCACCCCAGTAGTGCCGACTCCGACGCCGTTCACGCCGCCGCGGCGCGAGAGTCGCACGCTGAACCCGGAAGGCGTGCCGGTGGCGGAGCCAGCGCAGGAGCGTGACGGCACATAGCCGCAATGGTTGGCGGGGAGTTGTAGGAGCGGCTTTAGCCGCGACAGTACGCCCGGTCGCGGCCAAAGCCGCTCCTACGACAGGCGCCCAGCCTCAGCGCAGGAACGCCTGCAGCGCCCGCACGTAGCCCGGATCGTCGCTGAGGTCGTTATGGTCGGCCTGCGCGAAGGCGACTACGGTCGGGCGATGCGGTAGGGCCTTGAGCAGGGCATCGGTGCTGGCCGGCGGCACCACCTGGTCGCGGCCGGCGCGCAGGATCAAGAGTGGGCCGCGGTAGGCGCGCAAGGCGCGCGCCGAGTCGTAGCGATCGCGCAGCAACCAGCGCACCGGCGCCCACGGGTAGTGCGCCTGCGCCGCCGACACCAGGCTGTCGAACGGTGTGACCAGCACCAGCCGCGCCACCGCGCGCCGTGCCGCCAGTTGGCTGGCCAGGCCGCTGCCCAGGCTGCGTCCCAGCACCGCGATCTGTGCCTGTGGTTGCGCGGCGTGGACGTGGTCGTACAGCGCCACCGCGTCGCCGACCAGGGCGTTCTCGCTGGGCTTGCCGCCGCTGGCTCCGTAGCCACGGTAGGCGAGCAAATAGAGGCTGTGGTCGGGCAGGGCGGTCTGCAACTGCGCGCGGGCGAAACGCAGATCCTCGGCATTGCCGCCGAAGTACAGCAGCACCTTGTCGCGGCCGGGATTGACCTGCCAGCCGCGCAGCTCCACGTCCGCACCGCGCCGCAGCGCGAAATCGGTCTGCGCCGGCGCTACCCGCGTGCCCTGCGGAAAATACAGCAGGTCGCGCTGGCCCAGGTAGAGCAGGGCGCAGACCACCAGATAGGCCGCGGCGAGAATGGCCGCCGCGATCGCGCTGTAGCGCAGCATCGCTAGCCGTGCTTGCGCTGCGCCTCGGCGAAGGCGGCCAGTTGCGCCGGGGTGGCCTCGGCCTGGTGCTGCGCCTTCCAGTCGGCGAACGGCATGCCGTAGACGCGCTCGCGCGCCTGCTCCTTGCTGAGGTCCTCGCCCTCGGCGGCCGCCGCTTCGCGGTACCAGTCGGCCAGGCAGTTGCGGCAGAACCCGGCCAGGATCATCAGGTCGATGTTCTGCACGTCGGGGCGGTCGTGGTTGAGGTGCTGCAGCAGGCGGCGGAAGGCGGCGGCCTCGATGCGGGTGATGTCGGTCATGGCGGAATCGGGGACAATGGACATCCCCCGACTCTACACCCGCCCGCCCCGATGACCGATTCCGTGCCCGTCTCTTCCGTTCCGGCCCGCATCCTCGACGGGCGGCGCATCGCCGAAGACCTGCTCGACGAGCTGAAGGCGCGGGTCGACGCGCGGCTGGCGGCCGGGCAGCCGCGGCCCGGATTGGCGGTGGTGCTGGTGGGCGGCGATCCGGCCTCGGCGGTGTACGTGCGCAACAAGCGCCGCGCGGCCGAGAAGGTGGGCATCGAGGCGTTCGACTACGACCTGCCGGCCGGGACCAGCGAAGCCGAGCTGCTGGCGTTGATCGACCGGCTCAATGCCGACCCCAAGATCCACGGCATCCTGGTGCAGCTGCCGCTGCCGGGCATCCCCGATGCCAGCCGGCTGATCCATCGCATCGATCCGCGCAAGGACGTGGACGGCTTCCATCCGGAGAACGTCGGCCACCTCGCGCTGCGCGAGTTCGGCCTGCGTCCGTGCACGCCGCGCGGCATCGTCACCCTGCTGGCGCACACCGACCAGCCGGTGCGCGGGCGCAACGCCACCATCGTCGGCGTCAGCAACCACGTCGGCCGGCCGATGGCGCTGGAACTGCTGATCGCCGGCTGCACGGTCAGCTGCTGCCACAAGTTCACCCCACCGGAGGTGCTGCAGGCGCGGGTGCGCGACGCCGACATCCTGGTGGTGGCGGTGGGCCGGCCGGGGCTGATCCCGGGCGAGTGGGTCAAGCCCGGCGCGGTGGTGATCGACGTCGGCATCAACCGTCTGGACGATGGCCGCCTGGTCGGCGACGTCGGCTTCGACGCGGCGGCGCAGCGCGCTAGCTGGATTACGCCGGTACCGGGCGGCGTCGGGCCGATGACCGTGGCCACGCTGATGCAGAACACGATTGAGGCCGCTGAGGCGGCCGGGATTGGGGATTCGGGATTGGGGATTCGTTGAAGGCTGCGCGGGAGTCGGGATTCGAGATTCGTTAAAGGCAGAGCAAAAAGCGCATGCACGGCCCTTCCGGTTTGCATGCGGGATCGGCAGGCCGTCGAGATTGCCCTGCTGAAAGACAGGCAAACGGCCCGACTGCACAGGGCGCCGCCTTGACGAATCCCCACTCCCGAATCCCCAATCCCCGCCCCAAATGCGTTAAAATGCCGCGC
Organism: Xanthomonas sacchari; assembly: GCF_040529065.1. Lineage (NCBI taxonomy): Bacteria > Pseudomonadati > Pseudomonadota > Gammaproteobacteria > Lysobacterales > Lysobacteraceae > Xanthomonas > Xanthomonas sacchari. Next base: position 2,823,798 of record NZ_CP132343.1, on the reverse strand, counting down.
TTCCCCACACTCGGGTCCGCCGATGCTGCGCATCCAGGCTGAAGCTCTCACCTACGACGACGTCTCGCTCGTCCCCGCCCATTCGATCGTCCTGCCCAAGGACGTCAGCCTGGAAACCCGGCTGACCCGCGACCTGCGCCTGAAACTGCCGATCCTGTCGGCCGCGATGGACACGGTCACCGAGCACCGCCTGGCGGTGGCCATGGCCCAGCTCGGCGGCATCGGCATCATCCACAAGAACCTGACCCCGGCGCAGCAGGCGGCCGAAGTGGCCAAGGTCAAGAAGTTCGAGGCCGGTGTCATCACCGAGCCGTTCACGGTCGGGCCGGAGACCACCATCGGCGAGGTGCTCAAACTCACCCGCGCCCGCAACATCTCCGGCGTGCCGGTGGTGGACGGCAGCGAGCTGGTCGGCATCGTCACCAGCCGCGACATGCGCTTCGAGAAGAAGCTCGACGATCCGGTCCGCCACATCATGACCAAGAAGGATCGCCTGGTCACCGTGCGCGAGGGCGCCAGCGACGAGGAAGTGCTGCAGCTGCTGCACCGCCATCGCATCGAGAAGATCCTGGTGGTCAACGACGGCTTCGAGCTGCGCGGCCTGATCACGGTCAAGGACATCCAGAAGAAGACCGACAACCCCAACGCCGCCAAGGACGCCGCCACGCGGCTGCTGGTCGGCGCCGCGGTGGGCGTCGGCGGCGATACCGAACAGCGCATCGAACTGCTGGCCGCGGCCGGCGTGGACGTGGTCATCGTCGATACCGCGCACGGTCATTCGCAGGGCGTCATCGACCGCGTGGCCTGGGTCAAGAAGACCTACCCGCAGTTGCAGGTGATCGGCGGCAACATCGTCACCGGCGATGCCGCGCTGGCGCTGATGGACGCTGGCGCCGACGCGGTCAAGGTCGGCGTGGGCCCCGGCTCGATCTGCACCACGCGCGTGGTCGCCGGCGTCGGCGTGCCGCAGATCACCGCGATCGACATGGTCGCCGAGGCGCTGCAGGACCGCATCCCGCTGATCGCCGACGGCGGCATCCGCTATTCCGGCGACATCGGCAAGGCGCTGGTCGCCGGCGCCTCCACGGTGATGGTCGGCGGCCTGTTCGCCGGCACCGAGGAAGCCCCGGGCGAGGTCGAACTGTTCCAGGGCCGCAGCTACAAGAGCTATCGCGGCATGGGCAGCCTGGGCGCGATGGAGAAAGGCAGCAAGGACCGCTACTTCCAGGATGCCTCCGACGCCGACAAGCTGGTGCCGGAAGGCATCGAAGGCCGCGTGCCGTACCGCGGCCCGCTCAGCGGCATCATCCACCAGCTGATCGGCGGCCTGCGCGCGACCATGGGCTACGTGGGCTGCGCCACCATCGAAGAGATGCGTACCAAGCCGAAGTTCGTCACGATCACCGGTGCCGGCCAGCGCGAAAGCCACGTCCACGACGTGCAGATCACCAAGGAACCGCCGAACTACAGGATGGGCTGACGCCCATCCGGGAATGGGGAATCGGGAGTCGGGAATCGATGAACCAGCGTCTGCACCGCTTTGCCCATTCCCGATTCCCCGTTCCCGATTCCCGGCCCAATGACCAACATCCACAGCGACAAGATCCTCATCCTCGATTTCGGTGCGCAGTACACGCAGTTGATCGCGCGGCGCATCCGCGAACTGGGCGTGTACTGCGAGATCTGGGCGTGGGACCACGATCCGGCCGAGATCGCCGGCTTCGGCGCCAAGGGCATCATCCTCTCCGGCGGCCCGGAATCGACCACGCTGCCGGGCGCGCCGGCCGCGCCGCAGGAAGTGTTCGACAGCGGCCTGCCGATCTTCGGCATCTGCTACGGCATGCAGACCCTGGCCGCGCAGCTCGGCGGCGCCACCGAAGCGGCGGACCAGCGCGAGTTCGGCCATGCCGAGGTCGAGGTGGTCGCTGCCGATGCGCTGTTCTCCGGACTGACTGATCACGCAGGCGCGTCGCGTCTGAACGTGTGGATGAGCCACGGCGACCACGTGTCGCAGGTGCCGCCGGGCTTCACCATCACCGCCGTCACCGACCGCATCCCGGTCGCCGCCATGGCCAACGAGGCCAAGCGCTGGTATGGCGTGCAGTTCCATCCGGAAGTCACCCACACCCTGCAGGGCCAGACCCTGCTGCGCCGCTTCGTGGTCGACGTGTGCGGCTGCGCCACGCTGTGGACCGCGGCCAACATCATCGACGACCAGATCGCCCGCGTGCGCGCCCAGGTCGGCGACGACGAGGTGATCCTCGGCCTTTCCGGCGGCGTGGATTCGTCGGTGGTCGCCGCGCTGCTGCACAAGGCGATCGGCGACAAGCTGACCTGCGTGTTCGTCGACACCGGGCTGCTGCGCTGGCAGGAAGGCGATCAGGTGATGGCGATGTTCGCCGAGCACATGGGCGTCAAGGTGATCCGGGTCAACGCCGCCGACCGCTACTTCCAGGCGCTGGCCGGCGTCAGCGACCCGGAAGCCAAGCGCAAGATCATCGGCAACCTGTTCGTGGAGATCTTCGACGAAGAGTCGAACAAGCTCCGCAACGCCAAGTGGCTGGCGCAGGGCACCATCTACCCGGACGTGATCGAGTCGGCCGGCAGCAAGACCGGCAAGGCCCACGTCATCAAGAGCCACCACAACGTCGGCGGCCTGCCCGAGCACATGAAGCTGGGCCTGGTCGAGCCGCTGCGCGAACTGTTCAAGGACGAAGTGCGGCGCCTGGGCGTCGAACTCGGCCTGCCGCGCAGCATGGTCTACCGCCACCCGTTCCCCGGCCCCGGCCTGGGCGTGCGCATCCTCGGCGAAGTGAAGCGCGAGTACGCCGAACTGCTGGCCAAGGCCGACGCGATCTTCATCGACGAACTGCGCAAGGCCGACCTCTACGACAAGACCAGCCAGGCCTTCGCCGTGTTCCTGCCGGTCAAGTCGGTCGGCGTGGTCGGCGACGCCCGCGCCTACGAATGGGTGATTGCGCTGCGCGCGGTGGAGACCATCGACTTCATGACCGCGCACTGGGCGCACCTGCCGTACGACTTCCTCGGCACGGTGAGCAACCGCATCATCAATGAGCTGCGCGGCGTGTCGCGGGTGGTCTACGACATTTCCGGGAAGCCGCCGGCGACGATCGAGTGGGAGTGAGGTGACCTGCTTCTTGGGCGGCGCTGGCTGATCGGCGCGCCCCGGAAGCAGGCTTGGCATCGCGGTAGTGTTCCGGCTCGCCTTCCGGCATCGCGTCCAGCAGGTCCCTGTCCGTCAGCTCGGGATTGCGTCGCTCCAGCGCCTGATACGGCGTGTCTTTCTTCGAAAAACCTCTCGCACCGTCAGTCCGGATGCGGCGATCGGCTCCACAAGTCGCTGCCGGCTTGGAGGCGTCTTGAGGTATTTGATGACCTCTGGGTGTGCGCCTGCGTGGCGGATCAGGGCGAGGCGTTGCGCGAGGTTCCGCATTCCGGGTTGTGGCAGATCACGGCCTTCATGACGCGGTCTTTGCCGCCTGGGTGGCTTCGACCGCGCCTGCGGCCGTCGCCAGTGCAGCGGCGGCCTGCGTGTCCTTGCGCTCGCTGTAGCGGTCGACCAGGTAGTCGCTGCGACCGCGCACCAGATAGGTGAACTTCACCAGTTCCTCCATGACGTCCACCACGCGGTCGTAGTACGCCGATGGTTTCATGCGGCCATTGGCGTCGAACTCCTGCCAGGCCTTCGGCACCGACGACTGATTCGGGATGGTCACCATCCGCATCCAGCGCCCAAGCATGCGCAGCGCGTTGACCACGTTGAAGGACTGCGATCCGCCGCAGACCTGCATCACCGCGAGCGTGCGTCCCTGCGTCGGGCGGACGCTGCCTTCCTGCAGGGGCAGCCAGTCGATCTGGTTCTTGAAGACCGACGACACCGCGCCATGACGTTCGGGGCTCACCCAGACCTGGCCTTCCGACCACAGCGACGCGGCGCGCAGTTCCTGCACCTTCGCATGGTCCGGGCCGACGGCATCGACCATGGGCAGGTCGTGCGGATCGAAGACACGGGTCTCGGCACCGAAGTAGTCGAGCAGGCGTTGCGCCTCCAGTGCCAGCTTTCGGCTGTAGGACTCCGGGCGCAGCGATCCATACAGGATCAGGATGCGCGGCTTGTGCTCGGCATCGCCGGCGGCCAGGCGCGCGCGATCCGCTACGGGCGCAAGCGTTGGGTCCAGATTGGGAAGGTCCATGATCGATTGCCTGGGTTCATTAATTCAATTATTCTAAAATAATGGAACATTTGACCGCAACCAAGGCCTTGTCGGCATTGGGCCAGGAGACCCGCCTGGCCATCTTCCGGCTGCTCGTCCAGGCCGGGCCGTCGGGCAAGCTGGCGGGCGAGATCGCCAGCGCGCTGACCCTGCCGGGACCGACCCTGTCCTTCCACCTGAAGGAGCTGGCTGCTGTCGGAATGATCCGCGCTGAGCAACGGGGCAGGACGGTCTGCTATCGCGCCGAGTTCGACACGATGACGCGCCTGCTCGATTACCTGACCGAGAACTGCTGCGGCGGCGACGTGCGTTGCGAAGCAGGACGGACTTGCTGACGCTTGGCCACTCGATGCGAGATGGCTGCGACATGAGCTTGGACACGGCTCATGTCGCGCCGACGGCGCATCGCCAGGCTGCCGCCAACCGTCGTTTCGTGCTTCTGCACATACCGAGGTGATGTCATGGACGTCGTGATCAGCCTGGCGCAGTTCGATCAGCAGACGGAAGAACTGCTGAAGTCCTCGGGGTTGCCGACCTCGGACCTGATCGCCGGTCACGCGTCGCGACAGTTCCTTGCCGCGCGTCGGGGTGGGTTGGTCGGCACGGTGGCTGTCGAATTCCATGGCGAACATGGCGTGCTGCGGTCGTTATGCGTCGCGGAGGGGCATCGCGGTGATGGCCTCGGGCGTCGGCTGGTTCGGGAGGCAGAGCGCCTGGCTGTGCAGCGTGAGGTGCTTGCCTTGTATCTGCTGACCACGACGGCGCAGGATGTGTTCGCCGCCATGGGCTACGTACAGTGCGACCGACGGCAGGTGCCGCCGCTGGTCGGGGCGTCGAGCCAGTTCGAACGCCTCTGTCCGTCCAGCGCTGTCTGCATGTCGAAGCGCCTGTGATCCAGGCCTTGCCTTTCATCAACAAAGGAAGCCGGTGACCATGACAGCGACCGTCGTTTCGGCCAGTCCCGTGCATGCCCAGCGCATCGCGGACATCTACAACCACTACATCGCCAACACGTGCGTCACGTTCGAACTGGATCCCGTGACGTCGGCCGACATGGCCAGGCGCATTGAAGACGTCCAGCGCGTCGGCCTTCCGTGGCTGGTTGCGCTGGTGGGCGACGAGGTTGCCGGGTATGCCTACGCCACCCAGTGGAGAGCGAGAAAGGCGTACCAGCGTTCGGTGGAATCCACGATCTACCTGGCTGACGGGCATCGTGGGCGAGGGCTGGGCGCTGTCCTGTATGGCGCGCTGCTGGAAACACTGCGACGGCTGGAGTTGCACGCAGTCATCGGCGGTGTCGCTCAACCGAACGATGCAAGTGCCCGGCTGCACCAGGCGCTAGGGTTCAAGAAGGTCGCCCACTTCGAGCAGGTCGGCTACAAGTTCGGCCGTTGGGTGGATGTCGTGTACTGGCAGTTGCTTCTTCCAGCCACGCCCCACGAAAACGGGGTCTGACTAGCGACGCTGGTAGACGACGCCCTGAACCAAGACCTGATCTTGCTCCGGCGCATCGTCGAAACGTCGATGTGCTTCGGCGATGGCGCGTTGGTTCTCGTTCGCCCAATCGACCAGTGCCATGACCGGCTTCAATAGCGTGCGTCCAAGGTCGGTCAGTGCGTAATCGACGCGCGGAGGGATCGTCGGATACAGCGTGCGCGTGACCAGTCCGTCGCGTTCCAGTCCGCGCAGGGTCAGCGTCAGCATGCGCTGGGAAATGCCGTCGATGCCACGCTTCAATGCGTTGAAGCGCTGCGGGCCGTTCGCCAGCATCGCGATGATGTAGAGACTCCACTTGTCGCCGATGCGATCGAGGATTTGACGGGTCGCCAGACAGCCACCCGTATCAGGTGCAGGGACTTCGACAGGTGGGTCGATGTGACCAGGTGACATCCGTGTGCCTTCTTGTGGGGCGCCGGCAGGGACCATACCATCCTCTGTATGGATTGGTAAGTAACTTCTTACTTATTACTTGGTTCTTATTTTATACCTTGGAGCCCTCATGCGCCGTATCCTCCTTGTCACGTCCAGTCCGCGCCGCGCGGACAGTCTCTCCACGCGCTTCGCGACCGACATCGCCGAGGGTCTCCAGGCCCGCTCGGGCGGTCAGCTGACCGTGCGTGACCTCGCCGCGCATCCACCGCCGCACATTACGTCGGCCTATATTCATGGCCGGATCGCGTCGGCCGAACACCGCACACCGGAACAGGTCGAGGCGGTGGACATCGCCCAGGAGCTCGTAGACGAACTGAAGCTCGCCGACGTGATCGTGCTCGGTTCGGGGATGATGAACTTCGGCCCGTCCTCGCAACTCAAGGCGTGGTTCGATCACGTCACCTGGCCCGGTGTCACGTTCCGCTATGGCGAGCGCGGGCCGGAGGGGCTGCTGACCGGCAAGAAGGTCTATCTCGTCGCTGCCACGGGCGGCGTGTTCTCGGAGGGCGCATGGGCGCCGTTCGACTTTCAGACCAGCTACTTGCTCCATCTGCTGCGTTTCATCGGTCTCACCGATGTCGACGTGGTGCGCATCGAAGGCACGGTGCTCGGCCCCGATGCGGTGAACGCCGCCGTCGCCGATGCCACAACGGCCGTCGCCGCCTTGTTGGCGAAGGCGGCGTGAGCGCATGACCGAGCAACAGTGCGGCGCATTGTTCGGCGCGATCGGGCAACAAGGTGCCGAGACATGCCGATGCGGAGGAGATCGCGCCGGCCAGACAGGCAGCGTCCGGCGCGGTCTCTGTCTGCTTCGGTTTCCGGAGAGCACGCCCTTTGCGCTTGAGAGCGGCAGGATGGACCGGAGGTGAGTCACGCGTGTGCTGGCACGGCGCTGCGCCTGGACCGCGCATCGCCAGGACACGCCTCCCAGCGCAACTCGCCGTTGTAGCGCGACGCCATGCGGCCCTGGTCGTCCAGCGCGAACAGATGCAGCCAGCGATTGTCGAACAGCGCGCGAACCTGCGGATGGCGTTCGAGGATGTCGGTGATCGCGTCAGTCGGCGCTTCGATCAGCACCGACAGCCGCAGCGGTTCGTGGATGAGCCGTTCGCCGTCGTGGACCGATTGCCAGGGGAGTCCGCCGCGCAGCAGGCCGCCGTTGCCCTCGACCACGCCGATGCCGCCAGTGACGTTGTGCAGCAGCTTGTTGCCGGCGCCGAAGACCTCGGGCGCGACGGTCGAGCCGTAATACTGCAGGCTGATCCAGCTGGCGACCACGACCGGGGCGGTCAGGATCAATTCCAGCACACCGAAGCCCTCGTCGCGCCGCCAGTCGTAGTCGTGCAGGAAGGCGCGTCCGGCCAGGTCGCGCCCGGCCGTGCGCGCACGCGGGGCGGCGATGAAAGCCTGGCAGCCGGCCAGCGCCCATTCCGGACGCAGCTCGGCCCAGTCGCGGGCGCGAGGCGCGATGTCCTGGCTGCGCTGCGCGCGCGGCAGGCGCAGGGCGCGCTCGCCGCGCGCCAGCGCGCCGGCGGCGTGCAGCCAACGCGCCGCCTGGTCGATGTCGGCGGCATGGTCGGGCGAAGGATGGTCGGCGCCGTACAGCGTGACCGCATCGGTCGTGGTGTCGTGCAGGGCGCCGACGAACAACGTGTCGGCGGGGATCGCGATGCCGCGTTCGGCGAGACCGGCGCGTAGCTCGGAGTCGTTGAGCAGCGCGGCCAGCAGACGCGCGTTCACTTCGCCGGAGTAGCCGCCGCAGGCGCCGCAGTGCAGGGCGCTGGCATGCGGATTGTTGACCACGTTTGCCCCGTGGCCGGCGATCACGACAAGTCGCGCGAACCCGCTGGTGAGCGACATCGCGGTGAGGATGCGCGTGGCCATGGTCAGGCGCGTGTCGAGGTCGAGCGCGTCGGCCGGGCGCGGCGCGGGATCGTTCGGCGCCGCGCGGCGCGTCAGTCCCAAGCCATCGCGCAGCAGCTTGGCGACGTAGATCGGGCCGGTGGCCTCGACGAAGGCGAACGAGGAAATGGCGGCCAGCTTGAAGCGTCCCCAGGCACGCTTCGCACGCGCCGCGATCCGCGCGGCGAGGTCCGCCTCGGCCACCGAGGCCGTCGGCGCTTCCGCGCAGGTGTGCACCGCTGGTGTCAGCAGCACCGGAAGGCGTGCCTCGACCACGTCCGAGGCGAACCGCCGATGGCCGATGCCCAGCCCGAAGAATCCGGCGAATCCCAGGGTCTGGACGCCGGCATCCAGGCTTTCCAGCGCGCGGCGGAACACTTCCGAGCGCACGTCGATGCAGAAGGCCATCTGCAGCTTCATCCGCTCGGGCGCCGCCGGGAGCGAGGTGGGTGCCGCAAGCAGCGCGTCGAGCCGCCGCTGCGCCGCGCGTTCGGCCGCTTCCTGCAGGAGGCTGTCGACGACATCGTCCGGTGTCGCCGCCACCGGCGCGCTGTAGGCGTCGATGGCGCTTCGCCACTGCGGCGCGATCGCCGCACCGAACTTGCCCAGCAGCGCGGCGTCCCAACTGATGCGGATGGCGAGCAGGTCGGTGACGCAGGCATCGGTTCCGCCGCTCAACTCCGCTTGCCAGAGCCGATACCGCGCAACCTGGCTCCAGCCGCCCAGCGTGGTCAGCAGGCGGTGGAAATAGCCCTCCAGCGCGTCTGGCGCGAGGCCGAGGCGGGCGACCCCCTCGATGATCGCCTCTTCGGCAGTCGCTGGCGCGTCCGCCACCTGCTGGGCGAATCGGGCGAGTCCGGCGATTTCCGGCGTCAGATCGTGGGTCGCGACCAGTCGCCATGCGTTATAGGCGCCGCCGGATTGTCCGGCGACCCACAGCGCCTGGCCCTGATCGAAGTAGCTGGCGGCCCAGTGTCCGATGCGCTCTTCGACGATGCCCGGCCAGTCGACCTGCGACGCATCGCGTGCCAGATCGGCGACGGTCGGGATCGCCTGCGGGGCAGGGCACGTGGCTTCGATGGCAAGCTTCAGTGCGGACACGCTCGGCGGACGCAGGGCGGCCGGTGCGGCGTGCCAAGCTGCATGCAGATCCTCTTCGGCGATCTCGCCGGACTGCAGCCGCTGCGCATACCAGGCGCGCGGCATGGTCACGGCGATGCCGGCCGCGCGCCGCAGCCGCGCCGCCGCGATCGGCAGCGGTTCGCCGGTCTGGCCGAGGAAGGGATTGACTGCCACGCTCGAGGCGAGCGGCCACAGCGGGGGAATGGCGCGCGCCGCACGCGCGGCGGCGGCGATGATCGCAGCGTGGGACAGGGGCGACACGTCGGTGGTGGTCATCAGCATTGGGTGTCCTGGCGGTTAGGGAGTCACGAGGTCTTGCGGACGGACCAGCCGCCGAGCAGGCGATCGAGCGTGGCGTTGGCATACAGGCCATTGGAGAGATGCACGCGCAGTCCGGCGGCGGCCGGGTGCGTCGCCCACAGCGGGAACAGCGCCTGCGCCACCGCCACCAGGCCGAAGCTCAGCACCGCCAGCGCCATCAGCGTCCACTCCAGCCGACCCGGTGCCGGCGTTGCCGGCAGCACGCCCGCGGTCAGCCATTCGGCGGCGGTCTGCAGCGCGAAATAGCCGACCGCAGCGGCGCTGGCGTAGAGCGCGGTCCTGCGGGTGAGCGGACGCGGCGCGGCATCGGCCAGGCCCTGGGCCAGCAGGTACGCCACACCGAAGATCAGGATGGCGCCCAGGGCCAGCGCCTGTGGCGACTTGTGCCCGAAGCCGAAGGCGAACCCGAAGGCCGCGCCGATGCCGATGTAGATTGCCAGCGCGATCAGGAAGGCGCGGCCGACCGCGGCCCCATCGGGCACCGCCACCGGCCCGGGCCGGCGAATCGATGCCACCTGCTCGACCGCGCCGCCGGAGGCCAGGAAGGCATGCGCCTTGTACAGCGAGTGCGCGACGATATGCAGCAGCGCCAGCGGGAACAGCGCCAGCCCGCACTGCAGGATCATGAAGCCCATCTGCGCGACCGTGGACCAGGCCAGCGAGGTCTTGACCGCGGGCTGGGTCAGCATCACCAGCGCACCGAACAGCGCGGTGAACCCGCCCAGCATCGCCAGCACGGCGAGCACGCCCGGAGCGGCCAGCATCAGGTCGGCGAAGCGGATCAGCAGGAAGCCGCCGCCGTTGACCACCCCGGCATGCAGCAGCGCCGACACCGGCGTGGGCGCCTCCATCATCTCGGTGAGCCAGCCGTGGGTCGGGAACTGCGCCGATTTCAGCACCGCGGCCAGCGCAAGCAGGGCGGCGGCCGCGGTCAGCGACCAGCCGTGCTGGCCGCTGCGGGCCAGGGTGTTGATCGTGGCGATGTCGGTGGTGCCCAGGCTGTTCCAGACCAGCGCGGCCGCACCCACCAGGGCGATGGCGCCGATGCTGGAGAACAGGCGCTTCTTGCGTGCGGCGCGCTGCGCCGCCACGCGGTCGGGATAGAACAGCAGCAGGCGATTGAGCGCGATGCTGGTCGCGATCCAGGCCACCACGATCTGGACCAGGTTGCCGGCCTGCACGAGCAGCAACACCGCGGCGAGCGCGACGCACAACCAACCGGTGAAGTAGCCCTGGCGCGCCTCGCCATCGAGATAGGTGCGGGTGTAGCGCACCACGATCCAGCCGACGAAGGCGACCAGCAGCAGCATCGTGGTGCTCACCGCATCGAGCCGGACCGAGAGGCCGATGCCGTTCGCTCCGAGCAGTTCGCTGTCGCCGGCGCGCCGGGCGATCAGCAGCGCCAACGAGGCGATGGCGACGATCAATGCGCCGAACGCGGCACTTTCGGCGAAGGCGGGGAGGAAGCGGGGGCGTCGGCCGTTGCGGACAAAGCCGAACACGGCGGCGACCAGCAACAGCAATGGGGCAGAGAGCGGCAGCAGATAGAGCGACAAGGCAGTCCCCTCGGATCGGGCGCGGTGGCGGGCGGCGCCACGATAGCGATCGCTGGGGCCGAACAAAAATTCATTGTTTTCACGATATCGTTCGTTATTATCGAACGATGGCCGCCCTGAACTACAACCACCTGCGCTACTTCTGGGCCGTGGCCCACGACGGCAATCTCACCCGCACCGCCGAGCGGCTCAACCTCACGCAATCGGCCCTGTCGGTGCAGATCCGCAAGTTGGAGGAGCGTCTGGGCCACGCGCTGTTCGAGCGGCGCGGGCGGCAATTGCATTTGACCGAGGCCGGGCAGATCGCGCTGGACCACGCCGATGCGATCTTCGCCACCGGCGATGAGCTGCTGGGCACGCTGCGGCAGACCGGCGCCGCGCGGCAGGCGCTGCGGGTCGGTTCGCTGGCCACGCTGTCGCGCAACTTCCAGTTGGAGTTCCTGCGGCCGCTGCTCGGCCGCACCGATATCGACCTGATCCTGCGCTCGGGCAGCGCCGGCGAACTGCTGCGGGCGCTGGAAGCACTCAACCTCGACGTGGTGCTGCTGAATCAGGCGCCGCCGAGCGATGCGCTGACCCCGTTCGTGACCCATCGGCTCGCCGAGCGACCGGTCAGCCTGGTGGGTACGCCGGATCGGCTGGGCCATGCCGCCAGCGTCGCCGATCGGCTTCGCCAGCATCCCATCATCCTGCCGACGGTGGACAACAGTGTGCGCGCGGGATTCGATGCCCTGGCCGATCGCCTGGGCGTGCGCCCGCAGATCGTGGCGGAAGTGGAGGACATGGCGATGATGCGCCTGCTGGCACGCGAGGACATCGGCCTGGCCGTGCTCCCGCCGATCGTGGTCAAGGACGAGATCGCCGCGGGCGTGCTGGTGGAGGGCGATCAATTGCCGGACATCGTGGAGACCTTCCACGCCGTGACCATGGCGCGGCGGTTTCCGAATCCGTTGGTGCGGCTGCTGCTGCAGCCCACCGCTGCGCCAGCAGATTCCTAGTGCCAGCGGTGGGCGCGGCAATGCCGCCGCCGATCCGTCGCCGGCGGTCGCTAGGTAGGGGCGACCCGCCCAAGGCGCTGCGACAGCACATGCCGAAGTTCAGCAGTCACGCCGAGGAGCCCCGGAGGTGCGTCGGAGCGACACCACGTTGTTGTGAGTTATTTGACAACATGCTGTCAAATTGACAGGATGGTGCATGGCTACGGAAAACCTTCCCTTGCTGGTTCGCGAGCTGGTCCTTGCGGTGTTCGCCACCAACGGCCGCCTGGTCGACATGGGCAACCGGTTGGTGCGCCCGATCGGGCTGACCACCGCATGGTGGCAAGTGCTCGGTGCGCTGGGCTACTCGCCGGTGCCGCTGCCGGTGGCGCATATCGCCCGCAACATGGGCCTGACCCGGCAGGCGGTGCAGCGCGTGGTCGAGTTGCTGGCCGAACACGGGTTCGTCGTCTTCGAGACCAATCCGCACCATGCGCGCGCCAAGCTGGTGGTGTTGACGCCGGCGGGACGCGCAGCCTTGGGCGCCGCCGAAGCCGCAGTCGCGTCGCTCGATCAGCACCTGATCGACCGACTGGGTGCCGAGCGCGTCAGGACCGCCATCGCGGTGCTCCTGGACATGCGCGACGCCCTCGATCAGTCGCTGGCCGAATGAAGCGCGCAAGCCTGCGTGCCACACAACTCATCCCAAGGAGAGACCATGGCGCTTGCCTCGCATCCCGACGGCTTCGATACGGACGTCATCATCATCGGTGGCGGGCCAGTTGGCCTGACCAGCGCCTGCGCGTTGGCCCACCATGGGGTGCGATTCCGCATCTTCGAGCAACGCACGCAGCCAAAGCCGCATTCGCGCGCCAACAATCTCTGGGCGCGCCCGCAAGAGCTGCTGGCGAGCATCGGCATCCGCGATGCCCTGGCCGAGCAGGCGTACCGGATCACCCAGATCAACACCCTGTTGAACGGCAAGACGGTGGATCCGATCGCGATTGCGCAGGTCGCCAGTCCGTATCCGGAGGTGCTGTACAGCGGCCAGGACGTCATCGAGAACGTGCTCACCCGGCAGATCGAGACCGGCGGAGCTGCGCTCGAAAGCGGCCGCAAGGTAGTCGGCTTCGAACAGGATGCAAACGGCGTCAGCGTGACGGTCGCGACGGTGAACGACGACGGTGAGCCGGTCGAAGGGCGCCCGGTCGAGCGCCTGCGCTGCCGCTACCTGGTGGGCGCGGACGGCGCCGAAGGCTTCGTGCGCAAGCAGATCGGCGCGGACTTCGCGACGGAGAAGCTGCCCCACTGCATGAACCGCCAGCTCGACGCGAAACTGCGCTGGCGCCGCTCCACCGATTTCGATCACCTGTGGTTCTTCTATTACCCCAAGGGCTTCTGCGGCGTGCTGCCGGTGTGGGAGGGCTACCACCGGCTGTTCTTCCTGTCCGACGACGCGGGCATCCCCGATCGCGATCCGACCCTGGAAGAACTGCAGGCCATCGCGCGTGAGGTCACCGAAGACGAGACGCTGGAGCTCAGCGATCCGATCTGGATCACCCACAGCCGCTTCCAGCATGGCGTGACCTCGCGCTACGCCGAGGGACGCGTGTTCCTGGTCGGCGATGCCGGCCATCTCACCCTGCCCGCGGGCGGCCAGGGCATGAACGCCGGGCTGCAGGATGCGGTCGGCCTGGCATGGCGGCTGGCGATGGCGCTCGACGGCAAGGCCGCACCGGTGCTGCTGGAATCCTACGGGCTGGAACGCGGCGGCGAACACCGCCGTCTGGATGCGCAGCAGGAAAAGGGCTTCCGGAACAGCGTGTATCGCGGCGCCATCAAGGATACGGCCATGGGGATCGCCGCCAGTTTCCTGCCCAACATCGGCGCGCTGATCCAGGGCACTGACGATCTCCAGCAACTGTCCGTCGCCTATCCCGACAGCCCCTTGAACGAAGACCACCTCAAGGGATTGCGGGAGATCGTGCACCGACGCGTTCCGCATCCTGGCGACCGCGCACCGGATGCGACCGTCATCGCCCAGGACGGTGCGTCCACGACGCTGTTCGCGCATCTGTACAACCCCGATGGCGTGACCTGGGGCTGGACCTTGTTGCTGTTTGATGCCCGGCAGCAGGACGCCTTGATGGCGATGCGTGGTGCGTTGGCGCAGCTCCATGCGTGGGAGTGGGTCCGGCCGCGGTTGATCCTTGGCAAGGCGGTACCGCAGGCTGGCGACGCCACGGCGCTGTTCGACCTGGATGGGTTGGCACATGGTGCCTACGGCGTCGAAGGCGATCCCGCGATGGTGCTGGTGCGGCCCGACGGTCATATCGCCTTCCGCGGCCCGCTCGACGCGCCGCAACGGCTGCGCGCGTACTGCGCCAGGATCTTTAGAGAGTAGCGCAAGCGCCGACGCTTTCCGCATCTGCCGCTCCCTGCGTAGGCCGCGAGCGCTGTTCCAAAGTGCGCCTAGGGCGCGTATTCAAGGTGGATGAGTGGATAGGGCTTGCCCTGGTGGTCGCGCGGGGACTGGCCTGTGCGCCTGAAACCCATTCTTTCGTAGAAGCCGACAGCCTGATGATTCTGTTCGTTGACGTCGGTGGTCATGCGCGGATGCAGCGCGAGACCTTGCCGCACCAGCGCGGCGCCGACGCCGGTGCCGCGATATGCGGGGTCGACGAACAACGCCTGCATATGCCCGTCTTCGATGAGCATCAGCGCCAGTGGGCGGTCGTGCGCATCGACGGCAAACCACAGCGGCGCGCTGGGCAGGAATTCGCGCACCAGCGTCTGGATGGCGAGGCGATCCGGCGCCGACAGGAATTGGTGTGTCGCATCGACCGCCTCCTGCCAGATCTGGACTGCACGTGCTCCCTCATCGGCACGAGCGCGCCGGATCGCGATCGCGGTGTTGTCGGTTTTCATGTCTCGTTGCGCTTCAGGAGCGACTGCCGAAGCGTTGTCGTGCTTCGATGGCGCATGGCAGGGGATCAATCCGGGCGCTCGGGTCGAAGCGTCGGGTCGGCGAATTCGGTCTCGACATGGAGGCGTGGCACCGGTGCGACGCTGAGATCCGCCGGCGGCTTGGATAAATATGGCATGCAGGTCGTCAGGCGGGTCGTGCAACCCAGAGGGTCCATCGGTCTTTCTCGACGATTTCCCCGTGCGCGGGCAATCGGTCACGGAGGTAGTCGATCAGCGACTGCAGTTCGTCATCGCTCAGTTCGTGCAGGATCGAGCGACCGGTGCGTGCCCCCAGGTCGAGGGCCAGCGATTCGAAGTCACCATAGCGTTTGCGTGTCTCCCACAGCGAATGCTCGGCGATGTCGGTGAAGCCGGCAGCTTGCATTGCCGCCGCGACGGTCGCGTGCGTAGGTCGACGGCCGGCCTCGACGGCGCGAAGCCGCGGAAAGCGGTCGAAGAAGTAGCCACGCAGGTGCGTGCTGGATCCAGGCAGGTCGACGTCCTCGGGTGTGCGGTCCTGCACCAGCAGGCGGCCACCGGGCGCCAGCAGGCGACGCGCCTCGGCAAAGCACGCCGCGTAGTCCGGCAGGTGGTGAATCAATGCGCGCTGGAACACCACATCGCAGCTCGCCGCGGGAAGCCCCGTCGCGGTGGCGGTACCTTGTACGAAGCAGACGTTGTCCATGCCAGCGCCTCGCTCGCGGCTCGCAGCCACCATCTCCGCGGAGAAATCGACGCCTGTGACCTGGGCGGCGCCCAGCGCATGCCAGGCCAGCGCGTAAAGTCCGCCGCCGCAGCCAACGTCGGCAATCCGCTTGCCGGCAGGTTCGACAAGGGCGTGCACGGCGTTCATCCAGGCAGGATCGACGTCCCTGCCGGAGTACGTGTATCGGTTCTGGTGAGCGTGGAAATCGATGGGCATTGGCAGTGGACCATGGCTGGATGCACGGCCTGCGATGCTAGGCAGGGATAATCGGAATGTAAAATATCTGCTTGCTACCATGAGCAGATATTTTGAATATCATTAACGCCATGGAATTGCGCCATCTCCGTTATTTCGTCGCCGTGGCAGCTGCGCAGAGCGTGACCAGGGCGGCCGCACAGCTGGGCATTCAGCAGCCGCCGCTCAGCCAGCAGATCCGCGACCTGGAGCGCGAACTGGGTGTCGAACTGTTCCAGCGGACGCCGCGCAGCGTGCGCCTCAACGAGGCAGGCCGGGTGTTCCTGGCGGATGCGCAGGCCATTCTGGCCGCGGCCGACGACGCCGTCGTTCGCGTCCGGTGTGCGGCGCAGGGGCAACTGGGGCGGCTGGTAATGGGCTACACCAGTTCGGCTGCGCTGCATCAGCTGGTACCGCGGATCCTGCGGGCGTTCCGCGAACGCCATGCGCAGGTCGCGTTGGACGTACGCGAAAACACTACCGACAGCCTGTTTCGTGCGGCGAGGGCCGAAGAGATGGATGCGGCGTTCGTCCGCGCTCCCGCCGAGCGCTTTGCGCCGCTGTGCGCCGTCACCCTGTGCGAAGAAGCGGTGGTGGTCGCGCTGCCGCGTGGACACCGGCTGAGCGCGGCAACCGGTGCGTTGGCGCTGGAAGAGTTGGCGATGGAGGAGTTCGTGCTGTATCGCAGCCCGGACGGGCCGGGCATCCTGGACGTGCTGTCCGCTGCTTGCCACCGCGCCGGTTTCGCGCCGCGCGCTGTGGCCACCGTGCCGCGTCTGCTGTCTGCTGCCGCCATGGTGGCGGCCGGGCAGGGCATTGCGATCGTGCCGATGGCGCTGCAGTCGCTGCATCGCGAGAGCGTGGTGTACCGGGCGCTGGATCCGGCATCCGCGTTCACCGTTCCGTTGACCTTGATCTGGCGCGATGCGTCATCCGGCTCGCCATTGGCGCGTTTGGTGGCGTTGGCGAAGGACGCATGAGGCGGCGCGGCGCATCCCGCCCCGGTTTGCATCAGTAGTCGCTTGCGCGGACTTCGTATCGAGCGTCGGCGAACTGCTGCGGGCGCTGGAAGCGCTGAATCTCGACGTCGTCGTGCTGAATCGGGCGCCTCCCGGCGACCGGCCGCCGGTGTTGTGGCGAGTTCCTCCGGCATGGGCCGTCAGCGAGACCCTGCCGCGTTTGTCGCCAGCAGTTCTTTTGCCATCTCCAGCGCCTGCTCACGCGAGGCGGCAAGCAGCATGGGGTAACCCCAGAACTTGGCGAACAGCACCGCAAAAGCCTTGTATCCGACGCGTTTGGCCGAGTTGGGTTCGATCTGGATCATCGCCAGCACCAGCCTTCGCAGTTCGGCCTTGTGTTTTTTCATCCATAGCGCCGTGCGTTTCTTTTCTTCCGGCGTGTGGTCGTGGTCCTCGCTTGGCGTGCTGTCGCTCAGGATCACGAACGGCTCCCCGCGCCGCAGGTTCGCCTCGAACTCATCGAAGTCCTGCTGGTGGTCATGCCCGGGTTCCTGGGACAGGTTCATCCAGACCAAGGGGAAGTTCGAACTATTCATGGGCATGGCCAACTCCTTGACGCTTGATGTGGCGCCAGGTGATCGCAATGGCGAACGCACCGGGCAGGGTGATGAAGAGCACGGCAGAGAGCGCGACATACCAGCCGTCGCGCAGCCCGTCCGCGATTCCTCCGAGGGTATTCAGGACGACGAGCACGCTGCCGAGGACCAGGGCGATTCCTTGCGTCCGGCGGGTCCCGATCAGTGCGAGCAGCACCGTGACGATCCAGCAGCCGTAGAAGGCGGAAAACATCCACAGGATGCCGGGATCGAACGTGATGGCCGCTGTCGCTCCGTGCGCTCTCACGAAGGTATTGACGTAGAAGAACAACTGGAAGGTCACGAAAAGCACGACACCCGTCGCGGTCGTCAACCAGAACAATGCGACCCTGTTCGGGGCGTGCATGGTCGCCTCTTGAGTAGGGCGTAGTGGGGTGGCGGGCTGAAGCGGCATGGGTGGGTCCTCTGAAATCTTTGGCGGGATGACGGCGGGTGCTCAACCGAATGACGCATTGGCCTGCGAGCGCATCAATACACGTAGTTCAGCGTCAGCATCACGTTGCGCGGTGCGCCGTAACTCACGGTGTCGAAGTCACCCTTCTGCAGCGCGTACGTCCTGTCGAAGACGTTGTTGACGTTCACGGCCAGGCTGCTGTTCTTGCTGAGGGCGTAACGTGCCAGCAGGGAGGCGATGGCATAGGACCGCTGTTCCCCGCCCAGTGAACTGGTGCCGGTATTGGGCGCCTCGTAGATGCGGCTTTGCCATTTGGCGCCGCCGCCCAGCGTCAACTTGCTCCACGCACCCGGCAATCGGTAGGTGGTGAAAAGCTGGGCCGTGGCGCGCGGGAGTTGCGAATTCAGGCGGACGCCATCGCCGTCTTCCGCAGTGAAGTGCGCGATGCCTGCAGCGATGTTCCAGCCATGCGCCAACTCGCCTTGCAGGTCCAGCTCGATGCCGCGCGACTTTGTCCCGTCGGCGCCTTTGTAGGCTTGCGCGCCGCCCGGCGTATAGATCCCGGCGACGCTCTGCGCCGCGTTGTCCAGCGTGGTCTCGAACACGGCGATCGACGCATTCAGGCGTCCGTCGAGGTAGTTGCCTTTCAGTCCGGCTTCCTTGGTTTTTCCCTTGGACGGCGTGAGCACATTGCCCTTGATGTCGCGGTAATCCGTTTGCGGGTTGAAGATGCCGGTGTAGCTGACGTAGGCCGAGTAGGTCGTGTCGAGGTCGTAGATCAAGCCCGCATACGGGGTGAATTCGCCCGTCTTCTTGTAGTGCAGCCTGTTGTTGCCGGCGGTGTCGTCGATGTCGTAGTTGCTGACGCGGCCGCCGACGATGAATTTCAGTGGATCGGCCAGGGAAAAACGCGCCGCACCATAGACAGCGCTCTGCTTGACCCGGGTGCCGGTGGGTATCCACGTCATGCCCGCGAAGTCGGGCCGGGGGTAGGGTTGGCTCAGGTCATAGACATCGACCGGCATGAAGCCCGCATAGAAGGGCGCGATGTCCCGCTGGCTGGCCGTGCGACGCGAGCTCGTCGCCCCCAGCACCAGCTCGTGCTGACGGCCGAGCAGTTTGAATGGGCCGCTGGCCATCGCATCGACGGTGTTTTGCCTGCTCCGCCCGTCGGACGCCAGCGCGACCGGATAGGCTCCGTAAGGGTAGACGCCCAGTCCCGTGGCGCGATCGGGGCGGCCGACCAAGCCGAGCAGTTCGGCATCGTAGTCCGTGCGGTACTGGTCCGCGACGGCGCGGAGCGTCCAGCCGTTGCCGAAGCGATGGGCGATCTCGGCAAACCCGGTTTTGAGCGTGTTGTCCCAACGGCTCCAGTCCTGCGCATAGCTGCTGGAGCGCGGGTAGTGTGCTTGCGTGCCGTCGCTGAACCACAGCGGCAGGCCGCCCCAGGTGGCGCCTTTCGGCGTGATGTCCTGATAGTCGACGCCCAGACTCAGTGTCGTGTCCGCTGTCAGATCCGCCTCGATGATGCCGTAGAACGATTTCCTCTGCGGTGTGTAGCGGTCGAGGTACGAATGGCCGTCCTGGTACGTGCCCACCATCCGCGCGCGGATGCGACCGTCCTGGGTCAACGGCGTGGAGACGTCGGCCATTCCTCGGTAGGTGTCCCAACTCCCCGCGCCCAGCGAGGCGGACGCGGAGAATTCCGGGGTCGGGCGTTTGCGCACAAGATTGATTGCGGCCGAGGGATTGCCGGTGCCGGTCAGCAGGCCGGAGGCGCCGCGCACGACCTCGACACGGTCGTAGAACGCGGTATCGAGCGAACCGATGCCGCTGCCGTTGACGATGTTGCCGACCACCGTGGGAATGCCGTCGTACTGCAGGTTGTTGATCAGAAATCCGCGCGAGTAGAAACTCGTCCGTTCGCTGTCGGACTGATACGACGCGATCCCGGTGGCGTTCTCCAGCACGCCCTGCACCGACGTCAGTTGCTGGTCGTCCATACGTTGGCGCGTGATCACCGTGACCGACTGCGGCGTGTCCCGCAGCGACAGCGGCAGGCGCGTGGCCGCCGCCGTCTCGCCCGTGGTGTAGGAGCCGGTCCTTTCGGTCGCCGCCGCATCCGCGTGGTGCGTGACGTTGACCGCCGGCAAGGTCTGCGCGTCGTTGGACGCGTTTTCCCCAGCCTCGTTCGGTCGCTGCGCTGGCTCGGCGGCGCATGCGCCGTGCGTGCTGACGGCGATTGCCGCTGCGAGTGCCGAGCCCAACAGGCTGCGGGGTGAGGGCGTGTGCTGATGCGCCGGCGGACGCGGGGCACGCTGACCAATTTGCCGCTGGAGCGCGCCGACATCCGTAAGTTTGCACATCAAACGATACTCATTTGCGTTTGGATGCGCTATTTAACACCGGGGTTGCGCTGGCTCGATGGCGAATTCAGGCCAGAGTGTTTTTCAATTCGGTCAGCTAGTCACTGGGCGCACAGGGTGGCCGGAACGCGACATGCTCTGGCCTGATGGCGCAATGCGCGCTCTGCGCATCCACGACTAGTCTGTACAGGCGGCGCTGACGTCGCACTGGTGCGCAGCAGCGCGACGGCACTTGGCGCGCGTCGTCCGTGACAGCCGGAAGGCCACGCCGTTCCGAGGTTTCCATCTGGCGTGGCGAAGGGGGGGGAATGGAACCATGCGATGACGCGCTTGCGATCGTGGACCTGGCCGCATCCTCCGAGCGGCGCGCGAAATGGCTGTCAGGCAAACACAAACACAGGACGATGCGCAAAGCTGCAGCCAGCCTCGAGAGCGGATGCGTGGTGTCGAATCAGGATCGGCGCCTGATCGCGCACGAGCTGCGACCGACGGCCGCGCGTGCCGATGTCTTGCGCGCCTTGGAGCAGGCGGCGCCGAGTTGTCTCGATGCCAGCCGGGTGTACCGCCTCCTGAGCGGTCGGCGCGATCGCCTTACGCCGGGATCGGTGTATCGGGCACTGCACGATCTGTGGGGCGCCGGCTTGCTGGTTCGCACGGAAGGCACGCGTGGGCGTGCGTTCTACGCGATCAAGCCCGACCTGCTGACCACCCGCCACGACACGCTGCGCTGTCGCTGCGGCGCGCGACTGGTGTTCATCGAAGACCCGGTCTTGCGTGCGCACCTTCGGTCACTGGCCTGCGAGGAGGGCTTCGTGCTCGACGCGGAGACCGTCTTCACCATCACCACGACGTGCGCGCGATGCAGGCAACCCCGCACTGCGGCACATGGGGTGGCAGAGGACGAACGAAGGTCACGCACCAGGCGGGCCTGATCCGATCAAGGCGAGATGTCGTTGGGGAGCACGATGCCGGGCACGGGAGCAAGCTCGGCGCCGTTCCTGCGGGCGGACAGATAGCGCGCTGGCGGCTTGCCGACGGCCTTGCGGAACATGGTGACGAACCCGCTGGCGTTTTCGTAGCCCAGTTCCAATGCCACGGTCTGCACGCTATCGCCCTTGGTCATGCGTTGCAGTGCCAGGATGACGTGCAGTTGCCGGCGCCAGCGCCCGAAACTCATGCCGATTTCGTGCAGCAGCAGGCGGCTCATGCTGCGCTCGCTCATCCCGATGCGGGTCGCCCAGACGGCCTTCGAGGTCTTGTCGGTGGGGTCGGCAAGCAGCAGTTCCGCGAGGCGGCGCAATCGCGCGTCGCGCGGCATGGGCAGATGCAGATCCTCGACCGGCGCTTCCACCAACTCGTCGAGCAGTGCGGCAATCAGCCGATCTTCCCGGCCTCCCTGCGGGTACAGTGCGGGAAAACCAGCCACCTTCAGCAGCAGCTCACGCAGCAGGGGCGATACCGCAATGGTGCAGCAGCTTGTCGGAAGATCGGCGGCGGCATCGGGATCGACGAACAGGCAATGGCATTCGGTTTCGCCCGACCCGCGCGCCGCGTGGGGCAGGTCACCGGGGATCCAGATGGCGCACTGCGGCGGCACGATCCAGACGCCGTCTTCGATTTCGCAATTCAGGACGCCGCGAACGGAGTAGATCAGCTGCGCCTTGTGGTGCCGATGCCGCGCATTCTCCCAGTCCTTTGTCACCGAGGTGGCGCGCAGGGCGACGACGGGGCGAGGAACGCTGTCGACGTCCAGAGACTCGATGACGTCGGTGATGGCCACGCTCGACATGATGCGCTGGAACTCGTGTTGCCGTGGACTGCTGTCTGTTTTGAATAATACTATTAAAAAACTTTCCAATTGCATGCAGCCGTTGTTGCGGCAGGCTTCTTCGTGACGCGTAGGGCGCGCGGCAGCATATTGCCCCTGGCATGGCGCCAGCGAGCGCCTTCGACTGCATCAGCCGTGGCTGGGCATCGGCGCGCCTACCGCTTCGCGAATGGCGGCCGGCGCCGTGGACCAGGCGCCTGCATGGAACGGCGGCTTCGGGTCGTACTGGATCTTCAGCTGTGCCTTCATCGCTTCCGCATCCCCGCGCAGGTGGCCGATGAGTGCCAGCGTCATGTCCAGCCCGGCCGAGACGCCCGCGGAGGTCCAATACTTGTCGCTGATCACCCACCGCTCGTCTACATAGGTCGCGCCCTGGTCGTTCAGCATGTTCTGCAAGGCCCAGTGCGTGGTGGCGCGGCGGCCGTGCAGCAGCCCGGCGCGGCCCAGGATGAGGGCGCCGGTGCACACGCTTGCGGTGATCCGCGATGTCCTGTCGATCCGCCGGATCCAGCCCATGACGTCGGCATCGTTGGAAACCTCGCGCACGCCCATGCCGCCACCCGGGATGAGCAGGACGTCGGCCTTGTCGATGTCCTGGATCAGCGCATTCGCCTGATAGGTCACCATGCCACTGTCGCTGCGGTAGGGATCGCGGGTCTTGGCCGCCAGCACCAGGTCGATGCCCGGCACCCGATGCAGCAGTTCGTAGGGGCCGATCCAGTCGAGCATGGTGGTGCCCGGGAACAGCAGGATCACCACCTTCGTTGGCGCCGCGGCGTTCGGGGGCGTCGTGCTGTCCGGATGCGTCTTCGATGGCGAGCTCGCCGGCGTGGACGCCGCGGCCATCACGCGGGGGCGGCCAACAATGCGCCCAGGCCGAACAGCCCCAACTGGCTGACATAACGTCGCATCGCGTTGTGGTCCATGGGGTCTCCAGGCTGGGGCATGTCGTTCTCCTCTTGATGGCGGTAGGTGGTCGCTGGGCCGGCGGTTGCCGACGGGAACTGACAGGGGCCGACGTCGGCGCCGTGCAGGCTGCTCAGAAGCCCTCGAGCACGATCTTGCCGCGCGCGCGATGCGTCTCGATCCATTCGTGCGCACGCCGCAGATTGGCGGCATTCACCGTGCCGAAGTGTCCGGCGAGCGTGGTGCGCAGCACGCCGGCATCGATCAGCGATCCGACGCGAGTCAGCAGTTCGTGCTGGCGGATCTGGTCGGGCGTCGCGTGCATCGACCGCGTGAACATGAACTCCCAATGCAGCGACACGCTCTTGGTTTTCAGCTTGCGGACGTCGATGCGATCAGGATCGTCGATGAGCGCGATGTGCCCCTGCGGGTGGATCGCGGCGACGATCTCGTCGAAATGGCGGTCGGTCTGGTTCAGGCTCGCGATGTAATCGACCCCGGCGAAGCCGATGCGCCGCAGTTCTTCAGACAGCGGCTTGGTGTGGTCGATCACATGGTGCGCGCCGACGTCACCGACCCATTTGGCGGTTTCCGGACGCGACGCGGTGCCGATCACGGTGAGGCCGGTGAGCCGTCGCGCCAGTTGCACGAGGATCGAGCCGACGCCACCGGCCGCGCCGATCACCAGCAGCGTGGCGCCTTGCGATGGGTCGCCTTCCGGAATCTTCAGGCGATCGAACAGCAATTCCCAGGCCGTGATGGTGGTCAGCGGCAGGGCCGCCGCCGCCGCGAAATCGATGCGCTGCGGCATCCGTCCGGCGATGCGCTCATCGACCAGATGCAATTCGCTGTTGGTGCCGGGGCGCTGCAATGCGCCGGCGTACCAGACCTTGTCGCCGGGCTTGAAGCGCGTGACGGCAGTGCCCACGTCGCGCACCACGCCGGCTGCATCCCAACCGAGCACCTTGGCTTGGCCGGCTTCCGGCGCGACGTTTGCGCGGATCTTGACGTCGACCGGATTGACCGACACCGCGCGGACCTCGACCAGCAAGTCGTGTGCGCCGGGGACGGGGTCGGGCAGGGTCAGCTCGACCAGCGCGTCGGCATCGCTGATCGGCAAGTTGCGGTAGTAGCCAATGGCTTTCATGTGCGCTCCGGACTGAGGACAGGATCGAACCGGCGTGCGGCAGCAACGCGTCGTTGCCGCGGGCGGGTTCGGCTTACGCCATGATCGTCATGCGCCGCACGCGGTAACAGGCGCCATGCGCGATATCAGTTTCAAAATTATTTTGAAATCTTCCGATCCGGCGCGAGGTGCCCGTCTGCTTCACTCCAGATAGCCGTTGACCCTGTGCAGCAGGAAGTCGCGCAGTGCGTTGACCGTGGGAGACAGCATCGCCCGGTGCTCGCAGACCAGGTGCAGCGGCGCGCGTTCCCCCTCGAAGTCCGTCAGTGCGGCCTCGAGGCGGCCGGCGCGCAGGTCGTCCAGCACATCCAGCCTGGACTTGTAGGCGATGCCGAGTCCCGCCACGGCCCAGCGCCGGACCAGTTCCCCGTCGTCGCTGCTGCGGTCGCCGTGCACGGTCACCACCTCCGGCGTACCGCCGCCGAAGAAGGTCCAGCGATCGTGCAGGGCATCGCTCAGGGCAAAGCGCAGGCAGTTGTGCCTTGCCAGATCGGCCGGTGTCGTTGGCCGGCCGTGGCGCAGAAAGTAACCGGGCGACGCGCACAGCACGCGCCGGTTCTCGGGCGCCAGCGGCAGCGCGACCAGCGAGGAGTCCTCGGACACGCTGTAGCGGATCGCCACGCTGACCGGGGCGCGGATCATGTCGGTGATCTGGTCGCCGATGCGGATCTGCAGGGAGACGCTCGGGTACTGCGCCTGGAACGCGTCCAGCCATCGCAGCAGCACGGTGCGCCCCAGGTCGGACGGCATCGACAGCGACACCGCACCGCCGATCATTTTCCGGCCCTGGGCCACCGCATTGCGTCCGGCCTCGACCTGCTCCAGCACCTTGCGCGCGTACTGCAAGTAGCGTTCGCCATCCGGCGTCAGCCGCAGGCTGCGCGTCGATCGCGCGAGCAGCCGGGTGCCGAGTTCGGTCTCCAGCCGCTTCAGCGCCACGCTGGCGACCGCGGGCGTGAGGTCCAGTTGGCGGGCGGCCGCCGACAGGCTGCCATGGTCGGCCGCGGACACGAAGATCCGCACGTCTTCCAGTCTGATCATCCAAGTCTTTCCAGCAGATGCGCCGCGCCTTGGGCGCGGGATGCGACGGTGATGGGGTGATTTTCAAAATTATCACAAGACTGCTTGCCCCACCGGGTGCTGTTTCCGGACAGGTCCACTCACCACACTCCGGCAGGCCTGTCATCCACACGTCCTGCTGGAGAAACCCATGCCACACCACTTCGCCCCGCCTCGGTGGGTCCTGTTTGTCGCCGCCAGCCTCGCAGCTTGCGGTGCGTTCGCAGCGTCCATCGCCGCATCGGCGGCGGCACCCCCCGCAACGCTTGTCGTCGTGCGCGAGAGCCAGCAGATGCCGTGGAATGCGGCGGCGCTGGATGGACGAGGGCGCTTCATCGTCAGCACGCCGCGCTGGACGGGCAATACGGGCCCGGCCGTGGCCATCGCGCGCAAAGATGGCGCGCTCGCTCCCTATCCGGACGCCGGCTGGAACAGCTGGACGCCGGGCAGCGCCGCGGCGCACGCGTTCGTCAGCGTCAACGCGATCCACAAGGACGCGCGCGGCGATCTCTGGATCGTCGACACGGGCACGCCGGAGTTCGGCGGCACGCCGGTCGCCGATGGCGCCAAGGTCGTCCACATCGATCCGCGCACCGATCGCGTGGTGCGCGTCTACCTCTTCCCGAAAGACGCGATCCGCGATCACTCCTACGTCGACGACATCCGCATCCACGGTGGACATGCCTACCTGACCGATGCCGGCGAAGGCGCGGTGATCGTGCTGGACCTGGACAGCGGCAGTGCGAGGCGCCGCTTCGATGGCGCAGCGTTCGCCCGCGCCCGCGCCAACGACAGGATCATCGTCAATGGCAAGGTGCTGACCGGCAACGACGGCAAGCCGCTGCAGGTCAATGCCGATCCGTTGGAGTTGAGCCCGGATGGCCGCACCCTGTACTTCGGCCCACTGACCGGCCCGCTGTCGCAGATCGAGACGCGCTATCTGGACGATGACGCCATCGACGACGCGGCACTCGCGCAGCACGTGCGCCCGTGGTTCGACAATCCGCCGATCGGTGGCACCGCGATGGGCGCCGATGGCAGCCTGTACTACACGCCGCTGGCCGACAACACGCTGATGCGGCGTGCGCCGGACGGGACGGTATCGACGATCGCGCACGATCGCGATCTGCGTTGGGCCGATGCGCCGTTTCTCGATGGACAGGGCCACGTCTACTTGCCGGTTGCGCAGATCGACGGTGCGCCGGCCTTCAATCGGGGTACATCGACCATTCGCTTCCCGGTGAAGCTGTACCGGGTCGATCTGCCGGCAGGCCAGCGCTAGCTGCGCGTTAGGTGCGGCATGTTCGTCGCCGGGCGTGCTGCGCAGTCCTTCCGTCCATCAGAGAGCGCCGGGTGAATCGGCGCTTCTTTCCCCGGAGTCGAATTCCATGGCCCAGACCCTGCAGGTTCGTCTGCTGACGATCGATCTCTCGTTTCATCGTGCGGCCTCCGGTGTGATCCGGTCCGTTCTTGCCCGCCATGGCGTGGACGTGACGGAAACGCTCGCCCCGCATGCGCAGGCCTTCGCACAACTGCACGCGGGCGAGGCCGACATGCTGTGCAGCGCATGGCTACCCGACAGCCACGGCGTCTATTTCGCTCCGATGGCGAGCAGGTTCGAGAAGGTCGCCGTCCTCTACCGCCCCTATGCGTACTGGGGCGTGCCGGACTACGTACCGCAGGCCCTGGTGTCCTCGATCGAGGATCTGCGCAAGCCGGAGGTGACTGCACGCATGCACAAGCGCATCCAGGGCATCGGCGCGGGCGCGGGCATCAGCCGGTTCTCGCGCGCGGCGATGACGCAGTATGGCCTTGCAGAGGCCGGTTATCACTTCGAGAACGGCACGCTGGACGACTGCGTGGCGGCGTACGAACATGCGGTGCAGCACGGCCATTGGGTCGTGGTGCCGTTGTGGAAGCCGCAGTTCCTTCATGAGACATACGCGATCCGGCCACTGCAGGATCCGCTGGGAGTGATGGGCGGCGCCGACGAGGCGACGCTGCTCGCGCGCCATGAGGTGATGCACCGGTTGCCGGAAGCGGCAGCGGCCGCGTTGCGTAACACGTATCTGGGCAACGAAGCGGTGTCGCGGCTGGATGATCTCGTCTCGCGCGAACGGATGGATCCGCTGGAGGCCGCGCGTCGCTGGTCGCAGGCCACGAACTAGCGATGCCCTGTCGCCGCGCCAGGTGAGCGGGTTCGGGATCGGTGCCAGCGTGAAGGTCTGGCGCCAAGCGCTGCGGTTCGTCTCGCTGCATCCAAACGCCGCTTCGGCCGCAGACCTTGATGCACGTCGCACGCGCTTCACGCGGCACCTATGCCAACATGGTCTTCCGACGGACCGTGGCGGCCGCGCTTTCAGCGGATCTCGGTTTCATTCATGACGAATCGTCTCCAGTGTTATCCATTAACACCGCTGCGGCGATCGTAGATAGGTGCACGTGTACCGAGAACTGGCTCAGGCCCAGCGTGATGCGCAACTGGATGCGGAGCAGCGCAAGGCGCTGCTGATGATCGCGTCTGGGGCGCCCATGGCCGAGTGCCTGGATGCGCTCACCGATGCGGTCGGCCGGCTTGTTCCAGACGCCCGCGCCTGCGTGCTGCTGGCGAGCCAGGACCGCCGCACGATGGGCGATGGTTACTCGTCGCATTTTCCTCCTGCGTTCGCCGCGGCCATCCGCGGCCTGCCGATCGGGGAAGCGCTCATCGGCACCTGCGGCACCGCCATCCACGAGGGGCATCCGGTCGAGTGCGAGGACGTGGAGCATGCGCCGCAGTGGGCCGCGCCCTGGCGTTCGCTTTGCCTGGAAAACGGCATTCTGGCGTGCTATTCGCACCCGGCGATCGGGCAGGGCGGCAAGGCGGTCGGATCGTTTTTCCTGTGTCTTTCCGAAGCGCGGCAGGCCAATGCGTGGGAGCGCAAGGTCGCCGAATTCGGCGCACTGGCGACCAGCATTGTGGTGGAGCGGGAACGTGCAGCCGCGCATCTGCGCAAGGAAATGGCCGCGCTCGCCCGGTTGCAGGAGTTGAGTGCCGAACTGGTCGGTCCCGGGGAGTTCGAACCGCTGCTGCAGAAGATCCTCGCGGCGGCCGCCGACATCTCCGGCACCGACAAGGGCAACATCCAGATCTTCGATCCGGTCAAAAAAACCCTGCGGATCGTGGTGCACCAGGGCCTGGGGGCGCGGCTGGTCGAGCATTTCCGCGAGGACGGCTGGGACGCCAGTTGCGGGGAAGCGGCAAAGCAGGTGCAGCGTCTGGTGGTGGCCGACGTGGAGAAGCTGGAGGGCCTGCAGGGGACACTGGGCCTGGAGGTGGTGATGGAGGACCAGATCCGCTCCATCCAGTGCACGCCGTTGCTCAGCCGCGATGGGCGGCTGCTGGGCATGCTCAACAACCATTACCGCTGGCCGGGCGGCCCCGACCCGGACGCGCTGCGTTACATCGACCTGCTCGCCCGGCAGGCCGCCGAACTGGTGGAGCGCCATCAGATCGAGGCGGAGCTGGCGCAGGAGCGGCAACGCAAGGACGAGTTCCTGGCCATGCTCGCGCACGAACTACGTAATCCGCTGGCGCCGTTGCGCAACATGCTGGAAGTGCTCAAGCGCTCGCACGGCAACGAAGCGCTGTCGCGCAAGGCGCAGGAGGTCATGGAGCGGCAGGTACGGCACCTGGTGCGGCTGGTGGACGACCTGCTCGACGTCAACCGCATCAAACAGGGCAAGCTGGAGCTGCGGCGCGAGCAGTTGCTGCTGGCCGAGGTGATCCAGCAGGCGGTCGAGGTCTGCCGTCCTGCGCTGGACCAGCAGCGGCATCGGTTGCGTGTGGTGTTGCCGGAGGCGCCGCTGCCGCTGCAGGGAGACCCGGTGCGTCTGACCCAGGTGTTCGGAAACCTGCTCACCAATGCGTGCAAGTACACGCCTCCCGGGGGAGACATCGAAGTCCGGGTCGACGCGATCGAGGGCGGCGTCGAGGTCGTGGTGCAGGACAACGGTTCCGGCATCCCACCGGACAAGATCGGCGCCATCTTCGAACTGTTCACCCAGGTGGATCGCACGCTGGAGCGTGCGCAAGGCGGGCTCGGCATCGGCCTGATGCTGGTCAGACAACTGGTCGAGATGCATGGCGGCACTGTCGAGGCACGCAGCGAGGGAGCCGGGAAGGGCAGCACGTTCGTCGTGCGGCTCCCCTCCGACGCCGCGCCTGCCGCGGTGTCGGGCACGGGAGATGTCAGGCCGGCACCAACCGTGCGCCGGATCCTGGTGGTCGACGACAACGCGGATATCGCGCTGGCGCTGGCCGCGCTGCTGGAACTGGACGGGCATGACGTGCGCACCGCCGGAGGCGGCGAGGAAGCGCTGGCGATGGGCGCACGCATGCGCCCGGAGGTGATCCTGATGGACATCGGCATGCCCGGCATGGACGGGCGCGAAGCGTGCCGCCGCATCCGCGCGTGCGACTGGGGCAGGGACATCACCATCGTCGCGCTGACCGGCTGGGGGCAGGACGGCGATCGCCAGGATTCTGCGCGGGCCGGGTTCGATGCGCATCTGGTCAAACCGGTGGGCTTTGCCGAGTTGCATGGCCTGTTTGCCGGGCTGGACTGACCTGGTCAGGTTTGGCGCACGCGCACGTCGCGTCTAATGCGTCGCAGCCTACGGGGGCGATGCGCACGGCCAACACGGCTACGTGTGGCATGACGGCGTCCGCGCGATGTGCTCGGCGTAGCCCGCTACGGCCGCGGAATCCGAGAGGGCGTCATCCCGTGCGTGCTTATGCTGGCGGCGCGGCGAAGCTCTCCGGCCAGACCAGCGAACGGTGAAGCTGCGCGCCGGCCATGGCGCCGCTGCCCACGGCCAAGGACAGCGAATGCGGCGCTTTCGCCAGGTCGCCGCAGGCGAAGACGCCGGCCACCGAGGTCCTGTGCTCGGCGTCGATGCGGACCTGGAGGCCCATCGGCGTCTCTTCCAGCTGGCAGCCCATGGCTTCGGCGAGGGAGCCGGACGGGACGGTGCGCGGGGCCGTGAACAGGCCGGCGAAGGTCAGCCGGCGACCGTCGGCCAGGACCACGTCGGCATGCCCGTCGATCCTGTCGATGGGCGCCTCCTTGATCGCCACGCCGCGACCGGTCAGGCGAGCCCTGGCCGCTTCGTCCAGGTGCAGCGCGCCGTTGACGAGCAAGGTCACATCGCCCCATTCGGTGAGCAGTTCGGCCTGGTGCGCGGACAGCGGGCCGGCGCCGACGATGCCGATGCGACCCTGGTCCAGCTCGTAGCCGTGGCAATACGGGCAGTGGAAGACCGCCGTGCCCCAGCGTTCGGCAAGACCGTCGACGGCCGGAAGCCGGTCGGCGACGCCGGCGGCCAGCAGGATGCGACTGCCTTGGTGCGTGCCGCCATCGGAGGTGGTCACCTTGAAGGCGTCCAGGGAGCCGGTGACGGTCAGGGCGTGGGCGTCGAGCCAGGCCAGCGTCGGATACGCGTCGAGCTGCTGGCGCGCGGTCGCCGCGATGGCGTCCGGCGGCACGCCGTCCTGGCCGAGGAAGCCATGTGCATGGCGGGCCGTGCGATTGCGGCGCTGGCCCGCGTCGATCACCAGCACGGAGCGGCGTGCCCGCAGCAATTGCAGGGCGGCGGCCATGCCCGCATAGCTGCCGCCGATGACGATGGTGTCGTAATGCATGCTCAATTCCTCGTGCGTCGTGCCGCCGCATGCCGGCGCGCGAAGTCGGCGGCCAGGTCGGCAAGGGTGATCTCCGAAAACCGCTTCAACAGCAACGCCTCGGCTTCTGCGAACGTGCCTTCCAGTGCGGCATTCACCGCTTGCTCCACCAGGCACGCCGGGGATTCGTGGCGATTGCCGATGGCGAACAGGGCCGGTTCGCCCAGTGCCTCGTGCAACTGGCGCAGGGTGACCGTGGCCAGGTCGACATGGATGCGCCATCCGCCGGCGTGCCCGCGGTCCGAGGTCACGATGCCGGCTTCGCGCAGGTACCCCATCGTGCGCCGGACCACGACGGGGTTGGTGCCCAGGCACTGGGCCAGGGCGTCGGAGGTCATGGGGCCCTCGTGCTCGGCCATGTGCAGCAAAGCATGCAGGACGGAGGACAGGCGGCTGTCGCGCTTCATGTAACTAATGATGTTTCGAAATGCGTGGCGGGTCAAGCACGACCTGCATTCCGGCGTGGTCGATCGCGTGCAACCGGATTCGCTTTGATTGCGGATGCGCTGCTGTCGGCGGCAGGGCGTTTTTTCATCGTGGACAGATAACGACCTGGTCGGGCGCGATGGCCGCGGCGCTGTTTGTCGACCGCTTCACGCCCCGGACCACGTACCTTGATCCAGCCTGAGATGCAGGCGGAATTCCCCGGATGGGAAAGGAACATGGAATGAAGACGAAGGCGAAGGGCTTGGCGATCATGGCGGCAGCGGGGCTGGCGCTGTCCTTTCAGGCGCAGGCACAGTCCTGCTGTCCCTCTGGCGGGCATGGGGTGGTGGGCAAGGGACTCGGCGAAAGCGTGCCCAAGGCGCTGAATCTGGCCACGGACTCGGCCTGGCGCGTCTATGCGTTCTCGCGCGATGGCGTGAACTACCTGCAGATCAACGACGCCAGCGGTGTGGTGCGTGCCGCGGTCGGCCGCATCGGCAAGACCCTGTGGGTGCTGCCGATGGGCAGCGACGTGGCGCGGGTCTCGCTCACGGCATCGCCGGCGATGCCGGGTCGCGTGATCTATCGGACAGCGGATGTGGTGGTGCGGCTGCGCGAGGAAGCCAGCGGCGACGCCTGGGAGATCACCGCGTTGGAGTGAGGCCGGCGGCCTGGCTTTCGGACACCAGGAAGCTGAAGCTCAACGCATGGCGGCGCCGGCAGGTGCCGCCATGCGCCTGCAGGCGGACCGCCAGCTCGCGCTCCGGCGCCTCCGGGCGGCGCCGCAAGGCGCTCAGCATCGCGGCATCGGCGGTGATGCGGATGGCGATGCCCTGTCGCCCTCTGGCACGCCATACGCGCGCCTGCAGCAGATGGGTGTGGGCCACGGGCAGCGTCTCGATCGCGTCGAGGATGCAGCGATAGGCCACCAGTTGCAGGCCCAGCGACAGCCGCCGCGGATCACCATGCAGGCGGCAGCGGAACTCCGTCCCGCACAGGTTGGCGAAGGTCGGCGAGTGCAGGGTGGGGTACAGCCCATGCGTCTCGATGCCGAGCGGATACAGTGCAGTGACGTACTCGTCCAGCAACTGCGCCTGGATCACGCCGGTGCGGGTCATCTGCATGGCGGCGGCGTAATGGCCGCGCGCGCGCAGGTCCTCCACCACGTCGCGGCGCAGCTTGTTGATCTGGGTGCTGAGGTCGGTGTAGTCGACCACGCGCCGGCGCAGCGTGCGTTCGGCCGACAGATAGCCGGCCTGCGCGAAGGCCAGCGCCTGCTCGCGCAGGCGTCCGTCGTCGCGCATGTGCCGATAGGCCGCGGAGATGCGCGACCCGAACGCGAACATCACCGTGGCCGTGGCGGCAAGCAGGATCTGCACCACGAACGCGTCGGCGTCGTGCATGCCGGGTGCCACGACCCTGGGCATGGACAGCGCCACGGCGACGTTCGCCAGGACCACGCCGAGCGCCGCGCCCCGCCACCCATGTCGCAGCGTCAGCACGATCGCCGGGATCACCAGCAGGACCATCAGCAGTTGCCGCAGCAGCGCGTCGCCGGCCAGGGCGATCGATGCCGACAGCGCCACGACCACGCCGATCGACGCCAACCCCTCGCGCAGCAGCGAGGCCTGCATCTGCGCAGGCTCGTCGCGGCGCAACCACAGCAATGCCGGCAGCACGAACATCAGCGTGCCGAGGTAATCGCCAAGCCAGTAGCGCAGCAGCACGTCCAGTGGCGCGGGCCCTGCCGGCCCGCCAAGTGCGCTGTTGATCGCGATGTTGCACAGCGTGCTCCACAGCGCGGTCGCCAGTGTCAGCGGCAGCAGCCAGTGATCGTTGCGTGCCAGATCCGGAATGCGTTGACGCACGACGACCGGCAGCAGCGACACGGCCGGCATCAGCAGGAACGGACTCAGATATGCCCAGGTGGCGCTTGCGCCCCAGGCCTCGCTCATCGGAATGCGCAGCGTCAGCAACGCGGCGGCTTCGCCGGCCAGCAACCACGGCCAGCGCCGTGCGGGCAGGAACAGCAGGCTGGCGACGCGCACGCCTGCCGGCAGATACCACTGGTCCACGGAGCAGCGCCAGGCCAGCAGGAAGGCGCTGCAGTAGGCCGCGCTCAGTAGAGCGCCTTTGGCGATATCTCGTCCCGCGGCCATCCCCGCCATCCGTGGTGTGTCGCGGCTACTGTATAAGCCGGCTCGCTGCCGAAGGTAGACAGTTGGCGGCGGACGCGACAGTGTGAGACGCATCGCAGTGATCGACGGAGGCAGACGCATAACCTGCTGGTTTTTCCTGGCTGTGCGTTCGCGTTAGCGGTAACAACGCTGACGCTTCGTTCATTGGCTATCGCACGCTGTGTTCAGAGCGACCGGGCACGTCGTTGGATGGTCTACGTCTATGAGCGGGGAAGGCGTAGCATCGCGCCATGGCTTCCGTGCATCGGCCTCCGGTTCCGGCATTGCGCGGCCTGGTGACATCGGTGTGGGCATACGATCCAGCACCGATGTCGGCAGCCGAACGGGCGCCCGTGCGCGAGCATGTGCTGCCGACTGGCGCCACGCATCTCGCCGTTCGGGTCGGCGGCGCCCCGTTGCAGGTGTTCGACCACGCCGCCGACCTGCATGGCCATTGCCTGGGCCATGCGGTGGTGGGTGGGGTGCGCATGGCGTATCACGTGCGCGATGTCGCACAGCCCGCCGTCTCGGTCGGTGCCATGTTGCGTCCCGGCGCCACCGGCGTGCTGCTTGGCATGCCCGAATCCGCGCTGGCCGGGCATCACACGCCGCTGGAGCTGTTGCTGTCCGCCGGCGAGGTCGATGCGCTGCTGGAACGGCTGCAGGTGTGCATCGATGCGCCAGCGCGGCTGGCGGCATTCGAGCATTGGTTGATTGCGCGTGCTCGTGGCCGGCCACCGATGCTGCATCCAGCGTTGGAAAGGATGTTTGCGTGCGCCTGGCATCCAGGGTTGCGCGTGGAGACCATGGTGCGCGCCAGCGGGCTCAGCCATCGGCATTGCATCGCCATGTTCCGGCAAGCCACCGGTCTCGCTCCGAACGCCTGGCTACGGCTGCAACGGTTCTCGCATGCGCTGGAACTGGCCTGCGACCGATCGCGGGACTGGGCCGGGATCGCCGCCGCCAGCGGCTCCGCCGACCAGGCGCATCTGGCCAATACCTTTCGCAGCGTGGCCGGCGTGACGCCGTCTGCCTGGCGGCGGATGGCCGACCCGGCCGCACCGCGGCACGTGCCGCGCTGAGCGGGGTGCAGGTCAAATCCTTGCAAGACGCTGTGCATGCGCCGCGGCACACTAATGGCCTGTCACCACACGAGGCCTCGACATGGCGATCCACGAGCTCTATGCCTACCTGTGCGTGCGCGACGCAGCCGCCGCAATGGCGTTCTACGCCCGCGCCTTTGGCGCACGCGAACTGTTCCGCCTCACCGAGCCGGACGGCCGTATCGGCCATGCCGAGGTGGATCTGGACGGCCATACGCTGATGTTGTCGGAGGAGTATCCGGACATGGGCGTGCGCAGCCCGGAACACCTCGGTGCCACGCCGGTCACGCTGCACCTGCATGTGGACGATGCCGACGCGTTGGTCGCCCGTGCGGTCGCGGCGGGCGCCACGCTCGAGCGCGGCATGCAGGACCACTTCTACGGCGAACGCTCCGGCACCGTGCGCGATCCCTTCGGCCACCGCTGGCTGATCGGCCACGCGATCGAGTCGGTGACGCCGGAGGAGATGCAGCGGCGCTATACGGCGCTGTTCGCGAAGGCACAGAGAACCTGAGCAGGGAGTGGATGGCCGAGGCCTACCGGCAGCCGCCGCAGTTCGACGTGCGCAAGTTCATCGTCGGCAACGACCACGTCGTGGCCATCGGCCAGATCGCGCTCGCTATCGGCGATGCCGGGACGTCGCTGTTCTCCTGCTGCGACGTCTGGCGATTTCGCGATGGGCGGATGGCGGAATTGGAGGCGTACGTGGTGCCGCTGCCGGCAGCACAGGACCGTCAACCTCGGGCGCGCGCCCGGCCTATCGCTCAGTGCAGCACGGTGTCCGCCAGCAGCTTCAGGTTCAGCACCACGATCAGCGCGGCGATCGCCCAGGCCAGCCAGGCCAGGCCGCGCCGCACCACCAGCGGGCCCATGCGCTGCTTGTCGGTGACGAAGCGCACCAGTGGAATCACCGCGAACGGCAACTGCATCGACAGCACCACCTGGCTCAGCACCAGCAGCTTGGCGGTGCCCTGTTCGCCGTACAGCGAGGTCACCGCGACCACCGGCACGATCGCCAGGCCGCGGGTCAGCAGGCGCCGCGCCCACGGCGGCAGGCGCAGGTGCAGGAAGCCCTCCATCACGATCTGCCCGGCCAGGGTGGCGGTGACGGTGGAGTTGATGCCGGAAGCCAGCAGCGCCACCGCGAACAGGGTCGAGGCCAGGCCGACGCCGAGCATCGGCGCCAGCAGTTCGTGGGCCTGTTCGATCTCCTGCACGTCGGTGCGGCCGTGCGCATGGAACACCGCGGCGGCCAGGATCAGGATCGCGGCGTTGACGAACAGCGCCAGGCTCAGCGCGATGGTGCTGTCGGCCAGTGCCCAGCGCAGCGCCGAACGGCGACCCTGGTCGGTGCGCTCGTAGGCGCGGGTCTGCACGATCGACGAATGCAGATACAGGTTGTGCGGCATCACCGTCGCGCCGATGATGCCGATCGCCAGGTACAGCGCGGCCGGGTCGGTCACCACCTGCGCGCGCGGGATGAAGCCGGCCAGCACCTCGCGCAGCGGCGGCGCGGCCAGCACGATCTGCACCAGGAAGCAGGCGAAGATCACCGTCAGCAGGGCGATCACGAACGCTTCCAGCGCGCGGAAGCCGCGGCGCATCAGGAACAGCACCAGCAACGCGTCGATCGAGGTGATGATCGCGCCGGCGGTGAGCGGGATGCCGAACAGCAGCTTCAGCGCGATCGCCGTGCCGATCACCTCGGCCAGGTCGCAGGCGACGATGGCCGCTTCGCAGGCCAGCCACAGCAGGAAGTTCACCGGCTTGGAGTAGTGCGCGCGGCAGGCCTGGGCCAGATCCAGACCGGTGGCGATGCCCAGGCGCGCGGCCAGCCCCTGCAGCACGATCGCCATCAGGTTGGAGAGCAGGATCACCGATAGCAGCAGGTAGCCGAAGTGCGAGCCGCCGGCGATGTCGGTCGCCCAGTTGCCCGGATCCATGTAGCCGACCGAGACCATGTAGCCGGGCCCGAGGAAGGCCAGGAAGCGGCGCCAGCCCAGGCCGCTGCGCGGCACGGCGACGCTGGCGTTCATCGCCCCCAGGCTGGGGCGCGCCTCGCCACGGCTGGCGTGTTCGGCAGCGGAACGGGGCAGGGGCAGGGGGGCGGCCATGGCGACGACAGCGTGGGGCGGGGTGCGAACGAGTATATAGCAGGTGCTATATGGATTAGCATTGGCAATTCAAATCGCTGCGATAGCCCGGATTTCGGCCAGAATAGGCAGGTGGCCGGCGGGCGCCGGCACAGGACAAGGGCGTTGCGATGCAGAAAAGCGGGAAGTCGATGGCGCCGCCGGCGGTGCTGCTCGACGCCGAAGTGCAGGTCGAAAGCTTCCGCCAGGTGCGCGAGGCGCACCGCCTGGAGCTGATCGAGGACTATGTGGAGCTGATTTCCGACCTGCTCGCCGACGGCGGCGAAGCGCGGCAGGTGGATATCGCCGCGCGCCTGGGCGTGGCCCAGCCGACCGTGGCCAAGATGCTCAAGCGCCTGGTCAAGGGCGGCTGGGTGGTACAGCGTCCGTATCGCGGCGTGTTCCTGACCGCCGAGGGCGAAGCGCTGGCCGCGGCCAGCCGGCAGCGCCACCAGACCGTGGAGCAGTTCCTGCTGGCCCTGGGCATCGACGCGGACACCGCACGCCGCGATGCCGAGGGCATCGAGCACCACGTCAGCGAGGCGACGCTGGCGGTGTTCGCCGAGTTCGTGCGCAAGCACAGCGCGTCGCGATGAGCGCGAGCGACGACGCGCAACGGGCGCGCGACGCGCACTGGATGCGCCACGCGCTGGCCCTGGCCGAACGCGCCGAGCGCGAATTCGACGAGATCCCGGTCGGTGCGGTGCTGGTCTCGGCCGACGATGCGGTATTGGGCGAGGGCTGGAACCTCAACATCGCCGAACACGATCCCAGCGCGCATGCCGAGATCGTCGCGCTGCGCCAGGCCGGCCGCCGGCTCGGCAACCATCGCCTGGTCGGCAGCCGCCTGTACGTGACCCTGGAGCCGTGCGCGATGTGCGCGATGGCGGTGGTGCATGCGCGGGTGGCGGAACTGGTCTATGCCGCGACCGATCCCAAGACCGGCGCCTGCGGCAGTGTGTTCGACCTGCTCGCCGACCCGCGCCACAACCACCGCGTGCAGGTCCGCAGCGGGGTGCTGGCGGCGGAGGCCAGCACGCGCCTGACCAATTATTTCCGCGCCAAGCGCGGCAAGCCGCCGTTGGGCGCGTGAGCGGCCAGCCCCTGCCGGTTGCGCAGGCCGCGCGGTATCATTGAAGTCTGATACGACACTTCCGCGCCGGCCCCGCCGCCGCGAACGACAGGA
The DNA here is from genome assembly GCF_040529065.1 of Xanthomonas sacchari. Classification (NCBI taxonomy): domain Bacteria; kingdom Pseudomonadati; phylum Pseudomonadota; class Gammaproteobacteria; order Lysobacterales; family Lysobacteraceae; genus Xanthomonas; species Xanthomonas sacchari. The sequence goes on along the minus strand of NZ_CP132343.1, from coordinate 2,785,746 downwards.
CGGTGATATGGCGCAAGCGCACGTGGCGAACGATCGGCTGATCTGGATCGATCTGGAAATGACCGGCTTGGATACCGATCGCGATTCGATCATCGAAATCGCCACGGTGGTGACCGACGCGCAACTCAACGTGCTGGCCGAGGGTCCGGAGTTCGCCATCGCCCATCCGCTGCAGACGCTGGAGGCGATGGACGAGTGGAACCGCAACCAGCACCGCCACTCCGGCCTGTGGCAGCGCGTGCTTGACAGCCAGGTCACGCTGGCCCACGCCGAGGCCGAGACCATGGCGTTCCTGACCCAGTGGTGCAAGCCCGGCACCTCGCCGATGTGCGGCAACTCGATCTGCCAGGACCGGCGTTTCCTGCACCGGCAGATGCCGCGGCTGGAGCGTTTCTTCCACTACCGCAACCTGGACGTGTCGACGCTGAAGGAACTGGCGCGGCGCTGGGCGCCGACGGTGTCGGCGGGGCTGACCAAGACCTCCTCGCACACTGCGCTCAGCGACGTGCACGATTCCATCGACGAACTGCGCTACTACCGCCCGTTCATGGGCAGGCTGGGCGGGCAGGGCGAGGGCTGATCCGCGATTCGGACGCCGTCGAGGCGCATGCGGAGAGCGCCCGACGATCGTCGGGCGGATGCACAGGCAGTACAGGAAATGACGCCGCCGCTCAGCGCGCCAGCGGCGGTCCCGGCTTGGTCTCGCCGTCGTCGGTGACGCCCTTGGTCAACAGCTCGGCGATCGGGCGGCCGTCGGCATCGTGGTGGTACACGTGCAGGTCGCGCTGCGGATACGGAATGCTGAGCCCGTTCTCCAGCAGCTGGTTGCGGATCTGCTCCAGCGTGCTGCTCTTGGCCGCGCCGAAATCGCCGTTCTTGGCGTAGCCGAACAGAATCAGGTCCACCGTGCTTTCGCCCAGGTTGGTGACCTGCACGAACGGGGCCGGCGTCTTCAGGATGTTCGGATTGTCCTGGGCGATCTTCAGCAACAGCTCCTGCGCCTTCTTCAGGTCGTCGCCGTAGCCGACGCCGACGGTGATCTCCAGGCGCCGGTTGGGCAGGGTGCTGTAGTTGACGATCGGCGCGGTGGTGATGGTGCTGTTGGGCAGGGTCACCATGCGCTCGTCGAAGGTGCGGATGCGGGTCTGGAAGATCCGGATCTCGTCGACCACGCCTTCCTGGCCGGCCACCACCACGTGGTCGCCGTCGCGCATCGGCCGCAGCACGATCAGCATGACCCCGGAGGCAATGTTGGACAGCGAGTCCTTCAGCGCCAGGCCCACCGCCAGGCCGGCGGCGCCGAGCACGGCGAACAGCGAGGTCGGCGGCACGCCGATCTTCTGCAGCGCGGTGACCAGCACCAGCACCAGCATCAACGCATAGGCGACGTTGCGCAGGAAATTGCTGAGGGTGGTTTCCACCCGTGCACGCAGCAGCGCACTGCGCAGCCATTCGCTCAGACGCTTGGCGATCCACATCCCGACCACCACGATCAGGATCGCCACGCCCCAGTTGAGCGCGTACTGCGCCCAGTCCAGGGTCCGCCAGTCGAACGGACGCGCCGCGCGCGTCGCCGGCGCAGCGGTCGTGGCCGCCGTCAGTGCCGTCAGCCACGACTGCATCGGCATCATCCCTTGCTCTTGAGCTTGGCCAGACGCAGCCAGGTGTCGACCACGGTGTCCGGGTTCAGCGACACCGACTCGATGCCTTCCTGCATCAGCCACTCCGCCAGGTCCGGGTGATCCGACGGACCCTGACCGCAGATGCCCACGTACTTGCCCTTGGCGCGCGCGGCCTTGATCGCCATCGACAGCATCTTCTTGACCGCCGGATTGCGCTCGTCGAACAGGTGCGCCACGATCGAGGAGTCGCGGTCCAGGCCCAGGGTGAGCTGGGTGAGATCGTTGGAGCCGATCGAGAAGCCGTCGAAGATCTCCAGGAATTCCTCGGCCAGCAGCGCGTTCGACGGCACCTCGCACATCATGATGATCTTCAGGCCGTTCTCGCCCTGGCGCAGGCCGTTGCTGGCCAGCACCTCGACGACCTTGCGGCCTTCCTCGAGGGTGCGCACGAACGGGATCATGACCCACATGTTGTCCAGGCCCATCTCGTTGCGGACCTTGAGCACGGCCTTGCATTCCAGCGCGAACGCGGCGGCGAAGCTCGGATCGACGTAGCGGCTGGCGCCGCGGAAGCCGATCATCGGGTTCTCTTCGTGCGGTTCGTAGTTGCTGCCGCCGATCAGGTTGGCGTACTCGTTGGACTTGAAGTCCGACAGGCGCACGATCACCGGGTGCGGCGCCACCGACGCGGTCAGCGTGGCGATGCCTTCGGCCAGGCGGTTGACGTAGAAGCTCACCGGGTCGGCGTAGCCGGCGATCTTCTCGTCGATCTTCTTCTTGGTCGCCGCGTCCTGCTTGGCGTATTCCAGCAGTGCGTTGGGATGGATGCCGATATGCGCGGCGATGATCATCTCCAGGCGCGCCAGGCCGATGCCGGCGTTGGGCAACTGGCCGAAGTCGAACGCGCGCTCCGGGTTGGCCACGTTCATCATGATCTTCAGCGGCGCCGGCGGCATGTTGCCCAGGTCCGTGGTGGTGCGCTCGAACGGCAGGCGCCCGCCGTAGATGTAGCCGGTGTCGCCTTCGGCGCAGCTGACCGTCACTTCCTTGCCGTCTTCGACCAGCTCCATCGCGTTGCCGGTGCCAACCACCGCCGGCACGCCCAGCTCGCGGGCGATGATCGCCGCGTGGCAGGTGCGGCCGCCGCGGTTGGTGACGATCGCCGAGGCGCGCTTCATCACCGGCTCCCAATCGGGATCGGTCATGTCCGCGACCAGCACGTCGCCAGGCTGCACCCGGTTCATGTCTTCCAGGCTGCGCACCACGCGCGCGACGCCGGCGCCGATCTTCTGGCCGATGGCGCGGCCTTCGGCGATCACCTCGCCGCGCTGCTGCAGCGCGAAGCGTTCGATCTGGGTCGCGTGGCCGCGCGACTTCACCGTCTCCGGGCGCGCCTGCACGATGAACAGCTTGCCGCTGACGCCGTCCTTCGCCCATTCGATGTCCATCGGCCGCTGGTAGTGCTGCTCGATCACCAGTGCCTGCTTGGCCAGTTCCTGCACGTCCTCATCGTTGATCGAGAAGGTGTTGCGCAGCTCGGCCGGGGTGTCCTCGATGCGCACGCGCTCGCCCGGCACGTCCGAATACACCATGCGGATCAGCTTGCTGCCCAGCGAGCGGCGCAGGATCGCCGGCTTGCCGGCCTTCAGGGTGGGCTTGTAGACGTAGAACTCGTCGGGATTGACCGCGCCCTGCACGACCATTTCGCCGAGGCCGAAGCTCGAGGTAACGAACACCACGTCGCGGAAACCGGACTCGGTGTCCAGGGTGAACAGCACGCCGGAGGCGCCGACGCCCGAGCGCACCATCAGCTGCACACCGGCCGACAGGAACACGTCCTCGTGCTTGAAGCCGTGGTGCACGCGGTAGGCGATGGCGCGATCGTTGTAGAGGCTGGCGAAGACTTCCTTGACCTTGTGCACGACGTCGTCGGCGCCGGTCACGTTGAGGAAGGTCTCCTGCTGGCCGGCGAAGCTGGCGTCGGGCAGGTCTTCGGCGGTGGCCGAGGAGCGCACCGCGACCGCGACTTCACCGCCGCCGTTCTCGTTGCACAGTTGCGAGTAGGCGTCGCGGATCGCCTGGTCCAGCTCCGGCTGCAGCGGCGCGTCGATCACCCAGCCGCGGATTTCCTTGCCGGCGGCGGTCAGCGCGCCCACGTCTTCCACGTCCAGCGTGGCCAGCTTGTCGAAGATGCGCTGGTACAGATCGTTGTGGGCGACGAAGGCCTTGAACGCTTCGGCGGTGGTGGCGAAGCCGCCCGGCACGGACACGCCGAGCCCCGCCAGATTGCCGATCATTTCGCCGAGGGAGGAATTCTTGCCACCGACGCGAGCCAGGTCGGCCAGGCGCAGCTCATGCAACCACAGGATGTTCTCGTTCAAGCGCGATGCTCCGTTAGGCCATCGCCCGAGGCGGGCTGAATGGCCGCGTCCGTGAGGGAAGAAGCCGATATGATGCAGTGCGCACCCGAGCCGGCACAAGCGAAGCGGGCGCATCCGTTGGGTTTCAGCCAGGAGAATGCAGGCAATGTCGACGATCAGACCCGTGTTCTACGTGTCCGATGGAACCGGTATCACCGCTGAAACCATTGGGCATAGCCTGCTCACCCAGTTCAGCGGTTTCAGCTTCGTCACCGACCGCATGTCGTTCGTCGACGATCCGGAAAAAGCCCGCGATGCCGCGCAGCGCATCCATGCCGCAGGCGAGCGGTATCAGGTCCGGCCGATCGTGGTCAACTCCTGCGTCGACCCGCAACTGAGCATGCTGCTGGCCGAGAGCGGGGCGCTGATGCTCGACGTGTTCGCGCCCTTCATCGAGCCGCTGGAGCGCGAGTTGAACGCGCCGCGACACTCGCGCGTGGGACAGGCGCACGGTCTGGTCGATTTCGAGACCTATCACCGCCGCATCAACGCGATGAACTTCGCGCTGGCGCACGACGACGGCATCGCGCTCACCTACGACGAGGCCGACGTGATCCTGGTCGCGGTGTCGCGCGCGGGCAAGACCCCGACCTGCATCTACCTGGCGCTGCATTACGGCGTGCGCGCGGCGAACTATCCGTTGACCGACGAGGACCTGGAGAGCGATCGGCTGCCGCCGCGGCTGCGCGCCTACCGCAACAAGCTGTTCGGGCTGACCATCGATCCGGAGCGGCTGCAGCAGATCCGCCAGGAGCGGCGGCCGAATTCGCGTTACTCCAATGCCGAGACCTGCCGGCGCGAAGTGGCGGCGGCCGAAACCATGTTCCGCATGGAGCGCATTCCCACCTTGAGCACCACGCACACCTCGATCGAGGAGATTTCCAGCAAGGTGCTGGCGACGCTGGGGCTGCAGCGCGAGATGTTTTGATCAGGGTGGTCGCGGGCGGGTCTGCGCCGGTCGGGGCGGGGCCGCTCCTGGCAGCGATGGAATTTCCGCACTTCGCCGCATGGATCTCCAAGGTAGGCCGCTGACGCCGATCCGTCAATGCTGCCGCCGGCGCGATGCAGCGTGTAGGATCGGCCCATGCAGCACGCCCTGACCCGCAGCGAACGCATCCCCCGGCTCAGCCGTTTCGGCTGGCTGATGGGGCTGTACGCCGAGAACTATCTGCACCTGAACCGCCTGTTCGTGCCGGCCGACCTGGCCGCCGGCAGTTACGTGTCCAGCATCGGCGACGGCCTGGACCTGCGCCTGGACGTGATCGAACGCCACCGCTACACCGTCGAGCTGCGCCTGACCTACGACCTGTGCGATCCGCTGACCGGCGAGCCGGACCCGTCGGCCTACGTGCGCCTGTACCTTGATGCGCGCCAGGCCGAGACCACGCATTGCTATGTCGGCCGCCGCTGGCAGGACGTGATGGGGCTGTACCCGCCGCCGGCGGAACTGATCAGCCACCGCATGCGCATGAACACCTTCCTCGGCAAATGGCTGGAATACCTGGCCGAGCGCGGCCACGGCGTGGCCACGTTGCGCTCGGCGCCGCCGCTGCCGCGCGCGGCGCAGGACGCGGTGACGCCCGCCGTCTAGCCACGGGCTAGACGAAGCGGCGGCGCGGTTACGGCATACTGCGCGCCCGTCGCCATCCGCATTCCCCGCATGCCTTACACCCCCATCGTCGCCACCTTGGGCTACGTGCTCTCGCCCGACCGCAGCCAGGTGCTGATGGTCCATCGCAATGCCCGGCCCGGCGATCATCACCTGGGCAAGTACAACGGCCTGGGTGGCAAGGTCGAGGCGGACGAAGACGTGCTGGCCGGCATGCGCCGCGAGATCCTGGAGGAGGCCGGCATCACCTGCGAGGCGCTGCAGTTGCGCGGCACCATCAGCTGGCCGGGATTCGGCAAGCACGGCGAGGACTGGCTGGGCTTCGTGTTCCTGATCGAGGCCTACAGCGGGGAACCGTTCGCCGAGAACGCCGAGGGCGCGCTGGCCTGGGTGCCGATCGCGCAGATGGACACGCTGCCGATGTGGGAGGGCGATCGCCACTTCCTGCCGCTGGTGTTCGATGGCGACCCGCGCCCGTTCCATGGGGTCATGCCGTACCGCGACGGCCGCATGCAGTCCTGGCGCTATTCGCGGGTCTGACATTAAGCCCCTCTCCCGCCGGGAGAGGGGTTGGGGTGAGGGTACGGCGCGAAGCGACCCGCGAAGTTTGGGTGAGTGGGGTGAGGGTACGGCGCGAAAGCGACTCGCGAAGTTTGGGTGGGTAGGGCAAGAGTACGGCGCGAAAGCGACCCGCGGAGTTTTGCTGCGCCAGGCTCCACCCGTACCCTCATCCGGCCCTTCGGGCCACCTTCTCCCGATGGGAGAAGGAACAGCCTCATCCTGCTCGCGCCCGGCTTGTCCACAGCGGCTGTGGATCGATCCTGCACAAGCCTGTGGGCAAGCGTGGCAAGTCGCTGAAATGCCTGCCCGATTTTGCCGGGTGGCGAAAATTTCAGCAGTCCCTGCCGCGCTTCTCCACAGCCGGTGTGGATGAAAGCGCACGAACGCTGTGGATAAGAGGCCGGTGGCGTTGTGCCGCAACGGTCACCGCCGCGCTGGCGAAAAATTCGCCAGCGTCGATCGCGCGAGCACGCAGCCGGACGTGCGTACCTGTCGCAGCGCTACTGCGCGGTCCAGCCGCCGTCGATGGCGATGGTCTGCGCGGTGATGTTGCGCGCCGCCGGCGAGGCCAGGAACGCCACGCAACCGGCCAGTTCGTCGTAGGCGATGAACACGCCCTTGGGCATCGGCTTGAGCATCACCTGGGCGATTACATCGGCTTCGGAAATGCCGCGGGTGCGCGCCTGGTCGGCGATCTGCTTGTCCACCAGCGGCGTCTTCACGTAGCTGGGGCAGAGCGTGTTGATGGTGATGTCGGTGTCGGCGGTCTCCAGCGCGATCACCTTGGAGAAGCCGACCAGGCCGTGCTTGGCGGCGACATAGGCGCTCTTGTACGGGCTGGCGACCAGCGAGTGGATGCTGCCGATGTTGACGATGCGGCCGAACCCGCGCTCGCGCATGCCCGGCAGCACCGCCTGGGTCAGCCGTGCCACGCCGGTCAGCATCACCTCCACCAGCAGGCCCCACTTGTCCATCGGGAACTCCTGCAACGGCGCCACGTGCTGCAGCCCGGCGTTGTTGACCAGCACATCCACCGGCCGGCTGACGGCCGCCAGCGCCGCGGCGATGCTGTCCGCACTGGCCACGTCCAGCGCCACTGCCTCGGCCGAGCCGCCGGCCTGGCGCAACTGCGCGGCGACCGCGTCGGCGGCGATCGGGTCGAGGTCGCTGACGACGACGTGGCAGCCGCCGGCGGCCAGTTCCTTGGCGATGCCGGCGCCGATGCCGCTGGCGGCACCGGTGATCAGGACGGTCTGCATAAGGCAATACCCTGCGCGAAAGTGGGGGGCGGTCAGCGTAGCAGCGCGCCGCGGCGCCCGGCAGCGGCCGCTCGCCAGTGCGGCGGCGCCACGCTACCCTGTGCCGTCGCTTGCCGCTCACGCCGGATCCGCCACGTTATGCCGATGAAACGCCACTTCTCCATGCTGCGCGAGTTCCAGCTGGCCGACTGGTTCACCCTGGCCAACGCCTTCTGCGGCACCGGCGCGGTGTTCGCGGCGATGCGCTTCCTGCAGGACGGCCGCCGCAGCGACCTGCTGTTCGGCATGGCGCTGATTCCGCTGGCGTTCGTGTTCGACGCGCTGGACGGCCGGGTGGCGCGCTGGCGCAAGTCGTCCTCGACCCTGGGCCGCGAGCTGGACTCGCTGGCCGACGTGATTTCCTTCGGCGTGGCCCCGGCCGCACTGGCCTACGCCTGCGGCATGCAGGGCGGTTGGGACTGGCTGGTGCTGAGTTTCTTCGTCTGCTGCGGGGTCAGCCGCCTGGCCCGCTACAACGTCACCGCCGAGCAACTGGCCGGCGACGGCGACAAGGTGCCGTACTTCGAGGGCACGCCGATCCCGAGCAGCCTGGGCCTGGTCATCGTGCTTGCGATCGCCGCGCACCTGGGCCACATCGGCGACGCCTTGTGGTGGGGCGAATGGCGGCTGGGACCGTGGCTGCTGCACCCGCTGGCGCTGCTGTTCGCGCTGTCCGGCTCGCTGATGATCAGCAAGACGCTGCGCATCCCCAAGCCCTGATCGCGGTGGGTTGCTATCATCGCGGGCCAGTTCGGGAGAGTGGCGATGAAGGCTAGCGGCGGCGGTGGCGCCGGCGATTTGGAGGCGATGACGCGGCAGTACTGGGAGGCCTGGAGCGCCGCGTTGCGCCAGGGTGCGCCGGGCTCCGCGTCCGCCGCGGCTGGCGACGGCGCCGGCGCCTGGCGCGAGGCGATCGCGGCCTGGAGCCAGTGGTTGCCGCGCGGCAGCGCACCTCAGGCCGAAGACGCGGTGGCGCAGTTCCAGCAGCAGGCCGGCGACTGGCTCGGCGCGATGCAGCAGGTGGCGGCGCAGTTCGCCGGCCGCGACGCCAGCAGTGCCGACGTCGCCGACGCGTGGAAGCGCCAGGTGCAGGGCCAGCGCGAACAATTGCTGCAGTGGCTGCTGGGCGCCGTGCGCGGCACCGGCCAGGCCGGGATCGACCCATGGTTGCAGCAGGCGGCGCAGTGGCTGCAGGGCCTGCAGCGCGACAGCGGGCCGTGGCTGCAGATGCCCGGGTTCGGCCCGGCGCGCAACCACCAGGCGCGCTGGCGGGCCCTGGCCAAGGCACAGCAGGACTACCAGGCGCAGTTGCAGGCCTATCTGGGGCTGCTGCAGGGCGCCATCGACCGCGCCTTCGGCCTGTTCGAGGAGAAGCTGCGCGCGCACGAGGAGCCGGGCCGGCAACTGACCAATGCGCGGGCGATGTTCGATCTGTGGATCGACGCGGCCGAGGAGGCCTATGCGGCGGCGGCGCTGTCGCCGGAGTTCCGTCAGGTCTACGCCGACGTCGCCAATGCGCAGATGCGCCTGCGCGCCCTCCTGCAGCGCGAGACCGAGCAGGTCTGCGAGCAGGTGGGCCTGCCCACGCGCACCGAACTGGACGCCGCGCACCGGCGCATCGCCGACCTGGAGCGACGGCTGCGACGGCTGGAGCGCGGCGAAGGGCAGGGAGCGCCTGCTGCGCCTGCGGCCGCGGCCCCGGCCACACCGCGGAAGCGCGCCAGAAAGACTGCGGCCAAGCCCGCCGCCGCAAGGAAAGCGGCGACGGCCGCGCCTACATCCAAATCCAAGCCCGCCAGGGCCGCGAAGGCGGTGCCTGTCGCCAAGCCGCGCCGTGGCGGGACCACGTCCTCCGCCGCCCGCAGGAGCCGCGCATGAAGGGGCCGCTGAGCTTCAGCAGCGACGATCTGGTCCAGGAAACCCTGGAGTTGCAGCGCAAGCTGCTGGAGGGCCTGCGCGTGCTGCCCGGCCTGGACACGGTCGACTACGGTGCCACCGCGCGGCAGGAAGTGTGGCGCGACGGCAAGGTGGTGCTGTACCGCTTCGTCGGCGAACGCCCGCCCACCGCCAAGGTGCCGCTGCTGATCGTCTATGCCCTGGTCAATCGCCCGTACATGGTCGACCTGCAGGCGGACCGCTCGCTGGTGCAGGGGCTGCTGGCGCTAGGCGAGGACGTCTACGTGCTGGACTGGGGCTACCCGGACCGCTCCGAGCGCTACCTGACGCTGGAGGACTACCTGCTGCGCTACATCGACGGCGCGGTGGACCACCTGCGCGCGGCCGGCGACGGCGCGCCGGTCAACATGCTCGGCATCTGCCAGGGCGGCACGTTCTCGCTGTGTTATTCCGCCCTGCAGCCGGAGAAGGTGCGCAACCTGGTCACCATGGTCACGCCGGTGGATTTCCACACGCCGGACAACATGTTGTCCAACTGGGCGCGCCAGGTCGATGTCGACCTGTTCGTGGACACCCTCGGCAACGTGCCGGCGGACCTGATGAACGTCAGCTACCTGATGCTCAAGCCGTTCCGGCTGAACCTGCAGAAGTACGTGGGCCTGCTCGACATCCTTGACGATCCGCGGGCGCTGGAGGACTTCCTGCGCATGGAAAAATGGATCTTCGATTCCCCGGATCTGGCCGGCGAGACCTTCCGCGAGTTCGTCAAGCAGTTCTACCAGGACAACGCGCTGATGCACGGACGCGCGCGCATCGGCGCGCATACGGTGGACTTGGGCAAGGTCACCATGCCGGTGCTCAACGTCTACGCCGAGCAGGACCACCTGGTGCCGCCGGACGCTTCGCGGGCGCTGCGCGGCGTGGTCGGCAGCCGCGACTACGCCGAGCTGAGTTTCCGCGGCGGCCATATCGGCATCTACGTTTCCGGCCGCGCCCAGCGCGAGGTGCCGGCGGCGCTGCACCGCTGGCTGGCCGAGCGCGATGGCGGGCACTGAGCGCCCGCTGCGGCGCGCCCTCACGCCGCGCCTGCGCCGGCGGGCGTAGAGTCGTTCCGCCGTCGTTACTGGAGCCCGTGCCATGTCGCAAGCCCGTTCGCTGTCGCGCTCGTTGAACGACCGCATGATCGCGGGCGTGATGGGCGGCATCGCCCATCGCTTCGGCTGGAATGCGACGCTACTGCGGGTGCTGTACGTGGTCGGCTCGATCGTCTCGGCCGCATTCCCCGGCATCCTGGTCTACCTGATCCTGTGGCTTTTGATTCCCAACGAAGCCGATTGAAGCGGCCGCTGCCGCTGGCGTTTCGCCGTGCCGGCATCGTCTTCGGCGTTCTGTGGACCTCGCCAAACACTGTGCTCGGCGTGCTCGCGGGGACCATTACGCTGGCATTCGGTGCGCGCCTGCGTTTCAGCCGCCGCGAGCTGGCGCTGGTGTTCGAACGGGTGCCGTTGCGGCCGCGCGGGGCGATGACCCTGGGCAACGTGATCCTGCTCAGCGCCGACGATCTGGACGTGGCCTGCGCCACCTACGAACACGCCGCCGGTCGCTGCCGGCATCCGGCGGTGCGGCTCGGCGACCACGAGCGCGCGCACGTGCTGCAGTACATGCTGCTGGGGCCGTTGTTCCTGCCGGTGTACCTGGCCTGCGGCGGGGTCAGCGTGCGCAACCCGCTGGAGCGTGCCGCCGATCGCTACGCAATGCACGGCCGCGGCTGGTGGCCAGGTACTGGCTGAGTGCATAGCGTTTGCCATTTCGCGATGCATCAGGTGCCACGTAGGAGCGGCTTCAGCCGCGACGGGCGTTCCACGAAATGCCGGGTCTCGGCTGAAGCCGCCCCTACGAGTGACCCACGTCCTTGCGAGCGGCTTCCGTCAATCCAGCCGTGAAAAACCGAACAGCCGCTTGAGCGGATGCGCATGCCGCTCGATCTGCGCGCGCAGCAGGCCGGCACCGATCATGCTGTAGGTGATGCCGTTGCCGCCGTAGGCCATGGCGAACTGCACGCGCGGGCCGTGCTGCGGATGCGGGCCGAAGAACGGCAGCCCGTCCTCGGTCTCGGCGAAGGTGCCGGCCCAGGCGAAGGTTGGCTGCAGTTCCAGCCCGGGCATCACCTTGGCGATCTTGCGCGAGAGCGTGCGCGCCTTGCTGTCCACGCGCGCGTCGCGACGCTCCGGCACGTCGACGCTGTCGTCCTCGCCGCCAGCGACGATGCGGCCGTTGCCGGTGCTGCGCAGGTACAGATACGGCCGCGCGCTTTCCCAGATCATGGTGTCGCGCAGCGGGCCGAGGACGGAGGGTTCCAGCGGGTCGCTGACGAAGGCGTAGCTGCTGCGGTTGCGCGCCACGCGCTGATCCAGCCAGTGTTGGTTGGCGTAGCCGGCAGCCATCACCACGTGGCCGGCGCGCACCTGCGCGCCCTGGTCGGTGTGCAGGGTCACGCCACGGCCGTTGACCACGATCCGTGCGATGCGGGTGCGGTCGTAGACGCCGACCCCGCGCCGGAAGGCGCGGCCGAGCAGGCGATAGGTGAGGCGGTACGGATCCACCCGCGCCGCCTGGTGGCTGAGGATGGCGCCATGCGCCTGGATGCCGTAGTCGGCGTCCAGCGCCTGCGCGTCCAGCCATTCCACCTCCAGGCCGTGCCGCGCGCGCACCTCCAGCTCTTCCTGCAGCACCCGCACGTGCCGGCGCTTGCTGGCGTAGTACAGGCTGTCGTTCCAGCCGAAGTCGACGTCGCGCAGCGGCCGCACCAGGTCGCGCAATTGCTCCAGCGCCTGCGCGCACGCGCCGTAGGCCAGCGCCGCGGCAGGTTCGCCATAGCGCTTGGCCAGGTCGATCAGGTGGGTGTCGATCTCGTACTGCAGCAGGGCGGTGCTGGCCGCGGTGCTGCCCCAGCCGATGTCGCGTTGCTCCAGGACCGTCACCGCGTGCCCGTGCGTGCTCAGTTCCTCGGCGATCAGGGCGCCGGTGATGCCGCCACCGACGACGGCCACATCGCAACGCACGTCGTCGCGCAGTTGCGGAAAACTCTGCATCAGGCCGTTGCGGACCGACCAGAAGGGATAACCGCTCTTGAGATCCATGGCGCCCCTGCGCGGAAAGGATGTGCGACTTACACGCAGGCCCGGTTAAGTCCGCGTGAGGCTGGGCGGACGTCATGTTCGGGCAAACAGCCGCGATTAACCTCGGTGCAGAAGTCCCTCACATGGCGCTGTGTATGGTGCGCGCCAGTTCCACGAATTCCCTGTAGAGGAAGCGTCATGTCGGTTGTTCTGTACATCGGTGGCAGCAAGGACGGAGAGAAGGGCGTGATGCCCTACGGTTTCCGCAAGTCCATGAAGGAAACCGAGGCAGGCCCGGAGATCTATGTCGAGCGCGTGCTGGCGCTGAGCGACCGGCAGGTGCGGATCATGGCGCTGGAATCGCTGCAGGACGATATCGTGGTAGAACGCTTGCATAGGTATTATTCGCGTTGACGCCGGCGTGCGAACCCCGGTGTGGTCGCCCGCTTAGGTGGGCCAGCGACGGTTCGCATCGACCTGCCATCGACCATGCCCGCACCAGAAACCAGCAACACCTCGGCGCCGCCGACGACCGTCGACCCGAACGCCCCCACCGACATGTCCAACCAGCGCAGCGATATCTTCTTCGCTGCGGTGCAGACCACGCGCATGCCGATGATCGTGACCGACCCGCGGCAGCCGGACAATCCGATCATCTTCGTCAACCGCGCGTTCCTGGAGATGACCGGCTACAGCCGCGATGAGCTGATCGGCAACAACTGCCGCTTCCTGCAGGGGCCGGACACCGACCGCGAGACCGTACGCAACGTCCGCGAGGCGATCGCCACGCACGACGAGGTGGCGGTGGAGATCCTCAACTACCGCAAGGATGGTTCCAGCTTCTGGAACGCGCTGTACATCTCCCCGGTCTACGACGACCGCGGCGAACTGGTGTACTTCTTCGGTTCGCAGTTGGACGTCAGCCGGCGCCGCGACGCCGAGGACGCCCTGCGCCAGGCGCAGAAGATGGAAGCGCTGGGCCAGCTCACCGGCGGCATCGCGCACGACTTCAACAACCTGCTGCAGGTCATGTCCGGGTACCTGGAACTGATCGAGCATGCTGTCGAGAGCGATCCGCTGAATCCCTCGCTGCTGCGCAAGAGCGTGGACCGCGCGCGCGACGCCGCCGGCCAGGCCGCGCGCCTGACCCAGCAGTTGCTGGCGTTCGCGCGCAAGCAGAAGCTGGAAGGGCGTGTCCTCAACCTCAATGCCCTAGTCGCCGGCATGAGCGACGTGGCCGAGCGCACGCTCGGCGACGGCATCGCGTTTTCGCTGGAACTCTCGCCGGATCTGCGCAATTGCCGGATCGACCCCACCCAGGCCGAAGTGGCGCTGCTGAACATCCTGATCAACGCGCGCGACGCCATGGCCGACCAGGCCGCGCCGCGCCTGGTGATCCAGACCCGCAATGTCTCGGTGCGCGCCGACGAACCCACCACCTACGACAACCTGCTGCCCGGCCACTACGTGTGCGTGTCGATCACTGACAACGGCAGCGGCATGCCGCCGGAGGTGCTGGCACGGGTGCTGGATCCGTTCTTCACCACCAAGGAAGAGGGCAAGGGCACCGGCCTGGGCCTGTCCATGGTCTACGGCTTCGCCAAACAGTCCGGCGGTGCAGTGCGGCTGTATTCGGAGGAGGGACACGGCACCACCGTGCGTCTGTACTTCCCGATCGACGACAACGTCGAGAACATGGCGCCGCGCGATTCGCGCACGCGCCGTCCGTTCGACCGGCAGGGCGACGAGACCATCCTGATCGTCGAGGACCGGCCGGACATCGCCGAACTGGCGCGCCTGTTCCTCGGCGACCAGGGCTATGCCACGCACGTGGTCTACAACGCCCGCGAAGCGCTGGAACTGCTCGACACCGGCGTGCACGTGGACCTGCTGTATTCGGACCTGATCATGCCGGGCGGCCTCAACGGCGTGATGCTGGCGCGCGAGGCGCGGCGGCGCCGGCCCAAGATCAAGGTGCTGCTGACCACCGGCTATGCCGAGTCCTCGATCGAGCGCACCGATGCCGGCGGCAACGAGTTCGAGGTGCTGGCCAAGCCATACAACCGCCAGGAGCTGATCCGCAAGGTGCGCATGGTGCTGGATGGGCCGAACGGCGTCACCTGACGCCGCCAGCTTGGCGCGCGCCTGTCAACGGGTTCCCCGGCGGCGCGCGCACTGCGAAAATGCGGGTTTTCCGCAAGGCGGCTTCGGCCGGACGCAATGCACGACACTCAGCTCGCCCAGCAGATCGCCAACACCATCGCCGCCGAGATCGGCGCGCAGCCGGCGCAGGCGCGCGCCGCCATCGCCCTGCTCGACGAGGGCGCCAGCGTCCCGTTCATCGCGCGCTACCGCAAGGAAGTGACCGGCGGGCTCGACGACACCCAGTTGCGCAATCTCGAAGTGCGCCTGACCTACCTGCGCGAGCTGGAAGAGCGCCGCGCCGCGGTGCTGGCCAGCATCGCCGAACAGGGCAAGCTCAGCGACGAACTGCGCGCGGAGATCGTCGCCGCCGACACCAAGTCGCGGCTGGAAGACCTGTACCTGCCGTACAAGCCCAAGCGCCGTACCCGTGCGCAGATCGCCCGCGAGGCCGGGCTGGAGCCGCTGGCCGACGGCCTGCTGGCCGATCCGGCGCTGGTGCCGGAGACTTTCGCCGCCGGCTTCGTCGATGCCGACAAGGGCGTGGCCGACGTCAAGGCCGCGCTGGAGGGTGCGCGCGCGATCCTGATGGAGCGCTGGGGCGAGGATGCCGCGCTGGTCGGCGAGCTGCGCAGCTGGCTGGGCGAGGTCGGGGTGATCCGCGCCCGCGTGGCCGAAGGCAAGGAGCAGGAAGGCGCCAAGTACCGCGACTACTTCGACCACGCCGAAGCGCTGGCCAAGATACCCTCGCATCGGCTGCTGGCGCTGTTCCGCGCGCGCCGCGAGGAGATCGTGTATCTGGAGCTGGATCCCGGCGCCGATGCGGAGGCCGGCCACCAGTACGCCGAGGGCCGCGTGGCGCTGCGCGCCGGCATCGCCAACCAGGGCCGCCCCGGCGACCGCTGGTTGCTGGATGCGTGCCGCCTGACCTGGCGCGCCAAGCTGCACATGCACCTGCTGCTGGACCTGTTCAACCAGGCGCGAGAAAAGGCCGAGGCCGAGGCGATCGCGGTGTTCGGCGACAACTTGCAGGACCTGATGCTGGCGGCGCCGGCCGGGCCGCGGGTGACCCTGGGCCTGGATCCCGGCATCCGCACCGGCTGCAAGGTGGCGGTAGTCGACGCCACCGGCAAGCTGCTGGCCACCGACACCATCTATCCGCACGAGCCGCGCAGGCAGTGGGACCAGTCGCTGCACACGCTGCGGCAGCTGTGCACGCAGCATGGCGTGGAACTGATCGCGATCGGCAACGGCACCGCCAGCCGCGAGACCGACAAGCTGGCCGCGGACCTGATCAAGCAGAATCCGCAGCTGAAGCTGGAGAAGATCGTGGTCAGCGAGGCCGGCGCCTCGGTGTATTCGGCCTCCGAATTCGCCGCCAAGGAATTCCCGCAGCTCGACGTGTCGCTGCGCGGTGCGGTGTCGATCGCGCGGCGCCTGCAGGATCCGCTGGCGGAACTGGTCAAGATCGAGCCGAAGGCGATCGGTGTGGGCCAGTACCAGCACGACGTCGACCAGTACCGCCTGGCGCGGGCGCTGGACGCGCGGGTGGAGGACTGCGTGAACGCGGTCGGCGTGTACGTCAACACGGCCTCGGCGGCGCTGCTGTCGCGCGTGTCCGGGCTGTCGCCGAGCGTGGCCGAGAACATCGTGCGCCATCGCGACGACAACGGCCCGTTCAAGCGCCGCAAGGATCTGCTCAAGGTGCCGCGGTTGGGCGAGAAGACCTTCGAGCAGTGCGCCGGCTTCCTGCGCATCGCCGATGGCGAGGAGCCGCTGGACGCCTCGGCGGTGCACCCGGAAGCCTACCCGGTGGTGGAGCGCATCGTCGGTGCCACCGGCAAGCCGATCAAGGCGCTGATCGGCGATGGCGGTTTCCTGCGCGGGCTCAAGCCGGACCAGTTCACCGACGAGAAATTCGGCCTGCCGACCGTGCGCGACATCCTCAAGGAACTGGAGAAGCCGGGCCGCGACCCGCGCCCGGAGTTCAAGGCGGCGCGTTTCGCCGACGGCGTGGAGGACATCAAGGACCTCAAGCCGGGCATGGTGCTGGAGGGCGTGGTCAGCAACGTCGCCGCCTTCGGCGCGTTCGTCGACATCGGCGTGCACCAGGACGGCCTGGTCCACATCTCCGCGCTCTCGGACAGCTACGTCAAGGATCCGCGCGACGTGGTCAAGGCCGGCGACATCGTCAAGGTCAAGGTGCTGGAGGTGGACGTGGCGCGCAAGCGCATCGCGCTGACCCGGCGCCTGGACGACACGCCGGCACCGGCGCGTCCCGCCGACCGCGACACTGGCGCGCGCGGTGCGGGCGGCCCGCCGCGGCGCGAACGCGACGGGCGCGGTGCCCCGGGCGGCGGCAACACCAAGCCGCGGCCGGCGGCCGCGGCGCCGGTCAACAGCGCGCTGGCCGACGCGTTCGCCCGCGCCAAGCGCGGCTGAGGTTCAAGGGGAAAGGGCAGCCGGCGCGCCTGCGCCGGTCCATCCGATGACGGCCGCACGGTGCGGCCGCGTGGCGCGCCGGATCAGGCCGATTCGGCGCGCGGGCTCTCGTCGGTGGCGAGCGTGGCCGGCGGCGGTGCCACCAGCGATGCGGCCAGTCCGAGCAGCTTGACCGGATCCACCGGTTTGCCCAGGTGGGCATCGAAGCCGGCTTCCAGGGCCAGCGCACGGTCCTCGCTGCGCACGTAGGCGGTGAGGGCGATGGCCGGGATGCGGCTGGCCGCACCGGCGCCACGGGCGCGGACGCTGCGGATCAGGCTGTGGCCATCGCGGCGCGGCATGCCGACGTCGCTGACCAGCAGCGCATAGGGCCGTTCGCGCAGCAGCGCTTCTGCATCGTCGGCGCAGACCGCGGCCTCGACCACGGCACCGGCTTCCTGCAGGAAGCGCTGGGTGACGCCGCGCGAATCCATGTCGTCGTCCACCACCAGCACGCGCACGCCGTCCAGGCGGATACCGCCACGCCGCCGCACGGCGCTGGACAGCGCCGCGTCCTGGTCGCGGTGGATCGGCTCCAGGGGCTGCAGATCGTTGCGCGGCAGCAGCAGGGTGAACGTGGCGCCGAGGCCGACGCCATCGCTGCTGACGGACAACTGGCCCTGGTGCAGTTCGGCCAGCTGCTTGGCGATGGCCAGACCCAGGCCGAGGCCGCCGGCACTGCGCGTGCTGCTCGCATCGGCCTGACGGAAACGGTCGAACACGTGGGGCAGGAACGCCGGGTCGATGCCGATGCCGGTATCGCTGACAGCGATGCGCACATGCGTGCTGGTGCTGTCCAGGGTCACCGTGACCGTGCCGGCGCTCGGGGTGAACTTGATCGCGTTGCCGATCAGATTGGTCAGCACCTGCTGCAGCCGCACCGGATCGCCCAGATAGGGCAGGGCGGTCGTGCCATCGGCGACCAGCACGATGTCGATGCCCTTGTTCTGCGCGCCGGGGCGGGCCGCGTCGATGGTGTCGCCGAGCAGCGTGCGCAGGTCCAGCTCGTCCGTATCCAGGCGCACCTTGCCGGACAGGATGGCGCTCATGTCCAGCAGATCGTCGATGATCTGCGCCTGCGCGTGGGCGCTGCGTTCGATCACCTCCAGCCCCTTGACCAGATCCTTCTCGCGCACCGATGCGTCCTGCATCAGCCGCGACCAGCCCAGGATCGCGTTGAGCGGCGTGCGCAGTTCGTGGCTGAGCGTGGCCAGGAATTCGTCCTTCATGCGGCTGGCGCGTTCGGCGTCGCCGCGCGCGCTCTGCTCGGCGGCGAGCAACTGCTGCAGGCGCAGGTCGGTGCCGCGGCGCTCGATGATGATGCCAGCCAGGTGCGAGGCCGAGCGCGCCAGGTCCTGTTCGTGCGGGTTGGGGTAATGCACGAATGGGTAATACATCGCGACCACACCCAGCACCTCGCCGTCGCTGGCCAGGATGGGGGTGGAGCAGCAGGCGACGATGTCCGCCTCCAGGGCGGTGGCGAGATAGTCCTGCCAATGCGGGTTGACGCGCACGTCGCTGCACAACACCTGCCGGCGCAGGTAGGCGGCGCGTCCGCAGCAGCCGGTGTTGGGATCGATCGGCAGGCGCTGCACGGCCTTGCGGAAGCTCTGCGGCATGCTCGGCGCTGCACCTTCCAGCAGGCACTGGCGGTGCTCGTCGACCAGCATGATGGTGCAGCGCAGGCCGACATCGCTCTGCGACTCGATGCCGCGTGCGATCGCCTCCAGCACCGCGTTCAGCGGCTTGCCGGTGGTGATCATCTCCAGCGCGGCGCGCTCGGCCGCGGTGGCGTTCTCGATGCGCTTGCGCTCGGCGATGTCCAGCAGGGAGCCGATGAAACCGAGGAACTGGCCGGACGAACTGAAGCGCGGCGTGGCGCTCGCCAGGCACCAGCGATACTCGCCATCGTGGCGGCGCAGGCGGTATTCCAGCGTGTAGGCGCGGCGGTCGGCGCAGGCGCGCGCCAGGGTGCGGCCGACCGAGGCCAGGTCGTCGGCATGGACCTGTTCCTGCCAACCACTGCCCAGCGCTTCCTGCTCGCTCTGCCCGGTGAACAGATACCACTGGCGGCTGATGTACTCGCAATCGCCGTCGGCATTGGACATCCAGATCATGACCGGCGCGTTGTCGCACAGCTGGCGGAAACGCAGTTCGCTTTCCTGCAGGCGCTGTTCCGTCAAGCGGCGGTCGTGGATGTCGGTATTGGTGCCGATCCAGCGCACGATGCGGCCGCTGTCGTCGCGGATCGGCAGGGCGCGGCCGAGGTGCCAGCGGTACTCGCCGTCGTGGCGACGCAGCGGATACTCGATTTCGTACGGCTTGCCGCTGCGCAGCGCCTCCGGCCACACCTCCATCACCCGCGCCAGGCCTTCCTCGGTGTGCACATGGCGCCAGCTGTCGTAGCCGGCCTCGCCAACCGGCAACCCGGTGTACTCGTACCAGCGCCGATTGAAGTAGTCGACGTGGCCGTCGGGCATGGCGGTGAACACGATCTGCGGCATCGCGTCGGCCAGTTCGCGCAAGCGCGCGGCGCTGTTGGCCAGTTCTCTCTGCGCGCCCGCGCGTTCCATCGATTCCCAGCAGCGTGCCGCCACCAGCCGCACCAGCTCGATCTCGGCCGACGTCCAGACCCGCGGCTGGGCTTGGTGCACGCCGATCGCAGCGACCAGGCGACCGGCCTTGTGCAGCGGCGCGGTGAGCACCGCGCGCAGGCCCAGGCGTTGGTAGTTGGGATCGTCCACGCGCATCGGAGGCTGGTGGATTTCAGTATCGTGCACCACCCACGGCCGGTTCTCGCGCATGCACTCCAACAGATCGCCACCGAAGTCGCTGAAGCGCGAGCGCCCGGTCAGGTGGGTGGCGCCGTCGACGTAGTCCGCTCGCACGTCGAACGCGTCCTCGTCGGCCTCGACGATCGCGTAGGCGCAGCGGTTGGCGCCCAGGTGCTGGCCGAGCAGGGCGGCGCCGGTCTCGCAGATCGCTTCGGCGCTGTGCAGGTTCTGCAGGGTGTCCTCGAGCATCAGCAGGAAGCTGTCGTGCGCCTGTGCGCGCGCCTGCTCGGTGCGGTCGATGCCATGCACCAGGATCCCGCTGACCTTGCCCTCGGCGTCGTGCATCGGCTGGTACACGCATTCCAGCGTGGTGTCCGAGGTCGCTTCGTGCGAACTGCGGCACAGCTGGAAGGTCATCGACTCGTCGATGAACGGCACGCCGCTTGCGCGGACGTTGTCGAGCAGGCGGATCACGCCTTGCTCCTGGATTTCGGGAATCGCTTCGATCAGCGGCCGGCCGACCACATCGCGCGGCCCGACCAATTGCTGGTAGCGCTGGTTGACGGTTTCGATCACGTAGTCCGGGCCACGCAGAATCGCCAGCGCCGCTGGGGATTGCTCGAAGGCATCGGCCATCTGCGCGCGTTGCGCTTCCAGTGCCTTCAGCAGCGCATCGCGCTCGCGCGCCAGGGTGATCCGCGCGGTGTCCTCGGTGCACACGCACAGCACGCCGGCGATGTCGCCTTCGTCGTCGAACAGCGGGCTGTAGGAGAAGGTGAAGTACACCTGCTCGCTATAGCCGTTGCGCAGCATGGTCAGCGGGATGTGTTCGTTCCAGGTCGGTTCGCCGCTGGCCATCACCTGGTCGGCCTGCGCCCTGACCTCGGGCCACACGTCCGGCCACACCTCTTCCATCGGCCTCGCGAACCCCTGTGGGTGCCGCAACCCGAGGATCGGCACGTAGGCGTCGTTGTACAGGTTGAACTGGCGCTCGCCCCAGCGCACCGCCATCGGAAACCGCGAGTTCAGACAGATAGACAGTGCGGTGAGCAGGCTCCGCGGCCAGTGCTCCATCGGACCCAGTTCGTGCTCACGCCAATCGATGGCGCGCAGCAAGGCCCCCGTGGCGCTGCCGGCGGGAAACCGGACAGGAGGCGGCGAACAGTCCTTGGCGTTGATGGCTGAGTCCCTCGAATCGTCCCCGCCAGGCGGCGGGCTTACGGCCGAGGATTCTCAGGGGCGTGCGGTCGTCTTGGCGTGAGCGTCCTGCAGCGCCTTGATCAGTTGCTCGGACAGGTAGGGCTTGGTCAGCACCACGCCGGCGGCGAAGCCGGGGGGTAGGGTGTCGGCGGCGACGCCGGTGGCGAGCACGAACGGCGTGCCGCGGTCGGTCAATGCCCGCGCCACCGGCTCGCTGGTCTCGCCGGCGGAGAGGCGGAAGTCGAGCACCGCCCGGTCCGGGCGTTCGCTATCGATCAGCGCAAGCGCCTGCTGCACGGAGGCGGCGACGCCGACCACCTCGGCACCGGCCTGGGCAAGCTGCAACTCCAGCAGCGTGGCGTTCATCTCGTCGTTCTCGACCACCAGGATACGCAGGCCCCGCAATGCCGACATCGCTTGCTCGTTAAGGTTTGGGAACAGAAAGTATAGCGGGACCGTCACAGCCGCCGCCTAGACAACCGACACAGGAAGATGAAGCGTTTACCTGTGTCTGTTTCACACGTGGTCGTCGCGCAAAAACAAACGGCAGCCGAAGCTGCCGTCAGTCCTGGTGCCGAAGGTGGGACTCGAACCCACACGCTTTTAAGGGCGGCGGATTTTGAGTCCGCTGCGTCTACCGATTCCGCCACTTCGGCGCGGCCGCGGAGTATAGCCGACACTTCGGCTCGGCCGCCAGCGCATTTGCGCTCGCGTTCCTTGGGCGGGCCAGGCTGGGGCGTTGAGCGGCGGTGCTGGCTGCCGAGCGTATGTCTATATAGATGGATTGGTAGGTCGGCGCCGCGTTCGGCAGCTACGTGCGAGCCGCGCGGGTAGGTGCGTTATGCGGATATCGGCAATTGCCGGCGATGGGTGCGCTGGAGGCTCTGCTAGGCGCTTTGGTGCTGCCCGCAGACTGCATCCAGCGCTCGGTGCGAGGTGCATACGCCGCGGAACGCAGGGACGCAGCGGATTTTGCGGGTCGCGGCGAGCGCCATTGCGACGTCGCGAACGTTCCGCAAAAAAACGCTTGCGTGTGCCGATCACGATCGTTAATATTCCGCTCCTCGCAGCACGTGGGGCCATAGCTCAGCTGGGAGAGCGCTTGCATGGCATGCAAGAGGTCGCCGGTTCGATCCCGGCTGGCTCCACCAACTTTTCGGACATAGGCCGTCCGCAAAAGCGACATCGTTAACAGCGTCCCCATCGTCTAGAGGCCTAGGACATCACCCTTTCACGGTGGCGACCGGGGTTCGAATCCCCGTGGGGACGCCATTTTTCAGCAGGAATTCCTCGCGCGCATCCGGGTTCGGCTCTGCCGAACGCAATGAGTGCGGGGTTTGTACATCGGAAGAAAGTCTGGTAAGATCCCGCTTCTGCCAGTACACGTGGGGCCATAGCTCAGCTGGGAGAGCGCTTGCATGGCATGCAAGAGGTCGCCGGTTCGATCCCGGCTGGCTCCACCAACTTTCCGGACATAGGCCGTCCGCAAAGCAACATTGTTATCCGCGTCCCCATCGTCTAGAGGCCTAGGACATCACCCTTTCACGGTGGCGACCGGGGTTCGAATCCCCGTGGGGACGCCACTTTTCGAAAACACCCGGCATTGCCGGGTGTTTTTTTATGTGTGCGGCGATCGTGTGCGGTCAAGGTCAGATGGCGGCAGTGCCGGTACTGGACGGCAGGTGGATCGCTGGCTGCTTCGAGCGAGCGGTGTTGCTGTTCCCTTCTCCCTTCGGGAGAAGGTGCCCCGAAGGGGCGGATGAGGGTACGGGCGTAGCCTCGCATGGCCAGAGTGGTGCAGGCGCTGCGCGCCCCGTACCCTCACCCCAACCCCTCTCCCGGAGGGAGAGGGGCTTTTGCTTCTTCCTTCTCCCTGCGGGAGAAGGTGCCCCGAAGGGGCGGATGAGGGTCCGGCCGCTCATGGCATTTGACCGTGCAGACGTGCGCCATGGCATTTCGACCGCACGTGGCTGCGGCCGTACCCTCACCCCAACCCCTCTCCCGGAGGGAGAGGGGCTTTTGTCCTTGTCCTTGAGAGATGGCTAGCGCTGCGCCAGCTCAATGCAGCAGCCGGCGGATCTGCAGGATCGCCTGCGGCGTGCGTTGCACGCTGTGTCCGGAGACGATGACGGTTTCCGAGGCCGCGCCGGGCAGGTGGGCGCTCCAGTACGGCACGATGCCGTCGCTGGACTGCGCCAGCGGCACGCGCGGATCCTCCTGCCCGATGATGGAGTGATAGGTCACCTGCGGCGAGATCGGCAACTGCGCCGCGGCGAGGATGAAGGGATCGTGGTCGCTTAGGCTGTCGATGCTGTTGGGCAGGGCGCCGAGCATGTCCTTGCCGGCGATGTCCTTGAATTGATCCAGCACGCGCCGGGGCAGGCCGATCACGGTGCGTGCCAGCTCGCCGAGCGTGCCGGCGGCCTCCGGGGTGCCGCGGTGCGGGGTGGCCAGGAAGATCGCCTCGGACACTTCCGGCATCGGCGCGAAATGCAGCATCGGTCCGAGCCTGGCCTGCAGCACCTGGCGCGCCTGCGGATCCAGGGTTGCATCGTCGAACAGAGTGCGCCACAGGTGGTCGCCTTCGCTGGAGGACACCATCAGTCGTGCCAGCACGCCACCCATGCTGTGCCCGATCAACACCATGTCATGCGCGGACACGCTGCGGCGTTGTGGATCGAGCCGGTCCAGCGTCTGATGCAGTGCCGAGCGAACCTGCAGATGAGTGTAGGGAATCGGCAGGTTGGTCGGGTAGTACACCAGCCAGATCTGGTAGCGCGCGCGGACCTGCGGATCGCCGAGCAGGTCGTTGGCCAAGTTGACCCAGGCCTCCGGGCTGCTGGCCAGCCCGTGCAGCAGCACCAGCACGCGCCGGTGCGGATCGTAGGGCTGGGTCAGGAACACATGCGGCCGGTCGATGCCGTGCCCGAGGCCGAGCAGGGTGCGCAGCGATTGCGCGGCGAAGCCGGCGCGCGCCATCCACACGCCATAGCCGGCGCTGAAGTTGGCGGCCAGCGGCACGTCGATACCGCCCATCGCCACGCGCTCGCCGAGTGAGGGGTCGTGGACCTCCACGTGCGCGCTGTGGCCGGACAAGACGTCCGTGAGGGTGCGGCCGTCGAAGCGCAGCAGCACTGTGAGATTGGGCGTGGGCATGTCGCTGTAGGCGGGAGCGGCGTCGGCATCGGCCATGGCGTGCGTCGCCGGCTGCGGCAGGACCGCGACCATTTCCGCGCCGAAGCCATCGCGCCGATACACGCTGCGTAGCCCGTCGAAGCGCAGGTCGCCAGCCGCCAGCATCGCCTCGGGCATCGGCATGTCCTGCGGACTGCCCACGCCGCTGGCATCCAGTGTCACTGTCCAGTCGGGCAGGGCGGCGATCTGCGCGCCGGCGTCTTGCGTGGCCGGCGGATGCCGCCGGTAGCGCGCGAACAAGGCGGTCACCACTTGCTGCACGGCGTAGTTGTAGTAGTCGCGCACCTGGGTCTGGCGTTCCTCGAAGGCGCGTTCGCTGGGCGTGCGTGCGCTGAAGAACAGGTAGGCGTAGGCATAGCGCGCGGTCTGCAGCCAGTCGGCCAGCGTGGCATCGCTGTCGGCGTGTTGCCTGGCGGCGCGTTGCGCGGCCAGCAGCGACAGCTCCGCCGCCGTCGCCAGGGCGCGTTCCTGGTCTATGTCGGCGTTGCCGAGCAACCGGTCGATGCACGGCGGCGCCTTCGCCGTGCAGCTTGCCGCGCCCAGGCCGGCGACGTTGAGCGTCTGCAGGGCGGCGTCGCTGGGGCGCGCGGCGCTCAGCGCGTCGCCGCGCTTGGCCTGGATGTAGTGCGCCGCATCCACCCGCTGCAGGGTGACGCTGGCGCAGCCGCCGGCGCACAGCGCCATGCACAGCACGGCGCAGGCCAGGATCGCGCGGTGCCAGCGCTGGCGCCTCACGCCGCGACCTTCGCCGGCCTGCCGGCGCGGCGTGCGAACAGCAGGTCGTACAGCACCGGGATCACGCCCAGCGTCACCAGCGTGCCCAGGGCCAGGCCGCCGATCATGGTGATGGCCATGCCGGTCCACAGCGGCCCGGCGAACAGCATCAGCGGGATCAGGCCGACGATGCAGGTCAGCTTGGTCATCACGATCGGGCGCAGGCGCTTGACCGCCGCGGCGATCACCGCCTCGTGCCGGCTCAGGCCATCGGCCAGTTCGGCCTCGATCCGTTCGAGCAGCAGCACCGCGTTGTTGACGATGATGCCGGCCAGCGCGAGCAGGCCGAAGGTGGCCATGAAGCCGAACGGATAGCCGGTGACCAGCAGGGCGAGGGTGGCGCCGATCAGCACGAACGGAATGCTGGCGACCACGATGAACAGCTTGCGGAACGAATTGAACTGCCACACGAACAGCAGCAGGATCGCGCCCAGCGCATGCGGCATGTATTGCAGCAGTGCCTGGTTGGCTTCGGCGGCGTCCTCCAGTTCGCCGCCCATCTCGATGCGGTAGCCGGGCGGCAGGCGCAGCGCCGCCACCTTGTCGGCCAGCGCGGCCACCACCTGATCGGTGGTCAGGTCCGGATTGCGGCCGGTGATGGTGATGGCGCGGCTGAGGTTGCGGCGCTGGATCGTCGAGGGCTCCGAACTCAGTTGGATGTCGGCGATCGCCGACAGCGGCAGCGGTGCGGCGCCGGAGGACGGATAGATCGGCGTGTCGCCGGGGTTGCCGCCGCGTGCACCCGGGCCGCTGTCGCCGCGCAGCACGATCGGCACGGAGCTGCCATCGTCGTGGATCACCGAGGCGTCCACGCCGCCGTAACGCAGTTGCAGCGCCTGGGCGATGTCCTCGCTGGCGACGCCGGCGCGCCGCGCCTTGGCCTGGTCCACCTGCACCACGTAGCGCGGAATGCGGCTGTCCCAGTCGTCGCTGACGTCCAGCGTGCCGGGCAGGGCGCGCAAGGCGTCGGCGATGCCGGCGGCGAGGCGGCGCAGTTGCGCCTCGTCCGGGCCGATCACCCGGTAGATGGCCACGCCGGATTCGGTGGAGCCCAGCGAAAAGCGCTTGGGCTCGGCGCGCACCGCCGGATAGGCCTGGCGCAGGTGGGTGCGCACCTTGGCGATCAGCGCGTCGATATCGGTGCTCGGCTGCACGCTGACGGTGAAGTAGGCGATGTTGGCCGCCGGCAGCGGCGGGTTCAGCCCGAGCACGATGCGCGGGCCGCCATCGGCGACATAGCCGATGCTGTCGACTATCTGCGGGTTCTGCCGACGGTCGGCCAGCCACTGGCTGATCGACTGCACGGTGCGAAGGGTCTCGCGCGCATCGCTGCCCGGTTGCAGGGTCACCGGCATCTGGAACTGCAGACGGTCGGACTTGGGCAGGAAGCTGTACGGCACCGAGACCAGCACAGTCACCGCCAGGGCGAGCAGGGCGAGCATGCTGCCCAGGAACAGTGCCTTGTGCGCCAGCAGCGCCTCGATCGTGCGCCGGTACAGGCGGTACGGCTTGGAGGTGTAGCTGTCGCCATGGCCGTCGGCCGGCGCGGCATGCGCGCGGGCGAAGTACATGCACAGCAGCGGAGTGATGGTGATGCTGAGCAGCCAGGAGCCGAGCAGGGTCACCGCCAGCACGATCGCCAGTGAGCGCATGTACTCGTTGGTGCTGGTCTGGCCGAAGAAGAACGGCGAGAACGCCAGCACGATCACCAGCGAGGAGGTCAGCAGCGGGATGGCCAGGCTGCGGCCGGCGGCCTCGCAGGCGGCGCGGCGTTCCTCGCCGGCGGCCAGGCGCCGCTCGATGTCCTCGGCGATGACGATGCCGTTGTCCACCAGCAGGCCCAGCGCCAGGATGATCGCGGCGATGGACACGGTCTGCAGTTCCACGCCCAGCACCCGCATCACGATCAGTGCGCCGAGGATGGTCAACGGCACGATCGCGCCGACGATCAGGCCGGTGCGCCAGCCCAGGAACAGCATCACCACCGCCATCACGATGACGATGGTCTCGCCCATGACGTGGTGCATCTTGCCCATCTCGCGCTCGACCACGTCGGCCTGGAAAGTGACCACGTGCTGCGCGAAGCCCACCGGCAGCGCCTTGGCGGTTTCGCCCAGGGTGCGGCGCAGCGCCTTGCCGACTTCGGCAACGTTGTTGCCGGGCGCCATCGACACCGCCACCACCACCGCCGGCTGGCCCTGGTAGATCGCGCCGGCCTCCGGCGGATCCACCGGCATCAGCTCGATGCGCGCCAGTTGCGCCAGCGGGATCTGCCGCGGGCCGTCGGCGCCCTGCGTGGCGATCGGGGTATTGCGCAGCGCGTCCAGGTCGCGAACTTCGCCGGAGGTGGTGACGGTCATCGCCATGCCCGACGCGGCGACCAGGCCGCCGCCGGCGACGACGTTCTGCGCGCGCAGTTGCTGCGCGACCGCGGCCGGGGTGAGGCCGGCCTCGCCCAGCCTGGTGCGGTCGAAGGCGACATAGACGCGCTCGTCCTGCAGGCCGTGGAAGGTGACCCGCTCGACGCCCGGCACGGCGTAGAGCTGCGCGCGCATCTGCCGCAGCGGTCCGAGCATCTCGGCGGTGTTGAAGCCGGGTGCGGTGACGGCGATCGAGGCGATGGCGACACGGCCGAAGTCGTCGTCCACCAGCGGGCCCTGGGTGCCCGCGGGCAGCTCGGCACCGGCTTCGGCGGCCTTGCTGCGCACGCGTTGCCACAGCGCCGGCAGGTCCTTGACGCTGTCCTGCGCGGTGACCTGCACGATGGCGCTGCCGGGATGGATGGTAGTGACGATCTTCTTCAGCCCGCTGACCTCGCGCAGGCGTTCCTCCAGCGGGCGCGCGAGCAGGTTCTCCACGCGTTCGCTGGGCATGCCGGGGAAGCCGACCTGCACGATCGCGTCGCGCACGGTCACGCTCGGTTCCTCCTGCGACGGGAAGCCGAGGAAGGTGACGATGCCGCCGATCAGGATCAGGGCGGCGCTGAACAGCGCCAGGCGGCTGGATTGCAAGGTGGCGCGGGTCAGGTTCATGGCGAGACGGTGCCGAGGCGGGTGGTGGGACGGAACGGCACGACGTGTTGACCGTCGTGGAGGAAGGCGGCGCCGGCGGCGACGACGCGCTCGCCCGGCGCCAGGCCACGCAGGATCTGCACGCGGCCACCATCGCTGTGCCCGGTGACGACTCGGCGGCGACGCACGCTGCCGCTGTCTTGGCGGTACACGAACACCATGGTGTGGCCATCGGCCATGCTCGGGAGCAGCGCGCTCAGCGGTACGCTCGGCGCCTGATCGGTGGCGCTGTCGGGCAGGGCCAACAGCAGCGATTCGCCGCTGCGCGGCTGCGCGGCATCGGCACTGTCGCTGTCGAACAGCGCCTGTACGGTTGCGCCGCCGTCCACGCGTTCGGAGACGCTGCGCAGGCGCAGCGGTAGGGCCTGCTGCAGTGCGTTGCTGCGGTAGGCGAACACGCGCTGGCCGGGTTGCAGCGCCGCCGCACGATCGGCCGGCAGTGTCGCCAGCACCTGCGCGCGATCCGCACCGTCCAGTTGTAGCACCGGCTGGCCGGCGCTCACGAGACTGTCGGGCTGCTGCAGCCGCGCCACCACGCTGCCGTCGAACGGTGCGCGCAGTTCCGACTGGCGCACCGCGCGGCGCGCCAGCGCCAGGTCCGACTGCGCGCTGCGGACCTTCGCCTGCGCCGCGGCGAAGGCGCTCTTGGCAGCGGTCAGGGTCGCCGCCGAGGCGGCGCCGTCGTCGAACATGGTCTGCTGCTGGGCGAGCTGGGTCTGTTGCTGCTGCAGCTCGGCCGCGGCGATGCCGACGCCGGCCTCGGCCTGCTGCAGGCGCAGGTTGTTCGGTTCCGGGTCGAGGCGGGCGAGCACCTGGCCGGCGTGGACGCGGTCGCCCACGTCCACGGCGATGGCGGCGATGCGGCCGCCGCCTTCGAAGCCGAGGTCGGCGCGCTGTTGCTGGCGCACCTGGGCGATGTAGCGGGTGCTGTCGTGCGCGGCATCGTTGCCGACGGTTTCCAGCTTGACCGCGCGTGGCGCGTCGGGGGGCGGTGCGGCCTCGCGGCCGCAGCCGGACAGCGCCAGCGCGGCCAGCGGCAGGCACAGTGAGAGAAGCAGGGTGGGGCGCAAGGTCATGGTCGGCGATGTCCCGAAAGCGATCAGAAGGTGTAGGTGACGGTGGCGCCGCCGCCGGCAGCGGCACGGCGACGCACCACCGGGCTGCCGTCGGCGGGGCCGACGTAGCGGGTGGCGTCGAGCAGCAGCGAGGCGGTCCAGTGCGGCGACAGGGTGTGATCCCATTCGGCGCCGACCGAATAGGCGTACACGCCCGCATCGGCGAGGTGCGGTTGCAAGCCGCTGGCCAGGCTTTGCGCCTCGGTGACGCCGAAGTACGCCTGGTTGAAGCGGTGGTCGCCGATGTGCGCGTCCAGGTCCAGGGTCACGTTGTCGGCCGCGGCCTGCAGCAGGGTGAAGCGTGCGCCGGCGCGGTAGCGGTTGCGGCGCGCGCCGTCCTTCAGCGCGAACTCCGCTTCGGCGTCCAGCGCCAGGTACGAGGTGAGTTGCTGCATGACCAGGCTGCGCGCGGTGATCGCGCCGGGGACGTCGCTCATGCCGGCCAGGCGGTTGGAGCCGGGACGCCAACTGCTGTTGCGTTGCAGGCGGCCCAGGTCGTAGCCGAACGACTGGCTGGCGGAGAAGCCGTGCGCGCTCTGGAGCTGCACGCCGGCGCCACGCAGCGTGTCCGCGAACAGGATGCCGCGCTGTATCGAAAACACCGGCACCGCCTGCACGCGGTCGTCGGCGGAGCCGGGATAGCGCGGGGTCAGCATGGCGCCGGCGCCCACGCTCACTTGGGTGCGATCGCCGAACAGGCCGGCGCTGGGCGTTGGGTCGGGGTCTGCGGCGTGCGCCGCTGGCGGCAGCGCCAGCACGGCGGCGGTCAGCGTCGGCGACAGAAGGGAGAGAACGTGCTTCATCGGGGCAACCTCGTGCGGGGGGAAAGATCAGGGCGCGTGCGGCAACGGCACGCCGTAGAACGCGCGGAACAGCGCGATGCGATCGAGCAGCAGGTCCTGACGCGCCTGCACATGCGCCAGTTCGGCCTGCGCGGCCTGGATGTCGCCGGTCAACAGCTCGGGGCGGTCCTGCAGACCTTGCGCGACGCGCTGCTGCAGGCGCGCCACACGCTGGCGTTCGCGTTCGAGATTGGTGCGTTCGCCACGTTCGCGCTGCTGCAGCGCTGGCAACGCATCCAGCGCATCGGCGACCTCGCGGAACGCCGCCTCCACGGTCTTCTCGTAGTCGGCCACCGCGCCGTCCTTGCGCAGCTGTGCGATGTCCAGGTTGGCGCGGTTGCGGCCGCCGTCGAACAGCGGCAGCACCAGTTGCGGCATGAAGCTCCAGGTGCGGCTGCCGGGCATGAACAGGCCGTTCAATGCATCGCTGGCGGTGCCCAGCGAGGTGCTCAGGCGGATCGACGGGAAGAACGCCGCGCGCGCGGCGCCGATGTCGGCATTGCGCGCGCGCAGTTCGGCCTCGGCCTGGCGCACGTCCGGGCGCTGCAGCAGCAGCTGCGAATCGAGGTCGCGCCAGGCGCGGCTGTCGTCCTGCTCGGCGCCGGGCAATAGCTCCTGCAGGGTGCCGGCGCCGTCCGGGGCGGCGTAGCCGGCGAGCAGTTGCAGGGCGCGGCGGGCGGCGGCGCGGTCGCTGGCGGCTTGTTGCGCGCGCGCCTGCGCCTGGTCGTCGTCGTGGCGCTGGCGGTCCAGCGCATCGCGGGAAATGAGCCCGACCGCCTGCTGGCGTGTGGCGATCGCCAGCAGCGCGGCACTGCGCTCGGCGATGGTCTGCGTCTGCTGCTGGCTCTGCAGGGCGGCGCGTTCCAGCGTGTAGGCACGCAGGACTTCGGCGATCAGCGCGCCGCGCGCCGCCTGCCGGCCCTCTTCGGAGGCCAGGTAGCGCTGCTGCGCCGCCGCCGACAACGAGGCCAGCTTGCCGAACAGGTCCAGTTCGAAGCCGTCCACGCCCACTGCGACGGTACTCAGCTTCTGGCCATAGCGTGCCTGCGTGGCCGCGTCGTCGTAGTCGCGGCGCGTGCCCTGGGCATCGAGGCCGAGCTGCGGCAGCTGCTGCGTGCGTTCGATGCGGTACTGGGCGCGGGCCTGTTGCACGGTCAGCACGGCGTTGCGGAAGTCCGGGTCGTGGGCCAGCGCCTGGGTGACGAGTGGGGTCAGGTCGTGCTGCGGCGAGAATGCGCGCACGAACTGCTGCTCCTGCTCGGTGAGCGCCGTGTCGCTGCGGTCCGGGGCGGCAACTGCGGTCGCGGTGCTCGCGCCCAGCGTAGGCGGCAGGACCGGCTGCGGGCGCTGGTAGACCGGCGCCAGGGAGCAGCCACCCAGGGCGAGCGCGAGCAGGCCGAGCAGGGCATTGGTGCGGCGCGGGCGAAGCAATCGGGACGGTAGAATCATGGCGGCGGTCGGGTGATCGAACTCGACTGCCAGCATCGGCGGGCATGTTCAAGCCGCCTTCTAGGAATCTTCAAGATTCCATCAAGACGCCAAACACGGGCACCAGGCAATGCACGCGAAGAAGATCCTGCTGGTCGAAGACGATGCCGACAGCGCCAGCATTCTCGAGGCGTACCTGCGTCGCGACGGCTTCGAGGTCACCATCGCCGAGGATGGACAGAAGGCGGTGGCGGTGCATGCGCAGTGGAAGCCGGACCTGGTGCTGCTGGACGTGATGCTGCCGCGGCTCAGCGGCACCGAGGTGCTGTCCACGATCCGCCGCAGCAGCGACACGCCGGTGATCATGGTCACCGCGATGGGCGACGAACCGGAGAAGCTCGGCGCGCTGCGTTACGGCGCCGACGATTACGTGGTCAAGCCGTACAGCCCCAAGGAAGTGGTGGCGCGGGTGTTTGCGGTGCTACGCCGCGCCGGGCCGGCACGCGCCAGCGAGGAGCCGCTGCGCCACGAACGGCTCACCGTGGACACCGCCGCGGTGCGTGCCACCGTGCGCGATGCCGACGGGCAGGAGGTGGCGCTGGAACTGACCCCGACCGAATTCAACATCCTGGCGACGCTGATGAAGACGCCGTTCAAGGCCTTCACCCGCAGCGAACTGTTGGAGATCTGCCTGCCCGACAGCGATGCGCTGGAGCGGGTGGTGGATGCGCACGTGCACAACCTGCGCAAGAAGCTGGAACACGAGCAGGTCACCGGGCTGCTGGTGACGGTGCGCGCCATCGGTTACCGCTTCCGATGAACTGGTCCTGGTTCCGCCGCAAGCCCCACGCGCCGCTGTGGCAGTGGGTGGGCCTGCGCATGAGCGCGCTGGCGGTGTTGACCATCATCGCGATCGCGCTGGGCATGGTGCTGCGCTTCGCGATCTGGGACGTTTCCACCCTGAGCCGTCTGCCGCCGCAGGCGCGGCAGGAGATGCTGCAACTGCGCGAGGATCCGCACAGCAATGCGCGGCGTCTGTGGGAACTGTTCGAGACCTATTACGACGTCGCCGATTTCCTGCCCGGACTGGCCAGCCGCGACTGGTGGCTGCTGGCGGGCATGGTGCTGGCATCGATCCCGGTGATCGTGGTCTGCGGCTTGCTCGCTTCGCGGCCGCTGTCGCGGCAGTTCTCCAACGTGGCCGCGGCGGCGCGGCGGATCAGCGATGGCGATTTCGCCGCGCGCGCGCGGGTGGTGCCCGGCGCGCCGGACGAACTGGCCGGCCTGGCGATTGACTTCAATGGCATGAGTGCGCAGCTGCAGCAGTACGAACGCGAGGTGCGCGAGTCCAGCGCGATGCTGGCGCACGAGTTGCGCACGCCGCTCAACGCAGCGATGGGACGGGTCCAGGGCATGCTCGACCAAGTGTTCCCGAGCAGCGAAGAGCAGTTGCGCATGGTCCAGCGCCAGCTGGAGCAGATCAATCGCCTGGTCGGTGACCTGCACCTGCTGTCGATGGCCCGTGCCAACCAGCTGATGCTGGAGCCGCAGCGGTTCGCGCTCGGCGCGCTGGTCCGCGAGCGCCTGACCTGGGCCGCGCAGCCGTTGCAGGAGGCCGGCATGCAGGTGCAGGTCCGCATCCCCGACCACCTGCACATCAGCGCCGACCGCGATCGCCTGGGCCAGGTGCTGTCGGTGCTGATCGACAATGCGCTGCGCTACGCCGCGGCCGGTGGCGAACTGGCCCTGGAGGCGCAGGCCGATGCCGAGGGTGTGCTGATCCGCGTCGCCGACCGCGGTGCCGGCGTCGACGAGGAGGCGCTGGCGCGGATGGGCGACCGCTTCTGGCGCGCCGACGACTCGCGTGCGCGCCATTCCGGCGGCAGCGGCCTGGGCCTGTCGATCGCCGCGGCGATCTGCCAGGCGCACGGCGGCGCGCTGGAATTCGCCAACCGCGAGGGCGGAGGGCTGTGCGCGCGGGTGCGCTTGCCGCATGCGCCTGCGGGCGATGCCGATGCGACGGCGACCAGTGCGTCGGCGGCGACGGCGCGCAAGCGCCACGCCTGATATCCGCGACGGCTGCGGAGCGTAGATGCGGTTCTGCATCCGGCCGTCCATGCGACACGCACCAAGGCAGACCACTTGGCGATAGAGTAGGGCGAGGCCGAGCGAGCAGCGGCCTGCCCAATGTCGCAACCGGACCTCGCAATGCGTGCAGCCAGCACCCTCATCCCGACCGGAACCACCGTCGCCGAATGGCGCGCCATCGAACAGGCCGCCACCCGGGAACTGCAACGCCGCACCGAGGGGGCGCATACCGCGGTGATCGCGCTGCTGCAGGCGCACGCCGCCGCGTTCAGCGCGAAACAGCGCGCCCAGATCCTGCGGCGGTTGGAGCGGGGCGGCTGAGCCACGGCCGCGGACCGATAGTCTGGGCGGGCAGGCGTTCGGCCCCGACGATGTCGCGGATTGCCATATAAGCTCGGCTATCATCGTCGCGACGCTGAGATGAGTACGGATATGGAAGTGCGACTCACCCGCGAGCAGGTCCTCGCGCTTGCGCCCGATGCGGCATCGGCCAAGGCGGCCGCGGGCCTGGCCACGGACGCGAAATGGGGCCTGCTCGGGGCCGATGCCGAGGTGCTGTGGGGAGAATGCCAGGGCAGTGGCGCCAAGCCCTACCAGACCCAGGTGGACCTGGCGGCGATGGTCAGCCGTTGCTCGTGTCCCAGCCGCAAGTTCCCGTGCAAGCATGGCCTGGCCATGCTGTTGCTGTATGCCGCCGGCAATCCGCGCTGCGTGCCGGGCACCCGTCCGGCCTGGGTCGACGAATGGATGCAGGGACGCCGCGAGCGCGTGGCGCGCAAGGAGGTCGCCGCCAGTGCGCCGCCGCCCGACCCGCAGGCCCAGGCCGCGGTGGCGGCCAAACGCGAACAGGCGCGCTGGGCGCGCATCCAGGCGGGCGCGATGGAACTGCAACGCTGGATCGCCGACCAGTTCCGCCAGGGCCTGGCCAACCTGGGCACGGAGTTCGCCCACGACGCGCGGCGCATGATGGCGCGCATGGTGGATGCGCAAGCACCGGGGCTGGCCACGCAGTTGGAGCGCGCCGTGGGCGAGGGCGGTCGCGATCTCGCGCAACTGGCCGATCTCGGCGAGCGCCTCGGCCTGCTGCAGCTGTTGGCCCACGCGGTGCTGCGGGCGGAGGATTTCAGCGCCACGCGGCAGGCCGATCTGCGCGCGGCGCTGGGCTGGCCGCTGGAGCGCGAGACGGTGCTGCGCGACGGCGAGGCGGTGCACGATCGCTGGCATGTCCAGGGCCAGCTCCTGATCGAGCAGCCGGGGAATCTGCTGGAGCGCCGCGTGTGGCTGCACGGCATGGATAGCGGTCGTCCGGCGTTGCTGCAGGACTACAGCCACGGTGGGCGCGGCTGGGAGCAGCACTGGCGCAATGGCGACGTGCATGTCGGCCGCCTGCACTTCCATCCGGGTACGGTGCCGTTGCGTGCCGTCCCGGGCGAGGTGGATGCCGGGGTGCAGGCAGCCGCCGCGCCGCCATGCACCGACACCCTCGACGCCGCCGCCCGCGCGCATGCGCTCAATCCCTGGCTGCCGCAGGTCCCCATGCGCCTGCAGGACGTTCACATCGCGCACGATGGCCGCAGCGCCTGGGCGCAGCACGCCGACGGCAGCCTGCCCCTGCAGGTGTCCGCGTTGCAGGGCTGGGCGCTGCTCGCGTTCGCGGGCGGCCATCCGTTGTGTCTGATGGGCGAGTGGGATGGCGATACGCTGTTGCCGCTCAGCGCCTGGAATGCGCAAGGCGAGCGTTGGGAAAGGAGCGCGGCATGAACGAAGTCTGGTTGAAGCCGGCGCTGTTGGGCATCGATCGTCCGCAACGGATCCCGGTCGACGGCGCGCTCGGCGAGGTGCTCGCTGCCATCGCCACGCAGGAGGACGCCGCACTGGGCTACAGCCTTCAGGTGGGCGCGTTGGCGGCCTGCCGGCGTGCGGCGCTGCGTCTGGGCGAGCCAATGCCGCTCGTGCCGCCTGCACAGCCGGATCCGCAGGTGCTGCCCGCCGATCATCCCTGGTTGCCGGTGTTGCGGGGGCTGTTCGCCGGCCAGCAGCCGCCCGCGTGGCTGAAGCGCCTGCGCAACGAGGCCTGCCTGCAGTTGGCCGCTCGCGGCCAGCATCTGCCGGTCGCGGTACTGCCGCAGGCATTGGATGCAGGCGCGCGCGTGGCTGCGTTGCGAAGCGCCTTGCGCCTGGTGCTGGGCATGCGCGGGCGTTGGCTGGCGGCGCGCAATGCGGAGTGGGCCTACGCCGCCGATGCGGTTGAGGCGGCGCAGACGCCTGCAGATCTGGAGCGCATGTGGAACGACGGCACGTTCGACACCCGGTTGCTGGCCTTGCGGCAGTTGCGCACGCAGGACGCCTCTGGCGCACGCTCGCGCCTGGAAGCCGCACTCAAGGATCTATCTGCGCGCGAACGCGCGGCCTGCGTCGAGGCCTTGCAGGCGCAACTGGGCGATGCCGACGCGCCCTTGCTGCAGCAGCTGTTGAAGGATCGCAGCCGCGAAGTGCGGCTGCTTGCCGGGCCGATGCTGGCGCGGCTGGCGAACACGGCGCATGCGCAATACCTGCGCACGCAGATGCTTGGCATGCTGCGGCAACAGCGCAGCGGCTTGCTGCGCCGGGTGAGCTGGACGCTGGATGCGCCGTCCGCCGCCGATCCCGGTTGGACCGACGCGGCCATCGACGGCAAGCGGCCGGATCACGACGCCCTCGGCGAACGCGCCTGGTGGCTCTACCAACTGGCGCGGCAGCTGCCGCTTGCCTGGTGGTGCGACACCCTGGAGAAGACCCCGGAAGAGGTGTTGGCCTGGGCGCGCGGCACCGAGTGGTACGACGCCTTGCTGCGGGCCTGGCTGGAACGCGTGGACGCCAGCGAACCGGCCTGGGTGGAAGCGCTGATCGGCGTGGAGCAGCGGTTGCTGAGTTTGGGCGACCTGCTCGCCCTGTTGCCGCCGGCGCAGCGCGAACGGCACTGGCCGGCCAGCGCCGCCGAGCTGCAGCAGCAGCGCCTGCTCGGCGACGTGCTGGCCAGCACCGTGCTTGGCCAGACCCTGAGCGCGGCGTATTCGCAGCGGTTAGCGTCGGAGTTGGGCGCGCTGTTCGGCGAGGCCACGCTGCGTCACGACTACACCCTGCGCGACGCGCTGCTGGAACTGCTCGCCGTCCTGCATCCTTCCGCGCTGCCGCAGGTGCAGCTGGCCGATCCGCCCGCGGACGCCACCGCTGCCATGCTCGATTGCGTGCAGCAGGCCCGCCAGCTCCTGGCCCTGCGCCAGACCCTGCACGCCGCATCCTGATCCTCACGCCTTTCACTGGAGACCTCATGAGCACTGCCGTCCTGCGCCAGCACGCCGAACACCAATACGCCGAGGAACTGGAGGAACTGCGTCGCCAGGACAGCCGCCAACGGCCCGCCAACTGGCTGCTCTCGCCCTGGGCCGTGGTCACCTATCTGATCGGCGGCACGCTGGAGAACGGCTTCGTGGTCAGCCCCAAGTACATCGGCGACCGCCGCCTGATGGAAGTGGCCGTGGCCACCATCGCCACCGATCGCGCCCTGCTGCTGTTCGGCGTGCCGGGCACCGCCAAGTCGTGGGTCTCCGAGCACATGACCGCGGCGATCAGCGGCGATTCCACGCTGCTGGTGCAAGGCACCGCCGGCACCAGCGAAGAGCAGATCCGCTACGGCTGGAACTACGCGCAGCTGCTGGCCAACGGCCCCAGCGAGAAGGCGCTGGTGCCGAGCCCGCTGATGCAGGCCATGCGCCTGGGCAAGATCGCCCGCATCGAGGAACTCACCCGCATTCCCGCCGATGTGCAGGACGCATTGATCACCGTGCTATCGGAAAAGACCCTGCCGATTCCGGAACTGGGCAGCGAAGTGCAGGCGGTGCGCGGCTTCAGCGTGATCGCCACGGCCAACAACCGCGACAAGGGCGTCAATGAGCTGTCCAGTGCACTGAAGCGCCGCTTCAACACCGTGATCCTGCCGGTGCCGTCCAGCGAGGAGGACGAAGTGGCGATCGTGCGCAAGCGCGTGGCCGAAATGGGGGCGGCGCTGGACCTGCCGGCCGAACCGCCGGCGCTGCGGGAAGTGGCGCGCGTGGTGCGCATCTTCCGCGAGCTGCGCAATGGCGTCACCGAGGACGGCAAGGCCAAGCTGAAGAGCCCGACCGCCACGCTCTCCACGGCCGAGGCCATTTCGGTGATCAACAACGGCATGGCCCTGGCCGGCCATTTCGGCGACGGCGTGCTGCGCCCGGGCGACATGGCGGCCGGCATGATCGGCGCGATCGTCAAGGATCCGGTGCAGGATGCGCTGGTGTGGAAGGAATACCTGGAAACCGTCGTGAAGGAGCGCGAGGACTGGAAGGACCTGTACCGCGCGTTCCGCGAGCAGGCCTGAGCGGGCCGGCGCCGATGAGCGACGCCATCTCCCTGTTCGGCATTCGCCACCACGGCCCCGGCTGCGCGCGCAGCCTGGTCGCCGCATTGACGGCGCTGCAGCCGGACTGCGTGTTGATCGAAGGGCCGGCCGGCACCGAGGCGTTGCTGCCGCACGTGCTGGAGGAGGGCATGCAGCCGCCGGTGGCCCTGCTGTCCTACTGCGTCGACGACCCGCAACTGGCGGTGTTCCATCCCTATGCGGCGTACTCCCCGGAGTGGCAGGCCATGCACTGGGCGCTGCACAACGGCGTGCCGGTGCGCTTCATGGATGTGCCGCCCGCCTTGACCCTGGAATGGCAGGCGCAGGCACGTGCCGAGCGTGCGCCTGCGCAGGCCCACGACATGCCGGAGCAGGCGGACACGCCGCTACCTGTGCCGGACGCTGCCGATCCAGACGGGGAGGGCAGCGCCGAGGTACGTCCGTCCGATCCGCTGGACTGGCTGGCGCGCGCCGCCGGCCATGCCGACGGCGAGACCTGGTGGAACCACATGGTGGAGGAGCGCGGCGACGGGCAGGGCCTGTTCGATGCCATCGCCGAGGCCATGACCGCGGTGCGCGCACACACGCCGGATCACCCCGGCCTGCGCGGCGAACACGAAGCCGTGCGCGAGGCCCACATGCGCAGCGCGCTGCGCAGTGCCGGCAAGACCTTCGCGCGCGTTGCGGTGGTCTGCGGCGCCTGGCATGTGCCGGCGCTGCAGCCGGACGCGTTGCGTGCCAACAGCGCCACCGCGGACAGCCGCCTGCTCAAGGCCATGCCCAAGCGTAAGACGCAGAGCACCTGGGTGCCGTGGACCTATCGCCACCTGAGCATGGACAGTGGCTACGGCGCCGGCGTTGAAGCGCCGGGCTGGTACGACCACCTGTGGCGCAGCAGCGGCGTCCACGACCAGCGCGCCGCCGGCTGGTATGCGCGGGTGGGGCGCCTGTTGCGCGAGCACGGACTCGATTGCTCGTCGGCGCACCTGATCGAGGCCACGCGCCTGGCTGACACGCTCGCCGCCTTGCGTGGCCATCCAGCCCCTGGCCTGGAGGACATCGCCGAAGCCAGCCGCGCGGTCATCTGCAACGGCGACGATGCGCCGATGCGGCTCATCCGCGAGCGCCTGATGATCGGCGACGCCCTGGGACAGGTGCCCGACAGCGTGCCGGCGGTGCCGCTGCAGCGCGACCTGGAGGCGCAGCAGAAGCGCCTGCGCCTGAAACCCGAAGCGTTGGAAAAGACCCTGGATCTGGACCTGCGCAAGGACACCGACCTGGCGCGCAGCCATCTGCTGCATCGGCTGCGCCTGATCGGCATCGAATGGGGCCGGCTGGCGCGCACCGGGCAGTCCGCACGCGGCACCTTCCACGAGATCTGGCAACTGGCCTGGCAGCCGCACTTTCTGGTGGACCTGGTGCAAGCCAGCCGCCACGGGCAGACCCTGGTCGATGCCGCGTCCAGCATGGCCATCGCGCAGGCACGCAAGGCCGAGGCGTTGCCCGCGCTGTCCGCGCTGGTGGACCAGGTGCTGCTGGCCGACCTGCCGCAGGCGGTCAGCGCGATTGCGGCCGAACTCGAGGCCCGTGCCGCCACCGATGCCGACCCGCTGGCGCTGCTCGGCGCACTGCCGCCGCTGGCCAACGTGTACCGCTATGGCAATGTCCGCCAGACCGAGGGCCACCAGGTCGCGCATCTGTTCGACAGCATGCTGGCGCGTGCGGTCGTCGGCCTGACCCTGGCGCTGTCCAGCCTCGACGAGGCCCGCGCCGAGCAGGCACGCGGCATCGTCCTGGACGCCGACCGCGCCATCGGCCTGCGCGGCGATGCGGACGGCAGCGGCAACTGGCAGCAGGCCTTGCGACGCGTGGCGCTGTCGCCGGCATGCAACGCGCTGCTACGCGGCGTCGCCCTGCGGGTACTGTTCGACACGCAGGCGGTGCAGGCCGACAGCGTGCACCTGCAACTGCAGCAGCAACTGTCGCCCGGCGCCGAACCGCTGCAGGCCGCACAGTGGCTGGACGGCTTCCTCAACCGCAACGCCACCGTGCTGCTGCACGACGACGCCGTGTGGCAGATGATCGACGCCTGGGTCGTGGCGCTGGACGAAGCACAACTGGTGCGCGTGCTGCCGCTGGTGCGTCGCACCTTCGCCGCCTTCCCGCCGGCCGACCGCCGCGATCTGGG
This sequence comes from Xanthomonas sacchari, assembly GCF_040529065.1. Lineage (NCBI taxonomy): Bacteria > Pseudomonadati > Pseudomonadota > Gammaproteobacteria > Lysobacterales > Lysobacteraceae > Xanthomonas > Xanthomonas sacchari. The sequence goes on along the minus strand of NZ_CP132343.1, from coordinate 2,745,509 downwards.
AACGCGTGTGCGCCAGGCGCAGGTGGAGAAAACCGAAGCCGCTGTCGTCCCCGATTGGAACCTGGCCCGCGCCGAGCGCGCGGTGCCGACGCTGCGCGAACTGCTGGGATTGCCCGCATGACCGACACGCCATCCACACCCGACACGCCCACCTCGCGCGCGCAGCGCTGGCGCCTGATCCTGGGGCAGGAGGCCGAGTCGAGTTGCGGCGCCTTGCCCAAGCTGCTGCAGGGCATCGACCAGGCGCTGGGCGCGCTGTACGAACCCGATGGGCCGGGCGGTTTGGGGCGCCGCGGCGGGCGAGGGGCCTCCTCGCCCAATGTGGCCCGCTGGCTGGGCGACATCCGCCGCTACTTTCCGTCGTCGGTGGTGCAGGTGATGCAACGCGACGCCCTGCAGCGCCTGGACCTCACCCAGATGCTGCTGGAAAAGGAAATGCTCGAGCAGGTGCAGCCCGACGTGCACCTGGTCGCCAACCTGATCGGCCTGAGCCGGGTGATTCCGGCGCAGACCAAGGACACCGCGCGCATGGTGGTGCGCCAGGTGGTGGAGCGCCTGCTGCGCCAACTGGAGGAACCGATGCGCTCGGCGGTGACCGGCGCCCTGGATCGGGCCCGCCGCAACCGCCGCCCGCGCCTGGCCGAGATCGACTGGCACCGCACCATCCGCAGCAACCTGCGGCACTGGCAGCCGGACCTGCGCACCGTGGTGCCGCAGGACCTGGTCGGCTATGGCCGCAAGGCCAGGAAGCCGCAACGCGAAGTGCTGCTGTGCATCGACCAGAGCGGCTCCATGGCCGCCTCGGTGGTGTATTCCAGCATCTTCGGCGCGGTGATGGCCTCGCTGCCGGCAGTGTCCACGCGCCTGGTCGTGTTCGACACCGAAGTGGTCGACATGAGCGAGCAGCTGGACGACCCGGTGGACCTGCTGTTCGGCGTGCAACTGGGCGGCGGCACCGACATCCACCGCGTGGTGAGCTACTGCCAGGGCATCATCCGCGAACCGCACAACGCCATCCTGGTGCTGATCTCCGACCTGTACGAAGGCGGCGTCGAGGAGCGGCTGCTGGCGCGCGCCCGCGAACTGATCGAATCCGGCGTGCAATTCATCGTGCTGCTGGCCCTCAGCGACGAAGGCACACCGTCCTACGACCGCGCCCTGGCCGCCAAGCTGGCAGCGCTGGGCGTGCCGTCGTTCGCCTGCACGCCGGACGCCTTTCCGGGCCTGATGGCCGCGGCGATCCGCCGGGACGACATCCAGCAGTGGGCGGGGGCGCAGGGGTTGGTGACGGTGCGGTGAGGTTGGTGGGTGTGATCGTCGCTATCTGTGCAGTTCGATCACGCCGCACGCCATCCAGACTTGGACATCGGCGAGTGATTCGACGATGCCGTGCCAAGTCTCTCCCAGTAGCGGTCTCCATGCGAGGGCTTGCACAACACGCAAACGGGCATGATTGGCTGATGGAGACACACTGGCGGATCAGGTGAGCAGGTGGTTCAACGACATGCATCCTCTGCTGTTGCGTCTTAAGCAGCCGAGGCAAGCTAGCTGCTCGAGCGAGCAAGGGAGCCTTCGACCAGAGGCCGTTAGAAGCAGTATTCAAACCGTCACTCGCGGACGGGCCTGGAGCGCAATGCTGAACCGGCCGATCCCCGAGATGCTTGCGGTTGCAGCCTATAAATGGGCCTTGTACCGGTCCGTAGGATCGCCGATAACCCAAGCATGATGGCCATATATGGGCGCGCCTGACCTTGTTCATGTCGACACTTGCCGTCCAGAGAACCCGTGCAAAAAGGAATTCCTTGGCCCATCGTCGGGTCCGGGCTTCAAACTGGAGGCGCGGTTCCAAGGTTCGGCCCAAGGATCTGCACGGGTCGTACCGGGCCAGTGATCTCGCGGCTTCATCGAGAGTGTCCGCCCGGACAGCTCAGTGTCCGGGCGGACACTTACGCCATATATCTCATCTTTGCACATCGTCTACTTGTGACACACGCAAATAGTGCTTAATGTGAGGCGGGCAAACCAATGCAACGACGGCAGACGCATGGACGATCAACGCCGCATTCGCGCCTTTCCGGGCTTCGCAGATCGATTGGACGTGCCGGCTGCTGTCGGATGATTCAGCATGGGGGAGGTCCTGGCGTACGGGACGCCAGGAAGGAGCGAGTCGAGCAGGCAAGCATGTGCGCCAGGGGCTGGATCGGAAGCGCGTGCAGGGTCTTGGCGATGCGCGCGGTCCGGCGCGGAAGTGCCGGGAATGTGGCTCACGCCCAGGGAGGCGTGCCACGAACCCAGCTCTCGCGTACTGCCTCGGGAACAGGGAGGTGCAGGGGACTCGCTCCGCATGTGAGCCCCTCTTTCGGGCGCCCCTCATCCCATGCGGTAGCGCATTGGCAGTGCCCCGTGCGCGGGCGGCCATCGCTGCTGCTATGTCACGATCCACAGTGTGGGGCGCTTTGCGATGTGCCTTGCCTCCCGCACGTTTTTCCATGCAGGTGATGTCGCTCGATCTACCGCCAGGGAACCTACATGCTTGAGATGCGTCAGGTCAGCAAGGTCTATCGCAGGGAAATGGTCGAAGCGTATCCAGCGCGTCCGCTCGACCTGGATGCAAAAACGGAAGAGTTCATCGCCATCAACGGGCATTCCTGCTTCGGCAAGACGGCATTCTTGAACATCCCGGATTCGCATATGGCATGGGAAAACCTGGAGCTGATTGGGCAGATCCAGGCACTGGGCCCTGCCGTGGTCGTAGTGACGCGCGAGGCAGAACTGGTTGCCCGCGTGCAGCACGACGTCCACGTTATCAATGGCATTGCCACGGGTATGGCCGGAAAACGAGAAAGCCTCGCGGCGATTGCGCGGGAGCACATGCTCTGGTAACGGAGCGCTGGCAGCTGCCGCTTCATTGGATCGTTGCGGCGCCGGGAAATCGTCGCCGCCCTAGGGATAGCGCAAAGAGAGATCACATGTTCGGATACTACTTCGACCTGGCGCTGCGAAGCTTCAAGCGGAACCGGATGCTGACTGCGCTGATGGTACTGGCGATTGCGCTGGGTATCGGCGCGAGCATGACGACACTGACGGTGTTCTACATCCTTTCTGGTGATCCTTTGCCCGGCCGGAGCCAGACGTTGTTTTATCCCCAGCTGGATCCGGCCGACAAGGAAAACTTCATGCCTGGCGAAGAGCCCGAGGACCAGATGACGCGGTACGATGCGGAGACGTTGCTGCGCCAGGCGCGCGGCGACCGCCAGGCGGTGATGAAGCGCGGCAGCGTGGTGGTCAGGCCTGAACGTGTGGAGTTAGGTTCATTCTCGGTGGATGCACGTTACACGTCCGGCGACTTCTTTCCGATGTTCGCCACGCCATTTCTTTACGGCAATGCCTGGAGCAAGTCGGAGGACGACAGCCGCAGCCGTATTGTGGTCATCGCAAAGTCGCTCAACGACAAGCTGTTCGGCGGAAGCAACAGCGTGGGCAAGTCTGTCTGGTTGAGCCAGAACGAGTTCCGCATCGTCGGTGTTCTCAACGATTGGCGCCCCATCCCGAAGTTCTACGATCCGTACGGCAGCCTCTATGGCGAGACCGAGCAAGTGTTCATCCCCTTCTCGACGTCGCGCGACCTCAAGATGGACGCCTCGGGCCGCATGCACTGTTGGGGCGGCGACGACCTGGAAGAGGAACCGGAAGGTACGACAGGCGTCAATGCGCCCTGTGCTTGGCTGCAGTACTGGGTCCAGCTCGACTCGCCCGAAAAGGTGGCGGCGTACAGGCAATACCTCATCAATTACTCCAATCAGCAGCGGGCCGCTGGCCGCTACCAGCGGCCCACCAACGTGAGACTGCGTAGCCTGATGGAATGGCTCGACTACAAAAAGGTGGTGCCGAGCGATGTGCGTCTGCAGGTTTGGCTGGCCTTCGGCTTCTTGGTCGTGTGCCTGCTCAATACCAGTGGCCTGCTGCTGGCGAAGTTTCTTCGCCGATCGAGCGAGATCGCGGTGCGCCGCGCGCTCGGCGCATCGCATCGCACGATTTTCAGCCAATATCTGGTTGAAGCGGGCGTGATAGGGCTGGCCGGGGGCGTCCTCGGCTTGGGATTCGCGCTGCTGGGCCTGTGGGCCGTGCGCCAGCGCTCGGCAAGTTATGCGGAGTTGGCGCAGCTGGATCCCGCCATGCTGATTGTCACCTTTGTGCTCGCCATCGGCACTAGCGTCCTTGCTGGCTTGCTGCCTGCGTTCCGCGCATGTCAGATCGCGCCGGCAATCCAACTCAAGACCGACTAGCCGCCTGGCGGCCAGCAGAGTATCGGGCGAAAGGCCCGACGCAACCAGATCCAGCTCCCGGTCAACCCTGGGGCACGCCATCACCGAGGAACTCCATGGACATCCGCCCCATTTTCTCGGCACTACGCCGGCACAAGACGGCTGCGATGCTGATCGTGTTGGAGATCGCCGTCAGCTGCGCCATTCTGTGCAATGCGGTGTTCCTGATCCACAGTCGTTTGCAATTGATGGATCGCAAGACAGGGCTGGCGGAGGGCGAGCTGGTGCGTATCCAGTTGGCCAAGAGCGGGAATGACGATCAGGCAAGCGCACGCGCCAAGGAAGACCTGGCTGCCTTGCGCGCATTGTCTGGCGTCAAGCTTGCCGCAGTCTCGAACTCCGTGCCTCTGGGGCTGTTGGGCAGGAGCCTGGACGTCAAGTTGACACCCGACCAATCCCCGTTGTTCGAGACGGCCTACTACATCGGCGACAAACAGCTGCTGGACACGATGGGATTGAACCTGGTCGCAGGGCGGCGCTTCCTATCCGACGAGTTCATCGAATGGAGCGCGCTCGACGCCCCCAACAGCAACGTCGGTATCCCGTCAGCGATCATCACGCGGGCCATGGCCAATAGACTGTTTCCCGATCAGGATCCACTCGGGAAGTCCTTCTATGCGTGGAACGACGCGCCCATCAAGGTCGTCGGCGTGGTCGAGCACTTGGTGCAGCCGCATGGTTTCAACGATCCTTCTTCTTACGAGTACGCCATCATGCTGCCGGTGGAAGGAGGTTTCCCCACCTACTTGCTGCGCGTCGACGATCCTTCGCGCCGTGCCGAGGTGCTGCAACGCGCAGTGGACGCGCTGAAGCGGATAGATCCGAATCGGATCATCCTCAAGCAGGATACCGTGCAGGAAATGCGCGACAGCTACTACCAGCAGGACCGAGAAATGGCCTGGCTGCTGGTGATTGTCTGCGCGGCGCTGTTGGTGATCACCGCGCTCGGCATCATCGGACTTGCCAGTTTCTGGGTACAGCAGCGCACGCGCCAGATCGGCGTCAGACGCGCACTGGGAGCGACCCGTAGGCAGATCCTGCGCTATTTTCAGACGGAGAACTTCCTTCTATCCACGGTCGGCATCGTGCTGGGGATGTTCCTGGCCTATGCCATCAACTATCTACTGATGAGCAAGTACGAGTTGCCGCGTCTCCCACTAGGCTATCTGCCGATCGGTGCCATCGTGCTTTGGCTGATGGGCCAGCTGGCGGTGCTGGTGCCTGCGCGCCAGGCTGCGTCGATTCCGCCAGCAGCGGCAACACGCTCGATCTGAGCGAGTGCTGGAGGCGCCGGTGGGCGTGCCAAGCAATGATCTCCCTCGGGCGCTCCGCTGCGATCTTGCGCCCCGGCCGACGGGACGCTGTGTGGCTCATTGTTGGGCGTCTCACTGAATAGAGGAGTGGCTCCAACGAGCCTCAAGCTGCAGGATCGATGACGATGCCCACCCTACGGCACCACTGGTGCGGGCGATATCTGGGCGTCAATGGCGTGCGCGTGCTGACGGTCAACGCTGTTGACCCGTCCCTCACCGAGTACGATGACCTGGTCGGCGAGATGGAAGTAGCGATCGTCGTGGGTAATGACCACGATCGCTTTACCCCTTGCCTTCAGGGCCGGAAGTATCTCGTCGTAGAAGACCGACTTGAATGAGGGATCCTGGTCAGCCGCCCATTCGTCGAACAGGTAGAGTTCCTTGTCGTCGATCATCGCGACGAGCAAGGCCATGCGTCGGCGCTGGCCGTCTGACAACGAAAGGGTGGAGAATTTACCCTGCGCATAGGTGACCTTGCTGTCCAGTTGAAGCGCGCGCAGATAGTGTTCGACCATTCCCGCGAGTCCTTCGTCGCCGACACCGAGAATCTGATCGAACAGGTAGTAGTCGGAGTAGATCGCGCCGATGGCCTGTCGATACGTACCGATCGAGGCGTTGGTGATTGCATGATCGCCGAAGTAGATGGTTCCGCCATCGGCACGGTAATGAAGCGTCAATAGTTTGCCGAGCGTCGATTTCCCCGAGCCATTGCCGCCGACGATGAAAGAAATTTCGCCCTTGCGAAACTCCAGGTCCAGAGGGCCGACAGCGAAGCCCTGACCTGCACCGTCGTAGTAATAGCGCACATCTTCGAAGCGGACGCTGCTCCATGGCCGGGGTAGCTCCTGCCTTGGCTCGATGTCCTCGCCCGGAATCTCGCCGAACAGTTTGGCCACGCGCTGCATGGACACACGCGAGATGGCCAGCTGTGGTACGTAATTGAGGATGGCCGAGACCGGACCCGTCACGTACAGCAGCGCCATGATGACGCCGACCAGCTCCTGATTGCTGACCACCCGGTAGTTGACGAAGACGAAGATGATCGATCCGATGACGAAGAAGCTGAGCAGGTCGCCATAGTTGCTAGCAGTGCGCACGATGGTATGGCCGGCCTTCTCGTTGCGCTGAACCTCGCCCTCGTAGGCCATCAGCACGGCACTGAAGTAGGCCTCGCGCTTGCGATCGTTGAGCTTGAGTTCCTTGATGCCGCGCAACAGACCATTGATCGATTCCTGCAGGCCATCGAACCCTCTGCGCGCACGGATGAAATAGCGACGGCCGATCATCATCGGCACCTGGTAGGTCAATACGCCGAAGGCGATGCAACCCAGCACGAACCAGAACACGTCGGAATTGAGGACCAACAGGAATCCGAGCATGCCGATCAGGGTGACTATGTTGATCAGCAGGTCGGGAAGCATGCGTGCACCCAGGACGATGCGCGGTACATCCGTGGTCAGCGCGGTAAGAAGACGCGCCGACCCAATGCGCTCAAGCGCACGAAGTGGCGCGTCGGCGATCTGCCGATACAGCCCGGTCCGCAACTGCGACGCAACGTCGATGGCGACTCGGCTCAGCATTACCTGCGACAGCGTCCTGCTGACGAGGATGAAGAAGCATGCAACGCTGAAGACTAGTGCGAACGGCGCGTTGGAAATTTCCAGCGATAGCACGCGGGTTGGCTCGACCGCGATCTCGTCCAGGCGCGCATCGCCGGGTCTCAGCACGCTCATGATCAAGGGAATCAGCAGCGAGTAGCAGACACCGGAGAGACCGCCAAGCACGATCGATAGGAACACTTTGTTCGGCGCCTTGCGGGAAAACTCGGCGAACATGTTCATCTCGGGGTTCCTCGGGGCAAACGACGTCGTGGCTTACCAGATCAGGGCGCGACGGCAGCTCGCTTCTTGTCGAAGCTGCTGTCCAATGTGTAGTAGCGCACGTCGCGAAACGGCTTGACCATATCGTCGTAGTGCGGGCTTAGCACGTTCCCGGACTGGCCCGTCGAGTTCATGTAGTAATGCTCGGTGTGTTGACCGCGCAAGGCGATGATCTGTCTGAATCCTGCCCCGAACTTCTGCAGGTAGCCTTCGGCGCCGGCGAAGCTCGCGCCAGCCACATTGATCGTGTTCTCCGAGCCTCCATTCTCGATGCGGCGCTCGAACACCTTGCGGAGCGGCTTGGACTGGCTGAAGGGGAGGTGGGTGTAGACCGTTTGCTGGATGCCGCTCCAGTGCCAACTGGACATGCTCCAGTCGCCCTTCAGCTTGTGCAGCTCCCAGAGAGCGCTGTTCTGCGCGGCGGAGAGCTGGTCGTCGCAGGTTTCGCGGCCGGGCGCGGTGCTCTCGTTGCACCACAGGCCATCCTTGCGATGCAGCATCTCGTGTATGTAGGCCAATGAAACGTCGTCCTGCAGGTTGCGCAGAATCTTCGAGGCCTGTGGGGTGTTCCAGGATCCGCGCAGCGCCGGGCTGAAGACGCGCTGGCGGAAATGCCGCATCCAGACGGTGAAGATGGCGGCAGCCTGGCTGTCCCCGCGCATGTCGCCGTTCCAGGACGCCAAGTACTCGGCTGCCTGGGCGCCGTGCTCTCCCCGCGGCAACCGGTGCCTGAGTTCGCCCATCAGTTCGCTGGCCTCCAGGTCGACGGTGTCGGCCTGGATGTGTTGCATGTCGCCGACCGTCAACTTCTGTCCGGTGTCGATGCGTTGCCGCAACAATTGCTCGATTCGGCGCGCGCGTGCAGGAGACGCCCAGTCGTAGGAGATCAGATAGGGGTAGTCGTCGGATGTGACCTTGTTGTTCGCGTTGACGATGTAGCCGGCCGGCGGATTGTAGCTCTGTGGCCAAGCGGCGGCAGGTACCTGTCCGGACCAGTCGTTTGCGCTGTCCCAGCCGGGGGAGGGCAGCGTTCCTTGGCCTTGCTTGCGGATCGGAATGCGCCCTGCGCCCAGGTAGCCGATGTTGCCGTCGCGATCGATATAGAGGAGATTCATCGCAGGCGCGACGTGGTGCGCGAGCGCCGCCTTGAAGCTTGCCCAGTCTGTGGCGTAATTGAGCCGGAAGAACGCTTCGTAGCTGGAGTCGCCCGGGTCGAGCGCGGTCCAGCGCAGTGCCACTGGCTGATCGAACACCCCATAGTAGTCACTGATGACAGGGCCATGCCGCGTCTGGCGTACTTTGAAGGTCACTGGCGCATACTGTTTGCGCAGTTGCTGCGGGAAGTCTGCGCGAACATGCAGCGTCTCAGTGCGCGTACGGAAGGGCTGCCATCCGCCATCCACTTCGTAGCGTTCCCCGGACTGGTCGGACCTTTCGAAGAACAGATCCTGCGCATCGGCCATCATGTTGGTACCACCCCATGCGATATGCGCGTTTCTTCCCAGCACGGCCACCGGCAACCCGACCAGGCTCATGCCCGACACCTTGTAGGTCGGCGCGTCGACGCTGATCGCATACCAGAGCGACGGGATCTGCAGTCCCAGATGTGGATCGTTGGCAAGCAGGGCCATGCCATCCTTCGTGTGCCGACCAGCAACGACCCAGGCGTTGCTGCCGACGTTGCGCCCGCCGAGCGCGTACGCGCTTTCCAGGTGATGTTGGAACGTGGCGAGCGCCGCAAGGCGCTGCGGATCGCTCGACGCCGTCGCCGTGGTCGGCGCATCCGCGGGGTAGGAGGGGAAAAACGCCGCCAGTTGTCCGCTCGTCAATGCCTGGCTGGCAATGTAGCGATCGATTTCGCGGCGAAAGTTTCCGCCGAGGTCAAGCGCGAACACCTTGATCCAGGCCAGCGAGTCCAGTTCGGTCCACCGCTCGGGGGCAATGCCTAGCATGCGGAACTCCGCAGGTAGCGGGTGCCTTTCCGCGATCCATGCATTGACGCCGGCGGAGTAGGCCGTCAGAGATCGCTGCGCTTCCGGGCTGAGTGCGGGCCATGCCGACCGGGCCGATTCATACAACCCGAGCGTGCGGAACCAGACATCTGTCTCGATGCTCTCCTTGCCGAAGATCTCACTCAGGCGTCCGCGCGCCATGCGGCGCTGCAGTTCCAGTTGCCACAGTCGATCCTGCGCATGCGTGTAGCCCACGGCGAAGAACGCATCCATGTCGCTTGCTGCACGGATGTGCGGCACACCGTTGGTGTCACGCGTGATCGTCACCGGTGCGGAGACCCCGCGCGTGAGACGAAGCTCGCCCTCGGGGGGGAGGCTTGCCCGCAAGGAGACGAACAGCCATGCCGCACCGAGTAGCAACGGCAGCACGACAAGCGCCACCAGGCGCGTCGCCAGAGGAAACGATATCCGCGGCATCACGCGCTGCGGTTCGATGGCGCGTGCCGGCGTGCTGCCCTTTGATCGGTCTGCAGCCCGCCAGGCGGCATGTCGTTCGGGATATGTCCCGATTCTTTGCACAACGCCCGGGAGCGAGCACCAAATGCGTCTGGCGCATGAGCCATCAATGGGACGGCGCGTCCGCGCTCATCAGGATGGGACGTCAAGTGTGAATTCCATCTCGAAGAGCAACATGCAGAGCGTGTCATCTTCCGGTTCGTCCCTGTAGTTCCGTCGCGGTTATATACACGCAGCAGGCTTGACGAAGCAAGATATCGGTGGAAAAGTAAATCGCAGGGACGGTTGGCCTCTGATGTGCTGCGGGCCGCCACGAGGGGAAACATCGTTCAGCCATTTGCAATGCCGCTGATCAGCGTACAGACGCTGGCGGCCATCGATACGGCCGTCTGCGTGTCAGGGAATCTGGACTTTCTCAAGGAGGGGGTGGTTTTGCAGAGCTTTCCCGAGATCATGGCGCAGCGCGCCGTTGTCACCCCCGACGACGTCGCCTGTCGTTTTTTTCGAGGTCCCGCGCTGGAGCATGAGGTCATGACGTTTGCGGCGTTGTGGCGGCGCGCGGCAGCATTGGCGCAGCAGCTACAGGCATTGGGCCTCGAGCAGCAGCGTGCCCTGTTGGTATGCAAATCGCAGCAGCATTTCGTCGTCGCATTCTACGCGTGCCTGCTGGCGGGGGTGATCGCCGTGCCTGCGTCCCCGCCGCGCCGACAGATTTCTCAAAATCGTCTACAAATCATCGTCCACGATGCCGGCGCGCATGCGATGATCTTCGATTCCGCCGAGTTCATGCAGGCGGAATTGGTATCGGGGGCCGGGGCATTGTTGAGGATCGATATGCGCGAGCACGCGGACGCGTGCGCCGATAGCATGCTCGTGGCCCCATGGACGCCGGGGCGGGTGGATGCGTCGACGCCGGCGTTTCTTCAATACACCTCCGGTTCGACGGGAGATCCAAAGGGCGTGGTCGTGACCCATGGAAATCTCGTAGACAATTGCGCCTCGATTCAAGAAGGGATGCAAATCACAGGGCATTCCAGGTTATTTACTGCGCTTCCGTTGTTTCACGACATGGGACTGGTCGGGGGCGTTTTGCAATTCATGTACTCCGGCTGCTCGGCCGGCTTCTTGTCGCCTACGGAATTCGTGCAGTATCCGGAGCGCTGGCTGCGTGTCATTTCAGAGTTCCGCATGACGGTCAGTGGCGGTCCGAACTTCATGTACGACCTGGCGTCTCGCGCGGTCAAGGACGAGGCGATCGCGGATATCGATCTGTCTTCCTGGCGTGTCGCGTTCTGCGGTGCGGAGCCGATTCGCGCCTCCGTCATCGCGCGATTCATGCAGCGCTTCGCCGCCCACGGTTTGTGTGCGGAGGCGTTCTATCCTTGTTATGGCATGGCGGAGTCGACGCTGTTCATCACCGGGGTCGACGTTGGCGTTGTGCCGGCGACGCACGCGTACGCTGGAGTGGATGTCGTTGGCTGCGGCGCTGCCCGCGGGGACACCCACGTAGAGATCGTTGACCCGGACACGTCCTCCCGGGTTGCCGCCGGTGAGAGCGGCGAGATCTGGGTCCGGGGGCGCAGCGTGGCCCATGGCTACTGGATGCGCCCTGAACTGAGCCAGCGCGTGTTCCATGCGCAGATCGATGGAGTCGGCCCTGGGCATCTGCGTACCGGCGATCTTGGCTTCATTCTGGATGGTCAGTTGTACGTGACCGGACGGATCAAGGACCTGATCATCGTCAATGGCAGGAAGTACGCACCGCAGGATATCGAGGACAGGTGCGAGCAAAGCCATGAAGCCTTGCGCCAGGCCGGAGGTGCCGCCTTCGCCGTCAGCGATCAGCATGGCGAGCGATTGGTTGTGGTGTTCGAGCTCAAACGTGAGTGGTTGCGGCGCCATCCCGACTGGCCCGGGGTGCTTGGGTCGATGCGTGCCTCGGTTAATGCCGAATACGGACTGCCAGTCGCGGATATCGTGCTGATCAAGCCCGGCGCGTTGCCACGCACGTCCAGCGGCAAGGTGCGACGGGCGCAGTGTCGGATGGACTACCTGTCAGGTGATCTGGTGCGCGCTGCGGTGCATTGAGTCGATCATCGATCTGCCGTTTGCCGCTCGACCATGCAAGTGCGTCTCAAGGAGTTGCTGTTGTCACGTTGATGGGTGGCGTTGGCGGTTTTTCTCAAGGCTGAGGAGCTGTGATCGATGAGCGCGCGCGAGCTGTGGCTGAAACAGGCATTGTCGGAACTGCTGGAGGTCGATGCGGCGCAGATCTCGGTGACCCAGACCTTCGCCGAGCAGGGCGTGGATTCCTTGATCGGCCTGCGCCTGACGCGCAAGCTCGAGGATGCGCTCGGCGTCGAGGTCGATCTCGAATGGCTGTTCGATCATCCCAGCATCCACGCACTCGCGCAGTTCCTGGATTCGCGGTTTGGCGCGCTTGATGCCACGCCCTCGCGTATGGATCACCAACGAAGGATCGATGCATGAAGCTGGATGCTCAGGCTGGCCTATGGATGCCGCTGTCGGCCGCACAACGCAGCCGTTGGTTCCTGTACCGCCTGGCACCCGATGCCCGTGGTGAACATAACAATGCGTTCGCGGCCGTCATACATGGCACGTTAGCGGCGGACAGCTTGTTGTCTGCGCTACAGGCGCTTGTCCAGCGCCACCCGATGTTGCGTTTCCGTTTTCGGGATAACGGCGACGAAGTCGAACAGTCCGTATCCGCGTGCGCGGACGTGCCACTGATCCTCGACGATACCTGTGCCTTCTCTCCTGAGGCGCTGTTGCGTCGCGTGCGCAACGATGCCATCGAGCCCTTTGATCTTTTTCAGTGCCCCCCGATTCGGGCGGGGCTGTATCGGCGCGACGACGACACGCAGATCCTGATGCTGGCGTTCGATCACATTGCGGTCGATGGTTGGTCCTATTGGCGCTTGCTGGATGAGCTGGGCACGTTGCTCGGCGGGAAGATCGTGGCCGATCAGGCGGAAGCCGAGGTCGGCTACGAGGACTATGTTCGTTGGCAGGCGCAATGGTTGCAGAGTGGCCAGGCGAAAGCGCAGCGGGACTATTGGCATGCAGCGTTGCGGGGTGCTGCGCAGAATTTGCCGTTGCCAGCGGATCGGTCGACGTCACAGATGTCGGGCCGGTTCGGTGAGGTCGCGTTGACGATTCCGCCATCGCTGGCGCTCGACCTGCACGCACTTGGGCGGCGCCACGGGGGCTCGTTGTACACCACGCTCCTGTCCGCCTACATGATTCTGTTGCATCGCCACGGTGGTCAGGACGATATTTCGGTCGGATCGCCGATGCCGGGACGCACCCAGTCGGAATGGGACGCAGTGGTCGGCGATTTCGTCAATCCGGTGGTGATGCGTGCCGTATTCCAGAGCGCTGCGAGCCTGGCGGACGTATTGCGCATGGTGCGCACGACCGCGCTGCGTGGCATGAAGAATCAGGAGTACCCCTTCGCTTCGCTGGTCGAGGAACTGCAACCTGCGCGGAGCACAGGCCAGCATCCGTTCTACCAGACCATGTTCGTGTTCCAGAACGCCAGACACGGCGGCGGCCTGCGTCGCCTGTGGGACGGTACGCATGGTCGGGAGCTGGTCGCATGGGGCGGCGTCGGCCTCAGTGCCTATTCCGCATGCCGCAGCGGTGCAAACCATGGCATTCCGCTCTTGCTTGAGGTGATCGAGTTGGAGCAGGGCATCCGATGCGCATTCAAGTTCGACCATGGTGTGTTCGAACAGCAGACGGTGGAGCGTCTTGGCAAGGCCTGGCTGATTCTCCTGCAGGGGATGGTGGCCGACGATACGCAAGCCGTCTCGCGCCTGCCGTTGTTATCGCCGGACGAACGCGAGCAGGTATTGCACACGTTCAACGCGACGCGGATGGATGTTCCGCAGGACATGCCGATCCACGCCTTGTTCCAGGCGCAGGCATCGCGGCAGCCGCAGGCGCTGGCCCTGGAGTGCGGGGACCAGCAGCTGAGCTACGGTGCATTGAACGCCCGTGCCAACCAGCTGGCGCACCGCCTGATCGCACTGGGCGTGCAACCGGATACGCGCGTGGCGATCTGCCTGCCGCGCAGCGTGGAGATGGTGGTGGGGATCCTGGCGATCCTCAAGGCCGGCGGTGCCTACGTGCCGCTGGATCCGGCGTATCCGGCCGAGCGGCTGGCCTACATGCTGGCCGATGCCGAGCCGGTGGCGCTGCTGACGCAGGCCGCGCTGGCCGAGAAGGTCCAGCACCTGGATCCAACGGCGGGCGTGGCCCGGGTGGCCGTGGACGATGCCACATTGGCCCTCCAGCCGGTATACGATCCGGTCGTGGCCGGTCTGAGTGTGCGGCATCTGGCCTACGTGATCTACACCTCCGGCTCCACCGGTCGGCCCAAGGGGGTGATGCTCGCGCATGCCAACGCCGTCAACCTGGTGGCCTGGGCGCAGGCCAGCTTCAGTGCCGAGCAGTTGGCCACGACGCTGTTGTCGACGTCGATCAATTTCGACCTGGCCGTGTTCGAGCTGTTCGTGCCGCTGAGCAGCGGCCGCAGCGTGCGGCTGGTTGCGGACCTGGTGTCGGCGGGGCAGGCCCTGGACGGGACGACGCTGGTCAACACGGTGCCTTCGGCGATGGCCGCGGTGCTGGACGGCGCGGACCTGCCGGCCTCGGTGACGACGGTGAACCTGGCCGGCGAGCCGCTGAAGCGAGCGCTGGTGGAGCGGGTGTTTGCGACAAGCCAGGCGCAGGTGGTGGCGAACCTGTACGGTCCTTCGGAGACAACGACCTACTCGACCTGGACGACGATGACGCGGGAGACCGGGTTCGTTGGCCATATCGGCAAGCCGATCGCCAATACGCAGGTGTACGTGCTGGATGCGCAGGGTCAGCCGGTACCGATCGGGGTGATCGGCGAGCTGTACATCGGCGGTGCCGGTGTGGCCCGCGGCTACTTGAACCGCCCGGAGCTGACGGCCGAGCGGTTCCTGGCCGATCCGTTTGCGTCCGATCGCGATGCCCGCATGTACCGCACCGGCGATCTGGGGCGCTGGCGGCCGGACGGCAACATCGAGTATCTGGGGCGTAACGATTTCCAGGTGAAGGTGCGCGGGTTCCGCATCGAGCTGGGGGAGATCGAGGCGCGGCTGGCGGCGTGCGCGAGCGTACGCGAGGCAGTGGTGCTCGCACGCGAGGATGTGCCGGGCGACAAGCGGCTGGTGGCCTATGTGGTGCCCGACGCCGGCAATGCGTTGGCGGTGGCGTCGCTGCGTGATGCGCTATCGCAGGCCTTGCCCGAGTACATGGTGCCAAGCGCGTTCGTGATGCTGGAGAGCTTGCCGCTGACGCCCAACGGCAAGCTGGATCGTCAGGCATTGCCGGCGCCGGACCAAGCGGCCGTGGCCAGCCGGCAGTACGAAGCGCCGCAGGGGGAGGTGGAGCAGGTGCTCGCAGCGTTGTGGCAGGCGCTGTTGAACCTGGAGCGGGTCGGGCGGCAGGACCACTTCTTCGAGCTGGGCGGGCACTCGTTGCTGGCGGTGCGCCTGGTGACCCGGGTGCGTGCGACGCTGGGGGTGGAACTGGCATTGCGTGAGGTCTTCGCCCACCCAATGCTGGCCGCCTTGGCCGCACGCGTGGCCGCTGCCGGCGCCACGACGCAGGAGGCGATCGAGCCGGTGGAGCGGGGGGAGGGGACGTTGCCGCTGTCGTGGGCGCAGCAGCGGCTGTGGTTCCTGGATCAACTCGATCATGCTGCGGGCGCGGCCTATCACATCCCGGCCGCGCTGCGGCTGAGCGGTATGCTGGACCGCACCGCGCTGCAGTGCAGCCTGGACCGCGTGGTGGCGCGGCACGAGAGCCTGCGCACCACCTTCGCCAGCGTGGAGGGCGAACCGCGACAGGTGATCGCACCGGCAGATAGCGGCTTCCAGTTGATCGAGCACGACCTGCGCCATCTGCAGGGGGCCGAGCAGGAGGCGGCGGTCGCAGAACTGCGCCTGGCCGAGGCCGGCGCGCCGTTCGACCTGGCGCAGGGCCCGCTGGTGCGTGGCCGCTTGCTGGTTCTCGCCGAAAAGGAACACGTTCTGCTGGTGACCCAGCACCATATCGTCTCCGATGGCTGGTCGATCGGGGTACTGGTGGGTGAGGTCAGCGCGCTGTATGCCGCCTTCCTGACCGGCGCGGCCGATCCCTTGCCGGCACTGCCGGTGCAGTATGCGGACTATGCGGCCTGGCAGCGGCGCTGGTTGCAGGGGACTGTGCTGGACGAACAACGGGGGTTCTGGAAGGACCAGTTGCGTGATGCACCGGCACTGCTGGAGCTGCCGACCGACCACCCGCGGCCGGCGGTGCAACGCTACCGGGGCGCCCGCGTGGCGGTGCGGGTACCGCAGGCGCTCAGTACCCAACTGCAGCAGCTGTCGCAGCGCCACGGCGCCACGCTGTTCATGACGCTGCTGGCCAGTTGGTCGGCGCTGCTGGGGCGGCTGAGCGGCCAGCACCAGGTGGTGATCGGCAGCCCGGTGGCGAACCGGCAACGCGCCGAGATCGAGCCGTTGATCGGCTTCTTCGCCAACACCCTGGCCCTGCGCGTGGACCTGGACGGCGACCCGAGTGTGGCGGCGCTGTTGGCGCAGGTGCGTGCCAGGCTGCTGGGCGCCTATGCGCACCAGGATCTGCCGTTCGAGCAGGTGGTCGAAGCGGTGCAGCCGGTGCGCAGCCTGAGTCACAGCCCGGTGTTCCAGGCGATGCTGAGCTTGAACAACACCCCCGGCGAGGGGGCGTTGCAGCTGCCCGGCCTGCGTCTGGCTGCATTGGAGACGGGCACGCCGAGCGCGCAGTTCGACCTGTCGCTGGCGCTGAGCGAGACGCCGGATGGGCTCGTCGGTGGGCTGGTGTATGCGGCCGACCTGTTCGAGCCGGCGCGCATGGAGCGGTTGCTGGGCCAGTGGCAGACGCTGCTGGCGGCGATGGTGAGTGACGACACGCAAGCCGTCTCGCGCCTGCCGTTGTTATCGCCGGAGGAACGCGAGCAGGTATTGCACACGTTCAACGCGACGCGGATGGATGTTCCGCAGAACACGCCGATCCATGCCTTGTTCCAGGCGCAGGCATCGCGGCAGCCGCAGGCGCTGGCCCTGGAGTGCGGGGACCAGCAGCTGAGCTACGGTGCATTGAACGCCCGTGCCAACCAGCTGGCGCACCGCCTGATCGCACTGGGCGTGCAACCGGATACGCGCGTGGCGATCTGCCTGCCGCGCAGCGTGGAGATGGTGGTGGGGATCCTGGCGATCCTCAAGGCCGGCGGTGCCTACGTGCCGCTGGATCCGGCGTATCCGGCCGAGCGGCTGGCCTACATGCTGGCCGATGCCGAGCCGGTGGCGCTGCTGACGCAGGCGCGGTTGGTCGACACGGTGCGTGCTCTCGGCGGCGACGAGAGGGCCGTGGCAATCGTGGCCGTGGACGACGATGCCGCACTGGCCCGCCAGCCGGCACACGATCCGGTCGTGGCTGGTCTGAGTGCGCGGCATCTGGCCTACGTGATCTACACCTCCGGCTCCACCGGACGGCCCAAGGGGGTGATGCTCGCGCATGCCAACGCCGTCAACCTGGTGGCCTGGGCGCAGGCCAGCTTCAGTGCCGAGCAGTTGGCCACGACGCTGTTGTCGACGTCGATCAATTTCGACTTGGCCGTGTTCGAGTTGTTCGTGCCGCTGAGCAGCGGCCGCAGCGTGCGGCTGGTTGCGGACCTGGTGTCGGCGGGGCAGGCCCTGGATGGGACGACGCTGGTCAACACGGTGCCTTCGGCGATGGCCGCGGTGCTGGACGGCGCGGACCTGCCGGCCTCGGTGACGACGGTGAACCTGGCCGGCGAGCCGCTGAAGCGAGCGCTGGTGGAGCGGGTGTTTGCGACAAGCCAGGCGCAGGTGGTGGCGAACCTGTACGGTCCTTCGGAGACAAC
The DNA here is from genome assembly GCF_040529065.1 of Xanthomonas sacchari. Lineage (NCBI taxonomy): Bacteria > Pseudomonadati > Pseudomonadota > Gammaproteobacteria > Lysobacterales > Lysobacteraceae > Xanthomonas > Xanthomonas sacchari. The sequence goes on along the minus strand of NZ_CP132343.1, from coordinate 2,727,557 downwards.
GACCTACTCGACCTGGACGACGATGACGCGGGAGACCGGGTTCGTTGGCCATATCGGCAAGCCGATCGCCAATACGCAGGTGTACGTGCTGGATGCGCAGGGTCAGCCGGTACCGATCGGGGTGATCGGCGAGCTGTACATCGGCGGTGCCGGTGTGGCCCGCGGCTACTTGAACCGCCCGGAGCTGACGGCCGAGCGGTTCCTGGCCGATCCGTTTGCGTCCGATCGCGATGCCCGCATGTACCGCACCGGCGATCTGGGGCGCTGGCGGCCGGACGGCAACATCGAGTATCTGGGGCGTAACGATTTCCAGGTGAAGGTGCGCGGGTTCCGCATCGAGCTGGGGGAGATCGAGGCGCGGCTGGCGGCGTGCGCGAGCGTACGCGAGGCAGTGGTGCTCGCACGCGAGGATGTGCCGGGCGACAAGCGGCTGGTGGCCTATGTGGTGCCCGACGCCGGCAATGCGTTGGCGGTGGCGTCGCTGCGCGATGCGCTATCGCAGGCCTTGCCCGAGTACATGGTGCCCAGCGCGTTCGTGATGTTGGAGAGCTTGCCGCTGACGCCGAATGGCAAGCTGGATCGTCAGGCATTGCCGGTGCCGGACCGGGCGGCATTGGCGAGCAGCGACTACATGCCGCCGGTGGGCGAGATCGAACAGTCACTCGCGACGATCTGGCAGGAACTGCTTGGTCTGGAGCGGGTGGGGCGGCAGGACCACTTCTTCGAGCTGGGCGGGCACTCGTTGCTGGCGGTGCGCCTGGTGACCCGGGTGCGTGCGACGCTGGGGGTGGAACTGGCATTGCGCGAGGTCTTCGCCCATCCGGTGCTGGCCGCCTTGGCCGCACGCGTGGCCGCTGCCGGCGCCACGACGCAGGAGGCGATCGAGCCGGTGGAGCGGGGGGAGGGGACGTTGCCGCTGTCGTGGGCGCAGCAGCGGCTGTGGTTCCTGGATCAACTCGATCATGCTGCGGGCGCGGCCTATCACATCCCGGCCGCGCTGCGGCTGAGCGGTATGCTGGACCGCACCGCGCTGCAGTGCAGCCTGGACCGCGTGGTGGCGCGGCACGAGAGCCTGCGCACCACCTTCGCCAGCGTGGAGGGCGAACCGCGACAGGTGATCGCACCGGCAGATAGCGGCTTCCAGTTGATCGAGCACGACCTGCGCCATCTGCAGGGGGCCGAGCAGGAGGCGGCGGTCGCAGAACTGCGCCTGGCCGAGGCCGGCGCGCCGTTCGACCTGGCGCAGGGCCCGCTGATCCGCGGCCGCCTGTTGGTGTTGTCTGCGCAGGAGCACGTGTTGCTGGTGACCCAGCACCATATCGTCTCCGATGGCTGGTCGATCGGGGTACTGGTGGGTGAGGTCAGCGCGCTGTATGCCGCCTTCCTGACCGGCGCGGCCGATCCCTTGCCGGCACTGCCGGTGCAGTATGCGGACTATGCGGCCTGGCAGCGGCGCTGGTTGCAGGGGACTGTGCTGGACGAACAACGGGCGTTCTGGAAGGACCAGTTGCGTGATGCACCGGCACTGCTGGAGCTGCCGACCGACCAGCCGCGGCCGGCGGTGCAACGCTACCGGGGCGCCCGCGTGGCGGTGCGGGTACCGCAGTCGCTCAGTGTCCAACTGCAGCAGCTGTCGCAGCGCCACGGCACCACGCTGTTCATGACGCTGCTGGCCAGCTGGTCGGCGCTGCTGGGGCGGCTGAGCGGCCAGCACCAGGTGGTGATCGGCAGCCCGGTGGCGAACCGGCAACGCGCCGAGATCGAGCCGTTGATCGGCTTCTTCGCCAACACCCTGGCCCTGCGCGTGGACCTGGACGGCGACCCGAGTGTGGCGGCGCTGTTGGCGCAGGTGCGTGCCAGGCTGCTGGGCGTCTATGCGCACCAGGATCTGCCGTTCGAGCAGGTGGTCGAAGCGGTGCAGCCGGTGCGCAGCCTGAGTCACAGCCCGGTGTTCCAGGCGATGCTGAGCTTGAACAACACCCCCGGCGAGGGGGCGTTGCAGCTGCCCGGCCTGCGTCTGGCTGCATTGGAGACGGGCACGCCGAGCGCGCAGTTCGACCTGTCGCTGGCGCTGAGCGAGACGCCGGATGGGCTCGTCGGTGGGCTGGTGTATGCGGCCGACCTGTTCGAGCCGGCGCGCATGGAGCGGTTGCTGGGCCAGTGGCAGACGCTGCTGGCGGCGATGGTGAGTGACGACACGCAAGCCGTCTCGCGCCTGCCGTTGTTATCGCCGGAGGAACGCGAGCAGGTATTGCACACGTTCAACGCGACGCGGATGGATGTTCCGCAGAACACGCCGATCCATGCCTTGTTCCAGGCGCAGGCATCGCGGCAGCCGCAGGCGCTGGCCCTGGAGTGCGGGGACCAGCAGCTGAGCTACGGTGCATTGAACGCCCGTGCCAACCAGCTGGCGCACCGCCTGATCGCACTGGGCGTGCAACCGGATACGCGCGTGGCGATCTGCCTGCCGCGCAGCGTGGAGATGGTGGTGGGGATCCTGGCGATCCTCAAGGCCGGCGGTGCCTACGTGCCGCTGGATCCGGCGTATCCGGCCGAGCGGCTGGCCTACATGCTGGCCGATGCCGAGCCGGTTGCGCTGTTGACGCAGTCAGCGCTGGCCGAGAAGGTCCAGCACCTGGATCCGACGGCGGACGTGACCCGGGTGGCCGTGGACGATGCCACATTGGCCCTACAGCCGGTACACGATCCGGTCGTGGCTGGTCTGAGTGCGCGGCATCTGGCCTACGTGATCTACACCTCCGGCTCCACCGGACGGCCCAAGGGAGTGATGATCGAGCATCGGCAATTGGTGGCGTCTACCCTGGCCAGAACGAACGCGTACGCTGGGTACGAGCGCTTTCTACTGCTGTCGTCCATTGCCTTCGACAGCTCGGTTGCCGGCATCTTCGGCACCCTGCTCGAGGGCGGGACGCTGGTGGTCCTTGAGCGCGATGCTGGGCATGACCCGCAGGCAATTGCGCGTGACATCAATCGGCATTGCATCACCACGCTGCTTTGCGTACCGTCGCTGGCGCGCCTGATCCTTGAGCAGATGGAAGAGAGCCACGAGCGAAGCCTCAAGGAAATCATCGTGGCGGGAGAGGTCTGCCCTCCCGCCCTGCAGAGGATGACGGAGCGCTTTGTTCCGGAGCTTGCGCTGTACAACGAGTATGGCCCCACCGAAGCGACCGTATGGGCGACGCTCCATCGCACCCAGGTTGGCCTGGTATGCGATCCGATGCCCATCGGTCGGCCGATCGCCAACACGCAGGTGTACGTGCTGGATGCGCAGGGTCAGCCGGTGCCAATCGGGGTGATCGGCGAGCTGTACATCGGCGGTGCCGGTGTGGCCCGCGGCTACTTGAACCGCCCGGAGCTGACGGCCGAGCGGTTCCTGGCCGATCCGTTTGCGTCCGATCCCGATGCCCGCATGTATCGCACCGGCGATCTGGGGCGCTGGCGGCCGGACGGCAACATCGAGTATCTGGGGCGTAACGATTTCCAGGTGAAGGTGCGCGGGTTCCGCATCGAGCTGGGGGAGATCGAGGCGCGGCTGGCGGCGTGCGCGGGCGTACGCGAGGCAGTGGTGCTCGCACGCGAGGATGTGCCGGGCGACAAGCGGCTGGTGGCCTATGTGGTGCCCGACGCCGGCAATGCGTTGGCGGTGGCGTCGCTGCGCGATGCGCTATCGCAGGCCTTGCCCGAGTACATGGTGCCCAGCGCGTTCATGATGTTGGAGAGCTTGCCGCTGACGCCGAATGGCAAGCTGGATCGTCAGGCATTGCCGGTGCCGGACCGGGCGGCATTGGCGAGCAGCGACTACATGCCGCCGGTGGGCGAGATCGAACAGTCACTCGCGACGATCTGGCAGGAACTGCTTGGTCTGGAGCGAGTGGGCCGGCACGATCACTTCTTCGAACTGGGCGGACATTCCTTGCTGGCCGTCCGGCTGGTGACGCGTCTGCGCGCGACGCTGGGCGTGGAACTGCCCGTGCACAGCGTCTTCGTTGCACCGATGTTAGCTGCCCTCGCCACTGTCATCGCTGCAGCGAGCCGGGCGTCCCACGCGATCATTCCGTTGACCGATCGCACCCGGCCGCTGCCATTGTCATGGGCACAGCAACGGCTTTGGTTCCTGGACCAGCTCGACGCGGCGGCGGGAGCGGCTTATCACATGCCGACGGCGCTACAGCTGAGCGGGCAGTTGGACCTCGCCGCGCTGCAGTCGAGCCTCGACCGGATCGTAGCGCGTCACGAAAGCCTGCGTACGACCTTCGTCAGCGTGGAGGGCGAGCCACAGCAGGTGATCGCGCCACCGGACAGTGGCTTCGCATTGATTACGCACGATCTGCGTGGGTTGGACGCTGCCGCCCAAGACGCAGCGGTCTCCGAACTGCGCCTCGCCGAGGCTGGCGCGCCGTTCGACCTGGCGAAAGGCCCGCTGATCCGCGGCCGCCTGTTGGCTTTGTCCGCGCAGGAGCACGTGCTGCTGGTGACCCAGCACCACATCGTCTCCGATGGCTGGTCGATCGGGGTGCTGGTACGCGAGTTCAGCGCGCTGTATGCCGCCTTCCATATCGGTGCGTCCGATCCATTGCCGGCATTGCAGATCCAGTACGCGGACTATGCCGCATGGCAGCGAATTTGGCTGCAGGGCGATCTTCTGCAGGAACAGATCGCCTTTTGGCGCGGGCAGTTGCAGGGCGCACCCGCGTTGCTGGAACTGCCGACTGACCGGCCGCGCCCAGCCACGCAGCGCTACGCGGGCGACCGCATTCCGGTTCGTGTGGACGTGGATCTCTTCAGCGCATTGCATGCCCTGTCGCAGCGTCATGGCGCGACCTTGTTCATGACCCTGCTCGCCAGTTGGTCGGTACTGCTTGCGCGCTTCAGCGGTCAGGACCAGGTCGTGATCGGCAGTCCCGTAGCAAACCGGGCGCGGGCCGAGATCGAGCCGCTGGTGGGCTTTTTCGTCAATACTCTGGCATTGCGGGTGGATCTGCGGGAAGACCCGAGCGTAGCAGCGCTGCTGGCGCAGGTCAGGACGACGACGCTCGCGGCTTATGCGCATCAGGACCTGCCATTCGAGCAGGTGGTCGAAGCACTTCAGCCAGCGCGCAGCCTGAGCTACAGCCCGATATTTCAGGCGATGCTCGGCCTGAACAACACGCCCGCGGACGGCGAACCGGCGCTGCCGGGGTTGAGCCTGGCGGTGCTGGACAATCCGCAGAACACCGCGCAGTTCGATCTCGCCCTGTCGCTTAGCGAAGCGGCGGGTGGCCTGGCAGGTGAGCTGACCTATGCCACGGATCTGTTCGATCGCCAGACCATGGAGAGGTTGCTCGGCTGCTGGAGGGCCGTGCTGAACGCCATGGTGGCCGACGACCGGCAGACGGTTTGCCGATTGCCCATCCTGCCGGAGGTCGAGCGCGAGACGGTGCTGGTCCGGTTCAATGCCACGCAGGCGGAGTATCCGTATCGGCAACCGGTGCACGCGGAGTTCGAGGCGATGGCCGCACAGCAGCCCGATGCCATCGCGGTGGAACACGCAGGGCAGCGACTGACCTACGGCGCATTGAACCGCTGCGCCAACCGGCTTGCGCATCGCCTGATCGCGCTGGGGGTGCGTCCGGACGACCGCGTCGCGATCTGCATGGAGCGCTGCCCGGAACTGGTCGTCGCCGTACTCGGCGCGCTCAAGGCGGGTGGGGCATACGTGCCTCTGGACCCTGCCTATCCTGCCGAGCGCCTCGCCTATCTTCTGCAGGACAGCGCGCCATCCGTTGTGGTGACGCAGCCATCGATAGCACTTCCGCTTGCCGCTTCTGTGCCGCGTTTGCATCTGGACGCGCAGGGCCTGGAAGAACTGACGGGGCAACCCGAAAGTAACCCCTTGCCGCGGGCAATCGGGTCGGACCACCTTGCCTATGTCATCTATACCTCCGGCTCGACGGGCAAGCCCAAGGGTGTCGCGATGCCGCATCGGGCGCTGCGCAACCTGTTGGCATGGCAGCAGGGTGCCTACCCGGGAGCCTGCTTGCCCGAACGTGTCCTGCAGTTCTCCGCACTGGGATTCGACGTCGCGTTCCAGGAGATCTTCCATACCCTGGGCACGGGTGGTTGTCTGCTGCTGGTGGACGACGCTATCCGGCAGGATCCTTTCGAGCTGCTGCGATTCCTCCAGGCGCAGCAGGTGCAGCGGATATTTCTGCCCTTTGTCGCGTTGCAGGGCATGGCCGCCGCGGCGCAGCAATCCGGGACCACGACGCCGGCCCTGCGTGGGGTGGTGACGGCTGGCGAACAACTGTTCGCCAATCCGGCGATCCGAGCGTTCTTTGATGCGAACCCAGGGTGCCGGCTGCACAATCACTATGGGCCGACGGAGACGCACGTGGTCACGGCATTGACCCTGGCGGAGGAGCCGGCGAGATGGCCGGCGCTGCCTCCGATAGGTAAGCCGATCGCCAACGTGCGCATTTACCTGCTGGATGCGCATGGCGCCCCGGTACCGATCGGTGTCACTGGCGAGCTGCATATCGGCGGAGACGCACTGGCGCGCGGTTACCTGCACCGCCCGGAGTTGACTGCAGAGCGGTTCCTGGCCGATCCGTTCTCGGACATGCCGCATGCGCGCATGTACCGCACCGGCGACCTGGGTCGCTGGCGGGCCGACGGCACCATCGAGTACCTGGGTCGAAACGACTTCCAGGTGAAGATCCGAGGCTTCCGCGTCGAACTGGGGGAGATCGAGGCCAGGTTGGCAGCCTGCACCGGCGTGCGCGAGGCTGTTGTGTTGGCAGGCGAGGACGCGACCGGCGACAAACGGCTCGTGGCCTATGTCGTACCCGAAGCCAGTATCGCGCCATCGGCGAGCGCACTGCGCGAGGTGCTGTCGCAGGCGCTGCCCGAGTACATGGTGCCTAGTGCATTCGTGACGTTGGAGAGCTTGCCGCTGTCGCCCAACGGCAAGCTGGATCGCCGGGCTTTGCCGACACCCGACCAGGCGGCGGTGGTCAGCCACGCATATGTCGCGCCGCAGGGAGAACTGGAACAGGCGATCGCCGCGCTTTGGGAAGAACTGCTGGGCCTGGAACGGGTGGGGCGACAGGATCACTTCTTCGAGCTCGGCGGACACTCTTTGCTTGCGGTGCGACTGGTGACGCGCCTGCGCGCGGCGCTGGGCATCGAATTGCCGCTGCGCGAGGTGTTCGCGCAGCCGGTGCTGGCACGCTTGGCCGCGCGCGTGGCCGGCGCGGGTGCCGCGACGCAGGACGCGATCGTGCCGGTGGACCGCAGTGGGACGCTGCCATTGTCGTGGGCACAGCAGCGGCTGTGGTTTCTCGACCAACTGGACCCTGCGGCCAGCGCTGCGTATCACATTCCCGTGGCGTTGCACCTGAGCGGCAGCCTGGACCGCGTGGCGCTCCAGGCCAGCCTCGATCGCCTGGTGGCGCGGCACGAGAGCTTGCGCACCACCTTCACCAGCGTGGAAGGGACGCCGCAACAATTCATCGCCGCCGCAGATGCCGGTTTCCTGCTGATCTCGCACGACTTGCGCGAGCGGGGCGCGGCGGCGCAATCCGCCGCGGTCGCCGAATTCAGCACGAACGAAGCACATGCTCCATTCGATCTGGCGCGCGGCCCCTTGATCCGGGGCAGGCTGCTGCAGCTTTCCGACGAGGAGCATGTGCTGCTGGTCACCCAGCATCACATCGTCTCCGATGGCTGGTCGATCGGGGTGCTGGTGGGCGAGCTCAGCACGCTGTACGCAGCATTCCGCCAGGGCGAGCCTGACCCTCTGCCGACATTGTCGGTGCAGTACGCGGATTATGCCGCCTGGCAGCGGCGCTGGCTGCAGGGTCCGGCGCAGCAGGACCAGCTCGCGTTCTGGAAGGAACACCTGCGCGACGCCCCGGCGCTGCTGGAGCTGCCGACCGATCGGCCGCGGCCGGCGGTGCAGCGCTATGCGGGCGACGAAGTAGAAGTCCGCCTCTCTGCAGCCCGTGTCGCCGAGCTGAACACGTTCTCGCGCCGGCATGGCGTCACCCTGTTCATGACACTGCTGACCGCGTGGACGGCGCTACTGTCGCGCTTGAGCGGCCAGGACGACATCGTCGTCGGTACCCCGGTGGCGAACCGCCCGCGTGCCGAGATCGAGCCACTGGTGGGTTTCTTCGTCAATACCCTGGCCTTGCGCGTGGGTGTGCAGGCCGACCCCACCGTGGTCGAGCTGCTGGAGCGGGTCAAGGCCGCAACGCTGGGCGCCTACGCGCACCAAGATTTGCCGTTCGAGCAGGTGGTCGAAGCACTCCAGCCCGAACGCAGCCTCAGTCACAGTCCCCTGTTCCAGGTGTCGCTGGACCTGCAGAACACGCCGCAGCACGCGTTCCATCTGCCGGGTCTGACCCTGGTGGCCCAGGAGACACGCAGCCCCACCTCGCAGTTCGACCTGTCGTTGGCATTGCTGGAAGAGGGCGATGCCATTCGCGGGGTGCTGAAGTACGCGACCGATTTGTTCGACCGCGAGCGGATCGTGCGCCTGGCCAGCCACTTCGATCTCCTGCTGCAGGCGCTGGTAAGCGACCCGCAGTTGCGCGTGAGCGAATTGCCTCTGCTCACCGATGCCGAGCGCCACCAGTTGCTGGTGGCGTTCAACGACACGGTGAGGCCATACCCCCGGGATCTCTGCATTCACCATCTGTTCGAGGCGCAGGTCGCTGCGCAACCGCATGCCATCGCGGTGAGGGACCACGGGCAGCAGCTGAGTTACGCGGAGCTCAATCGCCAGGCGAACCGCCTGGCGCATCGCCTGATCGAACTCGGCGTGAAACCCGACACGCGGGTCGCGATCTGTGCCGAGCGCAATGCATGGATGGTGATCGGCGTGCTGGGCATCCTAAAGGCCGGCGGTGCCTATGTGCCACTGGACCCGGCGTACCCGGCCGAGCGCCTGGCCTACATCCTGGAAGACAGCCGTCCGCTCGTGCTGCTGACGCATGCCGGTCTCGACGACATCGCGCAGCGTGCCAGCTCTGGCCACGCGCAGATTCCGCTGCTCACGCTGGACCGGGACCGGACACTGGTGCAACAGCCGGTGCACGATCCGCTGGTCGCCGATCTGACACCTCGCCATCTGGCCTACGTGATCTACACCTCCGGCACCACCGGGCTGCCCAAGGGCGTGATGGTCGAACATCGCGGCCTAGTCAACTACATCTTCGACGCGGTGCGCCTGTTCGGCATCGTGCCGAGCGATACCGTGTTGCAGCAGAATTCACTGAACTTCGACGTCTCGGTGGAAGAGATGTTCCCGGCCCTGTGCGGCGGCGCGACGTTGCTGCCGACCAGCCGCATCTTCGGCACAGCGGGCGAAGATGCGGGGCCGGCGCTGACCGTGGTACATATCACCGCCGCGCACTGGCACACCCTGGTCACCGAGTGGCAACGCGATCCTGACAAGGCGCATCGTGACCTGCACCATCTGCGCCTGCTCAACGTTACCGGCGACGCGCTATCGACCCAGAAGCTGCAAGCATGGGACGCGCTGCGTCCTGCGTCGCTCAAGCTCATCAATACCTACGGGCCCACCGAGACCACCGTCACCTGTACCGCAGCCTATGTGCAGTACGACGCGTTAAACGAGACGATGGCCAGCGCGACGATCGGGCGGCCCGTGGCCAATACTCAGATCTACATCCTGGACGCGGCATTGCAACCGGTCCCGCTCGGCGTTGCCGGCGAGATCTACATCGGCGGCGACGGCGTCACGCGTGGCTACCTCAACCGCGATGCGCTGACCGCCGAGCGCTACCTGCGAGATCCCTTCAGTACCATGCCGGGTGCGCGCATGTACAAGAGCGGCGATCGCGCGCGCTATCGCCAGGGCGGCCATATCGAGTTCCTTGGCCGCAACGACTTCCAGGTGAAGGTGCGTGGATTCCGCGTCGAACTGGGCGAGATCGAGGCAAGGCTGGCCGCGGCTGCCGGGGTGCGCGAAGCGGTGGTGGTTGCGCAGAAGGGAGCGTCCGACGAAAAGCGTCTGATCGCCTACGTGGTGCCGCAGGACGGTGTCGCACCGACGGTGGGGGCCTTGCGCGAAGCGTTGTCGAAAGACTTGCCGGACTACATGGTGCCCAGTGCATTCGTGACCTTGGAGGCGCTGCCACTCACACCTAACGGCAAGTTGGACCGCAAGGCATTGCCAGCACCGGACCTCGGGGCGGTGGCCAACCGTGTGTACGAAGCGCCGGTTGGGGAAGTCGAGCAGGCGATTGCGACGATCTGGCAAGAGGTGCTCGGCCTGGAGCAGGTCGGGCGGCAGGACAATTTCTTCGAACTGGGCGGGCACTCGCTGCTGGTGATCGGCATGATCGAGCGATTGCGCAGGAGCGGGCTGAGCGCGGACGTACGCAGCGTGTTCATGGCGCCGACGCTGAGCGCGCTGTCGGCACATCTGCTGCAGGCGTCGCCGGCAATCGTGCGCGGCGCCGTGCCCCACAACTTGATTACTCCATCGACCACGGCGATCGTGCCGGAGCTGCTGCCGCTGGTGAACCTGACCCAGGCGGAGATCGATCGCATCGTGGGCGGCGTGCCTGGCGGCACGTCCAATGTCCAGGATATCTACCCGCTGGCGCCCCTGCAGGAAGGCATCCTGTTCCATCACCTGCTGGAAAGCGGCAGCGGTGGCGACATCTACCTGCTTTGCACGATGGTGGCCTTCGACGGCCGCGCGCGGCTGGATGCGTTCCTGGACGCCTTGCAGCAGGTGATCGATCGCCACGACATCCTCCGCAGTGCGGTGCACTGGGAGGAACTGACCAAGCCGGTGCAAGTGGTGCAGCGCCGCGCGGTGTTGCCGGTTCACGAGCTGATGCTGTCGGCGGATGCGCCGGCACAGGCGCAGTTGCTGGCCCTGACCGACCCGCGGCGGGTACGGCTGGATCTGCGGCAGGCACCGATCCTGGCGGCCTACGTGGCGCGCGATCCGGCGACCGGCGAGTGGCTGCTGGCCCTGCTCAACCACCACATCGTCTGCGATCACATCGCCCAGGATCAGATCCTGTCGGAAATTCAGGCCGTCCTGCAGGGCCAGCAGGCCACGCTGCCGGCGCCGAAGCCATATCGGGATTTCATCGCACGGACGCTGGCGGTGTCCGAGGCAGAGCACGAGGCGTATTTCCGCGCGCAACTGGGCGATGTGGACGAACCCACGGCGCCGTTCGGGGTGCTGGACGTGCAGGCGGAAAGCGCTGGCGAAGTGCACGAAGCACGCCTGCGGCTGGATGACGCGTTGGCGCTGCGGCTGCGCGAGGTGGCGCGGCAACAAGGGGTGACCCCGTCGGTGCTGTTCCATCTGGCCTGGGCACAGGTGCTGGCCCGGTGCAGCGGGCGCGACGACGTGGTGTTCGGCACGGTGCTGTCGGGCCGCCTGCAAGAGACCGAAGGGACCGAACATGTGGTCGGGATGTTCATCAACACCCTGCCGATTCGCTTGCAGCTGGCGGAACTCGGCGTGGCCGAGGCAGTGCGTGAGACGCACCGACGCTTGAGCGCGCTATTGCTCCATGAGCAAATGCCGCTGGCCGTGACACAACGTTGCAGCGGCATCCAGCCACCGCTGCCGTTGTTCACCGCCTTGCTCAACTACCGGCACAATTACGACCACGACAGCGCCGAGGCACAGGCATGGTCGGGCGTGCGGGTGGTGAGCGACGAGATTCGCACCAATTACCCGCTGACCATGTCGGTTGACGATTTCGGGCGAGGCTTCGCCCTGGTCGTGCAGTGCAGCGCCAGGATCGATCCGCAGCGCGTCGTCCATTACCTGGGCACGGCCGTGACGGCCCTGGTTGCCGCGCTCGAAACGCAGCCCACCTTTGCGGTGCGCGCATTGCAGGTCCTGCCATCGGCCGAGCGTTCGCAGGTGCTGCACGGGTTCAATGCCACGCAGGCGGCGTATCCGCAGCAGGCGCTGATCCACGGCCTGTTCGCGGCGCAGGCGGCGCGGCAGCCGGACGCACCGGCCGTGGAGTGCGACGGCCAGATGCTGAGCTATGGCGAGTTGAACCGGCGGGCCAACCGGCTCGCGCACCGCCTGATCGGCCTGGGCGTGCGCCCGGACGAGCGCGTTGCGCTGTGCACCGAGCGCAGCGTGGACCTGGTGGTCGGCGTGCTGGGCATCCTCAAGGCCGGCGGCGCCTACGTGCCACTGGACCCGGCCTATCCGGCCGAGCGGCTGGCCTACATGCTGGCCGACAGCGCGCCGATGGCGGTGGTCACCCAGGCCACGCTGTATGCGCAACTGCCGATGCTGGCCAGCGCCGCCGCGCCCGTGCTGGTGCTCGAAGACCTGGCGCACGACGCCGCCACTGCCACGCACGACCCGGTGGTGCCCGGCTTGCACGCCCGGCACCTGGCCTACGTGATCTATACCTCCGGTTCCACCGGCCAACCCAAGGGCGTCATGGTCGAGCACCGCTCGGCGGTGAACTTCTGGCAGGTGATGACCCGGACCACGCACCGCCAATGTCCGGCCAATGCGCGGGTGGCATTGAACGCGGCGTTCTCCTTCGACATGTCGCTCAAGGGGCTGCTGCAGTTGCTGTCGGGCCACTGCCTGGTGCTGATCCCGCAGGCGCTGCGGGCCAATGCCGCGGCGCTGGTAGGATTCCTGGAGCAGCAGCGCATCGATGCGGTGGACAGCACGCCCTCGCAACTGGAGGCATGGCTGGCCGCCGGGCTGCTAGCGCCTGGGGCGCGTCGGCCGCGCAGCGTACTGTTGGGCGGCGAAGCGATCGGGCCGCACCTGTGGGAGCGGCTGCGCGCGTCCACGCAGGTGGGCTTCCACAACATGTACGGCCCCACCGAGTGCACGGTGGACGCGACGATCGAGGACGTGGCGGCCTCCACGGGCGGGCCGGCGATCGGCAAGCCGATCGCCAATGCGCGGATCTACCTGCTCGATGCGCAGGGGCAGCCGGTCCCGATCGGAGTGGCGGGGGAGATCCACATCGGCGGGGTGGGCGTGGCGCGCGGCTACCTGCACCGGCCGGAGTTGACCGCGCAGCGGTTCCTGGACGATCCGTTCGCGCAGGAGGCGGGAGCGCGGATGTACCGCACCGGCGATCTGGGCCGCTGGCGCGCCGACGGCACGCTGGAGTATCTGGGACGCAACGACTTCCAGGTGAAGGTGCGCGGGTTCCGGATCGAGCTGGGTGAGATCGAGGCGCGGCTGGTGGCATGCGCAGGCGTGCGCGAGGCAGTGGTGCTGGCGCGCGAGGACGTGCCGGGCGATCAGCGGCTGGTGGCGTACCTGGTGGCGGAGGTGGGCGTGGAGCTGTCGGCGGCGGCGCTGCGCGAGACGCTGGCGCAGGCCTTGCCGGAGTACATGGTGCCCAACGCGTTCGTGACGCTGGAGGCGCTGCCGCTCACCCCCAACGGCAAGCTGGACCGCAAGGCCTTGCCGGTTCCGGGCCAGGCGGCGGTGGCCAGCCGTGCCTACGAGGCGCCGGTGGGGGAGGTGGAGCAGGCCATCGCGACGATCTGGCAGGAGTTGCTGGGCCTGGAACAGATCGGCCGCCAGGACAACTTCTTCGAACTGGGCGGGCACTCGCTGCTGGTGATGCAACTGGTGATCCGGATCCGCGAGCAATTCCAGGTCGACGTGGTGCTGCGTGCGCTGTTCGAACGGCCGACGCTGATGGAGCTGGCCGCTGCCGTCGACGAACTGCAAAAGACGGTCTTTCTGGGCGACGAGCTCGAGCGCATGCAGCGCGAGCTGGACTCCCTGTCCGAGGAAGAACTACGCGAGATGCTGGATCGAGAGTCGATCAATGACTGACAACGCCGCCGCGCTGGAAGCGCTGAAACAGACCATCATCCAGAACCGGATGAAGCAACGCATTGCACTGCATGCCGAAGAAAGCAGGAAGCAGGGCATTCCGCGCGCCGATCGCAGCCAGCCCTTGCCATTGTCGTGGGCACAGCAGCGACTGTGGTTCCTGGACCAGCTCGATCATGCTGCCGGCGCGGCCTATCATCTGCAGGCCGCCCTGCGCTTGATCGGACACCTCGACCAGGCGGCGCTGCGGTCGACCCTGGACCGCATCGTGGCGCGGCACGAGAGCCTGCGCACGGTGTTCGTCAGTGCCGACGGTGAGCCGCGCCAGACGATCGTCGCCGCGGACGCCGGATTTGCCCTGGTCGAGCAGGACTGGCGCGCGCTCGATCCCGTGGCGCAGCGGGCAGCGCTGGACGCATTGCTCGCCACTGAGGCGCATGCGCCCTTCGATCTGAGGAACGGGCCGCTTTATCGCGGCCACCTGCTGTCGCTGTCCGAGAACGAGCATGTTCTGCTGGTGACCCAGCACCACATCATCTCCGACGGCTGGTCGACGGCCGTGCTGATCCGCGAGGTCGGCGCCCTGTACAGCGCGTTCTGCCGGGGCGAGCCCGATCCGCTTCCGCCGCTGCCGATCCAGTACGCCGACTATGCGGCCTGGCAGCGCCAGTGGCTCAAGGGCGAGGTGCTGCAACGGCAGCTCGATTTCTGGACCGGGCACCTGCGCGGCGCGCCGGCGCTGCTGGAACTGCCGACGGATCGGCCACGGCCGGCGTCGCAGACCTACGTCGGTGACGGCATCGACCTCAGCCTGACTGCAGAACTGAGCACCGGGCTGCGTGCGCTGTCGCAGCGTCACGGCACCACCTTGTTCATGACCTTGCTGGCCGCATGGTCGATCCTGCTGGCGCGGTTGAGCGGGCAGCACGACATCGTCATCGGCAGCCCGGTGGCCAATCGCGCGCGTGCGGAGATCGAGCCGCTGGTCGGCTTCTTCGTCAACACGCTGGCGCTACGCGTGGACCTGCAGGCCGATCCCAGCGTGGCCGCGCTGCTGGCCCAGGTCAGGTCGACGACGCTGGAGGCCTACGCGCACCAGGATCTGCCGTTCGAGCAGGTGGTCGAAGCCCTGCAGCCCGAGCGCAACCTGAGCTATAGCCCGGTGTTCCAGGTGTTGCTGAGCATGAACAATGCGGTCGGCGAGGAGGCCTTGCAGCTACCGGGGCTGACCGCTAAGAAGGTCGAGATGGCGCATGGCAGCGCGCACTTCGATCTGGATCTGTCGTTCATCGATTCGGGCAAGGGCCTGACAGGCAAACTCATCTATTCCACCAGCCTGTTCGATCACGAGACGATCTGCAGGTTCAATGCCTATCTGGTAGCCATACTGAACGCCATGGTGGCCGACGATACGCAGCCGGTGAGCCGCCTGCCGCTGTTGTCGCCGGCCGAGCGTTCGCAGGTGCTGCACGGGTTCAATGCCACACAGGCGGCGTATCCGCAGCAGGCGTTGATCCACGGCCTGTTCGCGGCGCAGGCGGCGCGGCAGCCAGACGCCCCGGCCGTGGAGTGCGACGGCCAGGTGCTGAGCTACGGGGAGTTGAACCGGCGGGCCAACCGGCTCGCGCACCGCCTGATCGGCCTGGGCGTGCGCCCGGACGAGCGCGTTGCGCTGTGCACCGAGCGCAGCGTGGACCTGGTGGTCGGCGTGCTGGGCATCCTCAAGGCCGGCGGCGCCTACGTGCCACTGGACCCGGCCTATCCGGCCGAGCGCCTGGCCTACATGCTGGCCGACAGCGCGCCGATGGCGGTGGTCACCCAGGCCGCGCTGCATGCGCAACTGCCAATGCTGGCCAGCGCCGCCGCGCCCGTGCTGGTGCTTGAAGACCTGGCGCACGACGCCGCCACTGCCGCGCACGACCCGGTGGTGCCCGGCTTGCACGCCCGGCACCTGGCCTACGTGATCTATACCTCCGGTTCCACCGGCCAACCCAAGGGCGTCATGGTCGAGCACTGCTCGGCGGTGAACTTCTGGCAGGTGATGACCCGGACCACGCACCGCCAATGTCCGGCCAATGCGCGGGTGGCATTGAACGCGGCATTCTCCTTCGACATGTCGCTCAAGGGGCTGCTGCAGTTGCTGTCGGGCCACTGCCTGGTGCTGATCCCGCAGGCGCTGCGGGCCAATGCCGCGGCGCTGGTAGGATTCCTGGAGCAGCAGCGCATCGATGCGGTGGACAGCACGCCCTCGCAACTGGAGGCATGGCTGGCCGCCGGGCTGCTAGCGCCTGGGGCGCGTCGGCCGCGCAGCGTACTGTTGGGCGGCGAAGCGATCGGGCCGCACCTGTGGGAGCGGCTGCGCGCGTCCACGCAGGTGGGCTTCCACAACATGTACGGCCCCACCGAGTGCACGGTGGACGCGACGATCGAGGACGTGGCGGCCTCCACGGGCGGGCCGGCGATCGGCAAGCCGATCGCCAATGCGCGGATCTACCTGCTCGATGCGCAGGGGCAGCCGGTCCCGATCGGAGTGGCGGGGGAGATCCACATCGGCGGGGTGGGCGTGGCGCGCGGCTACCTGCACCGGCCGGAGTTGACCGCGCAGCGGTTCCTGGACGATCCGTTCGCGCAGGAGGCGGGAGCGCGGATGTACCGCACCGGCGATCTGGGCCGCTGGCGCGCCGACGGCACGCTGGAGTATCTGGGACGCAACGACTTCCAGGTGAAGGTGCGCGGGTTCCGGATCGAGCTGGGTGAGATCGAGGCGCGGCTGGTGGCATGCGCAGGCGTGCGCGAGGCAGTGGTGCTGGCGCGCGAGGACGTGCCGGGCGATCAGCGGCTGGTGGCGTACCTGGTGGCGGAGGTGGGCGTGGAGCTGTCGGCGGCGGCGCTGCGCGAGACGCTGGCGCAGGCCTTGCCGGAGTACATGGTGCCCAACGCGTTCGTGACGCTGGAGGCGCTGCCGCTCACCCCCAACGGCAAGCTGGACCGCAAGGCCTTGCCGGTTCCGGGCCAGGCGGCGGTGGCCAGCCGTGCCTACGAGGCGCCGGTGGGGGAGGTGGAGCAGACCATCGCGACGATCTGGCAGGAGTTGCTGGGCCTGGAACAGGTCGGGCGCCAGGACAACTTCTTCGAACTGGGCGGGCACTCGCTGCTGGTGATCGGCCTGATCGAGCAACTGCGTCAACGCGGGCTGAGCGCTGACGTGCGCAGCGTGTTCATGGCGCCGACGCTAGGCGCGCTGGCGGAGCAAATAGTGCTGGCGGCGTCCGCGCTGCCGCGTGCCACGGTACCGCCGAACAGGATTACCACTGCGACTGTGGCGATCACGCCCGACCTGCTGCCGCTGGCGAGCCTGACCCAGGCCGAGATCGACCGCCTGGTGGAAAGCGTGCCTGGCGGCGTTGCCAACGTCCAGGATATCTATCCGCTGGCGCCCCTGCAGGAAGGCATCCTGTTCCATCACCTGCTGGAGCACGACAACGGCGGCGACACCTACCTGCTGTGCACCATGGTGGCCTTCGACGGCCGCGCGCGGCTGGACGCATTCCTGGACGCCTTGCAGCAGGTGATCGATCGCCATGACATTCTGCGCAGCGCGGTGCACTGGGAGGAACTCGCCAAGCCGATGCAGGTGGTGCAGCGCCGCGCGGTGCTGCCGGTCCACGAGCTGACCCTGTCGGCGGACGCGCCGGCGCAGGCGCAGTTGCTGGCCCAGACCGACCCACGGCGGATGCGGTTGGATCTGCGCCAGGCGCCGATCCTGGCCGCCTACGTGGCACGCGATCCGGCGACCGGCGATTGGCTGCTGGCCCTGTTGAACCACCACATCGTCTGTGACCATATTGCCCAGGATCTGATCCTGTCGGAAATCCAGGCCGTGCTGCAGGGCCAGCAGGCGACGCTACCGGCGCCGATGCCATATCGCGATTTCATCGCAAGGGCGCTTGCGATGTCCGAGGCGGAGCACGAGGCGTATTTCCGCGCGGAGCTGGGCGATGTGGACGAACCCACTGCGCCATTCGGGGTGCTGGACGTCCAGGCGGAGAACGCAGGCGAACTGGACGAGGCACGGCAACGGTTGGACGAGACGCTGGCGCAGCGGATCCGCGAGACAGCCCGGCAGCAGGGCGTGACTCCGGCCGTCCTGTTCCACCTGGCCTGGGCACGGGTGTTGGCGCAATGCTGCGGGCGCGACGACGTGGTCTTCGGCACCGTGTTGTCGGGGCGCCTGCAGGAGACCGAAGGCGCCGAGCAGGTCGTGGGGATGTTCATCAATACCCTGCCGATCCGGTTGCCGCTGGCAGGTCTGGGCGTGGCCGAGGCGGTCCAGGACACCTATCGCCGGCTCGGGGCATTGCTGCCCCACGAGCAGACGCCGCTGGCGCTTGCCCAGCGCTGCAGCGGCGTACAGTCCCCAGCACCGCTGTTCACAAGCTTGCTCAATTACCGCCACAGCCACGAGGTCAGCGAACCCGACGAGGTTGCGGCGAAGGTATCCGCCTGGGAAGGTGTGTGGGTGGTGGACGGGTTTGCGCGCACGAATTATCCGCTGACGGTCTCGGTGGATGACCTCGGGCAGGGATTCGGCCTGGCGATCTGGTCGGTGCCGGGCATCGACAGCGCACGCGTGCTTGGCTACGTGGAGCGGGCCATCGCGGCGCTGGTGCAGGCCCTGGCCGAAGACCCGCAACGCTCGCTTACGCAACTGGGCGTGCTCTCGCCGGAAGAGCGCGAACTGGTCGTATACGACTTCAACGCGACACAGGCGGACTATCCGCACGACCAGCCGATCCACGTCCTGTTCGAGGCGCAGGCGATGCGGCAGCCGCAGGCAGTGGCCCTGGATGGTGCCGGGGAGTTGGTCAGCTACGACGCGTTGAATCGACGCGCCAACCGCGTGGCGCAACGGCTGATCGCTCTCGGGGTCAGACCCGACGATCGCATCGCGCTATGCATGGAGCGCAGCGTTGGCATGGTGGTCGCCCTGCTTGGCATTCTCAAGGCAGGTTGTGCCTACGTGCCGCTGGACCCGTCGTATCCGGCCGAACGCCTGTCCTATCTGCTGGCCGACATCGCGCCCGCGGCGATCCTGGTGCAGTCGGCATTGCGCGAACGGCTTCCTTCCACGGCCGCGCATGCCAGCGTCCTGGTGCTTGATGAAATCGAGGCCGCTCCACTGCCTGCGGCTGTCCCCGATCCGATCGTGCCGTGCCTGACGTCGCGTCACCTGGCCTATGTTCTCTACACCTCCGGTTCGACCGGGCAGCCCAAGGGGGTGATGGTCGAGCACCGTAGCGTCGTGCGGCTCGCAGTCAATGCCTCCTATGCGCCGCTCAGCCCGGACGACTGCGTCGCGCACTGCGCGAATCCGGCATTCGATGCATCCACCTGGGAGATCTGGGGCGGCTTGCTCAACGGCGCACGCCTGCTGGTCGTGGCGCAGGAGGACGTGCTCGACCCACAGGCCCTCAACCGTGTGCTGGTCGAAGGCAAGGCTTCCGCGCTGTGGATGACCGCCGGCCTGTTCAACGAGTACGTCAACGTGCTGGGCCTGGCCTTCGCCGGCTTGAAGTATCTGCTGGTCGGCGGAGACGTTCTGGACCCGCGCAGCGTGGCGCGCGTGCTCAACGGCGCACTGCCGCCGCGTCACCTCCTCAATGGCTATGGTCCCACCGAGGCGACGACCTTCGCGACGACCTTCGAGATCGCGACGTTGCCGGACGCTGCCCGGACCATTCCCATCGGCCGGCCGATCGCCAATACCCGAGTGTACGTCCTGGGGCCGCACGGAGACCCGCTGCCGGTTGGGGTCGCAGGTGAAATCCATGTCGGCGGACCAGGCGTGGCACGTGGCTATCTGAACCAGCCGGAGCTGACCGCGCAGCGCTTCCTCGCCGATCCCTTTGCAACTGATCCCGAGGCACGGATGTACCGGACCGGGGATCTCGGTCGCTGGCTGCCGGACGGCACGCTGGATTACCTGGGACGCAACGACCTGCAGGTGAAGATCCGCGGCCTGCGCATCGAGTTGGGTGAAATCGAGGCCAGGCTGGTCGCATGCGACGGCGTTGCCAAAGCCGTGGTGATCGCACGCGAGGATGCAGGCGGCGACAAGCGGTTGCTGGCCTACGTAGTGCCGCAAGTCGGTGCAGAGGTAACGGCTGCCGCGCTGCGTGCGTCGTTGTCGCGATTGCTGCCAGAGTACATGGTACCCAGCGCGTTCGTGACGCTGGAGGCGCTGCCGCTCACGCCCAACGGCAAGCTCGATCGTCAGGCACTCCCGGCGCCGGACCAGGCGGCGGTCGCCAGCCTGGCTTACGAGGCGCCGGTGGGCGAGCTGGAGCAGGCGATCGCAGCGATCTGGCAGGACCTGCTGGGAATCGAGCGGGTGGGGCGCCACGATCATTTCTTCGAGTTGGGCGGGCACTCTCTGCTGGCGGTTAGGCTGGTCACACGGCTGCGCGCCGCGCTGGGCGTGGAGCTGGCGCTGCGCGACGTGTTCGCGCAACCAACACCGGCGACGCTGGCCCGTACCGTGCCCAACGCGGCCGCGTCGGCGCAAGGTGCGATTCTGTCGGTGCCGCGGGGCGAGGCGCTGCCCTTGTCGTGGGCGCAGCAGCGGCTATGGTTCCTTGACCAGCTCGACCATACGGCGAGCGCTTCTTACCACATCGTGACGGCGCTGCGTCTGACCGGTCTGCTGGACCGGACCGCACTGCAGGCCAGTCTGGATCGCATCGTGGCGCGGCACGAAAGCCTGCGTACGACCTTCGTCACCGTCGGGGGCGAGCCGTGGCAGCGCATCGCCGCCGCTGAAAGCAGCGGCTTCGCCCTGGCCGAACATGACCTGTGCGATATGGACAGCCCTGCCCAGCAGGCGGCGATCGATGCCTTGGGCGCCACCACGGCGCGCGCGCCCTTCGATCTGGCGCGCGGCCCGCTGATCCGTGGTCACCTGCTGGCACTGGGCGAACGCGAGCATGTGTTGCTGGTCAGCCAGCATCACATCATTTCCGACGGCTGGTCGATCGGCATCCTGGTGCGCGAGGTCGCGGCGCTGTATGCCGCCTTCTGCCAGGGCGAGCCGGATCCGCTGCCGCCACTGCCGATCCAGTACGCCGACTATGCCGTCTGGCAGCGTCGGTGGTTGCAGGGCGAAGTGCTGCAGACACAGCTGGAGTTCTGGTGCACGCATCTGGCTGCAGCCCCAGCGCTGCTGGAACTGCCGACCGATCTGCCGCGTCCGGCGGTGCAACGCTATCGCGGCAACCGCGTTCCTGTCCAATTGAGCGCCGACCTCAGCGCGGCGCTGCGGGCATTCTCGCAACGGCATAACGTCACCCTGTACATGACCCTGCATGCGGCCTGGGCGTCATTGCTGTCGCGCCTGAGCGGGCAACACGACATCGTCATCGGCAGCCCGGTGGCCAACCGCCCGCGCGCGGAAACGGAGTCCTTGATCGGGTTCTTCGTCAACACGCTTGCGCTACGCGTGGACCTACGGGCCGATCCCAGCGTGGCCGCGCTGCTGGCCCAGGTCAGGTCGACGACGCTGGAGGCCTACGCGCACCAGGATCTTCCGTTCGAGCAGGTGGTCGAAGCCCTGCAGCCCGAGCGCAACCTGAGCTATAGCCCGGTGTTCCAGGCCTGGTTGAACCTCAATAACGCGCCCGGCGCTGGCGAATTGGATCTGCCGGGCCTGACTCTTGAGAACCTCGACATCGAGCAGCGGACGGCGCGCGTCGATCTGTCCCTGTCGCTGACCGACATGCCCACGGGCTTGACCGGCAGCCTGGTCTACGCCACTGACCTGTTTGTGCACCAGACCGCACAGCGGATCGTCGCTCATTGGATGACCCTGCTCGCGGCCATGGTGGCCGACGATACGCAGCCGGTGAGCCGCCTGCCGCTGTTGTCGCCGGCCGAGCGTTCGCAGGTGCTGCACGGGTTCAATGCCACACAGGCGGCGTATCCGCAGCAGGCGTTGATCCACGGCCTGTTCGCGGCGCAGGCGGCGCGGCAGCCAGACGCCCCGGCCGTGGAGTGCGACGGCCAGGTGCTGAGCTACGGGGAGTTGAACCGGCGGGCCAACCGGCTCGCGCACCGCCTGATCGGCCTGGGCGTGCGCCCGGACGAGCGCGTTGCGCTGTGCACCGAGCGCAGCGTGGACCTGGTGGTCGGCGTGCTGGGCATCCTCAAGGCCGGCGGCGCCTACGTGCCACTGGACCCGGCCTATCCGGCCGAGCGCCTGGCCTACATGCTGGCCGACAGCGCGCCGATGGCGGTGGTCACCCAGGCCGCGCTGCATGCGCAACTGCCAATGCTGGCCAGCGCCGCCGCGCCCGTGCTGGTGCTTGAAGACCTGGCGCACGACGCCGCCACTGCCGCGCACGACCCGGTGGTGCCCGGCTTGCACGCCCGGCACCTGGCCTACGTGATCTATACCTCCGGTTCCACCGGCCAACCCAAGGGCGTCATGGTCGAGCACTGCTCGGCGGTGAACTTCTGGCAGGTGATGACCCGGACCACGCACCGCCAATGTCCGGCCAATGCGCGGGTGGCATTGAACGCGGCATTCTCCTTCGACATGTCGCTCAAGGGGCTGCTGCAGTTGCTGTCGGGCCACTGCCTGGTGCTGATCCCGCAGGCGCTGCGGGCCAATGCCGCGGCGCTGGTAGGATTCCTGGAGCAGCAGCGCATCGATGCGGTGGACAGCACGCCCTCGCAACTGGAGGCATGGCTGGCCGCCGGGCTGCTAGCGCCTGGGGCGCGTCGGCCGCGCAGCGTACTGTTGGGCGGCGAAGCGATCGGGCCGCACCTGTGGGAGCGGCTGCGCGCGTCCACGCAGGTGGGCTTCCACAACATGTACGGCCCCACCGAGTGCACGGTGGACGCGACGATCGAGGACGTGGCGGCCTCCACGGGCGGGCCGGCGATCGGCAAGCCGATCGCCAATGCGCGGATCTACCTGCTCGATGCGCAGGGGCAGCCGGTCCCGATCGGAGTGGCGGGGGAGATCCACATCGGCGGGGTGGGCGTGGCGCGCGGCTACCTGCACCGGCCGGAGTTGACCGCGCAGCGGTTCCTGGACGATCCGTTCGCGCAGGAGGCGGGAGCGCGGATGTACCGCACCGGCGATCTGGGCCGCTGGCGCGCCGACGGCACGCTGGAGTATCTGGGACGCAACGACTTCCAGGTGAAGGTGCGCGGGTTCCGGATCGAGCTGGGTGAGATCGAGGCGCGGCTGGTGGCATGCGCAGGCGTGCGCGAGGCAGTGGTGCTGGCGCGCGAGGACGTGCCGGGCGATCAGCGGCTGGTGGCGTACCTGGTGGCGGAGGTGGGCGTGGAGCTGTCGGCGGCGGCGCTGCGCGAGACGCTGGCGCAGGCCTTGCCGGAGTACATGGTGCCCAACGCGTTCGTGACGCTGGAGGCGCTGCCGCTCACCCCCAACGGCAAGCTGGACCGCAAGGCCTTGCCGGTTCCGGGCCAGGCGGCGGTGGCCAGCCGTGCCTACGAGGCGCCGGTGGGGGAGGTGGAGCAGACCATCGCGACGATCTGGCAGGAGTTGCTGGGCCTGGAACAGGTCGGGCGCCAGGACAACTTCTTCGAACTGGGCGGGCACTCGCTGCTGGTGATGCAACTGGTGATCCGGATCCGCGAGCGCCTGCAGGTGGAGGTGCCACTACGCGCGCTCTTCGAGCAACCGACCTTTTCGTCGCTCGCCGCGATGGTCGTCAATGAACAGCTGAAGCTCTTCTCGACATCGGACGTCGTAGCGGTCGAGGACGGATTGAGCGATCTCTCCGAGGAAGAACTCCTCGCCCTGCTAGCCAACGGTGTCGACCATGAGCGCTGATCAGAGCCAGACCTTGCAACACCTGCGGCGCGCGGTCGCGCTGCAGCAGCTGCGACAGCGCGGCGATGCCCCGCAGGCGCCTGCAGCGACGGAGACGATCCCATCGGCCGATCGCCAGGCTGCGCTGCCCCTTTCGTGGGCACAGCAGCGCTTGTGGTTCCTGGACCAACTCGATCATGCCGCGAGCGCCGGCTATCACATGCCGGCGGCGCTACGCTTGCGCGGCATCC
This sequence comes from Xanthomonas sacchari, assembly GCF_040529065.1. Lineage (NCBI taxonomy): Bacteria > Pseudomonadati > Pseudomonadota > Gammaproteobacteria > Lysobacterales > Lysobacteraceae > Xanthomonas > Xanthomonas sacchari. Next base: position 2,703,625 of record NZ_CP132343.1, on the reverse strand, counting down.
TGGATCGTGCGGCGTTGCGGGCCAGCCTGGACCGCATCGTGGCGCGCCACGAGAGCCTGCGGACCACCTTCGCCAGCACGGACGGCACGCCACGTCAGGTCATCGCACCGGCAAACAGCGGCTTCACGCTCCACGAGCACGACCTGCGCATGCTCGACGCCGACGCGCAGCAGGCTGAAGTGGCCAGGCTGGGCAGCGACGAGGCGCTGGTGCCCTTCGACCTGACGAGCGGTCCGCTGATTCGGGGCCGCCTGTTACAGACGGCCGACGACGCGTACGTCTTGCTCGTGACCCAGCACCACATCATCTGCGATGGCTGGTCGATTGGCGTGCTGGTACAGGAAGTCAGTGTGCTGTATGCGGCCCTCAGCCAGGGGCGGCCCGATCCGCTCCCACCATTACCGATTCAGTACGCCGACTACGCAGCTTGGCAGCGCCAGTGTCTGCAGGGCGACGCGTTGCAACGGCAACTCGCGTTCTGGACGGCGCATCTGCGCGGCGCGCCGGCCTTGCTGACGTTACCGACCGACCGGCCACGCCCGGCAGCGCAAAGCTACAACGGCGATCGCGTGGAAGTCCGGTTGAGCATGGAACTGACCGCAGCGCTGCGTGCGCTGGCACAGCGCCATGGCGCGACCTTGTTCATGACACTACTGACCGGATGGTCGGCCCTGCTGTCGCGTCTCAGCGGCCAGGACGACGTCGTGGTCGGCAGTCCGGTGGCAAACCGGCAACGCTCGGAGCTGGAGCCCTTGATCGGCTTCTTCGTCAACACCCTGGCGCTGCGCGTGGATTTGAGCGCAGATCCCAGCGTCGCTGCCCTGCTGGCCCAGGTCAAGGCGACGACGCTCGATGCTTACGCGCACCGCGACCTGCCGTTCGAGCAAGTGGTGGAGGCCCTGCAACCAGAGCGCAGCCTGGATCACAGCCCGGTGTTCCAGGCCATGCTCGCCTTGAACAACACTCCGCGCGGCGGCGACCTGCAGCTTCCTGGCCTAGCATTGTCGGCGCTGCCGACCGTGCGCCAAAGCGCGCAGTTCGACATCGCGCTTTCCCTCTCCGATGACCCGGACCACGGCCTGTCCGGCAGTGCGATCTACGCGACCGATCTGTTCGATCGTGCCACGGTGGAGCGCATGCTCGGCTACTGGATGACACTGCTCACCGCCATGGCTGCTGACGACAGCCAATCCGTCGGGCGGCTGCCGCTGCTGGATTCCCACGCTCGCGCGCAGTTGCTGGCAGCGTCCACCGCCATCACCACTGCCGTGCCTGCGTCCCCGATGCTGGCGCATGCATTGTTCGAGGGACAAGCCGCCGCTCGCCCGGAGGCGCTCGCACTGCATTTCGATGGCCAGTGCTTCAGCTACGCCGCGTTGAACCGTCGTGCCAATCAGGTCGCCCACCTGTTGCGCACGCTGGGTGTACGGCCCGACGACCGGGTGGCGATCTGCATGGAGCGCGGCGTGGAGCTGCTGGTCGGCGTGCTGGCCACCCTGAAGGCCGGCGGCGCCTACGTGCCGCTTGACCCGGCCTACCCGATGGAGCGGCTGGCCTACATGCTGGGCGACAGCGCGCCGGTGGTACTGCTGACGCAGGCGAGGCTTGTCGACGAACTGCCGGCGGTCGGCCTGTTGCGCACCCTGGTCCTGGACCCGGACGGCGATGATGCGGCACTGATTGCGCGGCAGCCGGACGAGAACCTCGATGCCGGTGCCGTCGGGCTCGTTCCGACCCACCTGGCGTACGTCATCTACACCTCCGGCTCCACCGGACTGCCTAAGGGCGTGATGGTCGAGCACCGTAGCCTGTGCCATCTGGCGGCGGCACAGGCCGCGCTGTTCGATGTCGGCGCGCAGAGCCAGGTGCTGCAGTTCGCCTCGATCAGCTTTGATGCCAGTATCTTCGAGATCGTGATGGCCTGGTCCGCCGGCGCATGCCTGCACGTGGCATCACGCGAAGCCTTGCGCCCAGGTCCCGCATTGCTGGGTACCTTGCGCCAGCGCCGCATCAGCCACGCTACCTTGCCGCCATCCGCGTTGATGGCCTTCGCCGCCGAGGACCTGGCCGACGCGGACATGACTCTCGTGGTCGCAGGCGAGGCGTTCCCGCCCAAGGCCTGCCAGTGGGCAGGCGGCAACCGCGTGTTCAATGCCTACGGCCCCACCGAGACCACGGTATGGGCGACGGCGTATCGCTGCATGCCGCAGGACCGCTCGGCCTCGGTTCCGATCGGCCGACCGATCGCCAACACTTCGGTCTATCTGCTTGGCCGGGATGGCGAGCCGGTGCCGCTCGGGGTCGTCGGCGAAATCCACATCGGCGGCGCCGGCGTCGCGCGCGGCTACCTGAACCGGCCGGAGCTGACCGAGGAGCGCTTCCTGCGTGATCCGTTCGCCGACACTCCTGGAGCGCGGATGTATCGCACCGGCGACCTGGGGCGGTGGCGGCCCGACGGGACGATCGACTATGTCGGGCGCAACGATTTGCAGATCAAGGTGCGCGGTTTCCGTATCGAACCGGGCGAAATCGAGGCCCGGCTCATTGCCTGCGCCGGGGTGCGCGAAGCGGCGGTGATCGATCGTGCCGATGCGGCAGGAGGCAGTGCCTTGGTGGCGTACGTCGTACCGCAGGAGGGCGCCGTCCTGGAGGCGCTGCCATTGCGCGACCAGTTGCGGCGTGGTCTTCCTGACTACATGATCCCCAGTGCGTTCGTGACGTTGCCGGCGTTGCCGCTCACGCCCAACGGCAAGCTCGATCGCAAGGCGCTGCCGGCACCGGACCAGACCGCTGTCGCCAGTCGCCGCTACGAGGCACCGGTGGGGGATGTGGAACAGACGGTCGCCGCGATCTGGCAGGAACTGCTGGCGCTGGAGCGGGTCGGCCGGCATGACCATTTCTTCGAGTTGGGGGGGCATTCCTTACTGGTGATCAGCCTGATCGAGCGCTTGCACCAGGCCGGGCTGGAGGTACAGGTGCGCACCGTCTTCGACGCGCCCACGCTGAGCGCGCTGGCGGCACGGCTGCACCGTGGCGAGGGCGGCGCATCACCGCGGCAAGCGATCGCTAATCCGATCACAGCGCAGACCACCCGTCTCACGCCCGCATTGCTGCCGCTGGTGCAGCTGAGCCAGGACGCCATCGACCGCATCGTCGCCGGCGTCACGGGCGGCGTGTCCAATATCCAGGATATCTACCCGTTGGCGCCGCTGCAGGAGGGGATTCTGTTCCACCACCTGCTTGGTGGCGCTGGCGACACTTACCAACTGCGCCTGACGCTGGCATTCGACGATCAAGCGCGTATGCGCAGCTTCCTGGAACTGCTGCAAGTGGTGATCGACCGTCACGATATCCTGCGGACGGCGGTGTTCTGGGAAGACCTGCAGCAGCCGGTTCAGGTCGTGCACCGGCAGGCGCCGTTGCGCATCGTGGAGCTGACCACCGGCGCAGAAGCACCGGCATTGGCGCAGTTGCTGGCCCAGACCGATCCGCAACGGCTGCAGCTGGACCTGCGCCAGGCGCCGATGTTGGCCGCCTATGTGGCGTACGACGCATCGTCAGGCGATTGGCTGGTCGCATTGCTGAGCCATCACATGGTCTGCGATCACATCGGTCTGGATCTGGTGTTCTCCGAGGTGCAGCAGTTGCTGCAAGGCCACGGCGAACGCCTGCCCACGCCGATGCCGTATCGCAATTTCATCGCCCAGACCCACGCGCTGCCGGATACCGAACACGAGACCTATTTCCGCGAGCAGTTCGGCGACGTCGAGGCACCGACCGCACCGTTCGGTATCCTGGCCGCACGCGAGCATGGCGTGGCGCAGCAGGAGAGCAGCCTGCCGTTCGACGACGCGCTATCGCGGCGCATCCGCGACGCGGCGCGCGCGTCTGGCGTGACCCCGGCGGTGCTGTTCCACGTCGCATGGGCCCAGGTCCTGGCCGAGTGCAGCGGCAGCGACGATGTCGTGTTCGGCACGGTGCTGAGCGGGCGGATGCAGGGCTCCGAGGGCGCCGACCGGGTCGTCGGCATGTTCATCAACTCGCTGCCGATCCGCTTGCCGCTGGCGGCGCTCTCGGTTACCGAGGCCGTACGCGACACCTATGCGCGCCTGACCGCACTACTGGCACACGAACAGGCGCCGCTGGCGCTGGCGCAGCGCTTCAGCCGGGTACCGTCGCACCTGCCTTTGTTCACCGCGTTGCTGAACTACCGCTACAACCAGGGTAGCGGCAGTACGCAGAGTTCGGCGTTCGACCCGGCGGGCTGGGACGGCATTCGCTTGCTTGCCAGGAGCAAGACCCATGGCAGCTATCCATTGACGATGTCGGTGGAGGACTGGGGCCAGGCGCTTGGCCTGTCGGTGCTGTGCGTGCCCGAGATCGACGGGGAGCGTCTGATCCGCTACTTCGAGACGACAATACGTGCCCTGGTGGACGCGATGGCGAATGCGCCGTCGACTCCAGTCCGGCACCTGTCGGTGTTGCCGGCAGCCGAGGTCGCGCACATGCTCGCCGTCGGCCGGGGAGAATCGACAGCGCCCGCGCAGCGCGGACTGGTGCATGAGGCGTTCGAGGCGCAGGCGCAGCGCGCCCCGGACGCGACGGCGCTGATCTTCGGCGATTCGCTGCTCAGTTACGACGTACTCAATCGGCGCGCCAATCAACTGGCGCACCATTTGCGCTCGCTGGGCGTGAAGCCGGATGCGCGGGTCGCCATCTGCATGGAGCGCGGCATCGATATGGTGGTGGCGCTGCTTGCGGTGCTCAAAGCCGGAGGGGGCTATGTGCCGTTGGACCCGGCCTATCCGGCCGAGCGTCTGGCCGACATCCTGCGCAGCGACCCGCCCCTAGCTTTGCTGACCGTCTCCGCGGTCGAGGACAACCTGCCGGCGTTGAGCCTACTGCGGGTCGTGGTGATCGACGATGATGCAGCAATCGTGCGTCAGCCACAGCACGATCCGGAGCCGGCCGCCATCGGCCTGACCGAGGACCATCTGGCCTACGTGCTCTACACCTCTGGGTCGACCGGGCGGCCCAAGGGCGTGATGGTGACGCATCGCAACGTCGGCACCTATCTCGCCCACGCGCATGGCGCCTATCTGCATGACGACGTTTGCGGCGCGGTAGTCGCCACACCGCTGGGATTCGACGCGACGGTGACCACGCTGCTCGCGCCATGGCGAGTTGGCAAGCCGGTGGTACTGTTGCCCGAGGACCGCAAGCACTGCCTGGCCGAAGTGCTTCGCTACTGCCTGCGTCCCGAACCATGGCTTTTCAAGCTGACGCCTGCGCACCTGGACGTGCTGGCTGGCCTGAACAATGCGCCGACCGTGAGCACGCGCCACCGCCTGGTCGTCGGCGGCGAACAACTGAGCGTGCGTACCCTGCATCGGTTCCGCGAACGCGTGCTTCCTCATGCCATCGTCGTCAACGAGTACGGCCCGACGGAAGCGACGGTGGGCTGCACGACGTTTGTCAGCGATGGTCAGGGCCAGGATGTCCTGCACGAGGGCGTGCCGATCGGCCGTCCGATTGCCGACGCGCACATTTATGTGCTGAGCACGAGCGGCATGCCGGTACCGGCCGGCGTGGCCGGTGAACTGCATATCGGCGGTGCAGGTGTCGCGCGCGGGTATCTGAATCGGCCGGCGTTGACCGCCGAGCGCTTCCTGCCCGACCCCTTCGCCAGCGAGCCAGACGCGCGCCTGTATCGCACCGGCGATCTGGTCCGCTGGTTGCCTGATGGCAACCTGCAGTTTCTGGGGCGCAACGATTTCCAGGTCAAGATCCGCGGCTTCCGCATCGAATTGGGCGAGATCGAAGCCAAGCTGGTGGCCTGCACCGGTGTGGAGGATGCCGTGGTGGTGGCGCAGACCGACGGATCCGGCGATGCGCGCCTTGTGGCCTACGTCGTTGCCGCGGACGAGGGCGAGCTGCAGGCGACCGCGTTGCGAGCCACCCTGTTGCGCAGCCTGCCCGACTATATGGTGCCGGGTGCGTTCGTGACATTGGCAGCGCTGCCGCTGACGCCCAATGGCAAGCTGGACCGCAAGGCCCTTCCGGCGCCGGATCAGGACGCACTGGCCAGCCAGGATTACCAGGCTCCGATTGGCGAGGCCGAATCCACCATCGCCGCGATCTGGCAGGAACTCCTGGACCTGGAAAGGGTCGGGCGCCACGACCATTTCTTCGAATTGGGCGGGCACTCGCTGCTGGCGGTGCGCCTGGTGACGCGGCTGCGCACGACGCTGGGCGTGGATGTGACGCTGCGTGATGTGTTCGCGCAGCCGACGCCGGCACTGCTGGCGGGCAGCATCGCCTCTGCGGCAACGACGCCGCAGGCGGGGATCGTGCCCGTCGACCGCGAAGGCGCCATGCCGCTGTCGTGGGCGCAGCAGCGGCTGTGGTTCCTGGATCAACTGGATCATGCCGCGGGCGCGGCCTATCACATCCCGGCAGCGCTTCGCTTCAGCGGCGCCCTGAATCGCGCCGCGCTGCGCGCCAGCCTGGACCGGATCGTGGCCAGGCACGAAAATCTGCGTACGACTTTCGTCAGCGTGGAGGGCGAACCGCAGCAGGTGATCGCACCTGCGGAGAGCGGCTTCCTGTTGATCGAGCACGACCTGCGCCATCTGCAGGGGGCCGAGCAGGAGGCGGCGGTGGCCGAACTGAGCATGGGCGAAGCGCGCGCTCCGTTCGACCTGGCGCATGGTCCGCTGGTGCGTGGCCGCTTGCTGGTTCTCGCCGAACAGGAACACGTCCTGCTGGTGACCCAGCACCACATCGTGTCCGACGGCTGGTCGATTGGCGTGCTGGTGCGAGAGTTCAGTGCCTTGTACACCGCCTTCCACCGGGGCCTGACCGATCCGCTGCCATCGCTGTCCATCCAGTACGCCGACTATGCGGCCTGGCAGCGGCAGTGGTTGCAGGGCGATGTTCTGCAGGAGCAGATCGATTTCTGGCGCCACCACTTGTCGGGCGCGCCAGCACTGCTGGAGCTGCCGACCGATCGGCCGCGGCCGGCGGTGATGAGCTACGCGGGAGACAGTGTCCCGGTACGCGTGCCGCGCGATCTCAGCAGAGCGCTGCATGCGCTGGCCCAGCGCCACGGCGTCACCCTGTTCATGACCTTGCTCGCCGGATGGGCGGTGCTGCTGTCGCGGCTGAGCGGCCAGCACCAGGTGGTGATCGGCAGCCCGGTGGCGAACCGGCAACGCACCGAGATCGAGCCGTTGATCGGCTTCTTCGTCAACACCCTCGCGTTTCGCGTCGATCTGCGCGACGACCCGAGCGTGGCCGCGTTGTTGGCGCAGGTCAAGGCGACCACGCTCGACGCCTATGCTCACCAGGAACTGCCGTTCGAGCAGGTAGTCGAGGCGCTGCAGCCCGAGCGCAGCTTGAGCCACAACGCGGTGTTCCAGGCGGCGCTGAGCCTGAATAACACACCAGGGGACGACGGTCTGGACCGTCTGCCTGACCTGAAGCTCTCTGCGGTCGAAGGCACGCAGCGCAACGCGCGCTTCGATCTGTCCCTGTCGATGACGGAAACCGAAAGCGGTTTGGTGGGGGGCGTGGTGTACGCCACTGACCTGTTCGAACGCGACACCGTGCAACGCATGCTCGGCCATTGGGTGACGTTGCTGCAGGCCATGGTGGCTGACGATGCCAAGACGGTCAGCAGCCTGCCGCTGCTCACACCGGCGGAACGCACGCAACTAGTCGACCAGTTCAGTCCGGGACCGGTCCGCGCGCAACCGCGACTGCTGATCCACACCGCGTTCGAGGCGTGTGCCGCTGCGCAGCCCGAAGCGGTTGCTGTGGAGTTCGCTGGTCAGCAGCTCAGCTATGCCGAACTGAATGGGCATGCGAACCGAATCGCACACCGGCTCATCGCGCTCGGGCTCGCGCCGGACGATCGCGTTGCACTTTTCGCCGAGCGCAGCCTGGCGACATTCGCCGGGATCCTGGGCATCCTGAAGGCGGGTGGGGCCTACGTACCGCTGGATCCTTCGTATCCTGCCGAACGTGTGGCCTACATGCTCGCCGACAGCAAGCCGGTGGCAGTGCTGAGTTCCTCGGCGTTGCAGTCGCGCCTGCCGCTGTTGCACACGCTGGATGTGCCGGTGCTCGCGCTCGACGCCGAGCGCGACGCCGCATCGGTGCAGCACGCAGCCGATCCGCGGGTAGACGGGCTGACCCCGCGTCACCTGGCCTACGTGATCTATACCTCCGGCTCCACCGGCCAGCCCAAAGGTGTCATGGTCGAGCATGCCTCGGTCATGAACCTGCATTCGGAGCTGGAGCGTGCAATCTTTTTCGGGCTGGACGCCCAGGCGCGCGTGGGACTGAACGCATCGTTGTCGTTCGACGCCTCGATCAAATCGCTGCTGCAGTTGCTGTCGGGTCGTTGCGTGGTCCTGCTTCCCCAGGACGTACGCCTTGACGCGCTGGCCTTGCTCGACTTCCTGGGCTGTCACCGGCTCGATGCCTTGGATTGCACGCCGGTACAACTGGAGGCCTTGCTGGCCGAAGGCCTGCTGGACCAAACGACGTATCGGCCAAAGGTAATCATGATCGGCGGCGAGCCGATCCCCGCCAGCATCTGGCGGCGCCTGAACGGCGACCAGCGCACCCGGTTCTTCAATGTCTACGGCCCCACCGAATGTACGGTGGACAGCTCGCTGGCGCTGATCAACGGCAGCGGGGATCGGCCGCAAATCGGCCGGCCGCTGGGCAACGTGCGCATCTATCTTCTCGACCCGCAGCGACAGCCTGTTCCGGTCGGCGCGGCTGGCGAGCTTTACATCGGCGGTGCAGGCGTGGCGCGCGGCTACCTCGATCGTCCGGAGCTGACCGCACAGCGCTTCCTTGCCGATCCTTTCGTCGATGCCGCCGACGCCAGGATGTACAGGACCGGCGACCTCGGTCGCTGGCTGCCCGATGGCACGATCGAGTACCTGGGTCGCAACGATTTCCAGGTCAAGATCCGTGGCTTCCGCATCGAACTGGGCGAGATCGAGGCCAGGCTGGCGACCTGCGCGGGGGTGCGCGAGGCCGCGGTGGTGGCACGCGAGGACGCGATGGGCGAGACGCGCCTGGTCGCCTACCTGGTCCCGCACGCCGGCCACACGTGCGCGTCCGCCGCGCTGCGCGAGCGGCTGCTGCAGGAGTTGCCGGAGTACATGGTGCCGGCAGCGTTCGTGACCCTGGACGCATTTCCGCTGACCCCGAATGGCAAGCTCGATCGCCAGGCGCTTCCTGCACCCGACCAGGAGGCTGTGGCAAGTCGCCCGTACGAAGCGCCGATCGGCGAAGCCGAGCAGGCCATCGCCACGATCTGGGAGGAACTGCTGGGTCTGGAGCGTGTAGGCCGGCACGATCATTTCTTTGAACTCGGCGGGCATTCGCTGCTGGCAGTACGGGTCGTGGTCCGGCTCAAGGAGGCGCTGCAGGTGGAGATGGACCTGCGCGACGTGTTCATGTCGCCGCAGCTGTCGGCCCTGGCTGCGCTCATTGTGGAACGCCAGTTGGCACAGTTCGACCAGGTGGAGCTGTTGGACATGCTGGCCTCCATCGACGAACCACCGGCAGCGCCTTGAGCGCGTTCCGATGCTACGCATTCGCAAGGACACCTGCAGACAAGGTCGCTAGATGGAACGCACTGCGCTGAAGAATCTTTCCATTGCCGAAAAGGAACGCCTGCTCAAGCTGGCAAAGGCGAAGCTTGCGCCGCAGCCGGTTGGGAGCGCGCCGATCCAGCCGGTGGAACGAGGCGGCCTCTTGCCGGTGTCGTGGGCACAGCAGCGGCTATGGTTCCTTGATCAGCTCGACCACGCGGCTGGTGCGGCTTACCACATCCCGGCCGCGCTGCGATTGACCGGTACGCTGGATCGCACGGCGTTGCAGGAAAGCCTGGACCGCATCGTGGCGCGGCACGAAAACCTGCGGACCACCTTCGTCAGCGTGGAGGGCGAGCCGCGGCAGGTGATCGCCGCCGCGGACGTCGGCTTTGCACTGACGGTGCACGATCTGAGCGGCCTGGAGCCGGCCGCGCAGGACGCCGCGCTTGCGCACGTGAGCCTGCAGGAGGCCCGTGCGCCGTTCGATCTCGCGCAAGGGCCGCTGATCCGTGGCCGCTTGCTGGTAGTGTCCGAGCGCGAGCACGTGTTGCTGGTCACCCAGCACCACATCATCTCCGATGGCTGGTCGATCGGCGTGTTGGCAAAGGAAGTGGGCGCACTCTATGCCGCGTTCAGCCACGGCTTGGCAGATCCCCTGCCGCCGTTGCCGATCCAGTACGCCGACTACGCATCCTGGCAGCGCGGCTGGCTGCAGGGCGACGTGTTGCAGGGACAGCTCGACTTCTGGCAGAGGCAACTGGCTGGCGCCCCGTCATTGCTGGAGTTGCCCACTGACCGGCCGCGCCCTGCGGTGCAGAGCTATCGTGGCGATCGTCGGATGCTGCGCCTGTCGCACCGACTGAGCGAGCAGTTGCGCGCCTTGTCGCAGCGCCATGGCGCCACCTTGTTCATGACCTTGCTGGCAGGGTGGTCGATCCTGTTGTCGCGATTGAGCCGGCAGACCGACTTGGTGATCGGCACGCCAGTTGCCAATCGCCAGCGGGCAGAGATCGAGCCGCTGGTGGGGTTCTTCGTCAATACCCTCGCGCTGCGTGTGGACCTATCCGGTGCACCAACCGTCGCCCAGTTGTTGGCGCGGATCAAGGACACGACCCTTGGCGCCTATGCGCACCAGGACCTGCCGTTCGAGCAGGTGGTGGAAGCGATCCAGCCGGTTCGCAGTCTCAGCTACAGTCCGCTGTTCCAGGTGCTGCTGGCCTTGGACAACACGCCGGGCGTGGAGCCGCCGCCATCGTTGCCGCAGTCGAAACTAACCATGGCCGCGCTGGAAACGGTGCAGAAGACCGCGCACTTCGACCTTGCGCTCTCCCTGGTCGATGGCGCCGACGGGCTGGTGGGAGGGGCGATCTATGCCACAGACCTGTTTGATGGCAGCACGATCGAGCGGATGCTCGGGCATTGGGTGCGGGTGCTGGAGGCGATGGTGGCTGACGATTGTCAGGCGGTCACGCGGCTGCCGTTGCTGGCCGCCGCCGAGCGTGGGCAGGTCGTGTACGGCTTCAATGCGACGCAGCGACCGTCTCAACCCGAGGCCCTGATCCATGTCCTGTTCGAGGCACACGCGGCACGGCAACCGCAGGCGATCGCGATCGACTGCGACGGCCTGCGGCTCAGTTACGGCGAACTCAATCGCCAGGCCAACCTGATCGCGTATCGCCTGATTGCGCTGGGCGTGGGTCCGGACTGCTGCGTCGCGCTCTGCGCGCAGCGTGGGGTTGCGCTGGCCGCAGGCATGCTCGGCGTGCTGAAGGCTGGCGGCGCCTACGTTCCATTGGACCCCGCGCTCCCTGCGGAACGTCTGGCGTATATGTTGGAGGACACCCGGCCAGCCGCCGTGTTGAGCGAAGCCACGCTATTGGAGACCGTGCCGGTGCTGGGCACCGCGTCTTGCCCGTTGCTGGTCTTCGATCACATCATGGCTGTCGCCGGTGCCGGGGATGTCTCTAACCCCATCATCGATGGGCTGACGTCGCGTCACCTTGCTTACGTGATCTATACCTCCGGCTCCACAGGCAAGCCGAAGGGCGTGATGCTCGAACATCGCAACGTGGTGCATCTGACCACTGACAATCCGGCCGTGCCGATCTCTGCGGACGACTGTGTCGGCCATTGTTCCAACCCAGCGTTCGACGCAGCCACGTGGGAGGTGTGGGGAGCGCTGCTTAATGGTGCGCGCCTGCTGGTCATTCCCCAGCCGGTGCTCATGGACCCGCAGTCGCTCGGCAACACACTGCGCGAAGGAGCGGCAACCCTGCTGCTGCTTACGGTCGGGCTGTTCAACGAATACGTGAATACGTTCGGCCTGTCGTTTCCCGGGCTGCGCTATCTGCTGGTCGGAGGCGACGTGCTGGAGCCCCGCAGCGCTGCCCGGGCATTGCGCGGCTCCTCGTCTCCGGCACATGTGCTCAACTGCTATGGACCCACCGAGGGCACGACGTTCGCGACCACGTATCGTGTGGCGAATGTGCCCGACGGGGCACACATCATTCCCATCGGCAAGCCGATCGCCAACACACAGGTGTACGTGCTGGATGCGCAGGGTCAGCCGGTACCGATCGGGGTGATCGGCGAGCTGTACATCGGCGGTGCCGGTGTGGCCCGCGGCTACTTGAACCGCCCGGAGCTGACGGCCGAGCGGTTCCTGGCCGATCCGTTTGCGTCCGATCGCGATGCCCGCATGTACCGCACCGGCGATCTGGGGCGCTGGCGGCCGGACGGCAACATCGAGTATCTGGGGCGTAACGATTTCCAGGTGAAGGTGCGCGGGTTCCGCATCGAGCTGGGGGAGATCGAGGCGCGGCTGGCGGCGTGCGCGGGCGTACGCGAGGCAGTGGTGCTCGCACGCGAGGATGTGCCGGGCGACAAGCGGCTGGTGGCCTATGTGGTGCCCGACGCCGGCAATGCGTTGGCGGTGGCGTCGCTGCGCGATGCGCTATCGCAGGCCTTGCCCGAGTACATGGTGCCCAGCGCGTTCATGATGTTGGAGAGCTTGCCGCTGACGCCGAACGGCAAGCTGGATCGTGCGGCGCTGCCGGCCCCGGACCAGGCGGCCGTGGCCAGCCGCGCCTACGAGGCGCCAGACGGCGAGACGGAGCAGGGAATTGCCGCGATCTGGCAGGAACTGTTGAACCTGGAGCGGGTGGGGCGGCAGGACCACTTCTTCGAGCTGGGCGGGCACTCGTTGCTGGCGGTGCGCCTGGTGACCCGGGTGCGTGCGACGCTGGGGGTGGAACTGGCATTGCGCGAGGTCTTCGCCCATCCGGTGCTGGCCGCCTTGGCCGCACGCGTGGCCGCTGCCGGCGCCACGACGCAGGAGGCGATCGAGCCGGTGGAGCGGGGGGAGGGGACGTTGCCGCTGTCGTGGGCGCAGCAGCGGCTGTGGTTCCTGGATCAACTCGATCATGCTGCGGGCGCGGCCTATCACATCCCGGCCGCGCTGCGGCTGAGCGGTATGCTGGACCGCACCGCGCTGCAGTGCAGCCTGGACCGCGTGGTGGCGCGGCACGAGAGCCTGCGCACCACCTTCGCCAGCGTGGAGGGCGAACCGCGACAGGTGATCGCACCGGCAGATAGCGGCTTCCAGTTGATCGAGCACGACCTGCGCCATCTGCAGGGGGCCGAGCAGGAGGCGGCGGTCGCAGAACTGCGCCTGGCCGAGGCCGGCGCGCCGTTCGACCTGGCGCAGGGCCCGCTGGTGCGTGGCCGCTTGCTGGTTCTCGCCGAAAAGGAACACGTTCTGCTGGTGACCCAGCACCATATCGTCTCCGATGGCTGGTCGATCGGGGTACTGGTGGGTGAGGTCAGCGCGCTGTATGCCGCCTTCCTGACCGGCGCGGCCGATCCCTTGCCGGCACTGCCGGTGCAGTATGCGGACTATGCGGCCTGGCAGCGGCGCTGGTTGCAGGGGACTGTGCTGGACGAACAACGGGGGTTCTGGAAGGACCAGTTGCGTGATGCACCGGCACTGCTGGAGCTGCCGACCGACCACCCGCGGCCGGCGGTGCAACGCTACCGGGGCGCCCGCGTGGCGGTGCGGGTACCGCAGGCGCTCAGTACCCAACTGCAGCAGCTGTCGCAGCGCCACGGCACCACGCTGTTCATGACGCTGCTGGCCAGCTGGTCGGCGCTGCTGGGGCGGCTGAGCGGCCAGCACCAGGTGGTGATCGGCAGCCCGGTGGCGAACCGGCAACGCGCCGAGATCGAGCCGTTGATCGGCTTCTTCGCCAACACCCTGGCCCTGCGCGTGGACCTGGACGGCGACCCGAGTGTGGCGGCGCTGTTGGCGCAGGTGCGTGCCAGGCTGCTGGGCGCCTATGCGCACCAGGATCTGCCGTTCGAGCAGGTGGTCGAAGCGGTGCAGCCGGTGCGCAGCCTGAGTCACAGCCCGGTGTTCCAGGCGATGCTGAGCTTGAACAACACCCCCGGCGAGGGGGCGTTGCAGCTGCCCGGCCTGCGTCTGGCTGCATTGGAGACGGGCACGCCGAGCGCGCAGTTCGACCTGTCGCTGGCGCTGAGCGAGACGCCGGATGGGCTCGTCGGTGGGCTGGTGTATGCGGCCGACCTGTTCGAGCCGGCGCGCATGGAGCGGTTGCTGGGCCAGTGGCAGACGCTGCTGGCGGCGATGGTGAGTGACGACACGCAAGCCGTCTCGCGCCTGCCGTTGTTATCGCCGGAGGAACGCGAGCAGGTATTGCACACGTTCAACGCGACGCGGATGGATGTTCCGCAGAACACGCCGATCCATGTCTTGTTCCAGGCGCAGGCATCGCGGCAGCCGCAGGCGCTGGCCCTGGAGTGCGGGGACCAGCAGCTGAGCTACGGTGCATTGAACGCCCGTGCCAACCAGCTGGCGCACCGCCTGATCGCACTGGGCGTGCAACCGGATACGCGCGTGGCGATCTGCCTGCCGCGCAGCGTGGAGATGGTGGTGGGGATCCTGGCGATCCTCAAGGCCGGCGGTGCCTACGTGCCGCTGGATCCGGCGTATCCGGCCGAGCGGCTGGCCTACATGCTGGCCGATGCCGAGCCGGTGGCGCTGCTGACGCAGGCGCGGTTGGTCGACACGGTGCGTGCTCTCGGCGGCGACGAGAGGGCCGTGGCAATCGTGGCCGTGGACGACGATGCCGCACTGGCCCGCCAGCCGGCACACGATCCGGTCGTGGCTGGTCTGAGTGCGCGGCATCTGGCCTACGTGATCTACACCTCCGGCTCCACCGGACGGCCCAAGGGGGTGATGCTCGCGCATGCCAACGCCGTCAACCTGGTGGCCTGGGCGCAGGCCAGCTTCAGTGCCGAGCAGTTGGCCACGACGCTGTTGTCGACGTCGATCAATTTCGACTTGGCCGTGTTCGAGTTGTTCGTGCCGCTGAGCAGCGGCCGCAGCGTGCGGCTGGTTGCGGACCTGGTGTCGGCGGGGCAGGCCCTGGATGGGACGACGCTGGTCAACACGGTGCCTTCGGCGATGGCCGCGGTGCTGGACGGCGCGGACCTGCCGGCCTCGGTGACGACGGTGAACCTGGCCGGCGAGCCGCTGAAGCGAGCGCTGGTGGAGCGGGTGTTTGCGACAAGCCAGGCGCAGGTGGTGGCGAACCTGTACGGTCCTTCGGAGACAACGACCTACTCGACCTGGACGACGATGACGCGGGAGACCGGGTTCGTTGGCCATATCGGCAAGCCGATCGCCAATACGCAGGTGTACGTGCTGGATGCGCAGGGTCAGCCGGTACCGATCGGGGTGATCGGCGAGCTGTACATCGGCGGTGCCGGTGTGGCCCGCGGCTACTTGAACCGCCCGGAGCTGACGGCCGAGCGGTTCCTGGCCGATCCGTTTGCGTCCGATCGCGATGCCCGCATGTACCGCACCGGCGATCTGGGGCGCTGGCGGCCGGACGGCAACATCGAGTATCTGGGGCGTAACGATTTCCAGGTGAAGGTGCGCGGGTTCCGCATCGAGCTGGGGGAGATCGAGGCGCGGCTGGCGGCGTGCGCGAGCGTACGCGAGGCAGTGGTGCTCGCACGCGAGGATGTGCCGGGCGACAAGCGGCTGGTGGCCTATGTGGTGCCCGACGCCGGCAATGCGTTGGCGGTGGCGTCGCTGCGCGATGCGCTATCGCAGGCCTTGCCCGAGTACATGGTGCCCAGCGCGTTCGTGATGTTGGAGAGCTTGCCGCTGACGCCCAACGGCAAGCTGGATCGCACGGCGCTGCCGGCCCCGGACCAGGCGGCCGTGGCCAGCCGCGCCTACGAGGCGCCAGACGGCGAGACGGAGCAGGGAATTGCCGCGATCTGGCAGGAACTGTTGAACCTGGAGCGGGTCGGGCGGCAGGACGACTTCTTTGAGTTGGGAGGACATTCCCTGCTTGCGATCAAGCTAGTGCATGCGCTACGGATGCGCTTCGATGCGGACCTGCCGATCGCGGCGATATTCTCGGCTTCGCGCCTTTGCGACCTCGCCGCCATGGTCGAGACCGGCCGCCAAACGCAGACAGTGATGGTGCCGCTGCAAAGCGCAGGCGAGGACAGGCCACTATTCTGCCTCCATCCAGTCGGCGGACAGGTATTCTTCTATCGGGCGCTGGCGCGACACCTGGCGCCACGGATTCCAGTTCATGGCATCCAGGCACCTGAGGCGAACGGGGCGCCGCACAAATTTGAGACCATCACGGACATGGCCCGCGCATACGCACAGGCCATACGCATCGCGCAACCGTCGGGGCCTTACCGTCTGCTGGGGTGGTCGACGGGCGGCGTCATCGCGGCCGCGGTGGCAGCGCAGTTGATCGGGGAGGGCAATGAGATCGAGTACCTCGGCCTCGTCGACGCTCGCTCCTACGTCGACGATGCATGCCTGGATGACGATGCCCTGCTGCTCAAGGCCGCACTGGTGGAACTGCGTGGAAGCGGGTACTCCTGGAAGCAGGGCGGCCGGGAGAACGCGATACCGGGTTCCAGCGAAGTCGCCGCGCTGTTGCAGATGACGTTTTCCGACGCGGGGCCATTGCTGAGTCAATGGCTGACGCCGGACCTCGATGCCGCTGCCTTCTCCCATTTCAAGGCGCAAGTGCCTGTCACCCATGGACACCTGCGATTGCTCGCAGGCTACCGTCCCAGCCCCGTGCCGGCCCCTGTGCAGACATTCTGGGCGATGCGCCAGGACCCCGCCGCTCCGATGGATCCGCCAATGCGCGCTTCCGAGCCGTGGACCAGTGAGGGCAGGAGCCATCACCTCGAGACGGATCACTACGGTCTGATGAGAGACCCCCACGTGCAGTGCATCGCCGAGGCGATCGAGAACGCTCTGGGGCATGGCAGTGCACCGCCGGACCGAACGTGCCTCCACATGGCAGCCTCCCCACGGGCGGCCGCACCTGAGGGAGTTTGACGTCATGCACCACACCCCCTGGGTCGTCCACATGACCGCCGCGCCGCCACGGATGCGGCTGTTCTGCTTCGCCTACGCAGGTGGAAGCGCCTTCAATTTCGCTGCGTGGCGTCCCGCGTTGCATCCATCTGTCGAGATCTGCGCCCTGCAGCTCCCTGGACGGGGCGCACGCATCGCGGAGGCTCCGATCGCTTCGATGCAGACCTTGCTTAGGGCGATGGCGCCGGCGATCACACAGCAGGGCTGCTTGCCGTTCGCCTTCTTCGGCCATAGCGTCGGGGCGCTGATCGCATTCGAACTGGCGCGCTATCTGCGTCTGCACGGCATTACGGGCCCACGACACTTGTTTGCCTCGGGATGTCAGGCGCCGCGGTTCCGTAGCCCCTCCAGGCAGTTGCGGCAGCTGTCGGATGCCGACTTCATCAAGGAATTGCGTCACTACAACGGAACGCCTGCCGAGGTGCTGGAGAGTCGCGAACTGATGGCACTCATGCTTCCTGCAATCCGCGCCGACTTCACACTGGCCGAGGACTACGCGTATCGCCCAGGCCCTCTGCTGCAAATTCCGATCAGTGTCTACGCCGGCCGGCAAGACGACAACGAGGGCTACGGCCAGGTCGAAGGATGGGCGAAGGAGACATCCGCCGCGTGCCGCACCACGTGGTTCGACGACGGCCACTTCTTTATCAACACACAGCGCAGTGCCGTGGTGGATCAACTCAACAGCGAGTTGGAGGACATGATCAAGCAGTTGCCTGCGCGCAGCCCAACCACCGCAGACCCAGGGCGCAGCACGCATGCCGCCAGTACCAGCAGCCCACGCATGCTCTAGCCAGACCAACACCGCATGTTTCACTCGCCGCATCGGCATCGGCGCGGCCCGTACATCGCATCACACCGCATGGAGACCGGTTTATGAAAGTGAGTTCCCTGTTTTCGACCTCGGACCACCACCCGGTGGTCGTGACGCCAGAGGCGGACGCCAGCCTGGACACGTTGCAGGGCTACCTGGCGCATGAAAGCGCCAGAATCGAGGAACTGTTGTTGCAGCATGGGGGGATTCTCTTCCGAGGCTTCACTCTGAAGGGCGCGCAGGACTTCCACAACTGTGCCGAACGTCTGGGAGGCAAGCCGTTCGGCTATGTGGGCGGCGATTCGCCGCGCAATCGCGTGGTTGCTGATGTCTTCACCTCTACCGAGTATCCGGCCACCGAGGTGATCTCGCTGCACAACGAGATGTCCTATCTGCCCGACTGGCCGACGCGCCTGTTCTTTTACAGTCTGACCCCGGCCGCTTCGGGCGGACAGACATCGCTTGCCAGTAGTCGCGACATCCTGCAGCAGCTGCCGCAGGACATCGCTGACAAGTTTCGAGAGAAGAAGATCAACTACATCCGCAACTTTCAGCCGAACATTCCGTTCGGGAAGAGCTGGCAGGCGACCTACCAGACCGAGGACCGTGCCCAGGTGGAGAAGATCGCCGCCGAACAGGGATCGGTCTGCACATGGTCGGCCAACGGCATGCTGCGCGTCTCCACCCGCTGCGAGGCCGTCACGACGCATCCCCGCACAGGCGAGGAGGTCTGGTTCAACCAGGCCGAGCAATGGCATGCGTCGGCGTTGAATCCCGCCATTCGCGGCATGTTCGAGCAAATGGTGGGGAAGGGCAATCTTCCGCATGAGTGCGAGTACGGCGATGGCGAGGCCATGGAAGAGGATGTGCTTGCGCAGGTGCGAAAGGTCCTGAACCAGAACAAGTTGCTGTTCGATTGGCAGCGCAACGACCTGCTGATGATCGACAACGTCCTGATGATGCATGGCCGCGAGTCGTTCAAGGGCGAACGTAATACGCTCGCCTACCTTTCCTCCACCTGAGCGGGCCGCTGCCGCGTCTCCATGCGTAGAACCTCTATAGGGATATTCGATGCTTCCAACCGATACCGTTTTTCTGAAATCTGGGACAAAGATCGAGCCGCTGGTATCGGGCTGGTACGCATGGCCGTACCTGATCGCCCCGGCGCAGCTGGCGATGAACCTCAAGTTCCGCCTGCTGCCGCTGATGGAATCGTTCGTGACCAATCCCGCCGCGCACCTGGCCGCGAGTAGCGATCCGGCAATGTACGGCGGCCCGTTCGTCAGCCTGGCAGTGGAAGATGTCCCTGCGGTAGAGCAGTTGATGGCACAGACACAGGAGCAGTGCGCGCCTCTTTTGACCTTCGCCGAGGATCTGAAGAACTTCAGCGCCACGCTTCAGGCCGAAGCCAACGGATTCTCGCTTAACGGCTTCTACTCCAAGCTGCCGCCATCGCTGCGCGGCCTCGTCGAGTGCCTGTACGACACCAACGACCATCCGGGCCTGCGCCTCTTCGAGGATCTGGTCTACGACGAAGGCATGGGCGGCAAACAGGAAATCCTGCTGCAGTTGATCGGCGAGCAGGACCGCCACTTCTTCATGAGCACGCCCCGCCTCGACGGCAAGAATTCCTATCGTGTCGCAATGCAGTTCTCCGATAAGCGGATGGACGTGCTTGCGGGCATGCGCACCACGCCCAGGCCGTTCCAGGAAATCGCGGCATTGTTCGAGGTGGGCGCCGACGCCGCGCCAGCCTTCGCCGAGTTCTTCACTACGATGCCACCGGCAACGAACGGAAACGCCCACTATGCCGGGGACGAAGTACGCATGCGCTATTTCGGCCATGCCTGCGTCCTGTTTCAGAGCAGCCAGGTCTCGGTGCTTTTCGACCCGATGGTGGCATTCGAGACGAAAGACGATGGTCGGTTTACCTACAACGACCTTCCCGAGTTCATTGACTATGTGGTGCTGACGCATTCCCACCAGGACCACTTTTGCGCGGAGATACTGATCCAGCTGCGACACCGGATCGGCAAGGTAATCGTGCCCTCGAACAACAGCGGCAATATCGCCGATCCATCCATGAAACTCATGCTGCGCTCGTTGGGATTCGAGGACGTCGAAGTGCTGGATGCGTTCGAGCGTGTCGAGATCCCGGACGGAGAAATCCTCAGTTTGCCGTTCACCGGCGAGCACGCGGATCTCAGCATCTACAGCAAACATGCCATTGCGCTGACGCTCAAAGGCCGCAAATTCATGTTCCTGATCGACTCAGATGGCGTCGATGGCATGCTCTACCAGCGCATGATGCGCCGCGTCGGCCGGATCGACGCGCTGTTCCTGGGAATGGAATGTCACGGTGCGCCGCTGGCCTGGCTGTACGAACCGTTGCTCGGCAAACCAGTCAGCCGCAAGAACAATGAGTCACGGCGCCTGTCGGGAGCCAACTGCGAACGCGCCTGGAACGTACTGAGCGAGGTGCAGCCGCCGCGGGTCTTCATCTATGCGATGGGGCAGGAGCCTTGGCTGCAGTACATGATGGGCCTGAAGTACGAGCCCGACAGCATCCAGTTGGTGGAGTCGGACATGTTTTTGGACAAGTGCAGGCAGGCGGGGATCCCGGGCGAGCGTCTATTCTGCAGCAGAGAACTGGAGTTCTGAACGGGACGGGCGTCGTGCCCACAACCGGACGCCGTGCGGTGTCAATCCAATCGAATCAAGGAGCGTTCAATGTCTGTCTGCGCAGTCGTCGAGCTTGAAGAAACTTCGGCCGTCCAAGACTCTTTTCAGATCTTCGCGGAGGTCGAATCCGGCGTCAGAAGCTATTGCAGGAGATTCCCCGCGATGTTCGCCACAGCGCGTAACGCGGTCCTGGAGGATGAGGCAGGGCGGACGTATATCGATTTCCTGGCTGCAGCCGGCTCGCTCAACTACGGGCACAACAATCCGTTGGTACGCGACAGGCTGATCGCCTATCTGTCGAACGATGGCGTAATCCAGGCGCTGGATCTGCATACACTCGCCAAGCGCGATTTTTTGCGGGAGTTCAAGCGCGTCATCCTGTCACCAAGAGGCTACGACTACCGAGTGCAGTTCACCGGACCGACCGGCACCAACGCGGTAGAGGCCGCATTGAAGCTGGCACGGAAGGTGACCGGGCGGCGCAATGTCGTCGCCTTCACCAACGCCTTCCACGGCATGACACTGGCGTCGCTGGCCGCATCAGCGAGGGCGTCCAAGCGTGCGGCGGCCGGTGTTTCCCTGCACGACATCGTACGCATGCCCTACGATGGCTTCCTGGGCAAGGACCTCGATACGCTGGATGTAGTCGAAGCGTTGTTGCTGCGGGGCGGATCGGGCATTGATCTGCCCGCCGCGTTCATCGTCGAGACGGTGCAGGCTGAAGGCGGGATCAACGTGGCGTCTTCCGCGTGGCTTGTGCGTCTGGCCGAGCTGGCCAGGAAGCAAGACATCATGCTCATCGTAGACGACATCCAGGCCGGCTGCGGCCGCACCGGGGCGTTCTTCAGCTTCGAGCGCGCCGGAATCTGCCCCGACATCGTGTGCTTGTCAAAGTCGATCTCCGGCTATGGTCTGCCGATGTCCCTGGTATTGATGAAGCCCGGCCTGGACTCCTGGGAGCCGGGCGAGCACAACGGAACGTTCCGCGGCAACAATCTCGCCTTCGTGGCCGCGACCGCCGTGCTGAGCTACTGGGAAGACAGCAGGTTTTGCAATGCGATCGACCACCGGGCAAGACTGATCAGGGAGGCTCTTCGTTCCATCCAGGCGTCCGCGCCGGAGCACATTAGCGAGGTGCGGGGGATCGGCATGTTGCAGGGCTTGGTTTTCCTGGACCGGCACATCGCCGACGCCGTCTCACGGACCGCATTCGAACTGGGACTGATCGTCGAACTCTGTGGCCCGGAAGAGAATGTCGTCAAGCTGATACCGCCCCTGACCATCGAGGACACGGTGCTGATTGACGGGCTTGAACGCCTCGCTGCCGCTGTCCAGGCACAATGCGAAAAGGCCGCCCAGCAGAGGCGCTAGCCATAGGGTGCGGCAACTGCAGATTCCTGATCCTTGGTTCGCGGGAACTAGGGCCGGCGATGTCAGTGTTCCCAATTACTGTCACTCGGAAAAAATAGTTTGGGAAACAAAGAATTAGCAGCGCCATCAGACCACTGGCCGGGCAGTACGGAGGCAGGTTGAACTGGCAGCGACATCATCTTGGCACAGACGCGCTGATAGGGACACCATCTTAGGACCCAGCGAAGTTTAGGTCTTGCGTAGTCGCACTACCCATTTCCTGCCCTGAAAAAACGACAGCATTTTCGGAAAAACGTAGCAAAAATTCATGCGCTTCAATGACTTGCATTGATGCCGCGTGCACTGTGTGCTATCACCCCGGAACCTAAGGCGTCGGGAGTCATTAGCGTGGCTTGATTCGGCAACCGCCCAGGCTGAAACGACGAATGGCACGGGTTGGCGCCCGTGCCATTCAGGAAATGATCGGTTGGTGCCCGATTTGTTCAGCCTCCCACTTTACTCTCCCGTCGTCAAGAGGGCTGGGCGGTTGCTGTCTTCGGCCGGAGGTTTGGGCGATGGCTGCAACAAAAAGATTGGCTGGAATTGTCCCTGATTTGCTAATCAAGGAGGGGTTGCTGGCGGTATGTGGTGGCCGGGCAGTAGTAGTTGTGGGCATCCACTCTGAAGGGCGGATTCATCTGAAGGTCGAGGGCACGTCCGAGTTCATTTGGGCGGACGTCAGCATGATCGAGCCTTTTCGAACCGAACGTCAGGAAAAAAGCATTCGAGATATAAGCGCCTCGGATCCGAAAACTGAACAGGAGGCCCTCCGATGGTATGAAGCGCTCATGAGCCTCGGGCGCAAGGGGACCGGTGCCGTCAAATTGACCGACTGCATTGAAGTCGCACGAAAAATGGGTGTTCATCCACGTACGGTGAGGCGGCGGCTGCAAGTTCATCGCGAAAATCCGATGCCGGGTTCGCAGCTGCCATCTATCCCAGGGCCAAGCCCGGGAAGTCGTCGCCTAGCTCCGGTCGTAGAGAGCTTGATCAACAAGGCTATCGAGGAGGTCTACCTAACCCGCGAAAAGCGCCCCGTCGTTGCTGTCGTTCGGCGCGCTGCAGAGCTCGCCCGTGAGGCTGGGGTTTGTGCTCCTGGGAGGAAAGCCGTTCTCGCACGGATATCCAGCCGGGATCCTATGTATACCGCGAAAAGGCGCCTAGGATTTCACGATGCTCATGCACTACAGGCCCCTTCAAACGCGAGATTAAAGGTATCAAGATCACTTGAGGCTGTTCAGATCGACCATGCCCTTGTTGACCTGGTAGTCGTTTCTGGAACGACCAGAAAGCCAATCGGTAGACCGTGGCTAACTGTAGCAATCGATGTCTATACCCGCTGCATTCTAGGCTACTACCTTAGTTTCGATACTCCGAATCAGACGTCGGTAGCGCATGCATTGGAGCATGCGTCCTTCCCGAAGCAGGCCTGGTTGAAGCGACTCGGACTTGACGTTGCTTACCCAATGTTTGGCAAGATGGAATGCATTCATTGGGACAACGCAAAGACCTTTCAGGCGAAGGAAGTCAAAGCGCAGTGCGAGCGGTATGGAATTCGAATCCAAGAACGGCCTGTTAGGAGTCCTCATTACGGTGCATATGTTGAACGCGTGATAGGAACCATGATGGGGGCCGTCCATCTTCTTCCGGGAACTACTTTCTCTAATGTAAAGGCGAGGGGGAACTATCAATCTGAGAAACATGCGACGATGTCTTTACACGATCTGGACCGCTGGCTCGCCGAAGAAATTGCCGGGAAGTATCATAATAGGCCGCACGCGGGTCTTGGAGGAACCACTCCAGCTGCTGCATGGGATGCTGCCTGGCGAGACGCCAGCGGCCGTCCGATCATTCCTGCAATCATTGCTGATGCGCGCTCCTTCGTTGCGGGATTCTTGCCTTCTGTTTCTCGGAAAATTCGTCGGACAGGAATCACGATTCACGGCCTAAACTATTGGGACCCGTGCCTCACTCCCCTGATCAACGATCAAAAGGATCATCAAATTCACTTCAGTCAAAGAGACCTTACAAAGGTGTATCTGCGACAAGCAGATCGTTTCATTGATGTGCCATTGCTTGACAGATCACAGGGCGAATTCTCCTTATGGGAGCTGCGGGAGGCTAGGGCTGAACTGAGAGCGAAAGGGAAGCTGGCGTCCGAAGAGAGTGAGATGTTTGAGGCCATTCGGAGGCAAAGAAGCATTCAGCTCGAAGCGGAATCGTCATCTAAATTGGCTAGGCGAAAGGTTGCGAGGACACCGAATTCGAAGCCGGAGCCTTCAAGTCCAGCAGTTGACTATACCCAAGAGGTTACCGCATTCAACTGGACTGACGGGGTGGTCGGATGATCGCCCGGAGCGAAAATGAGAGTGGCCCTCCTTCCGAGAGGGCATACACGGGAAAGCAGAGAAGTCTTGAGCATTCGTTCCGCTTCATACCTCATCCAGCAGCCGTCAAGTATCTAAAATTATTAAGCCACCTAAGAACGGTAGAGGCTGGGCGCGATCGTCCGAAATGCGTTCATCTCGCCGCGGGGCCAGGCTGCGGGAAGACGCGTTTGCAGATGCACTATCTGGATCAGGTTGCGCCACCATCGAACGAGCCTGCGGCTAGGCGAAAAGAAGTCATTTACGTGGAAGCGCCGTTTGATGGATACCATAGCAAGCTAGCACGTTCAATAGTGGATGCGTGTCTTCCTGGTGCACAGATGGCTGGAAAGCCCTCGGCAATGTGTGAAAAAGCGCTAGATCTACTGTCTTCTTCTGGAGTTAGGCAGCTGCTAATAGATGAAGCAGGGAATTTTCTGAATGCAGGAAGATCAACGCAACAGCAAACTTTAGCATTCATCAAAGCGATTTCAAATCGAGGGGTGACGATCTCTATCGCTTCCACCATGAATCTGGTGAACGTTTTATCGGCCGATGAGCAACTTCAGTCAAGATTTACGCGAATTGAAATTCCGATGTGGGAGGAGTCGCAAGAATTCAGGTCTTTTCTGGTTAGCGTTGACAAAGAGTTAGGCCTTCCGCAGTCGTCTGGATTGGATGATAAAGCTACCGTTAGATGGCTTATAGCGCACGGTTGCTGCTCAACGGCTAAAATTCTTGAGGTCATTTCCGGGGCCAATAGGATTGCCATCGCCAGGGGGCTTACTCGCATTGACATTGAGTTGCTCGAGATCGCATTGAGTTATGGCCATGTTGGCGAAGGAGGGCGCAATGGAAATTCTTGAAATTCCCGTATTTTCGTCCGTCCATCCTGGCGAAAGCGTGCGCTCATGGCTTGACGCTACTCGAATACTTCTGGGTATCAGTGAGGCTGATTGGTGGGCTTGGTGCGTTTGTGACCCTGCTGAGCCTGAGCGACCCTTGTACAAAAGAGAGTGGACCGATTTGCCCTCAGGGTTGGGGCGTGCGCTTGATGTGCCAGTCGATTTTAGGATCGCCCCAGAATGGCGGGACATATGCTGTCCGCTTTGCGTGGAAAAAACGAAATCTGGTGTACTAAGGCATCCGGTACTCGCTGCTTGGCTTGACGTAAGAACTATCTGCTGCGAAGAACACGATCTTCTTCTCTACCATCGAGCGCTTTCGATAAAAGTGGATATTTCTGAAGATCCAGAACTTTTGCGATGGTGTGGATGGCTAAAGGAGTGGCGAACTGATGAAAAACTAGATCTCTTGGACCTCCGCCTTCGGCGAGACTTGGCGTTAGCGGCCGCACGAAATTGGGGATGTATCTCGGGTCCAATCGCTAGTGTTGGCTCTAGCTGGGTTCTCGCGGAGAAAGGTTGGGTTCGAACCGGCCGGGGCCGTCTTTACCCACCTGGTCGCCCTAGTCGGATTGGAATGCTGGCCCCGATAGATCGCTTATCGGCCCTGTACGCCGCGTGGCGGGCCTGGCTTGCCTTGCGGACGGAGACGGGAGTCAAAATTCCAGATTGGCCCATTGAAGCATGGGTTTGGCTAGAAAGACGTTGGCGGTCGCGCAGATGCGAAAATCTTTCCGCGAAAATGACTAATATCGCTTGCGTATCTTCACGCAAGCACTTTGAAGTGCGCGCCGCGCCGTTACAACCATTCGATTGAAAAATCGAATGAGGCTTATGAAATCCAGATGCAATTGGCGAAGCGTTAGTAGCTTCGATTTCACGGCAGAGTGGACTAAGCGGCTTGGTCCACTCTGCCCGACACTGCTAATATTCTGCGGGGATGGTTGCCGAAACGGCAATGGCGCGGGCTTCCTTGCTCTATTCGTCAGCGGATTGCCGATCTGAATCCCAAGCGGAAGTGTTTAAACTCTGTAGGCTTAGTACTTCGCGCCAGTAGGCCCTGCCGAGCGGGGCGATATGCTTCAAGAATACCTGAGAGAGCAGAGATTGCCGAGCGGTCGGCGAAGGTGGGAAGCAATATTGTGCTGGCCCGACTGTATGTTGATGGAATTGATGTGCCAGCCACCGGCTACGTCTGCGCAGTTCCCCCAGAAGTGTCAGAGCAGTCATCTGGTCATCTCCGTCCGTGCGTAGAAAAGCGGCTGCAGCTCCACGCACGGCATACCAGCCTAGATAGCGACGTCTGCATAGGCTGTGGTCTTGCCAGTGGGGATGTACATGCGTGATGAGCGCGCGTAGCGCGCCCAGTTGATGGCGCGCCAACAAGTCGGCCATGTGGGCCTCGGACTCAGCATCGATGAGTTGCCGCCACAACCATAGGCGAGCCGCGTTAGCGGCGGGCTGCGTTGCAATACTATTGATGATGACAAGTAAGTGGGCAGACAAGTCCGATGTGTCGCCAACCCTGTCCGCGTAGTGCCAGCCCCAGGGATCGAGCACGCTTGGCGCAGAAGCAGTGGGCTTTAGGACTCCGGCGCGCGCCAGTTCCTCTAGCAGCAAGCGAGAGAGTGTGGGTGTAGGACTTATCGGCGCCGATTCCTGCGCGGCGCGCACGAATGCATACCAAGCAGTCGCACGTACCAATTGCAGGGCAGGCATGCCCATGCCATGCAGCACGTCGACATATTCGCTGCCCGTCTGACTCATCTGACCTCCTGGTGAGGCTTAGCCAAAGGCTAGCAATCATCTCCAGATCAGTCTACATGATTTTCATGTATTCGGTGAGTGCCTCATAGATTTCAGGCCGCGTTTCTCTCCCCGCGGCTATGAGTTCAAAGACCATCTATCGTGCGGACTACCGAGCACTCGTACTCGGCTTGCGGCAGCAGCGTGAGGCTTTAGGCCTGTCGCAGACCGATGTGGCGCGGGCATTAGGTTGGCCACAACAACGCCTGTCTGCTGTGGAGGCCGGGGCACGACGACTGGACGTCGTGGAGTTTGTTGATTTGGTCGGAGCGCTGGGCATGACGCCAACCGCCGCGCTGCGATTGCTGACTGTCAAAGTATCCGCGCAATAGTGGCTTTAGTTGAGCTGACCTGAAGTAGCGACATGGCTAAGCCTGTATAAAACAACCGGTAATGCGCTGAGCCGAGTCCGTATTGGTCCGACTAGGATCCCATCACTAGATTGGGGATCAATCGAATCGCAGTTCTGGCAACCAAGTCTAAAATCGCTATTGCTCTGTATCTTTAATTCAAGAATTTGAGTCACTCTTTTCCTTCAATTTCGTGATTCTTTTGAGGGATTGCCGCCGCTTATGAGCATAGCAGGTTTAAGCATGGGGCACATTAGTATACCTTTGGTGCATTCTATGATCTTGGATAAATTGTCATTGCCTCCAGATGTGGAAAGTGCTCGCTAGGATGCCCATTAACAGGGCGAAGCACATAATGGCTAATGCACTAGAGCGTTGGCTTGATGGCTTCGTTTGGGTTAGGCTGATTAGCATCTGTTCGACTCAACATCATCAGCTAAGCAGTGATAACGAAAATTTGTTGCAACCAATGTTTAAGGCGGTTAGGCTTGGCATGGAAAAATCTCTATCTTCTTGATCAAGAATGAATAAGTTATCTCTTACAGCCATCTCTAGCGCAAAATCTAAGATCCAAGATGAAATCCGGAAGCTTGAAGAGCAGGAAGTTGCTCTCCGCCAAGAACAGGCCGCATCGGCTTTAACAGAAATCATCGGCTTGCTGTCACAGTACAATAAGCACTTCACCCCGAAACAGAGGGCCGAGTTAGCTGTTGCCATTGGAGCCAGCAACCCGGGCCGTCCCCGCAACGCTGCTCCCGCCCAGGCAAAAAAGGAAGTTGCGCCTAAGTATTGGCTGCCCCATACCCAGGAGACCTGGTCGGGCCGCGGACGCACTCCCTTGGCGTTCAAGGCGTGGGAAGGCACCGCGGCCTACAAGCAGTGGAAGGCAAGCCACCCGGACGAGAAGTTCCCCAAGTATCCGGGCTGAGCGGCAACGGAGATGGATGTGGGTTGTCCGAGTAAGTTGGGAGCCTCGGACTTGTCCTGAGCTACCCAGCGACGGGCCAAGGAGCGCCGAGTAGGTCGAAGGACGACCGTTTGCCGCTTGGTCGTCAGGTGGGAATCTCGCAGGCTAAGAAATCCAACGTCTGTCTCAGAATTTGCAACAAGGACCGGTAAGATGGCGCCGCCAAGAAGCTGCTCGTTGCGGCTGCGGGCCCCACAACTCAATCTATGCTCAAGGACGAAGCTATGCCGAACCCCCACGTGCGTGCCGCCCGCCGTTTCGGCGGTGCGTGCCTGTTGCTGCTTACCGGCGCGCTGGCGGCCTTCCCCAGTGTGGCGGTCACCCCGAAGCGACAATATGGGCCGCCGTATGTCGGGGATTCCAGCAATGGTTCGCAATCGTTTGCGACCGTGAACGAGGCGGTGCAGTTCGTCATCGATGGCGCCATGCGGGTGTGTCAATCCAATGGCTGCGAAAAAACGCCCGTCTTTACTGTGACCTACAGCGATGGCTTTGCGGCTGCGACCGTGTATCAAAACGGGCAGTGGTGGGGCTATGTCTACGCCAACGACAAGATCGTGGGCGAAGGCCAGCCGGTCAAGAACACGGGTAGTTGCAACACCGGGTGCACCGGAGGGCTGGGCCAGGCTGGCGACAACACCGGCCCCCATGGCAGCAGCGGCAACGCCGCGCTGAAGCAAGGCGGGGTGCATCGGGGAACTGCCTTCGAAGGCGACCCGATCAACACGTCCACGGGCAACATGTTCCGCCAGGACACCGACTACGATTCGCCGACCTGGCTGACCCTGCGCCGGTTCTACAACAGCAAGACCTTCGTGACCGCGGTGACGCTGGGCAAGCAGTGGCGCCACTCCTTCGAGCGCCGACTGGATCTGATGCTGTCGGGCGTCGCCAATGGTGGCAGCTTTATCGATGTCCAGCGGCCTGACGGTGTGGTTGAACGGTTTCGTCCCAGCAACGGCGCGTGGGTGCCGGACCCGGACATCGCCGATGCCTTGACCGAGCGCCGCGACAGCGCCGGCGTGTTGCTAGGCTACTCCCTGGCGGTGGCGGCGACCCAGCAGACCGAGCTCTACGACACCGCCGGCCTGCTGCGCTCGGTGTTCGATCGCATGGGCCAGACGGTGTTGACCTTGCAATACAGCGACCTGCCGCCGGTCGCCGGCACCAAGCCCCCGCCGAACCTGCTGCAGCGGGTCACCGATGTGGGCGGCCGCTCGCTGAGCTTCGCCTACGACAGCAACAACCGCCTGAGCACCGTCACCTTGCCTGACGGCGGCACGCTGACCTACGGCTACGACAGCATCGGCAACCTGACCTCCGTGCAGTATCCGGACGGCAAGACGCGCCAATACGTCTACAACGAGGCCTCGCTCACCTCCAACAAGAGTCAGCCGACGGCGCTGACTGGCGTCATCGACGAGAAGGGCGTGCGCTTTGAAACCACGCGCTATGCCAGCAGTGGCGATGCGATTGCGTCGAGCTTCGCCGGCAACGTCGATGCCATCTCGGTCGAGTATTCGGCCTCCACCTCCAACTGGGCCACCCCGGCCGCGGTGACCTCTCCGCTGGGATTCAGGACCTTTCTGACCTACACGGACACCGGCTACGGCTCGCTCAAGCCGACCGGTGCCAGCGTGCCGTGCGGTGAACAATGCAATCAGCCCTGGAAGGCGCTGACCTACGACGACAACGGGTATCCGGCGTCGAGGACCGACTTCAAGGGCACGGTCACCAAGACGACCTATGCCGCCGGTGGCCTGTTGACCCAGCAGATCGATGCGTCGGGGACTGCGCAGCAGCGCACGACGAACATCACCTGGAACACCAGCCTGCGCGTGCCACTGACCCGCACGGTGCTGGATGCGGCCGGCGCCACGACCGCCAAGACGATGTGGGCCTACAACGCCCGCGGTCAGCAGACGGCACGTTGTGACCTCGATCCGAGCGTGTCCGCTGCTGCCAGCTACACCTGCGGTAGCACGCTCAACGCCCCGACTGGTGTGCGTCAGTGGCTGACCAGCTACTGCGATAGCGTGGACGGCACACAGTGCCCACAGATCGGTTTGGTGCTGAGCCAGGACGGCCCGCGCACCGATGTGGCGGACACCACGACCTACCGCTACTACCTGACCGCCGATGAATCCGGCTGCGCCACTGTCGGTGGCGCCTGCCACCGCGCGGGGGATCTGTATCAGGTCATCGACGCGCTGGGCCGGGCCACCACCTATGTGGCCTACGACCGTAACGGGCGCCCGACGCGCACCCAGGACGCCAATGGCCTGATCCGGGACCTCACCTACACGCCACGCGGCTGGACGGACTCAAGCACGCTGCGCGCGAACGCGGATGGCACACCGTCCGACCAGGATCAGACGACGGTCGTGGCCTACGATGAGGTAGGGAATGTCAAAAAGGTGACCGATCCCGACGGCACGTTCGTCACCTATGGTTACGACGCCGCGCATCGCTTGACCGACGTGACCGATGGCGCCGGCAACACCATCCATTACACGCTGGATCCGTCGGGCAACCGGGCCAAGGAAGACACCAAGGACGCGTCGGGCACCCTCACGCACACGCTGTCGCGGATCTACAACCGAATTGGCCAGTTGGCGACGCAGGCCACGGCCGAAGCCGATCCGACCGACTTCAGCTACGACGACAACGGCAACGTGCAACTGGTCACCGACGCGCTCAAGCACAAGACCCAGGCCGACTACGATCCGCTCAACCGGGTCAAGCAGACCACGCAGGACGTGGGTGGCATCGCGGCCAAGACCCAGTTCGATTACGACGCGCTGGACCGCATCGCGAAAGTCACCGATCCCAAGGGCCTGGCCACGGTCTACCAATACAACGGCCTGGGCGACCTGCTGAAGCTGACCAGCCCCGACACGGGCGTGACCAGCTACACCTACAACAGTGCCGGCAACATGGTCACGCAGACCGACGCGCGTGGGACCAAGACCAGCTACCTCTACGATGCGCTGGGGCGATTGGCCAAGGCCACTTACGCCGACAAGGCGCTGATCGCAACCTACACCTACGATGCCAGCCAGAACGTGTGCGCGGCCGGGGAAACCTTCGCGCTGGGCCGCTTGAGCAGGCTGCAGGACGGCAGCGGCACGACCCAATATTGCTATGACCGGTTCGGGCGCGTGGTGCGCAAGGTGCAGACCACCAATGGCAAGGCGTTCGCGCTGCGCTACGCCTACACCAAGGGCGACCGCCTCAGCCGGGTGACCTATCCGGACGGCGCGGTGGTGGATTACGTGCGCAATGCGCTGGGACAGACAACGGAAGTGGGCGTCACGCCCGCCGGCGGCGCGCGCCAAAAACTGCTGAGCGGCGCGACTTACTACCCGTTCGGCCCCAGCGCTGGCTGGGCCTATGGCAACGGCCGGCCGTTGCAGCGCGTGCTGGACAAGAACTACCGCCCACTGGCGATCCAGGACGGCCGCAAGGATGGCCTCAACATCGGGTTCGGCTTCGACCCGGCGGGCAACCTCAATGCGCTGACCGCGCCCGGCAACACCGCACCCGTGGTGAAATTGGGCTATGACAACCTGAATCGGCTGACCGCCTTCAAGGACGGCGCGACCGGCACGGTGATCGACGGCTACAGCTACGACGCCACCGGCAATCGCCTCAGCGCCCAGGTCAACGGCGCCAGCCAGACCTACACCTATCCAACCGACAGCCACCGCCTGGCAAGCGTGGCCGGCGCAGCGCGCAGCTACGATGCCGCAGGCAACACCACGGCCATCGATGGCACGGCCCGCACCTTCGCCTACGATGCGACGGGACGCCTGAGCCAAGCCACGCGCAGCGGCACGTTGGCGATGGAGTATCGCTACAACGACCGGGGCGAGCAGGTGCGCCGGTTCCTCGGCACCACCAACACCTACACCGTCTACGACGAAGCCGGCCACTGGATGGGCGACTACGACACCAACGGCAAGGCCCTCCAGCAGGCGATCTGGCTCGATGACCTGCCGGTGGGCGTGCTGGCAGGGACCGCGCTGAACTATGTGCAGCCAGACCATCTGGGAGCGCCACGGGCGGTAATCGACTCGGTGCGCGACGTTGCCATCTGGGCCTGGGACATCAAGGGCGAGGCCTTCGGCACTACGCCGCCGAACCAAAACCCAGACAACGACGGCACCGCATTCGTGTTCAACCTGCGGTTCCCTGGACAGCGCTACGACAGCGCCACGGGGCTCAACCAGAACTATTTCCGGGACTACGATGCTGGCACCGGGCGGTATGCACAAAGTGATTTGATTGGGTTGGAAGGAGGGAGCGCTACATATGCGTATGTTGATGGTGGCCCTTTAGCTTATATTGATCCACTTGGTCTGAGGAAAGTGGTGCTGGTTGGTCCGCAGAACAAGGAGGATGCCATTGTCTATAAAGGAGCCTTGGCCGACGTAGATATGGTCGGCTACTGCGTTGTCTACGCTCATGGCGCTTGGACACACGTGTCTGATACTCGAGCTGGAACAGCAAACAAGGTTAGATATTATGGTAATAATGCTCGC
The DNA here is from genome assembly GCF_040529065.1 of Xanthomonas sacchari. Classification (NCBI taxonomy): domain Bacteria; kingdom Pseudomonadati; phylum Pseudomonadota; class Gammaproteobacteria; order Lysobacterales; family Lysobacteraceae; genus Xanthomonas; species Xanthomonas sacchari. Next base: position 2,670,720 of record NZ_CP132343.1, on the reverse strand, counting down.
TCAATGGCTAAGTTTAACGACATCTTGAAGCAGCAGGGATGCAAAGACTATGAGCCTGTCATTCTGAAGGCGTGTAACACTGGTGCTGACCCTGAAGAGCCCGGCATGGTCAATGTGATGACTGGGCTGTCCAGAGTTAGGGGAACCGAGGTCGATGCGCCAACGCGATCCGTTTGGTATACCCCTAGAGGTCCGATGGCGATTCCCTACGGGCACAAAGGTGATATTCACGGCCCTATGGATTTGAGTAACCCCGGCGAGTATAGGAGTGTGAGGCCATGATGCTTAGGGTCTGGTTTTTGGGATGTCTGGTGCTTTTGGTTTCTTGTGGGGAAAACGATCGTGAAGTTGATGCAACTCCCGTTTCAGGTGACGGAAGTTGCAGGACTTTTGATGTTGCGTCCAATCGTGCGAAGGCCGAGAGTGGAGAACTCTCGGCAATCAGAGGGATGCGCGACTATTACTTGGATTGCGTTTTGCACCACAATGGCCCAGATGCTCTACACTGGGGACAGCTGGCTGCTGAGAAGGGCGATAGTCGAGATAGGGAAACTTACGAAAACCTCAAGATGACATTCATACCCAAAAAGTAGTTCGGTTAGGCTCTCCTTGAGTCGAGGTGCATTTGTCCTGATGCGGGATTTTCTGACATAAGAATTGGGATTCGTCTGATTACTGTGGAATGCTACCAGAGCTAGACTCTCGTCATCGTCCAGGCCAATTCACCCACCATTGCTGGGGACGGAGGCTAGAACCTCCACCTAAGCGCCGACGATCAAAGGCCCCGCATGCGGGGCCTTTGCTTTTCGCCCGGCTGGATTGGGGGCCTGAGATCGATCAGGTGGGGAGGGCGGCGTGACGGCGTATGATCCCCAGATAATTGTTAACAGGGAGCCGATCATGTCTAACACTGTCAAACTTGCTACTGCCCGTGAATTGGCCGCTGCCGGCAGCGTTCGCGATACTGTCTTGGTAGGTCAGGAGGGTGGCTATGTAGTGCTGTTCAAGGTAGGCATGCAGGAACGTACGTTGACCACCAAGGACGGCGCCCCTCGTTTGTTCTCCGGCCTCGATGCGGCGGTTCGCGTTCTCCGAGGACAACTTGGCATTGCCCATTACCAGGTCGATGCCAGTGGCTTTGCCATCGGCGAAGCCACCCGGCGCCGAAGGCCCGATCGCGTGGCGGCGCTTAAGCGAACGTATGCCGATGCGGCCTACCTGAGTCACCTGCAGGAGCGAGCCGACGCTGGCCGACGTGATTCAGTTCGTTTCACCAATGATCAGGCACGCGAGAAGGTGAGATCGCTGCGGGAAGGACTCGGCAGCTAATGGCGGTCAACTGGACAGGGCGAGCAGCAGAAGTCCGGTCGGCTTGAACGCATGACATGGAGGTTCATGCGGGTTATAGAAGGCAGCTTCCGAACAAAAGTGGAGTCCGATTTTTCTGGTGCAGTCTCGTGGATCCTGCTATCCGTCAGCTTGTTAAATGAACTCGGGATACCTACCCTCGACTCAAGTCAAGGTGCTGCCATGCGGTCTGCTGTGGATGGTTGTATAACCTGAGCTAGGGCACCAACGATGAAGAACGTTGCAACTTCCATGAATATTGTAAATAAAGAATTGCATTCTAAGTGCGAGAACTTATATAGAAATCTCGATCAGGTCGCCAAGGTTGCAATTGGAAGCGCATACGTACAGCACCTCATACCGCTTGTCGACTTCAGCGGCTACCTTAGGCTAAGCGACGATTTTCCTGACGGCTATACGACGATGATAAGCGCTGATGATCTCAACACGTATCTCAGAGGCGGCGAATACGGCGATATGGTTCGAAGGCAATGTTTGGTAAGCATATGCGCCAGTATGGAGGCCTTCGTGAGCACATTGTTCCCGCTCATTGAATTACAGGAATCTGATGGTGAAAAGTATGGTGAGTTCGCAAAGGATTTCGATCTCGGAATGCAAAACGGAAATAAGGTGCTGAGGAAGATATATTACATATATAGACACCTCAAGTTGGCGCTAAAGTTTAAAACATCTAACTGGGAAAACGCGCAGTGCCCGCAAATGCTGGATGAGATGTTTACGATTCGTCATGTTATAGTTCATTTTGGTGGAATGGTGGAAAAGCAAGTTCATCGTGAACGCATCGGCAGATCCTTTAAAGCGGAAAATGGTGAGATAACGCTTCCGTCGAACTCAATTGATGATTTTGTTCATCGCGTGACGATTAATCTGCATAGCCTTATAAAGTACATTGATTTATACATGGATTATTCTGGGAAAAATGTATGATTGCGTGATAATCTGGTATAAGTATGTCGTGCAATTCGGCTAGTTGTCGCGCACTTCACATGGGTTGCGACGGCTCCCTATATGTTATAAACGGACCATCGGTTCCTACTGGCACTCACTCTGGAATTATCTATGAATCTTCCTACTGTCTACCAACTCGATAGAAACGTAGTGATTGAAATTGAGAAATCGATGGACTTAGGGTGCACGCCATTCATTAATCAAATTAGAGCAATAGATCAGCCTGGAAATATTGTTAGTGCGCTTCTGTCCATGACTGAGGGTCATGTAAAAGAACGTCGTGATGAGCACAGCTTTGCACTTTCATTCGAGCGAGAAACCAAAGCGTTTGATGCGTTCTTTAAGTATGCAAAAACCGACACTTTATCGCTGAAAGAAGTTTTCAACCTTGCCTCTTATTTTATTAACGAGGTTACTTCAAGCCAGGATGTTGATCTAGAATTTATAAAGAAAATACAGAAGGAATTTGCACTCGAGACCTCTCGCGATCTCGCTAAATCGGAATATGAGAAGGCGAGGTCTATAATAATCAAAAACAATCGAAAAATAACCGATAAAATTTCGCTAATGTGTATAGCGGCTGCACTAGGATCGAAGCAAGCAAGAGGTGTTCTCAAGCCAAAGAATAATCCTACTGATTCAGAGGCGTTTAATGCGCTTGCAGATATAGAGAAAATATCACTAGTGAGCTATATGCGCGTCCTATCAATCACCATGGGAACGACAAACAGGATCGAGATTTTCAGTTTCGACCAAGACTTGATCGACTACTACGCACTTGTGAAACCCGAATCTGCGATTATCAATAGCCTTGACTCTCCTCTTGAGGTGAGCTACAGCGTTCCGATCAAGGCACTTCTCGACTCGATGCTTCATCTAAATGGTAAGGCCAAATTACGGGACAAGATAAAAACGGATCTGGAGCAGGCGTGAGCACGAGCAGTTCATTCAAGCAGGCTTCTTCACGACTATGTCTCGACGCACCCTGATGATCCAGAATTACGGGAACACTTCCGTAGATTCATTGTCGAGCCCAGTGGTAACCTGGGCACTGTCTTGCTTTTTGCGCAAACGATGGTATGGCTTGCTGATCATCGGCTGGGCCAAGAACGTACCATTGAGCACTGCATGACACGGTCCTCGGTGCGGACGACCCGGCCGCGCTGCTAGAGGCAATATCGGCGCAGTCGACCACCTGGTCGAGATGTTGGAGCCTGACAACGCTGGTCAATGTAGAAAGCAAGGCTTTTCTGGATGTGATGCTCGCCAGGAAGGCCCGACAAACTCAGCGACATGTACATGCTCCGGTTGAGCGCCAGCCGGCGGGCGACGGGCGACGGGCGGCAAGGTGCAGCGAAACCGCGACTTGGTTGAGCAATTCTTAAGCTCGCCGACACGGCTCGGCTGGCGTGGGGCGCATATGTAGACCTACTTCAGCGCTCCCGGCATCTGGTGGATGCTTTGATAGGTGTCTCGCCTGCGTTCGCGATCAATGTGCCGGTCGATGCACCCACTCTGCGGTGGGAAACCTACACCCTTTCCGCAGCGTGCGCGACCTTGACATGTTCCCGTTCGCGGACGATCTACTGGAGCCTCTCAAGCGCCTGCAGAAAATGGTTGCCGGCAATCCGGTCGGACGCGCCCGTATGCAATCGCTTAAGCTACGAATACGGTTGATGGAGGGTCGTTCGCAGCGCGAGGTTTCGGCCAGAATAATCAGCTGGTATGGCGCGGGAGCTTGTAACGCCGTATGGCACAGGCTTTGCTGCGCCTGTCCGGCCTCACTGCCGTGTGTGCGGCCAAATTGCCGATCAGTTGCTCGCATCGGTTTTGACCGTTCGGCCAACTCGGTAACGGCAGCCTGACCTCCGACCTGTCTTTACTTGCCACTCTAAGATCGACTCAAGAAGAGCTCGACTTGCGCAGACCGGGCTTTGGGAGCACTATGGACTCGAGGGCTTCGTCGGCCTGAGCTTCGAGCGGCTCCAACCTGACGGCATCAACTGTAAGTGCGTTACTCACTTTAGCCATCACCCGATATCCCTGGGCGTCGGCCAAGTAATCGCTCGATTGGTCCGGCACATCACCATGGAGAAATCGCGTGAACATTGGCCTTTCCGACATCACCCACTCCTTTCGCTCGCTCAGCGGGTCTTCCGGCCTATCCATCAAACATGGACATGCGCAGCAGCTTTTGGCCGCAGCGCTCGGCTACAAGACGCTTGCCTCCTACCAGGCTGCCAGGGCTTGTGGAGGAGAACCTGAATACTTCGAACAGATTCGTCACTTTGTGCTTGATCGAGCCTGCGCAACTCAACGCGCCACTGAGCTGGGTATCGAATACGGCACCGATCAGTTGTCGCACCTGCTGACCAAGGCATTCACAGACCGGCTGGCTGGAGTAGTACTCCATAGCTCCTACAGCGATCTCGATGCCTACATCCGGAAGCAGATCGAGCATTTGGTAGAGAACAACGGCCGTGTCATTGGCCAGATGGACGAGCTCAATCACGACGGCATTGCAGAAGTCTACTTCGATCCGGAAGTTGACTTTGAACAGATCCAGATTGGCACGTCGCTCTCCGCCGACATCCCCGGCCATATGAACCTCAATCAGGATCCTGAGCGTCCCTACACCGGCACGAAGATCGACTTCCGTTTATTCCTCTCCGTTGAGAGACTGGGAATGCGCTGTTACAGCAGTGTTGAGTATGAGGTGACGGACGTATTCTTGAGGGTGCCCTGGCTCGACGACCATGATGACGATGGTGAGCCTCCAGTTCGCACCAGGGCCGAAGTTTTCGCCGAGCTTCTCGGCTGGGACGCTGACGAAGTCGACGATCTTCAGGACGTGGATGAGCTGCCGCTTGATGGCAATAGTGGTGAAATGATCTACGGCTATTTGATCGATTTCACAGACTACGCCAGCCCTGCCGTTGCAGCCCGGATCGTGCGGGAACACGGAACTCTGCAGTTCCGGGTTGGTCCGGACTTCTTCGACGGTGTGCGCTACGACGGATGGCCGCACTAACTGAGTAGCTATCGTTAGCCGGGCAGTAAACCAAAGAAAGATGATCTATGCGGACGATCCAGATCCCAAACTGTGCCTCGCGCGCAGTTTGGGGCATCTGCCCGGCTAGTGAGCTGTTGAAGGCGAGCGGATCCAAGTCAGCATCGATTGAAGAACCCGAGTCATTGGGCAACTCTCCTGCGTTACAGCACCGCGCACCAATCATGGAACGAACTGACTTCTCCTGGCGCTCGAACGGGATGGTCAGTTGGCATGGCTGCCTTCCGGCGCGATGAGCTAACCCTATGCGCGCAACACGCTCCGCATCGCTCGCTGCCAGCGCCGGCTGATGCATTCTTACGCCCTGATCGCGTCCCGTGATGCAGGCGCCTCGCGTCCTAAGGGAGTTCGATTAGGGACCGGGACACCGGCACTGGCCGAACTGCGCCCCAAACTGATCCAAATCGCCGACGAATGTGCCTTCCAGCGCCGGAATGGATGCGAACTGCATCGGCACGATGCCGGCCACGAGCAGGCACGACCTGATCTTCGGCGCCGCGATGCCGGTGAAGCGAGTGACAGCGGGCAGGTGAGAGGCAGCGCATTCCACCCGCATTAAGTGGCGCTTGAGCTTGTCGGGCTTGCCATTCTTGAAGCCGCCTTGGTAATCCGACAAGAGCGCTGCAATTTCAGAATAGTTCCGACGAAACGACAGGTCCTTGCACTCGATGATGAAGACATCTTCACCGCCGGGGCACCAGGCGAGGACGTCCACATCACCGTAGTCACGGTCGAGCTTGGCATTGAGAACGGCCGTCAGCTCGATCCCGGCACGGACCTCCCAGCCCGCCGCGCGAAGCTGATCGGCGACTAGGGTATTGAAGGTATGTCCCTCGTTGGCTTTTCCCCACCACGCGTCGCGCATCGCGGGGGTCTGGAAGAAGCTCTGGTCCAGGGTGCCATGAAGTGCGCCGCGAAGAAGATAGAAAAAGCCGCTTCTGACCATGCGGGGGGCGAGCATATACAGGGCATCATCGTCGTCGTTCATCTGCACGATCGGGCGAGTTACGATCGAGAGGCGGCGCCCGAAGCGCCAAGGAAGAATTTCGCGCGACTTGAAGCCTTTGGGTGGCTGCGCCCAGCGAGGGCGTCGAGCTAAGAGGAGCTGATCGATGAATCTCTCCGCGGTCGCAGCGTCGCTTCGGCTTGCCAGAAGCGAAACGAGCTCGCCGCGCCTGATTTGCAAGGTCGCGGCGCGACGCTTGATCGCGTAGTCCTCGATCACGTCGAGAAAGTTGCGTGCTTCATCAACGCCGAAGCCCATTTCCCCCTGCCAGGCTTCCAGAAACTCAGGGTCCAGGAGGTGTTCCGTGCGGTCGACGCCCTCTTGGGGTCCGTAGTGGCGACGGAAGCCGCCGGCAGAGTCGACGTAGTTGCTGCCCACGGCCCGGCTGAGCATAGGGACCACGACTTCGCGCCCGAACTCATCTCGAAGGAGGATGTCGCCCAGCGCGGACACGCGCAGATGTGGCCGCAATACGCCGTAGTGGATTCCGTCCGACAGTCCGCCCAACCGGGTCACGAGCTCGACCTGTGCCAGAAGCGCCTGAATTTGCAAGTCATCCGGCAGGCGCCCACCGGTGGGCGGTGCCTCGCAGGCGGCGATTTCAACAAGAACGCGGCTGGTGATCGCGGCCCCGGCCAACTTGGAAAGCTGCTCGACCACGACATCGCGCACCTCCTGCGAATCGCCGTGCAGGCCAAGGACCGCCGCCGCCGTCCGTTGCCACTGCAGCTCCCGGACATGGGCGGCTTCGTGGTTGAGCAGAAGCCGTTCAACCAACGCGGTTCGATCGAGCTCACCAAGGCGGCTTGTCAGCTTGCCCACCTGCGCGTCGACCAGCCGATTCAGCAGTCCGACGCAGGCTTCCGCGCCCTCGACGTTGTTGTCGCCATCATGGGCTGACCAGCCTAGCCCGAGGCGCTGCGTCGCGCTCTCGATCTCGTCGATTCCTAAGACCTCGCCAGGCAGCGCATCCCGGACGAAATCGGTGAAATCATTCGCGTGGAGAACGTGGAAGTGCCGACCCGTCTCGTTGGGCAGAAGCGACGCCACGAGCACGTCGACTTCCGCGTCAGAGTATTCGACGTAGTGGATCCGAAAAACCGCCTGGAGGATCGCGGTCACCAGAGCGCGCTCGCCGGCGTTGGTCGGTTCCCTCCATGCATGGAGGAACCCGCGTGCTGCGTGCACAGTGACGGCTTCCGCACCGACCACTTCAACCCGCAGGAGCTTGAGCGGATCGGTAGGAACCTGAGCGTCGACAGCGTCCAATTCTGACTGGACATCCTTGAATGCGATGGTGATCTCCACCGCGCCTTCGATGTCGGTGTCGTCCTCGAGCGCTGCCGCGATCGATGCACCCCAACGGCCGACCATGTCCCAGAGCCGGAACTCGGTATCGCGCGAGGACACGCCCGGTGAATCGACACGGAGCCAAAGCGTCGTGCGCCCCTCGCAGGCGGCCAACAACGTGCCAGATCGGAGACACTCGGTGCATGCGTAAAGGCGCTCGGCCGCGGGATGGGAGAACAGCGAGCCGCGGTCGACCCGATGCAGGTGATGGGGCTCCCTCCTTGGATCGAGCCCGACGTGAGCGTCGACGTTCCGATCGGCCTCTGCCCTGAGATCCCGGAGCAGGTTCAGAGGCAGGGACACCATCAGCCGCTGCTCCGGGGAGATGCGCCCATCGTCGAGGTCGCCGTGGGGGACCAGGTGCCCGTCGTTCTTCTGCGTCCAGGCGAAGAGGTTGAGCACGCCATTTACGTTCATCAACTCGACGCCGGCATCAACCAGCGCCTTCTCAGCTGAGAGCAGGCGCCACAGACGCTGGATCGACATGTCTTCCATGCTACTGGCGCGGACGAGGTCAGCTACCGAGATCGCATCGCCACGCCAACGCGCGTCGTCAGGGCGCGTCACCGGGATGACCATGCCCTGGCCCCATCCGCACATGACGACGATATGCATCCCACCCCGGAAGTCATCCTGATTCTCAAGTTGCCGGGTATTGGACGCGATCGAGTAGTTGAGGGCCTTCTGCAGCGTCGGATGGACGTCGATGGGACGCTTGAACCAGCCCAGCTCATGCGATGCCACGGACGGCAGCACAAAGTGGAGTACGACGAAATGGCCTCGGTCGAAGGGAACAACGACTCCGGCGAGCGCGCCGCCCTCGGTTGGGTGCCAGAGCACCGGGCAGCCTGACTTCCACCCCAGCAACTTCGTTTCCGCGATAGCGTTCGACAGTGCCCGCGCGTAGTGACCGTCGAAGTGCCAGGCCTGACGGGTGCCCAGCACGAGGTCGATGACCCGTTGGCGGATCGCAACGCTGACCGCTGTAGGGAGCGCCAGAACCACGCCATCGGGCACGCTGATCAGCGGCCGACGTTCGAGTTCGCTGACTCCGGGCTCTTGGTCCATGAGCTCTACGACGTGCTGGGGATGCAGCAAAAACGGCGCGAGGTTCTCGAGTGCGACGTCGCGTTCTTGTAGTGCCGCGTGTGTAATCGTGGCGCGGGCGCGCAGGTCGCCGGCCGTTGGGAGGGAGGACATGTCGAGTGCATCAGGCCGCTCATCGGAGCCAGTCTGATACCTCTCCAACCCGGCTCGCATGCACACGATTTCTGCGACACTGAGTAGTGCGCGTACGCTATCGCGTGCGCTTCGATAGATGCCCGTGTCCGGCATGCCGGACAGGACGTCGAGTACGCGCTGCGTGTAGAAACCGGCGGACTCCCACAAGCCCTCCAAAATTCTGAATTGCTCGCTTGAGGTGGTGACCAAGGTCACCATGACGTCTTCGGCCGCGTCCTCGCCTGCGGCGGCGCCTGACGCGCCAAGCATCGCGAACCATCGTGCAAGGTCATCGAGCATCGCCCGGCGCTTGCCGCGTGCATGCAGCACCACGAGGCCGGCGAGCAGCTCGATCCTCAAGCCGGATGACTGGTACGCAGGTGCTGTGAGCAGACCTGCCACGAGGGCAGAGCTGGTGTCCCGGTCGAAGGCGGCTATATCAGACACTAGCTGCGGAACCTTGTCGCTCAGGGCGCGAAATGGCAACTGCATATTGGCCTCGCGCATTTGCTCCTGCATGAACGCCTCGAAGGCGTGCATATCAAAGGGTACGTCTTCGGGTTCGGTCACAGGCAAGGGCTCGCTTTGCTAGGTGCATTATGCCGAAGGGAGCTGCGATCGGATCGCAGTCTGAGGTTTCCCCAATTTTCATGTTACGAACCGCACGTTCTGGCTGGTCTCAGATGACAGCTAACGTAGGATCCAGTCGCTTCAGCGGCGCATGATACGTTCGACTCCCAGCCAGCTTCGGGCCAGATCGATCAGCACCAGGCGGAGACCCACCAACAGCAATGTTTGCTGGCTTAGTGCATGCATCGGCGACAGTGCCGACTTCAGGCATCTTTGCAATACTTGTCTCGCGCGCATGTCTGCGATCCTCATTGTTATGGTAACCGCGAAGATCGCGCCATGCGCGCTCTTGTAACCAAAGCCGCTGAAAAATCTTGAATGCCAAGAACTAAAGTGGGGAAACCTCATGGTTGGAATGATTTCCGATGGAAGAGAGCGGACATCGGGAGGAGCGGGGTCTATATAGGTTTATCTCGAGTAGGAGGGAGCAACTTCAAGTCCAGAACAAATTCGCATAAATTTTCGGCTGACTGCGGAGGTGATTTATATTATGAAGCTCTCGTCTAGACTTTAAAAATCATTAGCTATTTGCTCGGCGCTCAAAATGCGACTGGCTAGGCGTTGGACATCCACAGTATCGTATTTTGGCTCTTTTGATTCTTTAATGTGCCGAATGATTTCGTCCCGTTCGCTCTCGGACTCTACGATGATGTAGTTGATGTCGTTAGGATCAAAGTGCAAAGGAATACTTCCGCATTCTCCGTTTAGATAAGCCCTCTTGCCAGGGTCCTCCATTGCCTGCGCCGCCGCGAGCGGCCAGACAGTGTTCCACGGCGGAACGAATCGCCATTCGCGCTCATCAGCAAAGCGGTAGTTCTCGTTCTTAAGCTCTCCTTGCCTATACAGTGGAGCTTCGTAATTCTTCATGTAACGATGCAGTTCCATTAGCTTGGAGTGCGTGCCGTCAATGTCGAACTGATCAGGCCAGGTAGTTGCTGCCTGTTGGTTCTCTTGTAAAAAAGGGGAATCAGCAGCCCTAGGGTGCAAGTGCTCTCGCAACCTCCAAATTTCCCGTACGGCTGCAATATAATCACCAGTCAGACTAGCTTGTGAGCTGATGTAATACACAGGATTAACGCCATTACGCGCAGCCCACTCCTTTTTCATGCCAAGGCCGTAGCGTCCGTAATTCGTCATGTGACTTCGCAATTCCGACAGGCGAAGGTCACAGAAGGACACCATGGGGGCTGCAAATTCGATCTGCCCCCCTCTATGTATTATTCGCTCGCGCGAGTATGCGACGCGGAAATTCGATTGGAGGATTCCGCGCAGTGCTTGCTTGTTGGTAAAATGGAAAAGCGTCTGCGGTGCAAGTCCCGGAGTCTGACAATTCTGGCAGATGGCGGGTGCTGCTGCCGCCTGTTGGATGTCTCTAGTCATCGATTTCTCCATGATTGCTTATTCGGCAACCGAATTATATCTGGATGATTGCTTTCCGGAAGAGATTGTTTGGCGCATTCGATTAAGTATGCGGTACCAGGCGCTGCCGGATGGTCCGATGCCGTAGCAGGTAGTAAATTTTACAAGTTTTATGCAACTACTACCTGATCCCGACGATTCCCGGCTTGAGTCATATGCAATTCGGCAAATTATCGGGGTAGGGGAGGCCATTATGGCCGTGCGCTGCCAGCCTGCACGCGCATGGAGGCAGAACGCATGAGATAGGAACGTCATTCGGGCGTACGCATTCCAATAGTCACAGCCAATTGAGGCCATCGGTCGCTTTTTCGCTTTTTTGGGGTCCGCTAAGAGGTGCGGGCGGAGACAGTGAAGGAACAGGCATAGCGTAGCGGTCAGGGAAGGGCATCCCCTATGGTAGTCACCTGCGCTCCGTCGCCCCGATGGTCACCATCTGCAGACTGTCTCGGCACAGGAGGGAAATGCACATCTGGCCAAGCATGCTGCTGAGCGTCACACGGAAAGCTGTAGTCGCAGTGATTCCCCCGATAACCTATGAGGATGAAGACCAGACGATAAAATAGGTCCAAGCACACATGGAAACGGTCGATGTGTTCCTGCAATGCAAGTTCATCATTGGACAAGACGCCGCCATGCGCAGATGCGTGACGCATTCCAGACCATGCGTCTAGATGCCGCTGTGACAAGACGCCTTGCTCGATAAGACGTCGTAGGACATCACCTACCCTCGGCCGCCTGGCGTTGCCAATGCTTGATAGCACACACGCCCGGGCACGTTCTTCCAGATCAGCGTCCTTAAGGATGGGCTTTGCACGGTCCAATTGTTGGATGAAGACATCATCCACATCGTGCTCGTTGGCGAACGCCTCATTGAGAAGTCCTTCAACTGCCACCGATAGCACGAGGGCACTGTTCTCGATGTCGCTTTCCCTGGCGCGCAATATTCGGTGCCAGTGTCTGAAAATCAGCTCACTGTATCCTTCCCGAGGGCGATTGGATTCTTTAGTGGAGCCAGTGGCATGCAACAAGAACGCGTGCAAAAACGCGTGAGTGTCATCGGCGCTTGGCCGCAGATTCCGAATGGGTGGCATGAGCCGATGCGTCATGAGTTCCTTTCGCCGCGTCGCCAATCGTAGCGTCTCCCGGTCGCCTTCCACGATGGAATACTCGGGCGGTTCGACGGGGTGGCCCAAGACAATGCACAAGGCTCTCCAAAAATGCGTGAAAGCAGGTTCGGCTGATTCGCCTTTGATAAAGAAGTGGAGCATTACCCCGCCTTCTTCTTTCTTTGCGCGCCAGTAAAATGGCTCTGACTCGTACTCAAATCTATCCAGGGCGCCTCCCAGTTCGCCTTTTGATGTCCAGACGTGCCAAGGGAGATCCACGCCACCGGGAATGAAGATGGCGACCATGGCGCTCTCCGTGCGCTGCTGGCGTTGCCAATTGGTCTCGATCCGCCAAAGTTTCACGCGCGCATGAGTACCGTTGGTACCGTGGTCCATATCAGCAGACACGCGTTCGGCGCGCCATTCGTCGCCAGCCAAAGTCCACGCTTTAAGATCGTAGTAGGCCGTTTCTGGGATGAGTCGTCCCGCGACCCAAGGCCGATTGAAATCCAATGTCATGGCCGTGGCGAAGTCGCGTACTTCATGAGCGACCACGTGCAGAAGCAACTCGCCATTGCTGTTCTGGGACAAGAAGCCCCCGCCCGAGATAACGCGAGGCGTGTCAGTCCCCCGCTGACGCAATTCGCAGCAAGCGAATGCCTGCTCGAATCGCCCTTCGGTCAACGCAGCCAGTCGCTTTCTGTCCATTCCTTCTCCGTAAATTGGTCGATCTCAGCATGAGTAAAAGCGTTGAACGAGGTGATGCTCGCTGATTGGATATCCTAAAATTCAGTCAGTAGACGAAGAACCGCTATTTTTTTAAAGAATCCTCTAGGGGCCGAGAATCGCGAAAATTTATCGGGGGTAGTTGAGACCGATTCTTGCCATGCGAACGCAGCTTTAGCCCGTCAATTGGCTGGCTTGTGCGCAGGCTAATAACTAGAGCGACTCACGACGTGGTGTTCTTCAGGTGTTCAGACGAATGTCACGAAATCCCTCCCCCAGTTGCAGGGCGGCGCTGCGACGGTCGCCCATGTCGATCAGGTGGTCGAGTATTCGAAGGAAGGCCTGCGCCAAAGGAGCGCTCATAGGTGCGTCCCGATGGGACAAGTACTGAATGAGGCCGGCGATTCGTGCGTAGAACAATGTGCCGCGCCAGCCAGGCAGCGCCTCGGGGCTAGGTGCAAGGATTGCCAGCACCTGATCCGCGAAGGCAGCGGAGGGGTAATGCGCTCGTGATCGTTCGCAGAGCGTAAGGTACGAATTCATGATGGGAACTGCCCAACCCGCTGCACGCACGTACCGATCCACCAGCGGCATGATCCTTCCAATCTCTGACCAGTCGCCATTGACGTAACGGCTGGCAAGCTCAGCACGCTCAATCGACACGAACATCAAAGTCTCGACGAGCTTGGGCAAATCGAATCCGGACAACTCGCCCGCACGATAGCTGTCCCGCTTGAACGTCCGGTCCGCTAGAAGGCGTGTCAGGCAGAGATCGAGCACAGCGACTGCGTCAGCCGGCACCGCTTGCGCATCATAGATGTAGCTACAGATATACGCGCTAGCAAACGGACTCAGCATGGCCCAGCAGTTCTCGTCTTCCAGTTGCAGCACTGGTTCGAGGAAGCGCGGCTGGAAATCCGAGAGGGGAACGCAGCCGGCTACATTACCGAGCTGAGATCCGAGGGCGTGCGTCCATTCGAAGATGCGCGTGGCCGCTCGGTCGCGTCGCCCTCTCTCCACCCAGGGTGGCGCGTTCTTTTGGATAGTCCAAGCTAGGACGTCGGCGAGGAAATCGAGCAACGAGTTGCGTGTGTCGCTTTGCAATATCCCGCTTATGGGCACCCGTGCGAGTACTTTGGCGGCGTATGCGGAGTGCCACTGACTGGCAGGTTCGATCCAGCGTTCCTCAGGATTCGACGCATCGCCAACTTCGTAATCTTCATACGATTCCTGTCCGCGCCGCACCCTGGGCACTGATTTCACCCATGCCGGCGGTGGACGTGGAATGTCGGAAAAATCGGCTCCACGGTCGTAATGCAAGCGGGCCATGCGCAGCGCTTCCACCGCCTGTGGGGACAGCTCGATTACGCCGGGGTGCTGACGACTGCGGAGGCGGGTAGGCAGCACGTGACACCGCGAGAACGCGAGGAACAAGGCCGCCAGCGTCAGCTTCGGATCGACGGCCCACAAGTTGCACGCCTCTTCAACGGCGGCCAAAGAAACTGCTTCGAGTGGATGTACCACCAAGGCCAACAGGTCGCCGGCAGCGGTGAACGCTGCAGTTTTTGAGCGCAGATCTGCGGCGAGGCCGTGGGCAGCGAAGATGCCGTGATGCCATGGGATCACCGATCTGGGCGACCACCAGTAATGGACCTCCTCCTTCAGTAGGGCCGCACGCCGCAGGACGGCGCGCGCCCACTTCAACTGGTCGCCAGTGGCCCCCTCACGAAAGGTCAGGGTGACCGCGGCCGTTGAGGCCACTGCGCCACGATGCATGGCGATGGAATCACCGCGATCGCCCCTCGATCCTCTGAACAAGTCTGGCGCGTCGAGCTCTCTAGCGGCCGCTACGGCATCACTTAGGCCGAGCCGGCCGTCGAGCGCGCGTTTCTCAAAGGACGTGGATGCCCACGTCCACAGATTGGCGATCGACAAGTACTGCGTCGCTTGCTCGAGTTTGGCGACGTTCTCCGGCTTGGCGGCGGACGGGCTGACGTGCACCAAAGTGATCTGCTCGTTGTCGGTCCGGTAAGCCTGGTAGGTGGATTGGTCGGCCAGCTCGGCGTACTTCGTCGCCTGCTCGGCGAGTTCACGCTGCACCTCGGGATCCTCGCGATCCTCCTCGTGCTGATAAGGCAGCTGTTCTGAGAATGCCTCGATGGCACTGCGCGCCTGCGATCCCAACGGTTCTGCGGCGAATACGAACCGCGGCACCATTCCCCGAAGTTCAAGCTTGCGGACCGGGCGTGCATTTGCGGTCCGCAATGCGTCTTGGTGAGGCTGGTCCGATGCGTGAGTGAATCCCATCAGATTGCTGGGCGATAGGTCGTCCGCGAAGCGCTGGCGGTCGGCCGCCAGGAGACGCTGCGACGTGAAGATCGGCAACGTCGCAGCGGACACCGTTTCAGTTTGCAGGGCGAGCATGGCCGCGGCACCGAGGACGGCGATGCAATCGTTTCCCGCCACGATCTGCTGGATGAGGTCATCGACGGGGGTGCCGCGTTCGACCTCGCCAAGACACCACTCTTCCAAGGCGAGGAAGCCGCACCCAATCGCTTTCGGGGCCCATGTCGAGCGGCACCACAGGTACTCGCGTTCGCCGCCCCAGAACGTCTGCTGCCCCCATGGGAACGAAAGCTCCAGAGGCAGCGGCGTGCGGCGCGACTCGTTGTCGATACGATGCAACTGCCGCCATGCCGCGATGGCGTGGTTGCACAGCTCACGCAGCAAGTCCAAGGCGTGCTGCGGTGCCTGGCGAAACAGCGATGCGAAGGGCTCACGCAGCGGCGAAGGCGGCCAGAAGCTGCGATGATCGTCGTAGATCGCTAGCTGTTCCCAGTCCGAGGAACTGAACTCACCGACACTGCGGAAGTGGACCGCGGACCAGCGCGCGCTTTCGACGCGGTTCAGCGTTCTCGACTGGTCGCTCAACAGGGCTTGTCGAGCCGCGATCGTGCTCTCCTGCTCGGCCTTTTCACGCGCAACGCGGTGTTCCGGTAGTTCTTCGCGCAGGTGCGCCAATGCCAGTTCGACCAAGCGCTGCGGAAGCGATTGGGCCAAGCGTGGTGAGAACTCGACGATGCCTTCAAACGCGTCGCGACGAATGCGAGGCGAGGCAACCGCGCGTAGCAGTAGGGCATCCGCGATGCTCGGCTCGGCGAGCGACGAGCGCAGGATGAGCTGGATCAGCGCCGTTCGGAACTCACCGAGGTCTTGCACCTTCTGCCAAAAGGCCGAGTTCTCATCGGGGCCGCTGGCGTTGCTGATCGCATCTAAAGCGGCGAGCCATTGATCGCACTGTTCGAGAAGCCGCCGAGAGATCACGTTCGGGTAGCCATCGAAAACGTTCTGCCAGAGCTCGAATACGGCAAGCACGGTCGGGTACAGCGCTTGCGGAATCGCCTGTATCCGCACCAACAGAAACACGAGCAGGCGGCGCGCTGACGCGAGGTCGGAGGGCCAGCCTAGCAAATCGGCGATGCGCTCGCGCCGCTCGTCCGGAAGCGTGCCGGCGAGCACGGTGGAATTCGGCGTCGTCTTCTCGGCTTGGAACCAGACGAGCGCCTTGCGCAGCAAATCGAAGTCGTCCCGGCCAACCACCGCCCAGTAGGGAGCAGGATCCGCTTCGAAGGCGACGGTGCCCAATGGCGCCAGTAGCCAGGCCCGGGTCCACTGGGCCCGCAGATCCGAGGCCCGCGTCTGCGCCAGGTAAGCGGCCCAGGCGTCGCCATAGCTGTACTCCCATTGCGAAGCTAGCTCGACGACACGTGCAACCGCAGGCGGTTCGCCGGCTACGCGGATCGCGTCGATCCAGTCAGGCCCCAGGTCTGCCAGCACGTGGAAGAACGCCCATTCGAAGAAGATGTCATGGGCAAACTGGACGCTGATGCCGTGCCGCGCATGTTGGAGGATGCCGTCGGCGCGGAGCTCCTCGATGCAGTCGGTAGACGGGAGGTCACCCAGCCGGATCGGCCGACTGAGCTCCTTGGCCCGCGCGCGCGCCAGGCCGAGTAAGGCCCGCTGGCGCGCAAACGCGTTTTGCCCCGCTGCGTTGTATCCGCCGCGCGTCCACCAGTGCTCGATCAAGTCGATCTCCGCCCGTGGGACGAACTCGGGGCCGTCGGGTGTAGCGACAAAGCTCTGGTCGAGCACCTTGGCAAAGAAAGGGCGACGGACGATCTCACGCACGGCCTCCGCCCCAAACAGCAGCGGCCGTAGATGCGGCTTGGCCTCGGCGAGCGCGTCGGCCTCCGCCTCGCTAAGCGCGCCGACAGTGAGCGTTCCGACCGAGAGGCTGGCCAAGGCCCCGCCGAGCCAATTGCGCAGCACCTCGATGCCAGTGTCACGCAAGGAGGCGACGATGCGCCAATGCGTCAATTTCGGCGATGTTGCGATGGTCTGGATAACCTGCAGGAAGACCGGTTGCTGCGCAGTGGCGACCCGGTCGATCGCGTCAACGAACAGCGTCGGGGTGCCGACCGCGGCGACCTCCACCAGCAGCGTCTCCAAACTCGTCGCTGAGAGTCCCTGCGAGATCGCGTAGCCGTTCCAGCTGACGGCGTCGACCTGTTCCGCCTTGAGGAAGAGCACCGGCCCTTGTACGAGCGCCCGCCGTACCGCCTGTTTCACCACCGCCGATTTGCCGCTACCCGGCAAGCCGCGCACCTGCACGAACCGAGCGTCGACGAACTTCTCGTCGAGTGCTTGCAGGTATTGGCTCCGATCGATCCAGGCGCCGCCGATGTCGTCGACGATCAGGTTCGCCTGACTGTGGGCCAGCTCGGTGAGCCGGCCGAGATCAGCTTGCAGGGACGGCGCGGCGCGCAGCTGAGTCAGCGGAGCGAGCTCGCGAAGCAGGCGCGCGCGATCGAACTGGCCGGAAGTACCGGCCGCGGCACGGGCCAGTTCGACCAAACGCGCCCACACCATAGGTGCGTCTCCGGCCGACTTGGGTGCCAGGCAGCTGCGGATGAGGTTGATGGCGTGCGACGGATCTACCGAACCCTCACGTAGGAAGTCGAACTGGATCAGGACGAAATGGGCCAAGAACCGATGCAGTTCCTCGCGAGTGCAGGCGGTTGTTTTCGCCGCAGCAAGCAACTGTTCGATGGTGGTCCTGACCTTCCAATGGTCCTCGCTCGCGCTTCCCTCTGGCGCAAAGCGGGCGTCGAAGTGGTCGGCCGTTAGGCTATCGCGCGCCCACTCGCAAATAGTCTTCAAAGCGCGGCCCGGCACAAGGGCGACTTCGCCGACGGCGGCGCCATAGCGATCGATGTCGTCGCGGAAGTCGGGCTTGTGCAGGGTCGCCCAAGCGTCGCGAACAATGTCGCGAAAGTACGCATTGGTGGCGGCCGCGCTAATGGTCAACGCGCGCTTTACCTGCAGGCTGAGGCGTGCGATCCGCCCAACCGTATCGGCAAAGTCCACGATCACATCATCCAGCGGTTCACCGAAATCGCGTTGCTGGACGGAGAGGAGCACTACGATGCGATCATCGACGCCAGGGGCGTACGCTTCGGCCAACAACGCCGCCAAATAGTACGCAGCCGCGTCGCCCTCGTACGTGAACCCTTCACCGCCGGCAAGTTCTGGAGATTGCGGCATACCAACAGATCCTTTGTTGTTTTATTTCGATTGCGTCAGAAGCGCCAAACTAGTTTTTCCGACGGCGTCAGGCCGCACACATTGCGCCTATGCGATTCCTCTACATGCAAGAAGGGTATAGCTAAACTCGGATAAGGGCATTCCAACACATGCTGCCCTCTCTACTTCAACAGCCGTGCAGCCGGATTGTCCTCGGCTGCCCCAGCTTGAAAGTACCCGATCACACTGGCCACCGAGCGATGCTCAGTCATCGCCATCACAGCTGGCAGCGGAACGCCTTGTTTCCCCGCCTCGGTAACGAACCCCGAACGCAAGCTGTGCGCTCCAAAGTCTCCCTCCAACCCAGCTAGCCGCGCCCGGCGTTTCACGATGGTAGCAACCGAGCCCGGAAGCAGGGCAGGGCCGACCTGTTCCTTCCAAAGACGGCGAAAGATTGCACCCTCTTGGATCCCTGCCGCTTCAATCCACGCCGCTAAGGCTTCAGCGCTGCGTCCGAGGATGGGCTTGTCCGGCGTCGAATCTGCTTTCACCCCGGCCTGCTGGGTCTTGGAGTACTCGAGCCGGTAGATGTAGCCATCCTCGCCGACCTTACGCAGGTCCCGCAGATCCGCTGCCGCGATCTCGCTGCGCCGGCGCCCGCCGCTGGCAAAGCCGAAGCAGAGCAGGGCACGGTCACGCAGACCTTCCAAGCTCTCGTCGCAGGTCGCGAGCATGGCCTCGAGCTCGGGGCGGGTTATCGCGGTCTTCTTGGTGGCGCGCTCACCGCGTTTAACCGCGGCACGCCGCGCCCTGCTAAGCAGGGTGCGGACGCTGGGCAGCTCACATGGGTTAATTAGGCGCTTGAGCTTGTGCGCCGTGGACAGCACGGCGACGCGCTGGACAACGGTCGACAGCTTCAGTGGCCCGACCCTGGCCTTAAGGCCAGCGGCGACCAGCGCCTGATCGATCGCTGGCGGCAGCTCACTGGCGAGGCCGACCTTGCTCTTGCGCTGGATGTGGTCAACGAGGAATTGGATCACCACGGCTTCGCTGGCCGGCAAGGCCAGTTCGATGCCATAGCGGGCCTGGTGCCAGCCTGCCCAGTAGCGCAAGGCGGTGGCGTAGCTGCGGGTGGTGTTGGCCGCTGCCGCTTCGGCGAGCAACTCACGCACCGCTTCGGCGGCCCGCTGGGCTAGCTGATCGGGAAGCACCAAGTTCATGGCCGTAGCCGACGTGGCTAGCAGTGTACTATTTCGCTTCATATTATGTAATTTATGATATGAAATATGGAAATTAATAGCGATAACTATCAATTATCGCAAATATGTCAACTGCGGGGCAGGGCGCCAATCCGGAGTCGCTTCAATGGCCAGAGGCATCACAGAATCAGACGTCCACGTCGCTGCCGACGCAATCGTAGCGCTTGGCGAACGTCCCACAGTAGAACGTATCCGGGCTCATTTGGGCACCGGATCTCCAAATACGGTCGTGCGTTGGCTAGATACCTGGTGGCAAGGATTAGGCTCACGCTTGACACAGCACGACCGAATGCAGGTGCTCACCGCTAACGTTCCCGATCCCGTAGCCGTCCTGGCAGCGCAATGGTGGACTTTGGCGCTTGATCAAGCACGTAGTCACGCCCAAAAGACGCTTTCCCATGAACGCGCTGCTCTAGCGGACGCGCAAGACGTCTTGGAGCGGAATCGTCGCGACATGGAGGACGAGCTTAACGACCTGCGTAAGCAGGCGGATGCCTCACGTCAGGCCGAACGTCTCGCTTTCACCCGCGCTACAGAACTGGAACGTCTTGTCGAACAACTTCAGCACCAGGGGAACGAACTCGTCCAGCGGCGAAATGTATCCACAACGCGTATTGCCGAGGTCGAGCGTGCTTACGAAATTCTGCAGCGCCAAGTTCAGCAGATGCAGGAGGCGGCGCGCATTGAGCGCGACACGTCCACCCACCATGTGCGAGCGATCGAAGATCGAGCCCATGCCGAAGTCGACCGAGCCCGCCAAGACGCGAAGGACGCGCGACAGCAGCTAAGAGCTCTTCAGAGAGAGGCTGAAGCCAATGCGCGCAAACAGGCCACAGCTCTAGAACAAGCAGCTTCAGTAGTCACGGATCTGCGCCAGCAGCTGGCAGCCCAACAAGCGCGAGCGGAGGCGCTTGAGACTCAATTGGGACATCTGCGGGATCTGCCAGCTGCATTTGAGGCGGCATGGCGCAAGCGTGAGCAGAAAACAAAGCCGGAAACGCCCGCCAAGACGGCCCGGGTGCGCAGCACCGCAAAGAGAGCTGACTAGGTTCCGGTCCAGCGAAGGCGCTCGAAACGATGAGAACTAGTGACACGAATTAGGTACAGATTCGCGACGATTCTGTTCCTAATTGTTGTCACTGCGCGGTCCTGAGCCTTCCAAAATTTCCTTAAAAATCAAGAAGGGGCGCGATCTAGGAACAAAGGACATCAATTAGGAACGCTGACACCTGGCCCTGGTCGCGTGAACAGTCCGCGCAGCCTGGCGAACCAGCGTCCGAACATAAGATACATTATGCGAAATTCTGCGCTGCTGGTGGTTGTTGGCGTTGCCGTCAGCCTGGCTGTGCGCCACTACCTGGCCCTTCGGAGAACCAGGACGCCAGCATGACGCCAGTTGATCCCTTCGAACGCACCGAACTGACCGGCCCTTGGGCCGGTTTTGGTTTCCAGCAAGGCCACATGTGGACACCCGAGGGCTACAGCCTCTACCCCGAGGACATGGTGTGGTGGTCGCTGACGTGCAACATCGCGCATGAGTGGCGGCGGATGATGGCCGATGAGCGTCGAGCTCGAGCGCTCGAGCTCGAGGGGTCTGGAAACCTTTGCGGCACAAGGGTTTCAGAAATCGATTTGCTGCAGCAACCGAAAATCATCTACCTGCGGGACGTACTCCGTAGACGGCAGCAAGAGCGGTTGGCAGGAGGTGGTCAGTCGAGGTGCGAGCCTGGTCAGGTGGGCCGACCAGGTCGTGGGCGCCGGCGTACCTGGCGCGGGTGAGGCGTCTACGCAGGGGCAAGCCCCTGCACCCCAAAATGGCGATCAGACACACAGGGGGCAGCATGGAGAGCACACAGGAACACCACCAATCCGAAGAAGCACGGGAACGGCCGGAATACCTACCTGAAACGAAGCGCGAAGGATCGGGGTTGGGATGGACGCTAGCGGTAGGGATATGCCTGGCAGCGGCGATCGCAGGAGGTGCCGCAATATACGTGCGGACGGTAGCGGACTGGCATCGAGCCAAAGAGGAAAAAGCTGCAAGAACCGCGACGCAACGGGAGGCCGGAACAGCCGCGCTAGCAATGCAACAGGAGCGGTACAGGCAGCTTCGGATTGCAGAAATTGAAGCTCAACGGGAGCAGGCACAGCAAGAATGGAAGGCGCTGGAAAGAGGCGAACTGCGCTGCATCAACGGCACAGTATTGCGTCGAATCGACGGTGGATGGGAAAACCTACCGGGGCGCTCCTGCAAGCATCCGTAGGGGCGCTGCCCCTACACCCCGCCCCCTTGCGACTGCGCCCCCATTCGGGTGGGGGCTGTCGCTCAAAGGATCCGGAAAAGACCAGGTGCGGGACGACCTGGTAGGAAGTCAGCGACCAGGCCAAGGATCGAGAACACGATGACCTCGGCGAGCAGGATGGTCCGGAACCAGTCGATGTTAGCCATTTCCATGACGCGTCACGCATTCGGGTAGCGGGTGGCCAACTCGGCAACGAGGCGGGAAATCGTGCGAGGCGCAGAACCGTTGTCGATGCTCTTGCGGATCAGATCGAGCAGCAGGCTGTCAGAGAGCTGAGCGGGACGGGCGTGCCCTACCCTCAGCCGCTTGACCTTGCGCTGGCGATACGCGGCCGCTCGCTCGGCATCGGTCTTGGCAGCGATGCCGTCCGCAGGCGGTCGACCAGGTCGACCACGCAGGGGCATTTCGATGGTTCCGGGATCTCTGTCGTCGCGCATGGTCACATGTCCAGGCTGGTGGGCGGGGTGTACGTCTCGACCTTGCCCTGTGGGTTCTCCGGGAAGGTGCCAAGCGCGCGGGGAGCCTTGGCGATCACACCACCCTGCAGGGCCGCCGGAGCGTGGGCCTGGGGCGCGTCCTGACCCTGGGGCGGTACGTAGGGTGCCGGCGGGGCGCTGGGCTGCTTGTACGGGTTGTAGGGCGCTCCGTTGAGCGCGACCGTACGACACTGGGGCTGAGGCAGATCGTACCTGGTGCCCTGCTCTGTCACGCACGTGCAGCTCGGCTCAGTGGCATGACCGAGACCATCGCGACCGCCCAGGCTGGACATGCAGAACAGCTGAGGCTGCACAGCCGGTTGGGCGCCGTCGTAGATCGGAGCGGTCCACGGCATAGTGGCGAACCTGGGCAGATGCGCCTTGGCGTACTCGTCGGCGGTCATCACGTGGGCGGGCGCGGGCGCCCCGGACGCGCTCGCCGCTGACGCTGGCGGCACGACCGTGTCGCCCGCTTGCAGCGTGGTTCGCTGCTCTTCGTACTGGTGCATCTTCTCGCTGTAACGATGCTTCAGCCAGAGCATGACAGCGAGGACGAAAACAACACCAACGATGACCCAGCGCATCCACATGGGCATGCTGCGCTTGGTGGTCACCAGCGTGGTGCTGGTGTAGTAGTCGAACACGTATTTCGGCCGAACCCAGTCGATCACGTCAGCGCAAGGGCCGTTAACGTTGCCCTGGTACTGAGTCCAGCGCTTCAGCTTGGTCTTGGATTTGACAAGCGAGGTCTGACGAACATGCGTGTGCTCGTCGTAGAGACCACGAAGAAAGGGATCAAGCTGCAAGCCCTGCTGAGCTACGAGGATAAAGTCGTAGCCGAAATGACGATGACGCGCCATTGCCTCGACGTGCGGAGGAACCTTGGAACCTGGGTTGCGATTCGGGAAGACGGTGTAGCACTCATCGAGGAAGATCACAGAACCGTGAGGTACGACCTCCATCCACTTGGTCGGGTCTTCGAGATAGTGCCAACCAGCCCTCTCATAGTCGAAATCTTTGATGCCATGAGCATAGATCGCGCGCTTCTCTTTCTGGAAGCCGAAAGCGCGATCGATGCCGTAAGCGGTCTTGCCGTGACCGGGCTGGCCGGTGATGAGATACATCATGTCAGCTACTCGACTTGAGCTTGGAGAGGACGGCGCGCTGCGTGACCACCGCGGCGTAGGCCGAGAGGATGATGGTCACAGCGGCACCAGTGCCGCTGGCATCCCAGTAGGCGACGCCGACAGCGCCGAGGGATGGCAACTGCGAAGCGATGTACGACTTCAACGCCGGCATGGCGATTTCGTTGGTCACCAAGCCAATGCCGAACGCAAGCAAGATGCGGCCGATGATGCCGGGCAGGTACTGACGAAGCGCCTGCATCAACATGGTGACGAGTGCGCCGATGATCATGGGCATGTTAGGTGGCTCCGCGAGCGAGGATGAAAGCCGCGACACACGACGCGACGACGATTAGACCGGCCTTGAGCTTGGCCATGTAGTCGCACCAGATCGGCGGCGGCGTGGCGAACGTGGAACCGATGGCCTTGGAAAGTGCGCCGGATCCACCGCCGCCAAAGCCGACACAGGAACCGCCACCGAAGCCGGATTGATCGAGGCTGTCGGTGCTGATCTTGTTGACGGTGAGGACCTTGGTGTCATCGGGACTGGAACCAGCACCAGGATCCTGGCTCATGCCGGCAACCTTGGTCCACGCGGGTTGATCGCCAGAGTTGTCGGTGCCCTTCCCTCCTGCGAGCTTCTCAACCGCGCAGGCAGTGCGCCACTGCACGAGAAGGGAGGCGTACTCCATCGCATCGCACTTGTCGCCGGTGCAGATGGGAGGCGTGCTACAGGCGCCGCCTGAGATGTTGCGGTTGCGGCGGGTGTTGCAGTCAATGCGCCACTGGATACGAGCCTGGCCGCACATGATCGGATCGCCGCTGCAGGAGGGTGGAGAGTCGCAGGAATCGCCGCCGGAGAAGGACGATTTGTCGTCCTTGCCATCGTCGTCGCTGTCCTCATCATCGGGCTTGCCATCGCCATCTTTATCAGGCTTGCAGGTGCCGTCGGCGCCCATGGCTTGGCCGGCGGAACAGGCATCCGGCTTCTTGACGCAACTGCCGTCAGGACCTTTGGTCTGGCCCTGCGGACACTCGTTTTCCTTCGCCTTACAGGTGCCGTCCTGCTGCTGCACCATGCCATCGGGGCAAGGCTCAGGAGCGCACTTGCCAACGGAGTTGGGAACTTGGCCTTGCGGACACTCTTCCTTGGTTGGCTCGCAAACGTTGAGGTAGCCGTTCCAGTAGAAACCTGGGCCGCACTTGTTGGGAAAGTCGGTGGTGTTGCAGGTGGTGCCGATGTATTGCGCGGTGCTAGTGCCATCCGGATTGGCAAACCATGCTTGCTCGCAACCGTCATTGCAGGAGATAGAGCCACTCTTAGGCTTGAAAGTCGACGTAAGCGAGGGAAGCGCGCTGCACAGGGTCGCGAAATACTCGGTGTCGCCGACAAGCGTTGTGCGGCTGCCGCCTGCCGGCCTGCCGTCGATGACAGGATCGTACTGACCGCCAGCAGCGCCACCGGACATACGGCAGGACGCCTCAATGTACGTCCAATCGGGATGAGCACCCTTGAAGTCAGCGATCTGTGCATCGCAGGACGCACTTGCGTGGCCCTGGTTGCACTTAGCAGACACGGGACAGGATGCAGCGCCCCAGCCGCCGGCGAAGGCGGCGAAAGGGCTGCAAAGCAGCAACAGCAGGATCAGCTGTCCATAGCGAGCCATACAGCCCCCAGGATGCCGATGATGACGAAATAGCCGACGTAAGCCATGTATCCCCCTTGCGTGACGTGTCACAAAAAGCAAGGGCGGGGATGCCCCGCCCTGCCCTGCTACAGATGGAACGGGATCAACGCGCGACCTTGCGGCCCATGTTGACCATCGCGACCACGGCACAGGCGCCGAGGATGATGGCGCCACCGGCGGCCAGGTCGGTCTTGTCGATGCCGGCGGTAAGCGCGGTGGTGACGGTGCCATCGGCCGCGGCGGCGATGCCGGACATGATGGCGGTGGCACCAGCAACGATGCCGGCGACGATCTTGGAGGGCTTGCGGAACTTGGACATGGTGAAACTCCTGGTGGTTGATTGATGAACTACGACTGCGAGATACGACGACCCTGCCTGACCATGAAACCGATGGCCCAAGCACCGACGATCACCGCCGAGATGCCAAGACCCTCGCCCGCGTCCAGCGGCGGGGGGAAACTGGACGCGACGCTGTAGAACGGGTGCGCGCACTGACCGGTGGAGGCGTCGAAATCCGAGACCTTGCAGTTGAGCACTAGCACTTGTTCGTCCACAGCGATTCCTTATGCAGCGACGCGAGCAGACGTCTTGCTGCGGAGCTTGGTGAACTTGCTGAGGCTCAGAACGCCCTTGTTGACCTGGCCCATCGATTCGATGTCCAGTTCGTACTTGCCGACGGCATAGGGCTGCTGGCCGTCTTCCAGGCGCACGTCGAACGGGTAGACGAAGCCACCCATTTCGATCTTGGCCTTCTGCTTGCGGGTGGTGTAGGAACGATCCTTGCCGCTGTCGTCCTGGAAGGTGCCGCCGCGCTCGATGACTTCGGCGTCCATTACGGTGACTTCGATGCTCATGGTGTACTCCGTCTGATACCCGCGATGTCGGGTCAATTGGCTGCTTCACCCGTTGCCCACGCCGGCAGCTGTGCGGCGTGCAGGTATTTCGTGACGTGTCACGTAGCTAATTCGGGGAACAACTCATCGAGTTGGTTGGCGAGGCGAATCTCTAATTCCGTCTGAGACAGATGCTTGAATCGGCCAGGAACGCCGTCGTGCGAGAGATAGGACTCAATCGCAGCAATTGCGTAGTCGCGGTCGCGGGTCATGCAGGCATTCCAAAGCACACGAAGAGCGGTGCCGGCTTGCGTGTCGATGAAATCGATCATGGCCTTGGCAGAAGGATTGACCATGCGTTCCTTCAACTGGAGACGGTCAAGCTCGCCGATGACCAGGTCAGCCAGGATCGCGTAGGCGCCGCGGTAGTACTTGCCTGGGTTGGTCAGAACATCCAGGGGGAGATCGATGCGCTTGGCGTATAGGCGCAACTCGCAGCGCACCCAGGGGCTTTCCGGGTCGCCAAGCTGCTTGCCTTTCTCGTACACACACAGCTCCTTGTGGCCTTTCTGGCCGACGTAGAGCGTGCAGCCCTTGCCACTGCCCTCATCGCTCTGGTGGCGCGCCTGAGGCGGTCGACCGTTGGAGGTAAACGCACCCTGGTGGTACGCCTGGCGGAAGTACTCGACGTCGAAGGTGAGGCCGGAGTGGTCGTCGACGGCGATATCAGCGCGGGTCAGGTGGGCGCCCAGGTCATCGGCGATACGCTCGACGTAGGGCCAACTCGGAACGTGGGTACACCCCTGCCCTGTCAGGCTGATGCAGACCTCGCCGGTGTCGGAAACGCCAATCTTTCCGCAGACGGATGATGTCTCATCGATCAGGGTAGCGCTGCGCTCATAGCGGAAGTTCCACAGGCGCTCGAGCAAGGGGCCGGCGACGATGCTGCCGGAGGTGCCAAAGACGTAAGCCACCATGTCCTGAGCGCTCATGCGCTTGAGCAGCTTCACCGCCTTGTCGGTGTCGAAGACAAGGGTGCAGAAGTCAATCAGCGGCTTCGACAGGCCGTCCGGGGTCTGAGACTTTTGGCCCGTGTTACTGCTCGGGCCAACCGGCTCCGATCCGGCCGGATTGCAGGCGTCCGCCGGTGAAAAGGGTAGGCAGAGGGCGAGCAGAGGGGTCACAGAGCGGCCTCGGAGGCAGCACGGCGGGCGGCCTGGCGCTTGGCTTCCTCGACCAGGCAGTAGGCACGGAACTCGGCTTCGAGCTGCTGGGCGAAACGACGGTCGGACCAGGCGAAGTAAGCGAACAGGCCGCGAACCAGGAACAGGACGGCGAACGCGGAGGCGATCAGCAGCCCGAAGGAGAGTATTTCGTGACTCATCACCGAATAGCCCCAAGGCGGAACAGGTCGTAGCGGCGCTCGATGGCGGTGTTTACCTGGTCGACCAGGTCGAAGCGGCTGCGGCGGCGGAAGACGGCACGCGCGCGGAAGAGCTTGCACAGCGGCATAGCTGCGAGGCGTTCGATGTCCATTCGTGGATCCCCTGCCCCCTACCCTGGTGCCCGCTCGCCCGGCGGGGGTACACCGGGGGCGGGGCGCTTAGCCAGGCTAAACGCAGGGCTTGTATAGTTCAGCGAAACAGGAATGTAAAGGTCAGCTAAACATGAGCGCCGAAAACGAACTGCTCGACCTGGTGCGAGGCTCGGGAAACTTCAATTCGGACAATGCCTTAGCGCAACGGCTAGGCGTAACGAGGGCGATGGTGAGCTCGTGGCGATCAGGGCGGTACGCGATGCCGGACGAGCGAATTGCGCAGCTGTGCGCGCTGGCAAAGGTGGATGGCGGAACATGGATGGCGAAGATCCATGCAGAGCGAGCAGCATCACCTGCTGAGAAAGCACTGTGGCGATCGGTACTGGACAGGCTAAGCGCGGCGGCCGCGGTCGTCGCGCTGCTGGTGATCGCGGTCAAGGCCGGGGGTCATCAGGGGCTTGAAGCCACCCTGCCCGCGCTGTTCGTAATCGACCCAGGATACATTATGCGAAATTGGCCGTGTCCCCGGACGGGGGCGTGGCCGGCCATCCCCGTTGCAGATCCGCCACCACGCTGAGCAGTTCCGCACCGCCCGCATCACCCTCGGCCTGAGCGTCCCCGACTGCGCGAAGCTTCCGCGCGTCAGTGTCCGGACCGTCTCCAACTGGGAGTCCGCTCGAGCGCGCATCCCCTATACTGCCTACAAGCTCATGCGCGTCCTTAGGGGCGGCAAGCTGCTCGGTCCCGACTGGACCGGCTTCCAGGTGCGCGGCAACGTCCTGGCCACGCCTGAGCGCCGGGAGCTTCGCTCCAGCGACTTGGTCTGGTGGTCGCTCCTGATCCTGCAGGCGCAGGAGTTCCGCAACATCATGGCCAAGCGTCGCGGTGTGTTGCCCACCCATGTGGCCACTGCTATGGTCAGTCACTGCCGCGCGCCGGCGTGGGTCTTCAAGACTTCCGAGTCTACGCATTATCGCCCTTGGGGCTTACAGGCAATAGAGCGAGCCACTCCTTTTAATTTTCACCTCAAGGTAAGCTTAAAAGAGGTGCTCCGGCAAGCAATCGGAGATTAGCTATGGATACATTTGCCCCGCCTCTTGCTGGCCAATGCTGCCTATGCGGGTCTACCGGGGCGCTTTCAGGCGAGCATAAGGTCAAGGCGGCCGCGCTTCGTAGTGAGTTTGGGGCGCAGCCGATGGTTATCGGGCGCCCAGGCGAACGCTATCGCCACGCACAGAGCCCAAGCTCGAAGCAGTTTCACTTTTCCGCTCGCATATGCGGAACCTGTAATAACGCGAGAACTCAGCCGGCCGATTTGGCATTTGATGCATTTAGAGGATTGGCCTTGGAACTCTTGAAAGCGGGGGGGGATCCCGCAAAGGTGTATGAAGACCCCCGCTTCAATGCCAATGGCGGAACACTTTATTTGGATGTTTTCAGGTATTTCGCGAAGCTTATGTGTTGTCACTTAGCAGAGGTGGGCGCAACCTTCTACCAACCGATTGCAGATTTCGCCATAGGCATAAGTGATAAAAACTATGTTTTGCTTTGCGTAGATGCCGACGTCGCCTACCGCCGTCTACAAGAGAATGGTGCAATCCATAGCTACGCCGCCCATGGCGGCCTGATCGTCACAGGCAATCCGCAATCTCTCGCGCCCGAAGCTTTCCATTCCACGCTTACTATTGGCCCGGTTCGATACTGCTACAGGATCCATCTCAACGAAGTAGGACAGGCGCAACTGCAGTATGAGCATCCCGACTTTTACGAGTGGTGCCAACGCAGAATTCGTCATGCTATTGACAATCCAATGAGCGACGACGATAGAGAGTTGCTTGGGTTGAACGGCCTTAGCCCCCTGGCGCCAGTTTGATGTCTGCTTTGGGTCGGAACCCCGATGGCCAGAAGCGGCTGCACAGTTCGCTTAGCCTGTGAATAGCTCTCGTCATGCGAGAAAATTAGGCTTTACCAATTCAACTTATTGATAGATTGCGGGACTGACGTCGCAAGGAACTCCCTGGTATCCTGGACTAGACCATGCAATGCAGCGGTCCGCCAAACAACGCCGATATCCGACTCATTGTTGATACGCCCGCTGTAAATTCCAAGGAGGCGTGTCACTGGCCCTTCAAAGATAGCTGCAACCCCGTTCTCCATGCTCACCATTCCGCCTGACCGATAAGCAACTACTGCAGATCCAGATTGCCCTTGCCTGCTTCGGCAATCAATATAAAAAACTGGGAGATCACTGTTGTTTATGCTCACCTGCGGCTCACTGGCAATGAATCCTGTTGCCCATATCGGAAGAAGTCCGCCCGTAGACATTCCGAATGGAAATCCAACAACACTTATAATGTCTCCAGGGGCGATCGCAATTCTTGGTTCTTCTGTCAGTTCGTAGGGATATAGGTCGACTCCTTCGATGTTGGTGAGCGGCAACGCCACCACATCTGCACGCGCACCATGCAGTGGATGTTCTTTCCAGCGTTTTTGTCCTTGTTCGGTGAAGAGCGCTTCAACCCTGCCCTCCCAAGCGCCAAGACGCCCTGAAAGATGGTGATAAACGAGGACATTATCTGGGATTCCGCCCGTTTTCGAGAGCAGTTCGCCGGAATCATTCCGACGCCCAGTTAAATTATGACGATTTGTCAGAAGGAACGCAGAAGACCCGTTTTTCACTACGAAGCCTGTGCCTGTAGATATTGGTTGATCTCCGTACCTCATTTGAAGAAAGAGCGACTTGACGCTTGGCGGCTGCACTGATGGCATTGGCTTGTTCAAGGCTGTCATGATGTTGTTGTTGGTTTAGATCCGAATTATCTATCATTTCAGAGTCTGTTCTTGGTATAGACCCATTCCCCACCCCCGTAAGCCTAGCCGGGAAGCCGGGTTGACTAGGCCCTCATTCTACATTTCTTCACCTAAGGCGGATGTACATAAGACAGGCCCTGTCTCCGAAAGGCGACAATTTGCTGATAGTTCGCTCGCGCTTGTGTAACGCTGAGATTGCCATTCGGGCCACCTAGTACCTCATCAGCATCAGCATCATCGTCATCTTGGCCATCATCCTCCCTGAAACACACGGTGCAAATCTCAAATGCCACTCCCTCGACAAGCGTTTTGTAGCCACAACAGGGGCAGCGCAGTGGAAGATCTTTGATCAGCATGACCTAGCAACCCAATGAAATGGAGGCCCGGATTTGGTGGAAATGCTTCCAGCAGCGCAGATGCCACGCGACACTCGGATCAAGACTATCTTTTACAGGCGATACAGACTGCCAGCGCCGCTCGCCGGCGTACCGTCTATGCAGTCCGCCATCGGCAACCCCTGCGACCATCCTGCCGCCATGGCCTGGGCATCACGCAATGGATCGGACGCCTTGGCGCGCTCGTTGCGAAGACGGCAGGTTTCAGGGTCTTGGGCGAACAGGCCGCGCGCGAACAGCCTGCCCTGCTCTACCAGCTTGGTGGTCTTGGGTCCGCGGATTGCGGCAAAGCGTGGCAATGCTTGATCCAGCGCGCCGTCTGCCTCTTCGAGGCACCGCGCCAGATGCCAGGCGTCTTCCAGGGCCTGACAGGCGCCCTGACCCGAGGTCGGCAGTGGCGCGTGCGCCGCATCGCCGACGAGCAGCACATTTGCTCGGCTCCAGGTGTGCAGCGGCTCCACGTCGTGCACGGCGATCAGTTGGATGGAGTGCGCCGGCGTGGCTTCGATGAGGCGGGCGACAGGCTCGGGCCATCCTGCAAACAGATCCATCACTTCCTTGCGCATCTCCGCTGCTGGCGTCGCCTCGGGCAATGGCCGCGCCTGCGCGGCGGCCCAGTACACCAGATCCGTCCGAATCGGCACGCAACCGAAACGATCGCCAGACCCCCAGTAATCGTGAATCGCCATGTCGCTCAGCAACGGACCATTGCCCTGTGCAACGCCGATCCAGTTTACGAACCCCTGGTAGATGGGCGTGTTGTCCCCTGCGACGAACTTGCGCGCCACCGAGCCCATGCGGCCATCCGCGCCAATGAGCAGATCTGGACGGATGCTCTTCCCGTTCTCGAACCGCGCCACGGCCTTGCCGCCGGCATCCAGGTCGATCGCGACGGCCCGATGCCCGAACTCCACCTGGATACCAGCGCGTGCCACGTGGTCCAGCAGTACCGCCTGCAAGTCGCGGCGCAGGATCGTATGGGTCGGGTAGCCCATGAGTCGGTCCAGCAGCGTGATGTCCAGGCCTCCCAGCGCGTTACCCGCTGCGTCTTTGCGGTGTACCGACAATGGCCGACCGCCCACCGCCCCGACATCCTCCAACAACCCGAGTTCCTGCAGCACAAAGCACGCGTTGGGCCAAAGCGTCACGCCAGCGCCCATGGTGGCCGGCCCGTTCCGACGTTCATAGACGCGGACGGTGTGCCCCTGCTTGTGCAACGCGAGGGCCACGCTCAAGCCTGCGATGCCGCCACCCAGTATTCCGATTTCCATGCCGATGCATCCCGATTCGATTGGTCCAGGCGTGCCATTGCAGGGCAGCCGTTGGACGGGAGTGCATCTTGGACCTCACCAATTCCGCCAACTAGCATGCGAAAATGGCGGGGTTTCATACCCCAGTTGGGATAATGGTGCGCACCAACCTCGATCTGAATGCAGTCCGCGTCTATGTGGCCGTCGTCGACGCACAGAGCTTTTCCGGGGCTGGGCGCCTGCTTGCCTTGCCGTCGTCCAACGTCAGCCGTCATGTCGCGGCGCTGGAGCGCAGGCTGGGCGTGCGCTTGCTGGAACGCAGCACGCGCCATCTGCGCATGACGGAAGCCGGAAAGCTGGTGTACGCGCGCGCCAAGCCGGTCCTCGATGCCTTGCTGGCCACGGAGGACGAGCTTGGCTTAGTCCAGCGCGAATTGAAGGGGCCCCTCAAGATGTGCATGCCCAACGAAGCGCCCAGGTTGCTCGCGCCGATCCTCGCAGAATTCTGCAGTCTTCATCCTGGCATCGAGTTGGAATGCGACACGCGCCTGACCGGCCTGGAGGTGTTGCGCGAGGACCTGGATCTCTCCCTCGTCTTCCACCGCGGGCATCAGGACGACAGCGCGTTCATCACCCGCGAACTGGCGACCTTGCCCAGCATCGTGGTCGCCTCCCCCACGCTACTGGCCCAGACCGGAATGCCGCGCCATGTGCGCGAACTCAAGTCCCTGCCGTGCATCACCACCGTGAGCGCACTGAAGGGGCAGCCCTGGCAGTTCCTGGATCCTGCGGGCGAGATCGTGAAAGTGCCCGTGCGCAGCCGCTATCGCGTCAACAGCGGGGAACTCGCGGTGGCCGGCGCGCGCCAGGGCCTTGGCTTTGCGATCGTTGCGGCCTACCCGTGCCAGGAAGATCTTGCCGCAGGCAGGTTGCAGGAAGTGCCGCTGGATCTACGCCCTGCACCGCTGCAATTGCTTGGCGCCTACAGTCACCGTCATTCGGTCACTGCGCGGGTTCGGGCGTTGCTGGAGTTCATCCAGGTGCGGTTGCAGGTGTTCGGGGGCACGTCAACGTAAGGCACAACGCAACAACGTGGCCTGGAAACCTCCCTAATCAGCTACTCCGCAAACTTCTGTCTTGGCCAACTCCTGCCGTTGGCAGCCGTTAGCTTCCGCCGTGCAAAAGCACGCGCGCGCACTCAGCGACAGGATTCCGGCAACTTCTCCAGCAAACCCGCCACCACCGGCGTCAGCCGGTTCGCGACCTCCGGCGGAATCGCCTCACCAGCCCCCTGCCCGCCTTCGCTGCGGGCTTGTTCGCAAGCCTTGACGATCCGCGGGCGCATGCCGGACCACAGCGCCCTGCACTGCCAGCCGTCCCGGCCCAGCGGCAGCACCGCGTAGCCGATCGATTGGCATTCCTGCGCGGCGCGGGTGACCAGCGGCTGGCCGGCATACTCGTGCGGCACGGTATCCAGCGTCGGTTGGTAGTAGCTGTCGGGGAACGTTGCTGCGTAGCGTTCCGGGTCCAACTGCAGCGACAGGCCGGTCGCCGTGAGATCGAGTGCGCGGCCGCAGGGCGCAGCGGCGGCAATGCGCTGGATCGCCTGATAGATCGGCTGGTCCAGGTCGGGTTCGCGTGCCGTCACCTCAGACGTTGCGACCAGCACCGGCAGGCGTGCGCGGTTGGCCATCTTCGCCAATTCGCCAGAATGGGCCGGTGCGCAGCGTTCGCGGACGCTGGCCGCGATCAGGAATGTGGCGTCGCGCGCGAATGCGGCGTCGCTTTGCAGCAGTGTGGTAATGCGCTTGTCGGCTGCATCTTCGGACAATGGCGCGACATGAAATGCGTGCACAGTTGGCGGGTGGATCGCCGTGGTCGTAGCAGCACGCGGCGTCGATGCCACGTGCCCGTGCTTGCGCAATGCCAACAGCACGCCGCCGGCAACGACGACCCCACAGGCGGCGATCGCGATCGACAAACGCATCGGCGATTTCAGGCACACGAACCGCGCCCTCAGCCCTGCACCGGGGTGAGCGTGGCGTCCTCCGCCTCGTAGGTGGCATTGGCGATATCGGCCTTGAAGTCGGCCAGATGCAGCCGCCCCTGCAGGTGGAACGGGTCCCACAGCTCCGGTACGTCGATGGGGATGCGCAGCACCACATGCAGGATCTGGTTCGGTGGCGGCGGTGGTACGTGGATGCAGGCGCCATAGAACGGCACGAACAGCAGTTCGCTGACCTTGCCCTGGTCGTCGCTTTCCAGCGGCACCACGTAGCCGTCCAGGGCGAAGCGTTTGCCTTCCAGGCCCTTCACCACTTGCGACGAACCGAACTGGGCGGCGCGCTGGGTGCCGGAATGGTCGATCGGCATGCCATTGACCACGGACGGGCCATCGTCGACGGGCGCCGGCTGATCCATCACCGCGGCGTCGCCGCGCCAGGCCGCGTTGATCCGCGGCGGTGGTCGCTGGTAGATGTCGTTTGCCGGTGCCAGTTGTTCCCAGCTTTCGACGGTGTCCGGGGCAGCGTCGGCTGCTGCGGTCGTGTGCTTTGCTGCCGGTGATGGTGTCGGCGTGGCGTCCGGCTGCTTCCCGCCATCACCGTGGCAGCCCGCCAGCAGGCACAGCATTCCAGCCAGCAGGAGATGGCGATCAGCCTTTTTCATAGGGATGCAGCTGGGCCTGCTCCATCGTGTAGGCGGTGCCGGCGAGTTCGCCGTGCAGGATTTCCGCGCGCAGTTGGCCGCTCAGGTAGAACGGGCTGTACATGTCGGGCGGGTCGATCGGGGTATCCAGGCGCACATGCACGATCTGGTTCGGCGGCGGCGGTGGCACGTGGATGCAGGCGCCGTAGTACGGCACGAACAGGAACTCGCGCACACGGCCGGCGTCGTCGCTGTCCAGCGGCACCACGTAGCCCGGCAGGCGCACCTTGCGCGCCAGCACGGCGGCCACGGTGTTGTAGGTGCCGGTCTGCGGCATCGCACGCTTGCCGGTGTGGTTGACCGGCGCTTCGTCGCTGTTTTCCAGCGCCTTCAGTTCGGCGGGCGGCAGCATCGCGCTCCAGTCCAGTTCGCGATAGCCGTCGGCGTCTGGATCGCCCAGCGGCGGGTTGATTGCCGCGTCGTTGGCTGGTGCTGGCTGCGCCGGCGCTGTCGCCTGCGCTTTTTCCGGGGTGTCGGGTTGCTGCTTGCGGCCGCAGCCGCACAGTAGTGCAAGCGCCAGCAAGGAAAGGATCCAGCGCGTCATGTTCACAAGTCCGGCGAGAGGCCATCGGCCAGGGTGCGGCGATAGGCCAGCAGGGCCGGCACGATGCCGGCGAGCACCCCGGCCAGCAACACGCAGCCGAGCCAGCCCCATTCCGCCGCGCTGGGCGCGATGCGGTTGATCGCCAGGCCGAAATGATCGAGCACCCAGCCGCGCGCCAGCCAGCTGGCCGCCGTTACCACCGACAACGCCAGCGCGCACGACACCACGGTGACCAGGCCGGCCTCGAACAGCAGCAGCCAGGCGATGTCGCGCGGTCGTGCGCCGACCGCGCGCAGGATCGCCATCTCGCGCCGGCGCTCCTGCAGCGTGGCCACCAGCAGCGCGACCATCGACACCAGGCCGAGCAGCACCACCAGCGAGGCGATCATGCGCAAGGCGCCTTCGGCCGTGCCCAGCGTGCCCCACAGCTGTTGGAGGGTGACGCCTGGCATGATTGCCAGCATCGCTTCCTCCGGGTACTCGTTGATCCGCCGCTGCACCGAGAAGGTGGCGATGCGGGTCTTCAGGCCGAGCATGAAGGCAGTGATGGTGTCCGGGGTCAGGTCCATCGCCCGCGCCTGCGCGGCGCTGACGTGCTGGCCCGGCAGGCGCACACCGAAGTGCCAGTCGATATGGATCGCCTCGATCGCCTGCAGCGAGACCAGCACGCTCGAGTCCACCGGCGTGCCGGTGCGACGCAGGATGCCGACGATCCGGAACGGTTTGTCGGCATGGGTGGCCAGGCTGATCCGACCGGTGCCATGGGTCAGCACGATCTCGTCGCCGAGGTGGCGGTCGAGCGCGGCAGCGACGTCGGCGCCGATCACCGCATCGTAGAGGTCGTCGAACGCCCTGCCTTGCGCGAACGCCAGCGGATGCTTGGCACCGTAGTGGTAGTGCTCGAAGAATCCGGTGCTGGTGCCGACCACGCGGTAGCCCCGGTAGGAATCGCCCAGCGACAGCGGCACCGCCCACTTCACCTCGGGCATCGCGCTCAGGTCCTGGTAACTCTGCCACGAGACGTTGTTGGTGGCGTCGCCGATGTGGAACACCGAATACAGCAGCAGGTTCACCGGACCCGAGCGCGCGCCGACGATCAGGTCGGTGCCCGACACGGTGCTGGCGAAGCCTTCATGCGCCTGTGTGCGGATGCGCTCCACGCCCAGCAGCAGCGTCACGCTCAGGGTGATCACCAGTATCGTCAATGCCACGCCCAGGCGCCGGCTGCGCAGGCTGGCCAGCGCCAGCGTCAACAGCGTCATCGCGCACCTCCGGCGTTGGCGCGGTTGAGTGTGGCCAGGTCGGCCTGGGCGTCGAACAGCGGTGCGATCGACGGATCGTGGCTGACCACGATCGAACTGGTGCCGCCCTGCCGGCACTCGGCGAACAGCAATTGCAGGAAGGCCTGTGCCGCGACCGGGTCGAGCGCGGAGGTGGGTTCGTCGGCGAGCAGCAAGGGCGGCCGCGCGATCAACGCACGCGCCGCGGCCACGCGTTGCTGCTGGCCGACGCTGAGGCGCGCGGCCGGGCGCGACCACAGCGCCGCCACGTCCAGGCCCAGCGCGACCATCAGCCGCTCGATCTCCGTGTCCAGCGCCTGCGTGCCCGCCGCCAATCGACCGCGGCGTGCGGAGAACTGCAGGCCCAGCGCGATGTTGTCGCGGGTGCTCAGGAACGGCAGCAGGTTGAATTGCTGGAACACCACGCCGCAGTGGTCGGCACGGAAGCGGTCGCGCGCGGCCTTGCGCAAGGCCGCCAGGTCCTGCCCGGCCACGCGCACGCAGCCGGCCGTGGGCTGCAGCACGCCGGCGATCAACGCCAGCAAGGTGCTCTTGCCCGATCCGCTGGCGCCGCGCAGCAGCAACTGCTGCCCGCGCGGGAGCGCGAACGCCGCGATGTCCAGGACCGGCGCAGTGGCGCCGGGATATCCGAAGCGGACCTCGCTCAGTTCGACCACATGCGGCTGGCTCATTGCGGCAGCGTCACCCGGGCCTGCCCGGCCACCACCTCGGTGCGGCCCTGGCCGGCGGCGGTGGCGACGTCCACTACCGCTGTGTGCAGCCCCGGGAAACGCTGCGGCAGCAATACCTGCAGGTGATCGAGCCGCGCCGGCCGCGCGCAGTCGAAGGTGTAGTGGGCGTGGAATTCGGCATGGCTGTGGCCCGGTTCGTCCGGATCGGCCATCGCCACGTCGTAGCCCTCGGTGGTGACCTGCGCACGGCGCAGCGAACACGCCGCCGCGACCGGGAACTGCAACCAGCCGGCAGCGCGCAAGGT
This sequence comes from Xanthomonas sacchari, assembly GCF_040529065.1. Lineage (NCBI taxonomy): Bacteria > Pseudomonadati > Pseudomonadota > Gammaproteobacteria > Lysobacterales > Lysobacteraceae > Xanthomonas > Xanthomonas sacchari. Next base: position 2,633,089 of record NZ_CP132343.1, on the reverse strand, counting down.
GGCGACCGCAGCTTGCAGCCGCTGACGCTCGTTGGCGTCGCGTGCGGGATGTTCGAAGTCGAGGATGCCGATGCCGGGCGCACTGAGTTGCACGTCCACGGCGGTGCCGTCGACGGCGACCTCCAGGTTGGCCTGGCCGTGCACGTGCGGGCCATGGTGGCGGATCGCAGCGGCAGATGGCGAACTGGCGGAGAGGAGCAACAGGATCAGGGGAATGCCAGGTCGCATATGCAGCGCATCGGTTGAGTTACACTATAACATTATTGAGCAATCGAACGTCGGCGCAAGCCTGTTGCTACCGTCAGTCAGCCGCGGTTCGCATCCGGCCATCGCCGCCTCGCTTCGGAGGCCGGGCCTGCGATGCACGGCGCCGAACTTCAAGGAACCTCCATGTCGTCTTCCATCGTTCCCGACAGCTACACCGCCTGGCGCCACTGCATCGAGGTCGACTGCGGCCTGCGACTGGAGCCTGCCTACATCGCGCAACGCATTGCCGCCCTCAACGACCCCAGCGACCACCACACTCAGCAGTTCGTGCGCTGCTGGGGCGAGCTGCATCGCCAGCAGGTGCTGCAGTGGTTCGCGCAGGCACAGGCCGCATCCGCCGACGGTCGCGCATGAACCCTCTCGCGCGGCAGGACGCAGTCGCTGGTGCCGCTGGACGGCGATGCATTCCTTCTGCGAACGCCGCACGGCCGGACGTGCTGAACGCGGCGCGGCGCGGCATGACGATGCGCTGATCCCAATGAGGGCAGTGATTCGTCAAGCGATCGAGGTCGGCGGCGGCCGGCGCACACATCGGCTGCGCGCTCTACTCTGATGCGCTGACGCCCCTGGGCGGGAACGCCAACTTCGCCGGAACCATCTCACTGACACGTGCGTTGCAAAGCAGGCTGCCAAGCTACGACGGCTGCCGGTAGCATGCACGCGCATCGCCGCCGGCATCCACTTCCCACGCTCCCGCAAGGACACCCAACGTGCCTCTCGCTTCCATCGCCAGCGCGCATCCCGCGCGCCGCTTCCTGTCCGTCGCCCTGACCTGCCTGCTGCTGTCGGCAGCCACCGGCGCCGAGGCCCGGCCGCAGCCCTCACAGTTCCAGATCGTCGAGAGCGTGCCCGAGGCCAGCGTCTACGGCGAGCCCGGGGTGCCGCGCACCCAGCAGACCTGGCTGGCGATGATCAACGGTGCCAGGCGGCGCATCGACATCGCCGCGTTCTATATCTCCGAGAAGCCCGGCACCGGACTGACCCCAGTGCTGGACGCGCTGGCCGCCCGCGCCCGCGCCGGCGTGGCGGTGCACCTGCTGGTCGACCATACCTTCCTGGCCAAGAACCCGGACAGCGTCGCCTGGTTGGGCAAGGTGCCGGGCATCACCGTGCGGGTGCTGCCGGTCGACACGCTGACCGCCGGCGTGCTGCACGCCAAGTACATGATCGTCGACGATGCCAGCGTGTTCGTCGGCAGCCAGAACTGGGACTGGCGGGCGCTGGAGCAGATCCACGAGATCGGCGCGCGCATCGACGACGCGCGCTTCGCCAAGACCTTCGCCGCCAGTTTCGACTACAGCTGGCGCCTGGCCGAAGAAGGCAATCTGGCCAAGGCGCAGGCGCGCGGCGTGCAGCCGCCGGACTTCGCACCGGTCACCGCCACCGACCCGGTGCTGCTGGATGCTCATAGCGACGCGCCGCTGATCGCCTTCCCCGCCTTCAGCCCGCCGGCGCTGCAGCCGGCCTGGGTCACTGCCGAAGAGCCGGCGCTGGTCGAGATGATCCGCGCCAGCCAGCATGCGCTACGCATCCAGGTGATGACGCTCTCGGCGATCCGCAGCTTCGGGCCCAAGGGCTGGTGGGCGCCGGTCGACGGCGCCATCCGCGACGCCGCCGCGCGCGGCGTACAGGTGCACATCATCGTCGCCGACTGGGCGCTGCGCGAACCGATGCAGGCGTACCTGAAGAGCCTGGCTGCGCTGCCCAATATCACGGTGAAGTTCAGCCGCCTGCCGCCGGCGCCGCAGGGCTTCATTCCGTACGCGCGGGTCGAGCATGCCAAGTACGCGGTGGCCGACGACCGCAGCAGCGTCATCGGCACCGGCAACTGGGAATGGAGCTACTTCAACACGGCGGTGGACGCCTCGGTATTCGTCAAGGGCAAGGACCCGGCCGAGACGTTGACGCGCATCTTCGACCGCGACTGGAACGGCCCCTACGTCACCGCGCTGCAGCCTGGGCAGAACTACGAGGCGCCGCGTACCGAGTAGTCGCTGAGTCGTCCTGCGCGGCGTGTGCGTCCGTGGGCGGGCCGGCGCGTGTCAAAGCATGCGCTCGGCCCGAAGACACAGCGCCGCGTCAATGCGCTGCGTTGACCTTTCGGATGCTGCTGCGACGGTCTTGCGCGCCGATCCCTACGAAGTCTTAACCAGCGCTCCCTATCCTAGCCCCGCGCTGGAAGGCGCCCGCTGCGCCAGGCATTGCCGCATGCGCCGCGACGCACGCCTCCAATTGCGTACGGACACCCACACACAAGGAGACGCCATGAAGAAGCTGCACGCACTCGTGTTCGCAGGAAGCTTGCTGGGCCTCGCCGCGCCCGCCTTCGCCGAGGTCGCCAATCTCACCAACAGCGCCGACGGTGCCAACCGCGACGCCGGCATCGCCGCGGTCAAGAAGAAGTTGCAGGATGCCTGCACCGAACGCAAGGGCAAGCCGGACCCCAACTCGTTCGAGGTGGTGTTCGAGAAGACCAGCCAGAATCCGGACGTGCCGAAGCCTTACTACGTGGACGGAAAGATGAAGTGCGATCTTCCGCAGGGTTGAACGCGGTTCGTCGTGCCTTCGCTTGACAACAAAACCCCGCTTGCGGGGTTTTGTTTTTCTGTGGCAAGCAAACCCGCGATTGACTGTCGCGAAGAGATGGAGCGTTGTAGCGGGCTGAAAGAAGGATGGCGCCGCGACAAAAGCGATCTCAACGGAGTGCGGTCGGCTCAGGAAGCCCGGTCTGCCAGCAGCAACGGAGCGAACGCGGCGCGTTGCACCATCACGCACTGGTCGGCGATGGCAGACAGGCCGAGCCGATGCGAAACCGCCACCAGCGCCGTCTGCGGCAGGCGGCGCCGCAACGTGCTCAGAACCTGCTGTTCGGCGACGGCGTCGAGCGCGCTGGTGGCTTCGTCGAGCAAGGCCACGCGCGGTTGCCGCAGCAGCACCTGGGCCAGCAGCAACCGCTGCAGTTCGCCGCCGGACAGGCGCGCGCCGGCGCCGTGTGCGGCGGTGTCCAGGCCGGCGCCGCCCTGCAGGCGTGCGGCTAGGCCGACGTCGCGCAGCGCTTCCCACATTGCCGCCTCGCTCGCGGCTGGCGCCGCCCAGGCCAGGCAGTGCCGCACGCTGTGCTGCCAGGGCCGCACGCCCTGGGCGACATAGGCCAAGGGCTGCAGCGCGGCGCGATAGCCGGCGAAGTCGAGCGCGCGGCCGTCGCAGTGGGCCGCGAACTGCGGAGGCGCGACCATGCCTGCCAGCGCGTCCATCAGGCTGCTCTTGCCGACCCCGGACGCGCCGCTGATCAGGGTCAGGGTCCCTGGTGCCAGAACCAAATCGTTCAAGGCGACCGCGGCCAGCGGCGGTGCCAGGCCGATGCGCTCGATCTGGATCGGTGCTGGCGACGTCGCGTCGTCCGCTGCAGCGGACGGCGCTGCCACCGCGGTCTGCATCGCGGGCGATGGCGCGCCGAGCGCCACGTAGCGCTGCCATAGGTCCAGCGCCGGTGCGGCCGAGCGCAGTTGCTGCACGCTCTGTCGGGTCGAGACCAGGTACGGCAGCAGCCGCCCCAGCAGCAGGCCGACGGTGATCAGCGCGCCGCGGTCGATGCCATGCCACACCCCGGCCAGCAGCATGATCGCGGCGATGGCGGCCACAGCCGCCAGTTCCAGCACCAAGCGACCGGAGGCCACCAGCGCCTGCTGCCGCGCATAGCCATGCGCCAGCCGGCCGGCGATCGCCTCGTAGGCTTCCTGCTCGCGCGCCTCGCGTGCGAACGAGCGCACGTGGCGCAGGCGCCGCGGGAAGTCCTCGCTGAGCCAGAACAGGCGGGTCATGTCGGCGACGTACTCGCGGCTGACCCGGGCCTGTTCGTGGCCGGCGATGCGGAAGGCGAGCAGGCCCAGCGCCAGCAGCGGCGGCAGCGCCAGCACCAGCATGGGCGAGACCAGGAACGCGGCGGCCAGGCTCACCGCCGCGGTGATCGCCGCCACCAGCAACTGCAACAGCGCGCTGAAGCCCTGCACCACGATCTCGACGTTGTAGGTGAGCAGGTTGGCGATTTCCGCCGAGCTGGCGTCGGCCAGCGCCGGCAGCGGCGCCTGCAGCAGGCGCGCATGCACCTGGCGGCGCAGGTCCAGCGCGTGACGGCTGGCCAGGTCCGCGGCCAGGCGCGTGCCCCACCAGCGCAGCAGGGCGAAGCCGCTGCTGGCGGCGACGAACAGCAGGGTCTGTGCGAGGAAGCCGTTCGGCAACGGCAAGGCGTGC